>JAYKIS010000057.1:0-43748 GCA_035286125.1 Candidatus Sericytochromatia bacterium
TCGCCGGCGAGCTCGGCCGCAAGGCCGCTGAGCTCCAGTGCCGAGGTAATCGCCATCGACGGCAGTTGTCCGCGGACAGCGGTCGCGACCTGCCCGAGGGTCTCGAGAAAGGCCTGGACCTTCTTGCGTGCGGCTCCCTTGAGATCGTCGGGCAGTCCGTCCGCGAGGGCCGGCCAGAGCGCCATGCCGCGCCGGGCGGCATGTTCCTGCAGGCGGTTGATCGTTGCTGTCCCGAGGCCGCGGCGCGGCGCGGCCGAAGCCCGAACGAAGGCTGCGTCGTCGCGCGGGTTGACGGCGAGTCGCAGCCACGCCAGCGCGTCCCGGACCTCCTTGCGGTCGAAGTAGCGGATGCCGCCCACGAGCCGGTAGGCCAGCGCCGCCCGGGTGAAGGCCTCTTCGAGCGCCCGGGACATCGCATGCGTGCGGTACAGGACGCAGACGTCGTCCGGATCGAGATTCTCCTGCCGGATGCGGGTCACGATCCACTCGGCTTCGTCGGCCTCGTCGCTGGCGCAATAGAGTTGCACCGAGGCCTGGCCCTCGCGCACCGGACGCAGGGTCTTCGGGTAGCGCTCGAGGTTGTGGGCGATCAGGCTGTTGGCCAGTTCGAGGATCGCGCTGCGCGAGCGGTAGTTCTCCTCGAGCGTCACGCGGGTCGCATCGGGGTGGTCCTGCTCGAACTGCAGCAGGATGCGGAAGTCGGCGGCGCGGAACGAGTAGATGCTCTGGTCGACGTCGCCGACGACCGTCAGGTTATGGTGGCCGCCCGAGAGCAGCCTGATGAGGCGATACTGGGCCTGGTTCGTGTCCTGGTATTCGTCGACAAGGAGATGGCGGAACCGCTGTTGCCAATAGGCCAGCACGTCCGGGCGCTCCGTCAGCAGGCGAGCGGGCAAGAGCAGCAGGTCATCGAAGTCGAGGGCGTTCTGGCGAGCCAGCGCCTCGTCGTAGGCTGACCAGGCCCGGGCGATGGCATCCTCGAGGCGGTGGCGCGCCGACGCGGCGAAAGATGCCGCGTCTCGCCCGGTAGCCTTCGCATTGGAGACAGCCGAAAGGGCCTGCCGGACCGTAAGCAGCTCCTGCGGGATTTCCAGGGCCTCGAGCACCTGCCGCATCACACGCTCCTGATCGCCCGTGTCGTAGATGCTGAAACCCGGGCCCCACGGCGCGGGCAGCTTGTCGGCCTCGGTCCGCAGAAGGCGCGCGCACAGGCCGTGGAAGGTGCCGACCCACATCGAAGGGAAAGCGCGGGCGGCCTCGTCGGCGGGCAGGTCGGGGCGCAGGCGCCTGCCGATGCGTTCACGAAGCTGACGGGCCGCCTTGTTGGTGAAGGTCACGGCCATGATCTGCCAGGGTTCGGCATGACCGGCGGCAAGCAGCCAGGCCACGCGCTCGGTCAGGACCCGGGTCTTGCCTGCACCGGCACCCGCAAGGACCAGCAAGGGGCCGCCGGGATGCGTCGCCGCGCGGAGCTGGGAGGGGTTGAGGCCTTCGATCGACGACACGGGACCCCCATGCTAGCATGCGTCACCAGAACGGCACGCCAACGTCAGCAGGTCCCGACCGCGCATGGATACTTCGATCCAGGTTCCCGCCACCGTGGATGCCTTCATGGCAGAGCTCCAGACGATTCAGACGTCCGGCGCCAAGAAGATTGCCATCCTCGGCACCCGGCACATCTCGCTGACCCACCAGCAGCTCATCGAGATGCTGGCCTACGCCCTTGCCCTCACGGGCAACACCATCATCACGAGCGGCGCAGCCGGCACGAACTCGGCCGTCATCAAGGGCGTGCAGCGTGCCAATCCCGGCAACCTTCAGGTCATCCTGCCGCAGACCCTCTCCCAGCAGTCCTCGGAGAGCCAGGAATTGCTGCAGGCCCTGCCCGCAGTCCGCGAGCATGCGGAGCGCAGGTTGCTGACGCTGGCCCAGGCCTCCCAGATGTGCAATCAAGAGATCATCGACTCCTGCCAGCAGCTCATCTGCTTCCTCTATCACAGCAGCACGACCCTGATGGACTCCGTGAAGTACGCTCAGGAGAAGCACAAGGTCGTCACCAGCTTCTACCTGGACTGATCCGTCTCGCGGTCGAGCAGGCGTCCGGGTCCCTCGGTCTCGCCCAGCCACACCCAGCGACCGCCCACGCGTCCGGCCCTGCCTGGCCATGTCCGCCATGTGACGCCTCTTCGACCCGCAGCGCACCAGGCGCCCCACTCGTGGACAGGTTCGTCGCAGGTCCAGGTCCCGGCCAGTCGCCTGGCCCATGTCAGGAGCCCCGAGGGTCCGGGCACGCCGCGGACCAGCTGGGGTGCCAATGCCGCCAGGCGACGCATGCGGTCGAGGTCCGAGCCTTGCCCTCGGTAGCGTAGCCATTGGACCGCCCGTCGTCCGTCCATGTGCTGCCGGCCGGCAGGCAGGTCGATCTCCCAGCCGGCCGTCCGGTCGGCATCATGGAGGGGGTGCGGCACGTTCGCCTCGATGCCGCCCATCAGGTCCACGGCCCGCTGCACACTCTCCATCGTCAACACGACGTGGCCGTCGATCCGGACGCCGATGGCCCGGCCGAGCGCCAGTCGTGCCGCCCGGGGCGGAAGGCGCCACGTCGCACCGTTGGCCTTGGTGCCGAGCGGGGCCAGCCATGTGTCCCGGGGAATGGCCAACACCCGGATGCCGGACGGTCCGCGCCGCAGCAGAAGGAGGGTGTCCGCGTGCCCCTGCAGATCACGGGCGCCCGGCGGGCGCATGTCGTCGAGCACGGCGACGAGCAACGTGCGTTCGCGGGGCGCCACGGCCAGGCGGGGCGCAGGGGTTGCCGCCGGCAGCAGGCCCCAGATGCAACCCGAGCACCAAGCCGCCAAGCCCACGAGGACCGTGTCCGCCAGGGGCCGGGTCAGGCGCATGGCCTCAGGTTGCCCGGGATGCCCTCAGGGGCAAGGCCGGCCCGCCCGTTAGGCGGGTTGGCGGGGGGGGAACGATGCAGCCATGCGACCTTCGGGCTGGTCTCCCCTGCGGTGGCGGGCACGGGGCTTCACGCTCGTCGAGAACCTCGTGGCCGCGGCCGTCATGGGCATCATCCTGAGTTCCATGGCCCAGTTGCTGATGAGCTTCTCCAAGACGGGCACCAAGACCATGGAAGGCCCCTACGCGCAGAGCCTGGCCGACCGCGTGCTGGATACCATCCTTGCGGACCTGGCCACCGAGAATTCCCTGGCCTTCATGACCGAGGGACAGCGCTATGACCGCGCCTATCGCCTGCAGCAGCAGGGCGCCCAGGTCACCCAGTACTTCTTCGACCTGTTTCCGGACAACGGGCGTCCCATCGAGGCCCCGGCGAACCGGGCGCTTGCCGCCATCCCCACGAAGGTTGTCGGAGGCGCCCTTGTCCTGAATGTCGACAATCTCTATGGTGCGTGGTTCAACGAGACCCCTTTCGGTACGGTCTTCAAGTTCAACAATTCCGGCCGTGAGCTCTCCGCCATCGTGGACGATCAGGCAGAGTTCACGGGTTCGTTGGCGGACCCCAATGGCGTGCGCTACGTGGTCCGGCTGCAATGTTTCGGCCTCTCGGAAGCGGCCATGCGCCGTGTCGACAGTGGCGCGAACAGACTGGCCGGGATTTCCGAGTCGGCCAACGCCATCCATGTCGGTGCCGATGTCTCGGGCGTCCTGCCGTCTTCCGGTGTCTCTGCCGAGGCCTACGCGTTGCTGGCCGATTCCGCCATCGGTTCCCCGCGCACGGCCGGCCTCCTGGATACGGGGCGCCTTTTCGTCTATGACAGCCGGGCCGGCCGTCCTGCCACCGGGGGGTTCCGCAGCGAGTTCACCGATTGCCTGACGCGCATCCTGGTGGCGCGGACCTATCCGGCCAAGAGCTATGTCGGGGACTGGGCCTTCGTTTCGGGTGGCAAGGTCGAGAAGGAGCTGGCCAGCGCCTCGGTCGTCATATCCGGACGGGTGCTGGGTCAGTGAGCAGGCGCAGGGGCTTCACGCTGGTCGAACTGGTTTCGGGCATTGTCGTCTTTTCCATCGTCGTGGCGACCTCGTTCGAGCTGACGCGTCGCTGGGGTGCCTATGCGGCCAAGGTCAATTCCAAGTCCTCGGCCCTGGGCCAGTCCCGCTTTGCGACCATTCGCCTGGGCGAGGACATTCGCGTGGCTCGGTACCTCTACCATTCGACGAGGGTGGTCGTGGATGCCGGCGTCAAGGTCGGCGGGCAGTCGCTGGCCAATTGGTTGCCTTCGGGCGGGCAGATCACGATTCCGGCCGCGTGGGGCGACGAGTTGCGGTCGGGCACGCTCTCGAACGGGCTGCCGACGGATGTTCTTGTCATGATGCAAGGCACCATGGAAACCCCGATTTTCGTGGCGTACATGCGGACGAACGGGCCGGTCAATCCCCGGAACCCGACGGCGGCGGAGCGCGACGGGGTGGGCCTGTGGAACCGGATGGTCCGACTGTCGATGGCCTGCTCGGGCACCATCAACACCGCGACGGGCGAGCAGTTCCGGATGAATGTGAACTACCGGACGCTCGGTGGCCCCTTGCCGCAGCAGAACGTGCGCTTCGTTGCGGCAGCCACCACGCTGAACGGCGATCACTGGACGGGATCCGGGAATACGGCGGCGACCCTGACGTGCCAGCCTACCCAGGCCCTGGTGCTCGCGACGGTGGTGCCGGGCGAGTCGGCAGCGGATGTGCCCGTCTATGCCCCGGAGGGCGTGAAGACCCTTTTCCGCTTGCTGCTGGACCACCCGGCGGCCAACTCGAACATGCTCAGCCCCTACGAAGTGGCCTGGAACTTCATGGCCGGCGATCCCAATCGGCCCGCCCTTCCGGGTGGCAACCAGCGGGATGGCGACGGCGAGCCGCTTGATGGCGTGGTGGTCGAGGGGTACGCCTTTGCCCGCAACGTCCCACTGCCGCAGGGAGGTTCCTTGTGATGCGTGTCCGTACCGCGCAGGCCCGGGGGTTTGCACTGGTCTTCGCCATCGTCATCTCGGTGGTGATGACCGGACTGGTGACGGCCGTGGTCTTGCGCGTGCTCACCGACCAGAAGGTAGGCCGCAACGTCGCGCGTCAATTGGCCACGCGCGAGGATGCCGATCTCGCGTTGCGCTTCGCCGAGACCGAGATCCTGACGGGCATGGACAAGATGCTGCTGGCGTTCTGGACCGTCAACGGCACCTTCAGCCCCACGGTGAAGGCCGGTCACTATTCGGCTGACACCACACGGACCTTTTCCGAACTCGACATCAACCCCGAATTCCCGGCCCAGACCGAGGCCGCGATGCTCCGCCACCGGCCGTTGCTGCAGCTGACCCTGCTGGGCAATCCCAGAAACTGGCCTGCCTTTTGCGACTGGCGGGCTTACAAGGGCACATGGAATGCCGCGGACCCGGACTTCCCCGCGCTGACACGCTATTGGCGCCTGGTGCCCCGGGACGGCAACATCGATGACGACTGGTACACGGGAGCGGGTGTGGGTGCGCAGCCCTTCCCTGTGATCATCGCCCAGCGGAAGGACGCGAAGACCGGCGCGCTGTTCCCTTCAGAGGCGTACCTGACGACCGTCAGCATGGGAGGAGATCCGCGCGATGGCCAGAAGGCCGTCAAGCACAGCTTCTGGTACGAGCAACTGCTTCCGGTGACGGACGGGGCAGCGAAGACGGGCTTGCCCGCGACGCCGGCGCCGACCGTGCCGGGGCCCTCGCCCACCCCGATCGAGGCCAAGTACATCCCGCCCGAGTCGACCTACAGGCCCACGGGCGAGCAATGGCCCAATCGGGTTGCGGAGTACCCTGGGGACATGAACGTGCTCGACACCCCGTTCTACAAGAAGATCTACCAGATGCCCAGCGGCAGTCGGGTGGCGGTCTACTGTCGCCTGGACCTGCGGGAGTACCTGGCGGGGAACGCCGCGACCCTGGATGTCGATCAGCGGCGCTCGGATCGCCTGCTGCGCTTCTATCTGGCGGCCGTGACCGAGGGGCGAGTCGACGGCAAGGGCGATACGAAGTCCTTCAAGCCTTCAGAGATCACGGGCAAGTACATCTACATCTCGAGCGGGGGCATGGAGCTCAAGGCGCTCAATGTTTCCCGTGAGTCGGTCGAGACGGAGCTGGGCGCCAATACGGTCCCGCCCGACTTCAACTGGTATCCGGGCGTGCTCGACAACGTCGGCCGGAACCTGGCCGCGGGCGCGACGATCTCGGGCCAGGTCTTCCGCGCGGACGGCAACCTGGGCTACCTGCTGGCGAGTCACGGCTCCTATCACTCGGGCTCGGTCCCGGTCACCCCTGCTCCCGGCGACATGCAGGAGTACTACTATCCCGATGGCACCGTGAACACCTTCCGAGCGCCGCCCATGCAAACGTTCTTCTACTTGTGGGAGGATGCCCGCCCCGACAAGACCAACACCACCACGGCCTACGTCGAGGCCAACACCAACTTCATCTGGTTGTCCTACGACCGCGCCAACCCGGCGGACCGCACCAAGTGGCGCTGGCGCCGCACGCCTTTCGTCAATCCCCTGCTCGAGCCACCGCTCGTGCGGAACCCGCCGCCCGGCCAGACACCCAGTCCCAGCGAGCGGCTCGTCGACTCCCCCAACAGCATCGTTTCCTCGACCTCGGGTTTCATCGACCGCCACGGTTACTTCGAGGTCTGGCCCCGGGGCGATGCGGCCGACGGCGCCAATACCTGGACCGGCCCCAAGGAGGGGAACGAGTACTACTTGTCCTCGGACGACTCCTTCACCCGAACGGGCTCGCATCTCCAGGCAACGGGTTCATTCCGCTGAGTCTCTCCCATGTTTCCCATCAAGGATGACCTGCCCTCGGAGCGCTTCGCGTTCGTCAACCTGGGCCTGATCCTGCTGACGGCCGGGGTGTTCCTCTGGCAGATTCAGCTTGGTGAGGCCCTGGAGGGCGAGATGATGCGGCACGGTGTCGTGCCTGCCGCGTTCTGGGGGGCGCTTGCGCGCGGCCGTGCCGATGGCCTCGGAGCCCTGGTGACAGCCATCTTCCTGCACGGTGGATGGCTGCACCTGCTGGGCAACATGTGGTTCCTGTTCGTCTTCGGGGACAACGTCGAGGGTCGCCTGGGGCACGTGCGTTATCTCTTCTTCTACCTGGCAGCCGGAGCCCTGGCCTTCGTGGCGCAGGCGCTCCTCGAGCCGGGTTCTCAGGTGCCCATCATCGGGGCCTCCGGCGCCATTGCCGGCGTGCTGGGCCTCTACATGGTGCTGTTTCCCGATGCACGGGTCCGGACCCTGCTGCTGCTGGGCATCTTCATTCTCTTCCCCAAGATCCGGGCGTGGTGGTTCCTGGGGTGGTGGTTCGTGGTGCAGGCCTTCTCGGCGACGGTCTCGCGGCTCGAGGTCGCGTCGGCCACGGGTGGCGGCGTCGCCTGGTGGGCGCATGTCGGCGGCTTCCTCGTCGGCCTGGCCGCTGTCCGCGTCTGGCCGGACATCCGCCGCCGCCCACGGATACAGCGCAAGCGCCAGGGATCTCGCAGCTAGGGCTCGGGGGCCGGCTCCTCGGCGGGGGGTTCCGCCTGGGCTGGCGGCTTGAGATCCAGGTTTCGACGTCCGGATCGCCCCTCGCCATTCGGGCCCCCGTCGATGAAGACCTCCCAGGCGTAGAGGTCCGGCTGGGCTTCCTGTGCGAGGACGGCCGAAGGCGTTTCGGTCCACGGTCCCTGATAGAACGCTGGGGGGCGGCCCTCGCGATTGCCGTAGACAATCAGGCGGTAGCGACGGCCGTGCCGGTGGGTCGCCCAGTGGAATGGCAGGGGCAGTTCGGTGGCGACCGGGTAGGACTGGCCCGTATCCGGATAGACCAGACCGTTGTAGGTCACCTCGATGTCGGGCACCGTCGAGGTACCGCCCGTCCGGTGTGTCACGTCGGCGCTGTTCCAGGCCGCGACTTCCCGAGAAGGCAGGGGGGCGCCATTGCCGTCGGGTACCTCCTGGGCGAGGTAGACCACGCGGTAGGTGCCCCCGGGCAGCGCGGGAAAGTGGTAGACGCCGGCCCCGTCGGCCTGGGCCGTCAGGGGATTGCCGTCCGCGCCTGTCGCGTCCACCCACGCTTCACCCTTGCGGGCCAGCAGGGAAACACGCTTGCCCGGGGCTGGCCGGTCCAGATAGGTCAGCTTGCCACCCAGCGCGCCTGCGGGCAAAGCCGGGCCCGAGCCTGCACAGCCAACCAGCAGGATTGCCGGCAGGGCGGCCCACCTTGCAGGACCCGGGCGGTGCCTCAGAAGTCCACCCCGCTGAAGATGGCGTAGGCCCAGCCGTCGTACTTGCTGCCGAAGAGGATGTCCTGCTGCAGGCTGGCCTCGACCACCAGGTTGGGCAGGATCGGGTTGTCGATGCCCAGTTGGACGGTCCAGCCCGCCTTGTCGCCCAGCAGCGAACCCTCACCTGTCTTCTTGCCCGCCAGCGTGAACGGCGTCGTGGTCCCGAGCAGGACCGAGGGCACCCAGCCGTCCGCAGGCCGGAAGACATAGGCAGCCGGCTGAAGCTGCAGGGTGGTGTTGGTCTTCTCGGGACCTTGCTTGAGGCCCGCACCACCAGCGACCTCCATGCCCCAGACATTGGCGACGGCTTGCGCGCCCGCCGCCGTCGTCATGTTCTGCAGGATGCCGTTCGGGCTCAGGCTGCCGCGGACGCCGCCCTGAAGCTGCACGCCCAGTTGCTCCGAGCCCAGGTTGAGGGCCGACGAGACGGCAAAGGCCTGCGCCTGAGGCAGGGTGACGGCACCGATGCTGTTGTGGTCGAAGTCGCCGATGATGTTCAGGTCGCCCATGCCGAAGTCGTAGCCCACGTAGGCCGCCATCAGGTAGGAGTTCACGCCGGCTGCCAGCGACAGTCCGGAGTTGTCGATCTTGGCCGCGAAGCCCTGGTCCCGGCCGCCGCGCGAGACGTAGCCCGAGGGTTCCGCGAGGCCCGAACCGATGAGCCCGTCCCCCCAGTGGCTGGCGTAGCCCTTGAGGTTCATCAGGGCGCCCAGGCCGAAGGAGCCGAATCGGGTCGTCAGCGTCTGGTCGCCCTTGAGCTTGGTGGTGAAGGCGGCCGTGCCCGACAGGCGCATGTCGCCGGCGGGGGGTTTCGATGCACCCGCGATGGCGGGAGAGACGCTGGTCTGTCGGGCGCCATAGCCGCCGCCGATACCGAAGGTCGCGGTCGTGATGTCGTTGACCTTGCCCGAGAAACCGACCCGGGTGGAGCTGGTCCAGTGCGGGTAGAGCTTGTCTTCCGGGTCGTCGATGATCGAGCTGTCGACGTGGGCCGACACCTTGTTGGTCCCGCCGATCTGCTGCTTGAGCTCCGTCAGTTGGCTCGTCAGTTCGCCTTGTTGCTTCTCGAGCTGGGTGAGGCGCTCCTGCATGGCGGCCCGCGCCGCAAGTTCGGTGCGGAATTCCGCGGCAAGCTTGTCGACCAGGGCGCGGTTGGCGTCGGTCAGGCGCTCGTCGCCCCGGGCATTGACCCGATCCATGACCAAGGCCAGGATGGCGGCCAGCTCGTAGCGGCTGACCACCTTCTCGCCCCGGAAGGTGTTGTCGGGAAAGCTGCCCATGATGCGATAGCGCTCCATGAGCACCTTGATGGCGTTGTAGGCCCAGTGGTTCGGGGGCACGTCCGTGAGTGCCGCGGCCTTGGGGCCTTCGGCAGCCGAGGCGGGCATCGAGCCCAGGAGTGAGCCGACAGCGAGGGCTCCGGCCAGCACGATGACGGTCCGTGCCGAAGGGCGGCCGTGCCGATCGGTGCCGGTCGGTGGTTCGAGGCGTCGGGGCATGGGCGACGTGGCTCCAGCAGGGGAACGTGACGGTACATTGTACCCTCCGGCTTCCCTTGGGGGCCGGGAGTTGTTTCCTGTCCCCAGTATATGTTAAGGTAACGTTATCCTATAAGGTTCCTTAGAATGTCCATACAGACTTTTCGCTTGCTTGCGCTTGCCGTGTCCTGTCTCGCCGGTTGCGGTTCGGTGCCTCCTGCCGCCCGGTCCGCGACGGCGGTGGCGATGACGGCCCGATCGGCCGGTGCGATGACCGCACTGGCTGGCCTGGCCTCCGCCGAACGGGCCGCCCTCGACTGGGATGACAGGGCGCGTCTTGCCCGAATCTCCGGTGGCCCGATGATGGCCGGCTATCTTGTGAACGACTGGTCTTATACCTATGTGTCGGCGCGTCGCCCTCGCGAGATGGTCGTGGTGGCGCTGGGCGACACGGGGCTGTCGGTCCGCGTCACCTCAAGGGACGCCGCCCTCGAGGCCTTGATCGAGCGGCCGCGGATCGACAGCGACCAGGCCGTGGCCGTCGCTGTTCGTCAGGGTATGGCCCCCGGGCGGCTGGACGTGTTCACGCTCGACCAGGCCAACCTGCAGCGTCGTGCCATCTGGACGCTCATCGCGCCCGAGGGCGTCTTCCGGCTGGACGCTCGGACCGGACTTTTCCTGCCCTAGGCCGGGTGGCTTGCCGGTGGCGCTCCTGCCGGCACCTGAGCGCGCGTCGCCGGCATGTGCCGGTCCAGGAAGCCCACGATGGCGCTCGCGGCCCGGATCTCGTTTGAGACGTGGCTGAAGCCGTGGCCCTCGTCATCGAAGACCAGGTACTCGACCGTGCCGCCGAGGCCCCGCAGGCGTTCGACGACCTGGTCCGACTCGGCCTTGACCACGCGTGCGTCGTTGGCACCCTGGATGACCAGAATCGGGGCCTTGACGCGGTCGATGAAGTTGATGGGGCTGCGTTCCTCGAGCAGGGCGCGATCCGCGACGGGGTGGCCCACCATCTGGTGCAGGTAGGGCTTCCACCAGGCCGGGGTGGTCTCGATGAAGGTGAACAGGTTGCTGATGCCGAAGATGTCGACGATGGCACCCCAGCGGTCCGGTTCCCGGGTGGCGGCCGTAAGGGCCATGAACCCCCCGAACGACCCGCCGACGACGGAGATGCGTGAGGGGTCGACGTTGCCCAGATCGATCAGGTGGTCGGCGCCGGCGACGATGTCGCGGAAGCTTGCCCCGCCCCAGTCGCGCCGGTTGAGCGCCTGGAACGCCTTGCCATAGCCCGTGCTGCCGCGGAAGTTGGGGGCGAGGACCATGTAGCCCGCTCCGGCAAAGACCTGGAACCAGTGCTGGAAGTTCGCGATGACTTGCGAGTCCGGGCCACCGTGAGGCCAGATGATGGCGGGATGGCCTTCGGGCGGCGCCTCTCCGCGGGGAGTGAAGAGCCATCCCGTGATCTCGAGTCCGTCGAAGGACGTGTAGCGCAGGATTTCCGGCCGGATCAGGTCTGCGGCGGACAGACCCCCGATTTGCGAGAAGGTGATCTGGGTGCCCGGCCGGTCGTGGTGCGCGAGGTCCAGGACGTGCACGTCGCGCGGTCGCACCGGCGATTCGTGGCAGAAAGCCAGTGTGTGGCCGTCTTTCGAGAAGCGGGGTTCGCTGGCCACGCCCTCGGCGTAGTCCGGCAACTCGGTCACGGTGCCCGTGGCCGGGTCATGCAGGACCGGCACGAGGTGGCCGTCCCGGTTCTCGATGAAGGCCCACCAGCGACCGTCCGGGGAGATCGCCAGTTCCATGACGTCCCGTTCCGGGGCGTGGGCCCACGCCCATGTCCCTGTCTCGAGGTCGTAGCGGCCGACGCCCATGAAGTCGCGGTCCCTGTCCGTAAGGAAGAGGAAGGAGGTGCTGCCCGGGATCCAGACTGCGCTGTGGTTACGCACAAGGCCTTCGTGTCCCGTCAGGATCCGCCCCTCTCCGGTGGCCACCTCGATGAGCAGCAGGTCCTGATTGGCGTTCTGCTCGAAGCGGTAGGCCAGCAACCAGCGGCCGCAGGGCGAGAAGTCGAGGGGCAGGTCGACGAGGCTGCTGCGCCACAGGACCCGCTCTTCGCCGGTTGTCAGGTCGTGCAGCAGGATGTCGAAGGCGGCGGGATGACCATGGTTGCTGGCGTAGGCCAGCAGCCTACCGTCCGGCGAGATGCCGCCGAGGTGGGTCTGTTCCTTCACCGGCGGGTGCAGGCGTGTCGGGATGCCCCCGGCGCGCGGGACCCGGAAGATTTCGAAGTCCTCATCGCCATCGTGGTCCATCGAGACGATGAGGCTCTCGCCGTCGTCGGCCCAGAGCACCTGCTGCACGGCTTGGCCCCCGAAGGTCAGTTGGTGCGGCCAACCGCCCGAAGCGGGCACGGTCCAGACCTCCGGCGTTCCCGTCAGGTTGGTCACGAACGCGACCGTCTTGCCATCAGCCGCAAGCGCCAGGCCGCGTGTCTTGCGGATGGCGTAGAACTGCTCGATGGCTGGGCGGCGTCCGGGATGCATGATGAGGCCTGCTTGGGCTATGTACCACCGCCGGGGCGGTTGATCCTTCTCCCGGTATTGAGGATTTCTTCACCGCAGGTTTACCGTATCAGCCGCCATTCTCCGGACAACATCGTCGTAACCCCCTTGGCTCCACCCCCCCCTGAGCGAGGTATCCCCGATGGCCATCAACGGACCTGCCGCACCTGTCGGTCCCTTCGCCAGCACCGACATGCACGGTGGCCTGCGGGTCGCTGTCCCGGTCATCCAGTCGGCCAAGGCGCTGGGTGCCGCTCGTGACGCCTTCCATCTGTCCCGTGCCGGGGCGGATGCGACGCGTGCGATGGTCGCCGGCGGCACAGGCCTGGGCGGTGGCTTCTTCTCCGGCATCGGCAGCGCGATCAGCACCAGCCTGCGCACCCTGCCGGGCCTGCTCAAGAGCAACTTCGCCCTGGCCGGCCTGATGTCGGTCTTCACCAACGCGCTCGACCTCTTCAGTGGCCGCAGCTCGTTCACCAAGTTCGTCGCCAACACGGCCGGGGACACGGTGGCCTACACGGGCATCGGCGCCACCGCCACCATGGTCGGCGGCCTCGTCGGCAGCCTGATCCCGGGCATCGGCACCGTCGTCGGCATCGGGGTCGGAGCGCTCTTCAGCTACTTCGCCGGCAAGTTCTACGAGAACAAGGTGCGTCCGAGCCTGAACGGCGCCATCCAGGGCCAGCTCGAGGGCCTGGTCAACCAGTCTGCCACCCCTGCGGCCCCGACGGCACCTGCCGCGCCCGCCCAAGCGGCTTCGGTGCCCGTCCAGGCTCAGGCCATCCCTGCCGCCCAGGCCCGGTCGTCGGTCATTCCCGTCGCAAGCTGATTGGTCTTGCTTGAAAGGCCCCCCGGGCGCGCGATCCGCGCCCGGGGGGCCTTCCTTCTGCTAGGATGCCTTATCTGGGCTTGACGGTAGGCATACGGATGCGCCCAGTCAGGAGATCCGATTCATGGCCAAGGTGGTCTTCGACAAGGTCGAGAAGCGCTACGGGGACAATGTGGTCATCCGTGAGCTGTCCTTGGCGGTCGAGGACAAGGAGTTCCTGGTACTGGTGGGCCCGTCCGGCTGCGGCAAGTCGACGGCGCTGCGCATGATCGCCGGGCTCGAGGAGATCACGGGGGGGCACCTGCGCATCGGCGAGGTCGTCGTCAATGACCTGCATCCCAAGGCCCGGGACATCGCGATGGTCTTCCAGAACTACGCCCTCTACCCGCACATGACGGTGTACGAGAACATGGCCTTCGCCCTCAAGCTGCGCAAGGTGCCCGTCTCCGACATCGACACCAAGGTCCGTGAGGCAGCTCGGTCCCTCGAGATCGAACACCTGCTCGAGCGCAAGCCCAAGGCACTGTCGGGTGGCCAACGCCAGCGGGTGGCCATCGGCCGCGCGATCGTGCGCGAGCCCAAGGTCTTCCTGATGGACGAGCCCCTGTCCAATCTGGATGCCAAGCTGCGGGTGTCGATGAGGGCCGAGATCAAGAAGCTGCACCAGCGCCTTGCGACGACCTTCGTCTATGTCACGCATGATCAGACCGAGGCCATGACCCTGGGGGACCGGATTGCCGTCATGCGCGGCGGCGACCTGCAGCAGCATGGCTCGCCCCTCGAGGTCTACGATCGTCCCGCGAACCTGTTCGTGGCCACGTTCATCGGTTCGCCGCAGATGAACCTGTTCGACGCCGTCCTCGACGTGTCCGGTGGCCGGGCGCGGGTTACGGCGCCGGGTCTGGCGCTGGATCTGCCGGCCGAGCCCCACCACCGGCCCGGCAAGGTGGTGGTCGGCCTTCGGCCCGAGCACCTCGATCCGGCGGAGTCGGCCGAGGGCTGCACCCTCGAGGCCGACGTGGATGTCGTCGAGACCCTGGGGTCCGAGAGCTACGTTCACCTCCGTGCGGCGTCGGCACGCGGCCCTGCGCTGGCACGCGTGCCTGTCGAGGTCACGCCGGCCCCGGGCAGCCGCGCACGATTCTCCGTGCGGCCTTCCCGCGTGCACCTCTTCGATCCCGCTTCCGAGAAGCGGCTGGGCTGAGGGCCTGAGCCCCGGGCGTCAGCGCGCCTCGGGCACCATGCTGCGGCTGTCGAAGGATGGGCGCGGTGACGATGCTGTCGTCGTGCGGGTGAAGGTGTCCACCGAGGGCACCACGCCCACGCTGGCCGGCCGGGGCACGAGGTCGCTGCGGGTGCCTTGGGTCGCGGCGCCAGCCATCGCGATGCCGCGGCCACGGACAAATTTCTCGTAGAGCCACGAGAGCCCGATGCCCACGGCCGTGCCTGCGACCATGCCGATGGCGGTGCCGAACCCCGGAAGGACGCTGCCCAGCGCGCCGCCGATCCAGGTCGAGGCCGCAGCGATGCCGGTGTACGCGGTGGTATCGACAGCCGTGCCCAGAAGGGCCTGGCGACCGCTGATCCTGCCTGCACGCCAGTCCAGGACGTTCGATACGAGGGCACCCAGACCCGCGAAGAGGGCCGACCCCATCAATCCCCCCGGAATGCGTGCCCCGTAGCCAAGGCGCGTGCCTGCGCCGCCCCAGGCGGACCCGGTGCCACCGGCGATCAGGCCACCTGCGAGTGGCGCTCCGCCCCGGAGGGCCCAGCCCAGGCGATCGACGCCCGCGCCAGGGGAAGGAGCAGGCCGACCGGGTGCCGGCGACGGCACGGGTGTGGGGGCCGGCGCAGGTGCAGGTGCGGGCCCCGGGCCGGGCTGCGCCTGCACGGGCGGTGCGGGGGGCGCGATCTCCTGGACGGGCGGCACATAGGGCCGAGCAGGCATCGGGGCGGCCGGAGGGTGGACCGGCAGGATGGTGCCGCCCGGCGCGGGCTGGCCGGGGACGGGCTGTGCGGGTGCGGGCTGGACCGGCGCAGGCTGTGCAGGAGCGGGCTGCCCCGGTTGCGACCCGGGTGCAGGGGCTACAGCCATGCCGGGCAGGCGCAGGACTTGGCCGGGCAGGATGAGGTTGGGATCCTTCAGGCGATCGCGGTTCGCTTCGTATATCTCGCGCCAGCGGGTGGCATCACCGAGGTGGACCTCGGCCAGGTGCCAGAGGGTGTCTCCCTTGCGCACGGTGACGGTGCCGTCGGGGCGGGCCGGGGCGGGTGCCGGACGGGGAGCCGGGGCCTGATCCACCGGGGTGGCCGGCTGCCCGCCGGGCGGCACGGGGGCCTGGCCGAGGTGCCGCTGTACACGGGCCTTCAGGTCCTGCCAGTCGAAATTGTTCGAGGGATCGACCTTGCGGCCCTTGGGCAGCGCGACGTCCCGGTGCCCGGTGATGCGCTCGTAGCTGATGCCATGGGTGGTCATCAACCAGGCGACAAGGTGCGCCACGGCTTCCATCTGTTCCGGAGGATAGGGATCGACATGGTCGCCCTTGTTGACGATCTCGATGCCCACCGAGAAGTCGTTGACGTCGTCACGGCCCTTGTAGCGGCTGGTGCCCGCGTGCCAGGCCCTGTCTTCGTCCCGGACGCTGTTGACGATGCGGCCGTCCTTGCCCACCGTGTAGTGCGCAGAGACCTTGCTGGCCGGGTTGTTCATCCAGGCCACGTTGCTCTCGAGCGAGCCGCCACCCGTGTGGTGCAGGACGATGGTGTCGATGTCGTTCTTGCCGCCGGGGCGCGCGTTGTGGTTGACCGAAGGGATCCAGCGCATGGCCGGCTTCGAGGGCCCGCCGCCGGCCTGCACGCGCGGGGCGGCGCCCTGGGGGGCGTTCAGCCTGCGGATGGCGGTCATCGGGTGGAGCTCCTCGTAGGGGGACTGATCCGGTTGTCGGTCATAAGCCGGCATGACTTGGTAAACATCCGGAGAAGAAGCGGCAAAGACACGGCTTCGCAGGCCTCTCCGGTTGACGCCCGGCGGTCGCCGGGGGATGGTGAAGCCATGTCCGAGCGCGCCCTGGTGCCGGCGGTCCTGCTGCACGTTCCCTACGTCCGGCGTGCGGGGGCTTGGCCCTTCGGGGAACACCAACTGCAGCGTCATGCCGCCGAGGTGCTTGTGCCCCTCCTGATGGCGTGGCGCCAATGTGCCTCGCCATGCCGCCTGTCCGTGGCCTTGTCCCCCGTCCTTGCGGCCCAACTCGCCGATCGCGAGATCCTGAGGGGCATCGGTCAGTGGTTGCGGCGTCGCTGGGAGGCCGTTCGCGAGCTTCCGTCGGGCCTTCCGGCCGACCTTGAGCTGGCGTGGGCCTGGGAGCGCGAGCGCATGGGCGAGGTGGAGGAGGCCTGGTTCGGCACGCTGGCCCAGCAGCCACTCGCTGCCCTTGCCGCACTCCAGGCGGATGGCCTTGTCGAGGTTCTGGCGGCCCCGGCGACCGGGGCGGTCCTGCCGCTCTCGCCCCGCCCCTCGGCGGCGCGCATGCAACTGCAAGTGGCCCGGGTGACGCTCGAGGAACTGATGGGGGCGGCCCCGGAGGGGCTCTGGACGCCCGAGGGCGCGTGGGCCTCCGCAGCTGCTGGAGGCTGGTCCCTGGACGGGTTGGCCGCGGATGTCGGCTTCCGCTATGTGCTGGACAGCGCGCGAGGATGGGTGGATCAGGACGATGGCATCGGTTCGCGCGAGCCCTTCGGTCCGGCCTCGTCACCGGAGGGCCTCGTGCACCTCGCGCCCCCCGACAGCTTCATGGCGGCTTGCCTCGATCCGTTGTCCGGCTTTCCGGGCGAGGGTGGCTATCTGGGCGTGGTGCCCGACGCCCCGATGTCGTTAGCGCCAGCGGGTCCCTTGCTGGCGCGGGGTGGAGAGGAAGAGGGCGAGGCGTCGTCCGTGCCCTACCTCCCCGAGCAGGCCCGGGATCTTGCGGATCGTCATGCCGCCAGCGCCCTCGCCCTCGCGCGCCAGTTGCTCGATGCCGCCACCGGACGGACGGGTCGGCAGGCGTGCCTCCTGCTTCCCGTGGACGCAGCGCGTTTCCTGGCCTGGCCCGAAGGCAAGCGCTGGTTCATGCAGGTGCTCGGGCGGGCGGGCGAGGCCGGCTTGACGCTGCGATCCGCAGGCGAGGTGGCGGCCTGGTCGCCGACGCGTTCCTTGTCGGCGGTCCTGCCTTCGTCATGGGATCGCTCGGGTACCCTGTTGCCCTGGCAGCCTCTCAACACGGACTGGTATTGGCAACAGGTGTCTGCCACGGCCGATCATGCCGAGTCGTTGGTGGGCCACCGCGGCGGGGACGATCGCCCCCTGATGATGCGTGCGCTGGCCCAGGCACAGCGCGAAGCGATGCTGCTGGCGTCGGGGGACTGGCCTCGCATGGTCGGCGCGGGCGGCGGTGCGGCAGACTATGCAGCCGCGCGGATTCGCGAGCATCTCGATCGTTTCCGCCGCCTGGCGGAGATGGTGGATGCGGGCGATCCCGACGAGAGTCTGGTGGAGCGTTACGAGGCCCTCGACAATCCCTTCGGCCGCCTCGACCCCACGTGGGTCTACCCTGTGGCCGCGCAGGCGTCCTGGTCCGAGGACGACTGACTCAGTTGCCGCCGGCGATGCGCCACGCGTCCGTCAGGGCGGGGCTGCGCGCCACAAGGCTGGGGAAGAGCGCGCCGAAGCCCTCCCCGTCCGTCGCGGCACGTCGGGCTTCGTCGGCCGTCAGGGCCTGACGCGCCGCCGTCTCGAGGCGATCGATGTCGGCCACTGTCAGGCGGCTGGCCAACTGCGGGCCAAGCCCCCCAGAGGTCGACAAGGCCTTTTCGCAGATGACCGAGGCGGCTTCATCGACAAGCTTCTGGCCGCCGGTGCGCATAAGGGCCGAGACCATCACCGGGCTGCCATCGGGGCGGGTCCCGTCGAGTACGATGGCCACGGTCAGGCCTTCGTCCGGCCACGTCACGGCAAAGTTGCCATCCGATGCAGCGTGTCCGCCCTGACGCGCCAGCTCCTCGCCGTAGGTCGAGATGATGCGGACGGAACCATGGGGAAAGGCCTGGCCATCCAGGCGTGCCTCGATGGTCGCCCGAGCCGCCGGCGCACCGGCGAGGCCCGCGGGTGTCGCGCAGGCGGCGAGGCCGGAGGTGATCGCTGCCGCCAGCACCAGGCCTCTCATCGTGGCCAAGGCCCGGTTCTCGGCCGGGATGCGGACGGCCATCATGGCTGCATTGGCCAACGTGCCCGCCAGCGCCGTCCAGGGCGCGCCCACCGCAAGCGGCGTCACGATCATCTCGGCGGCCACCACCAGGTAGTTGGGGTGCTTGATCCAGCGGTAGGGTCCCCGGCGAACGAGCGAGGCCCCCGGGACGATGAGGATGCGCGTATTCCAGTAAGGACCGAGGCTGCGGATCACCCAGGCCCGGGCGATCTGCAGCAGCAGCCACGCGGCCGCCCAGGCCGGGTGCAGGCCCGTGCCCGCGATCCAGCCCTCGGCGATCCAGCCGGCCAGCCAGCCGCCGTGCAGCAGGAAGAACCAGGGGTAGTGCCCGCGTCCGTGCTCGACTGCGCCTTGAGCGCGGGCCCACGCCTCGTGTCGCCTGGCGACGCGCAGTTCGACGAGGCGCTGGACGATGACGAGCGCTGCCAGGCCCAGGACGGCGACCGCGCCTCCGACCGGGTTCATCACGTGCCCGTGACCTCGAAGACGACGTGCTCGACCGAGAAGCCGGGGCCCATCGCCGTCAGCACACCGAAGCCGGGTTCGGGACCCCGGCGCAGCAGCCGGTCGAGGACGAAAAGCACCGTCGGTGCGCTCATGTTGCCGAAGTCCCGCAGGACGGACCTCGCCTCGGCCAATCCCCCCTCACCGAGGCCCAGCACGGTCTCGTAGGCACCCAGGACCTTTGGGCCGCCGGGATGGACGACGTGGTGGCGGATGGCGTCGGGCGCGAGCCCCTGGGCCGCGCAGGCGTGGGCGAGGCTGTCCGGTACGTGGCGCGAGACCAGATTGGGGATGTCGCGGGCGAAGCGCACCTTGAGGCCTTCGGGAGAGAGGTCCCAGCCCATGATGTCGTCCGAATCCTCGAGCAGGGTGCTGCTGCTGCCCAGGATGCGCGGCCCCGGACCTTCGGCCGAGAGCACCACGGCCGCCGCCCCGTCCCCGAACAGCGCCGTCGCCGTGAAGTTGCTGCGGCGGTCGTCCTCGCGCACGAAGGTCAAGGAGCAGCATTCGACCACGACGAGGAGCACGTTGCGCCTGCCGGCACGGACCAGATCCGCGGCACGGGCAAGTCCTGCGGCGCCGCCCGCGCAACCCAGTCCCCAAATCGGCAGGCGGAGCGTGGATCTGGAAAAGCCGAGCGTGTCGATCCAGCGCGCATCCAGGCTGGGTGTCCGCAGGCCTGTCGTGGTGACCATCACGAGGGCGTCGATGTCGCCGGGTTCGAGGGCGGCTGCCAGAAGGGCCGCCGTGATTACCTCGCGGCCGAGAAAGTCGGCGGTCTCGACCCATGCGTCGTTGCGGGCCGCGAAGTCGTGCCCCGCGTCGAACCATGCAAGCGGGCGGGCCAGATAGCGGCGCTCGATGCCCGAGTTGGCAAAGACCCGGGCCACGCGGGGGATGGCGGCCAGGTCCGGGTAGAGCTTGCCGGCAAGCGCCAGGGCCTCTGCCTGGCCCACGGCGTGCTCGGGTGTCGCGGTGGCCATCGCGCGCAGGTGGACGGTCACGCGAGCGGCTCCGGTTGCCTGCAGGTGTTGCGGAACACGAAACGGTCGTAGGGCTTGCGTTCGTTGCTGGTCCAGTCGATTGTCGGCCGCCGGGTCTCGGGTGGCAGGTAGCCCAGGCGGTAGATGGCCATCAGGGCAAGGTCCGGCGGGACCTCGAGCAGGTTCTGGATTTCCTGCCAGCAAGCCGGCACCTCCATCGGGGTGCTGACGAACTGGATGCCCATCCCGAGGTCCCCGACCGTCAGCCAGATGTTTTCCATGGCGGCGCCCATCCCGAAAAGGCTGTAGAAGCCGCTGAGCTTGTCCGGGACGTACTCTTCCCGGTCGAGCATCACCGCCAGCAGCAGCGGACTGCCGGCGACCAGTTTCTGGTTGTCCTTGCCCAGGCGCTCGGGGACGCCCAGTGTCCGCATGACCTTGAGGCCGGTCTCGCTGAAGACCTTCTGGATGAAGGGGCGGAGCGGGCCGGGTAGGTGGTCGATGAAGATGCCGTCGCGGCGTTCGTCCATCTCTTCGCGCGAGAAGCGGAAGTAGCGCTTGTAGCGCTCGAAGAACAGGCCGTCCTCGATCAGGCGTGTCATGCTTTCGCCGGCGAGGCTGGCGATCCGGCCGATGCGATCGGGGTCGTCGATCAGGACGAAGCGCCACGGCTGGCTGTTGAAGTGGCTGGGTGCACGGCTCGCGGCCTCGATGATGCGCCGCTGGTGCTCCGGGCGGACCGGATCCGGCAGGAAGGGGCCGTTGGTCGTCCGGCGGCGAAGGATGGCGTCGTGCAGTTCCATGGACACGCCCATCATGCACCATCGCGCGCCCGGTCGTCCCGTCCGGAGGCTTCCCGTCGGCCCGGAGGCAAGAAACCGCCTGCTTCGAGGCATAACCATGGCATGGCAGACTTGCAGGCCAACCTCCGCGGCGTCCCTTCCGGTCCGGCACCCGTCGGTCCGGTCACGGCACGTCCGGCTCCCGTCCGTCCCGAACCCGGGCTCCACGATGCCCGTCCGGACAAGGACCACATGATGCTGTCCGGCCTACACGCCGAGGGAGAGGTCATCCGCACGGCGGCGCACTCGGGTCGTCCCCGTGCGCCCGAGGTCGCCTACAGGGCGGCCATCCGCGAATACCTGCGGACCGGCAAGCCCTACACCGAGGCCGAACAGCAATTGGCGCGGGTGGGGACGCCCGCGGCCGAGATTTCCCGTCTGAAGTCCGAGGAGGCGTCGACCTTCTACCGGATGAGCCGCGATACCTTCCTGCGTTCTTCCTCGGCCCACGATATCGCCGAGGCCAACCGGAACTCCTCGTCGACCAAGGTCCTCGATCGCCGCATCGCCACCCTGCGCGATGAAGCCGTGGGTGCCTATCAGGGTGCGGCCCGGGCCCACGTGCTGCTGGGCGGCATGGACCCCGTCCGGCGTCGTGAGACGGCACTGATGGAACAGTGGATCCTCGCCAAGGGCTTTCCCAAGGACGAACTGATCCTCAAGCGATAGTCGTCAGGCGCCGGGCGCTTCGGCCGTCCAGCGCATCGTGACGCTCCACGGTACTCCGGGTTCGAGCTTCACCTGCCAGTGGATCAGCACGGCACATCCCTGGAAGAGGCGCTCGATGCCTTCCGTACCTTGCGAGCGGGTCTCGACGGGTGTCGTCCAGACGTTTGCAGGCATGGACCAATCCAGGGACAGGCCGCGTCCCGAACGGGCGTCCGCAAAGCGCAGGCCGGGTATGGTCTCGGCGCGCCGACGCAAGGCAACCGAACCGGTTTCCCCGCCCAGCGTCAACGTATGTCCGACATCGGCCCCGGGCACGATGGCCAGGGTCGACGACATGCCGTACCAGAGGGCCAGTGGCGTGTCGCCCGGATGCCGGAGCGTGAGCGTGACCTCGAGGCCCTTGCCGTTCTCGGTGAATCGGTAGTCCTTGCGGATCGCCAGTGGCCTGAAGTCCTGTCCGACCCAGACGTGCCCTTCGCGCTCTGCCGTCACGACGAGCCCGGCCGGTTCCCTGGCGGTGTCGATGCGGTAGGGCTCGAGGACGAAGTCCCCTTGTTCGCCATAGGTGGCATCGGCCCACTGCTCGAGCGTGCTGTCCGGATGCAGGAGGTGGTCCAGGCACGAGGCACGGCGATGCCAGTCGCGGGCCATGGCCGCCTGGGCACCCTCCTTGACCATGACCAACTCCTGGGCAGCGCGTTGGCCCGTCCCGTTGGCCTCGTGGGCCGCATTCCGGGCCGAGGCCATCACCAGTGGCGCGTGATAGGCCTCGGGGTGGCGGGTCAGCGTGTCGAGGACATTGCGGGCCCAGGGCTTCATGTCCAACTCGAGCAGGGCACCGCCCTGCCACGTGACGACGGCCGTGAGGTCACGCGTCCGCACGATGGTCTCTTCCCGGCCGTCCCGATCCAGGTCCTGGCTGCTGCTTTCAAGGAAGGGCGCCTCGCCGTGACGCAGGCCGTCGATCAACCTGTCCGCCTCGATGAGGGCCCGCCAGCCGGCATCCCGCAGGTTGGCCAGGTAGAGGCCACCGAAAACCCCGTGCCACAAGGGTTCGTTAGCCTGCCCGCGCCACAGGGCCTCACGTGCTTCGGCCAGCCGCGGATCCGCTTGTCCGGCCAGATGCTCGCGGACCTCGCCCAGCCTGCGGGAAACATCGAGCATGCGCTTGTGCAGCATGTTGGCCTCGGGGTACCGGGCGAGGAAGCGGCGCATGAAACCGCCGCCAAGGAACGGCGCGAGCTCGGGGCCCAGCGCGGCCGCTGCCCGTGCGTGGGCCGGCTCGAGTTCGGGCGGCAGGGACCAGCCGGCCATCTCGCGGTAGCTCATCGCGGGGATGTAGACCTGACCCCAGGGTGCCAGCGCGGCGAGGTGAGCCGAAGGCGTGTCGCAGATGACCCAGGAGCGATTCTCGGCGAGCAGCGTGAAGAAGCGGTCCAGCCAACCTTCCCCGTAGAGGCGCTGATGGGTGCCGGGCCAGGCCCCGAATCGCGAGGCGTCATCGAAGAACACCGCGATGCGGCTGCCGTCCGGGGTGGCGTGGTCGTGCAGGTAGCGCAGCACGTCCTCCGGTTCGGCATTGGGGATGAGCAGGCGCAGGTCGGTGTGCATCGGCAGGATGCGCAAGGCGGTCCCCGCGTCCTCGGTGATCCAGTTGCCGAAGCGCTGGGGGCCCCTCAGGCCGCCGGCTTGCAGGTGCTCGTCGTCCAGGACCGTCCATGTCAGGCCCGTACGGCCGATGGCATCGGCCAGATGCGGTTCCCAGGCGCGCTCCGTCAGCCACAGGCCGGTCGGACGCTTGCCGAACAGCTCATGCAAGCGGTCCGACAGTGCAAAGACCTGGTCCCGGCGGTCCTGGTCAGGGATCAGGGCCAGCAGGGGTTCGTGGTAGGCGCCTCCGATGACTTCCACCTGTCCCCGTGCGACAAGGCCGCGGACGATCGCCAGCAGCTCGGGCCTGTGGGCGGCGAAGCGGTCCAGGATCGATCCGCTGAAGTGCAGGGCGACGGGAATCGCGGGATGCCGTTCCAGCGCGCGCAGGAAGGGCAGGTAGGCCTGGTCGCAGACACGGGTCGCGACCTCGTCCGAGTTGCCGACGGGTTGGTGCAGGTGCAGGCCGAAGGCAAAGCGGATATTGGGCTGGTGGCCGAGAAGCATGCGACTCGCTGGAAGGGGTGGGTCATGCTAGCACGGGCCGCCCGGTGTCACGTTCAGGGCGGGGACGGTGGCGATGGGGCCTGAGGCAGGACCTGCCAGCCGGATACCAGCTCGAGGCGATAGGTCAGCTCGCTGGAGCCGCCGGGAGGGGTGCCCTTGATGTAGAGGTTCTGGCCCAGCCTGCCCAGTCGGGTCGGGACGATGGTCCGGGCCAGCCCGGGGTCGCGCCCCCCCTGATAGACGAAACGAATGGCGGTCCGGTCCGCGATGGCTTGCTTCAGGCCTTCGAAGCCCGGCGGGTCCTCGGGGACGGGCAGCAGTTCGGGCTCGATACGTGGTTGTGGCGTGGCCTGGAAGCGTAGCGGCTTGAATCGGGCGGCGATCGCCTCGGGTGTTCCGAGCCCGGCGAGGCGTCCCAGGGCCAGGAAGATGTCCTTGAGCAGGGCGCCGTCCGCGTCGGCCCGGTGCAGCACATCCGATCCCAGGCCCAGCGCCTGGCCGACCGTTACCAGCTTGTGGTTGACCAGGTCCGGCAGCAGCGCACGCGCCATCTCGAGGGTGTCGAAGACCGGGGCCACCGGCAGGTCCAGGCCCATCCGGGCCATGGCGGGACCGAGGAAGTCGAGGTCGAAGACCGCATTGTGGGCCAGCATGGGCGTGCGGCCGTCCCCGAGCCACCGCCGGAAGTCCGGCAGGACGCGCTCGGGGCCGGGGGCCTCCCGGACGTCCTGAGGGCGGATGCCCGTCAGTTCCTGAATCTTGTGGGGGATGTAGTCCCGCGGGGGGCGGACGAGGGCGTGGAATGTGTCGCACGTCGCGCCGGCCGCCGTGAAGCGCATCGCGGCCACTTCGATCAGGGCGTCCTGAGAGGGGCTGAGGCCCGTGGTCTCCACGTCGAAGACGATGTACTCAAGGTCTTGCGGCACGCAGGCTACCCCCTGACGGCCATCATGCCACGCCGCCGATGCCCCGGACCCTGCTTTTGTGGGTACTAAAACCGTGGATTTTCCGGAGGACAGGATGCCGCAAGTCTCGAGGTCAACACCGCTCGGCCAGCCGCCGGGTGGTGCTTCGCGTGCCGCGGCACCGGAAACCCGGGCGCCAGAGGCAGCGGTGGCGCGCACGGACGTCGCCCGGGACACGCTCGCGACCGCCAGACCCAAGGTGGCGGCCGGCGGGCAGGCTGCGCCCGAATGGGCCTTGCCTGCGGTCAAGCGCTGGTGGCCCCAGATTCAGGAAGTCGCGCGCGAGTTCGGTCTGGATCCTCACCTGCTTGCATCTCAGATGCAGCAAGAGTCCAATGGTCGCCCTCATCTGGTCTCTCCGGCCGGGGCCAAGGGCCTGATGCAACTGATGCCCGCCACGGCCCGGGCCATGGGTGTCAAGGATCCCTTCGATCCGGTCCAGAGCCTTCGTGGGGGGGCCCGTTACCTGCGGGAGCAGATCCAGACCTTCAACGGCGACACCAAGCTGGCGCTCGCTGCTTACAACGCCGGTCCCGGCAATGTACGCAAGTACGATGGCGTTCCGCCTTTCAGGGAGACCCGCGCCTATGTCCGGGAGATTCTGGAGCGCATGGAGTCCTGAGTCCTCTCCGGTGGCGTGCGCTACCATGGCATGCATGACCACCGCGACACCCGGCACGGCACCCAGGATCCTCGCCGCAGCGCGCCGGCAACCCGTCGACAGGGCGCCGGTCTGGATGATGCGGCAGGCGGGTCGCTACCTGCCGGAGTACCGGGCAGTCCGTGAAAGGGCCGACTTCCTGACGATGTGCCGGACACCCGCTCTGGCGGCCGAGGTCACGGTCCAACCCGTCGATATCCTGGGCGTGGATGCTGCCATCCTGTTCTCGGATATCCTGGTGCCCCTCGAGGCCATGGGCTTCGAGGTCGCCTTCCTCGACAAGGGGCCCCGCATCGCCAACCCCGTCCGGGCGCTCGCCGACCTCGACCGGGTCCGGGTCGCCGATGCCGCGACCGAGTTGCCTTTCGTCCGCAAGGCTGTCGAGGAAGTCTGCGACCGCCTGGCCGGCCGGGTGCCGGTCATCGGCTTCGCCGGGGCGCCCTTCACGCTCGCGTGCTATGCCATCGATGGCGGCGGCAGCAAGGACTGGTCCCGCACACGGCGCTTCCTCGCCGAGCATCCGGCCGCCTTCGCCCAACTGCTGGACCGGATGGCCGACACCGTGGCCAGCTCCCTCGCAGACCAGGTGCGCGGCGGCGCGCGCATGGTGCAGGTCTTCGACTCGTGGGGCGGCATCCTTGACGAAGCCACGTGGCGTGCCGTGGCCTTGCCACCCATCCGCAAGATCGTCCGGGCCCTGAAGCAGGTTGGCGTGCCGGTCACGCTGTACGTCGGCATGAGCCCCCATCTTGTCGAGGCGATGGTGGATTCCGGGGCCGACATGCTGTCTCTCGACTGGCGATGCGACCTGCCGGCCATCATGGACCGCCATGGTGATCGCGTGGCCTTGCAGGGCAACATCGATCCCTGCCTGCTTTACGCCGCGCCCGAGCGGATCCGGCAGCGTGTCCGGGCTCTGGCCGAGGCCGTGGCCGGCAGGCCTGGCCACGTGTGGAACCTTGGGCACGGCTTGCTGCCTGACATCCCTGTCGCCCATGTCCGGGCCTTTGTGGAAGCGACGCGCGATCCGATGGGCAACGGGGACCAGGCCTGATGGCGCCCCCTGCATCGGCTTTCAGGGTCCCGCGCGACCTGCTCGAGCGGTACGCGCAGTCCGGTCCCCGCTACACCAGCTACCCCACGGCGCCCGAGTGGTCTGCGGACTTCGGCCCGGAGGGCGCCCGCGAGGCCTTGCGGACCAATGCGACGGCCCGCGCCGGCATGCCGCTCTCGCTGTATGTCCATATCCCGTTCTGCGAGAAGCTGTGCTTCTACTGCGGCTGCAACATCCAGCTCAACAAGGACCGGGCCCGGGTCACGGCCTACCTGGATGCCCTCGAGCGTGAAGTGGCCTGGGTCGCCGCGCAGGTCGACACGTCGCGGCCTGTCGTGCAGTTGCATTGGGGCGGGGGTACGCCCACGCATCTCCAACCGGACGAGATCGAGCGCCTGTTCGGCATCCTGTTCGGACCGTTCCGCCTCGCGCCCGGTGCCGAGGTTTCGCTCGAGGTCCATCCGAACGTCACGACGCGTGCTCACGTCGAGACCCTGGCCAAGCTGGGCTTCAACCGCATCAGCATGGGCGTCCAGGACTTCGACCCCGTGGTCCAGAAAGCCGTCAATCGCCTGCAGTCCTTCGAGCTGACGCGTGATTTGGTGGCCATGTGCCGGGAACAGGGCTTCATCAGCGTCAACCTGGACCTGATGTACGGCCTGCCCGAGCAGACGTGGGACGGGTTCGTGAAGACGATGGACCAAGTCCTCGCCATCTCACCCGATCGACTGGCCCTGTTCCACTACGCCCATCTGCCCTCGGTCTTTCCGCACCAGCGCAATCTCAAGAATCTGCCCGACTCGGACCTCAAGCTGCGCCTGTTCGAGCGGGCGATTGATACTTTTGTCGATGCCGGCATGGCCTATATCGGGATGGATCACTTCGCCCGGCCGGACAACGAGCTGACCCACGCCCGCAAGGAAGGTTCGCTGCGTCGCAACTTCATGGGCTATACGACGTGTGCCGACAGCGACCTGTTGTCCTTCGGCATGTCGGCCATCAGCGACCTGGACGGGGCCTATTACCAGAACCAGCGGACGCTTGCGGCCTACATGACCGCGATGGAGGGCTCGGAAGGGCCCGTGGCCAAGGGCATGCACCTCTCGGCGGATGACCGTCTGCGCCGGGATGTCATCAACACGCTCATCGGACACGGCAGGATCGACAAGGCGCGCATCGAGGCCCGACATGGCATCTCGTTCGATGCGGTCTTCGCGACCGAGTGGTCGGAACTGGCGGCGTTCGAGGACGACGGACTGGTGCGCAGGCTGCCTGAGGCGCTGGAGGTCACGGCTGTCGGCCAGATGCTGATTCGCAACATCTGCATGGTCTTCGATGCGTACCTGAGGCAGGCGCCCGAGCGGGGGCGCATCTTCTCGAAGACGCTCTGAATCATTAAGCGGCATCAATTGTTCTCCAAGCCTTGTTGAATCGGGGCATCAGGCTGCGTCCGGTTGCGGACGATGAAGACAAGGAGAACCGTGCATGAGCGTCAACGCGAAGCGCCCCGTGGGCACCCAGCCGCTGGGAAGCCAGGGCCTGGGGGCAGCGGGTTCCAGGAGCGGTGGTTCCGCGCCGATCGAGCCGGTGCCTTCCGCGCCCTCGGCGCTCGCCGGCGACGCCTTCAAGGGGTCCGGCCAGTTGGAAGGCGCTCGCCCGTCGGGAGGTCAGACGGAAAAGCTGAGCCTTGATCAGGCGAAGCGCCTGATCGGTTCCGTCCGGAACATCAAGCCCGAGATGGTTGCCACCGCCGGCTTGGCCGTTGCGGGTACCGTGGCCCGGATGACCGGCAACAATGACGCTGCGGCAACCATCGAGGGAGCCGAGGCTTCCCGGGATGGCGTTGCCAAGTGGAACAAGCTGGTGCGTGAGCGTGGCAACTTCCGCAACGAGCTCAGGGCATTCGGTGAGGCGAAGGCCAATGGCGTGGCCTACCAGCCCAAGGCCGCAGCGGTGCCCGATGCCAAGCCGCTTGGCACGATGGCCAAGGTGGGCGTGGGCATCGACGTGGTGCGCGGGGGCATCTCCGCCATCAACATGAGCAAGTCGTTGGTGGCGGCTGCCAAGGACCCGCGAAAGTTCACCGACCCAGACTTCGTGCGCGGCATCGGTCGCGATGCCCTGACGACCCTGAACGGGGTGGGCGGCGTGGCGCAGTTGGCGGGCAAGGCCGGCATCGCCGCCAAGCTCAACCCGGTGGCCGGTATTGCGTCGGGGGCCTTTGGCGTGACGGGTGCGGCCTCGGACATCGCCAAGAACGGCCTCAACTGGAAGAACGGCAGCGAACTGGCCAGCCAGGCCTTGAACATGGCAGGTAGCGTGGCCATGCTGATTCCTCCGGCCGGCCCGGTGGTGGGTGCCGGCCTCAAGGTCGCGGCCCTGGGCCTGGACCTGATTCGCTACGGCATCGCCAACAAGGACAAGATTGTGGCGGGCGGCAAGGCGGCGATCAAGCTCGGCGCCCAGGCCGCGAGCACGGCGGCGGACTTCTTCCGTGACCCGGGCGCCACCTCGAAGCGCGTGGCGTCAGCGGCGGCCAAGGAGGCCGGCAAGCTGGTCGATGCCGCAGGCAACATGGTCGGCGATGGCCTCAAGAAGGCAGGCAGCATCGTAGGCGGCGTGAAGAAGCTCTTCGGCTTCGGGGGCTGATGCCCCTTTCGGTGACAAGGCCGGTTCCCCTGAGGGGAGCCGGCCTTGATGCCGGGCGCGTCAGTCCTTCCGGGACCTGCTCGCTCAAAGCCGTCCGGTATTACGCTCCTTGGCGTCGACGGGCTGGATGACGACCTCCGTGTCCTTGCCTGCCTCGGCCTCGAGGATACCCAGGCCTTCATCCAGCAGGGCGGCCGCAGCGCTGGTCAGGACCTCGCCAATGGCGATCACGTCGTCCATCGTGTAGACGGGCTTTCGGGGCTGACCCAGGACCTCGAGGCACGACTCGAGCAGCGGCAGGGCCATCTCGTCCGGGACCCGTTGCGCCAGCATCTGCAGCAGGCTGGGCTCTGTCAGGGTGTTGGTCGTATCCATGACTTCAGGCTGTGCCCTGCTGGCCTACAGGCCCCACTGCACGAAGAACCGCAGCAAGCGATGGCCTCGGGCCTCGGAGGCCAGCAGGCTGCCATCCGGCAGGACAGCCAGGTCGAAGGGCTGGTTCAGGGCCATGCGGCGGGCGTCGTGGTCACCACGGATACCGACGCCGTCCGTGCCGGCGATGGTCTGGATGACGCCGTCCGGGCTGATGCGGCGGATCAGGTTGACGGAGCGCATCGTCACGTAGACGTTGCCGCCTTGATCCTCGGCGAGGCCGAAGGGCCGACCGATGTAGGCGCGCAAGGCGGACTCGCCGTCACCATAGGTTGAGACCTCACCTGAGGCCGGCTTGGGACCACCACCGGCAAAGGTCGTCAGGACACCGGCGGGAGAAATCCGGCGGATCCGGTCCGTATCGGCCTCGGTGAAGAGCACGTCGCCGTTCTTGCGGACGATGACGGCCTGCGGGTATCCGATGGGGGCACCCAGCGCCGGCTGGGCCGCGTCACCCGCAAAGCCGGTCATGCCGTCCTTGCCGGCGATGGTGTAGACGTGGCCCGCCTTCATCGTCACGCCGTAGAAGCGCCCCGCCTTGCCGGCAAGAACCCGGATACGGTGCCTAACGGCGACGCTGGGCTCGGTCTCCTTGCCCTTCTCGGGCCAGCCCCAGCTGTCCGAGAACACGAGGTTGCCGTCGCCATCGAAGGCCATACCGCGCACACCCGTCAGGCGGGCCTCGAGGCCCGGAACGCCGTCGCCACCTGCACCGGCCGCCTCGTCACGCTCGTAGCCGTTGTCGCACTGCGAAGCGCCATCCCGGCAGTTGGGCTTGCCCACGATGGTGTAGACGTGGCCGACTTCGGCCATGTCGCGACCGAACGTAATCGCCGGCTTGAGGCAGATGGCCCGGATTCGCATGTTGAAGACGTCGGCGACGTAGAGGTTGCCGTCCGGCCCGAGGCCCAGGGTGCGCGGCCAGTTGAAGTACGAGGACGTTGCCCGGGGATCCGCGCCGGGATAGCCCGGCCGGCCGACATCCGCGACCGCCACGCCGCCGATGACCGTCACCTTGCCCGTCGGCGAGATCTTGCGGATGAGGTGACCCCCTTCCTCGGCGACGTACACATTGCCCATCGCGTCGGTGGCGATGCCCTTGGGGACCGAGAGCCCCGCCTGCAGGGCGGACGTGCCGTCGCGGACGGTGGAGTAGGGGTCACCCGTGCCGGCGAAGGCCACGCCGGCGATGATGCGCTTGCTGAGGATCTTTTCCCAAGCTGCGCCCAGGCCGAAGGTGTCCTGGCCAATGGCCACTGCGTACAGGCGATTCATCTCGGCGATGTCCCCGATGCGCAGGCTGGGTGTCGCCATCTTGCCGGATTCGATGAGCTGTTCGGTGCGATCGATCAGGTCGGGCACCAGACGCAGGTCGAAGGACGCGATGGAGCTCTTGTCACCGGGGGCCTGCTCGCGCAGGTACTCCGTCACGATGGTGGTTGCCACGGAAACGTCGACGCGGTTGCTGCCGGCCACGGGCTTCGTGAAGCCGACCAGCCTGCGGTCGCCTGGCAGGAGCACGCTGATGACGACGGGCACGCTCTGCGGGATGTCGTCACGCAACATGTAGTAGCCGCTGCCATCCGTCACGGTCGAGACCGGCCGGCCAAGCTGGTCGCGGAAGAACTCGCCGTCCGGACGGTTCAGGTAGATGACCTGGCCGGGCAGGTAGCGCTCGCCAGGACGGCGGAGGGCCTGTGCCGAGCGGGTCACGAGACCGGCGCTGCCGTTGGCGATCAGGCCCGCGCTGCCATTGGCGATGAGGCCGGCGCTGCCGTTGGCGATCAGTCCGGGCGGGCCTGAGACCTGACCCTCGATCATCGAAAGGGAGCGCGGCACGAGACTGTCGCTCCCTTGGCCCGAGATGGGCTTTACCGTGGCCGTCGAGCAGCCAACGCCGACGGCGGCGACCAGAGCAAGGAGAGCCGGCAAAAGCTGGGGGCGGGCGTACATGGATGGGTTATACCCGGAACCGCATCCGGACTTGTCTCCAACACCCCGGGGCGCAGGTCGGAGGTCTGTGCCCGGACGCCCGGAGAAGGGCTGCCGGCGACCGGTGGGTCAGGCGAGGACGGGCGCCGGTGCCTGCTTGCCCGAGCTGGCCTCGCGGACCAGGCCCGCGACATGCTCGATGACCGTGTCGACCGGCAACGTGGCGACCTCGGCGGCAAGCCGCGGCTTGAACTCGACCTTGCCCTCGGCCAGTGCCTTGCCCACCGTGATGCGGTACGGGAAGCCGATGAGGTCGGCGTCCTTGAACTTGACGCCCGCACGCTCGTCGCGATCGTCGATCACGGCCTCGACGCCGGCCTTGGCCGCCTGGGCGTACAGCTGCTCGGCTGCGGCCACGACGGCTTCGTCCTTGGGATTGGCCGGGATGATGACGAGGTGGTAGGGGGCGATGGCGACCGGCCAGGCGATGCCGTTGGCATCGTGGCAGGCCTCGGCGGCCGCCTGGGCCGTCCGGGTCACGCCGATGCCGTAGCAACCCATCACGAAGGGCTCCTCGCCTCCTTCGGCCGTGGTGAACGTCGCGCCCATGGCCTTGGAGTACTTGGTGCCGAGCTTGAAGGTGTTGCCGACCTCGATGCCCTTGGTCGCGCGCAGCGTACCGCCGGGCGTGCGCGGGCAAGGCATGCCGGCCTCGGCCTGCACGAGGTCCGCGAACGAGGCAGGGCGGCAGGCGTCGGACCACGAGGCATGGATGTAATGCATGTCCTTATCGCCGGCGCCGGTGGAGAAGTCGCGCATCGTCTCGACGGAACGGTCCCCCACCAGCATGACGCCCCGGGGCAGGTCGAAGGGACCGACGAAGCCCGGCACCACGCCGGTGTGCGCGAGGACTTCCTCGTCGCTGGCCGTGCGCAGCTCATGGCAGCCCAGGTGGTTCTGGAGCTTGACGAGGTTGAGCTTGAGATCGCCGCGCAGCACGGCCACGACGGCCTGGTGCCGGGGCTTGCCTTCAGGCCCGTCGAACCACGTCGCGAGCGTCACCACGGTCTTGACGATCTGGTCGACCGGAATGCCCAGCATCGCGGCCTGCTCCGCCACGGTGCGGATGGCGGGGGTATGGACCTTTTCCCGGGCGGCGTCGGTCGGGGTGTATGAGGGTGGCGCCACGCGCGTCTCGGCCCGCTCGACGTTGGCTGCGTAGTCGCAGGCGTCGCTGTAGAGGATGTCGCACTCGCCGCCCGGGGTGTCGACGATGACCATGAATTCGTGGGCAGCGGAGCCGCCGATCGCACCGACATCGGATTCCACGGCCCGGGTGGCCAGGCCGCAGCGGTTGAAGATTGACGTGTAGGTGTCGCACATGACGGCGTATTCGCGCTCGAGGTCGGCCGTGTCGGCATGGAAGCTGTAGGCGTCCTTCATCAGGAACTCGCGGCCGCGCAGCAGCCCGAAGCGGGGCCGGATCTCGTCGCGGAACTTGGTCTGGATCTGGTAGAGGTTCAGCGGGAGCTGCCGGTAGCTGCGGACCTCCTCGCGGGCGATGGCCGTGACGACCTCCTCATGGGTGGGCCCCAGCAGTTCGTCGCGCTCGTGGCGGTTCTTCAGGCGGAACATTTCCTTGCCGTACGCGCCCCAGCGGCCGGACTGCTGCCACAGGTCCGCAGGGCAAAGGATGGGCATCCGGATCTCCTGGGCACCGGAACGGTCCATCTCCTCGCGGACGATCTGCGCGACCTTGCGGACGACGCGCTCCATCAGCGGCAGGAAGTTGTAGACCCCCGGCGACACGCGGCGGATGAAGCCGGCCCGCAGCAGCAACTGGTGGCTGGCGATCTCGGCGTCACCCGGGACTTCGCGCAGGGTGGGCGCGAGCAGGCGGCTCATGCGCATGGGGACTCTCCTCGGCAGACTCGGGGCCATCCGGCCCGGGCCATGCTAGCAGGTAGCGGGGAAGGGTACGATCGAACCGTGGACGAGCGGGTTGTGGCGTCGCTGCGGAAACGGTTGCCGGACCTCCGCGCCGTCTGGCTGTTCGGGAGCCGGGCGCGGGGCGATGCCCTGCCGGACAGCGACTGGGACCTGGCCCTGCTGGGCCGCGATACGCTGGATGGGCTGTCTCTGCTGGATGTGGTTCACGAGGTCGAGACCCTGTGCGGAGGCGCGGTCGATCTCGTGGACTTGCGCCGGGCATCCGACGTGCTGGCCGTGCAGGTCCTGGACGAGGGGCGGCTCATCTGGGCCGCGTCCGAGGTCGAGGCAGAACTGTTCCTGCTGCACGCCTGGTCAGACCATCTCGACTTTCTGGAGGGTGAGGCCATCCGCGAGCGGACCATGGGGTCGGGATGGGGGCCGGAGCACCGTCGTGCCGGATGAGGTCCTTCGCCTCAAGGCCGGGCAGGTCCGTCGTGCCGTCGGCCAGGTCCGCAGTTACATGGCCGGTGCCGCGTGGCTTGATGTGTCCTTCCTGGTGCAGGACGCCGTCTCCGCCAACTTGCAACGGGCTTGCGAATCCGCCATCGATGGCGCGCTGCGCTGGATGCGCAAGAGGCATCTGGGAGTCGCGGCAGAGCGCCGGGATGCATTCGTCACGCTTGCCCGTGCCGATTGCCTTCCTGTGGGGTTGGCCGAACGGCTGACACGGATGGTGGCGTTCCGGAACGCCCTCGTCCACACCTATGACCGTCTGGACCCCGCCGTGGTTCAGGCCGTGCTGGATTCAGGCCTCGACGATCTTCTGCAACTGGCCGAACGGCTCGAGCAGGAGGCGGCAGCGGCCTGAAGCTCCCGCCTGGCGCTCAGCGCCAGTCCATGCCCCAGCCGCCCACGATGTTGTTGCCGTTGCCGACGGTGACGCGCAGGACGGCAGGCCGTGTCACACCCGTGATGCCGACGGGCTGGGGCGCCTGCTGGTTGCCGCCCTGCTGGCCTGACGCGCAGCCCAGGTTGGGCAGGATGCGGCGCAGCTGCGTGGCGCCTGCAATGACGTCGGGACCATTGGTGTCGAGGTAGAACAGCTCCTGGTTGCGGGGGCTCCAGACGGGATTGCCTTCCTTGTAGTCCGACTGGGGGGCCGTGAAGGCGACCGTCAGCGCACAGCCGGACCCGCGGGGCTTGGCGATTTCCTGGATGACGATGCGCTGGAAACGGGACGAGGTCGACTGCGCATTGGCAACGGGACCGTTCTGCGTGTAGGCGATCCATTGGCCGTCCGGGCGCCACCGGGCCTCGACGGCATAGTCGCCGGTCTGGGACAGGTTGGTCAGCTGGTCGACGTAGCCCTGGCCCCCCGTGGTGCCGGTCTGGCGGTCGAAGGTGAACAGGTTCCACGCGGCGGTCGGGGTCCGGTTGTTGAGGTCACCCAGGGAGTTGGCCTGTGCGGAGACGACGAGGTCGATCTGGCCTGTCAGGTTGGGGTTGGCCGAGGGAAAGCGCTCGTCCGCCGCCGACGAGGTCAGCTGGGTGGGCACCGACCCTTGCTGGTCGGGAATGGCCCTGTAGATGTCGAAGCCCCGGTTGCCCCGGTTGCTCGCGAAGAGGATCTCGTTGCCCGGCCCCGTCCACGTGGGGTCCACGTTCAGGACGGCGGGTTCGGCGATGACCACGGTGCGGACGTCGCCGGCCGAGTCCACCGACTGGATGGCGGAACCGCCCGTCGTGCCCGAGTACTCGACATAGGCGATGCGCCTGCCGTCGGGTGAGATGGCAGGTTGTGTCCCCCGCAGCGCCTGGCCGGCACGGTTCTTGAGCGGCCTGATGTTGCGGACGACCTGGCTGACCTCGTCGACCACGCCGATGTAGAGGGGGCCGTTGCAGTCCGTCAGCGTGGCTCCGGGCTCGCAGGGCTGTCCCTGACCGGTCGTCGCGTTGGCCTCGTCCTTGAAGATCACGGTGCTGCCATTGAGGTTCATGGTCAGGACCTGGTCGACGACGGCCGTGCCGTCGATGACGCGTATCGTCACGCGGTCGCCGATGACCTGGTTGCCGGCGTTGTCGGGCGCGGCCGCCGTGAACGGCGCGATATAGGTGAACGTCCGGCTGCGGGTATCCGTCTGGATGATGCGGCCGCGGGCGGCGGTTGCCTGGAACTGCAGTTCGCGACCCGGGTTGGTGCTGGCCGTGACGGTGATGGTCGTCGATTCGCCGACGTAGAGCTGGTTGTTGGTCGCGGCGATCGAGTTGATGATCGGGTTCGGCCAGAAGCAGCCGGCACCCGCGCCTGCCAGCGCAAGGGCAAGCAGGGTGGCACCCGGCAGGCGCTGCAACGGGAATCGACGGGACACGGCTGGACCTCCTGGGCGCCGGCTCGCGGCAGGTCGCCTGTTCTCCACCTACCCCGCCCGCCCGGTGGCGTCAAGGACCAAGGACACAGCCCGGGCCTGGTCTCTCCATCACCGGGAGACGGTCGTTCCCGCGATGGCGTCCACGATGCCCAGGATGACGGCGTGCACGGGCGCATCGTCCTTGCCGAAGGCGATGCGTGCACTGCCGCCCTCGCGGGCCACCAGCACCGTGGCGCCGGGACCGGCCTGCACGAGGTCGATGGCCACGAAGGAGGTGCCCCTGGGGGTGCCGTCGGGTTGGATGGGCTGCACCTGCATCAGCTTGTGCCCCTCGAGGTCGGGGTGCTTCAGGGTGGCGACGACGGTGCCCGTGACCTTGGCCAGCAGCATGTCCCTAGGCCTCCTCGTCCTTGTCCGCCCGGTCGACGATGCCGACGATGCCGGCGTCGACCGGGGCAAAGCTGTCCGGCAGGGCGAGGGCCGCCTCGCGCCCGAGCACGCAGAAGGCGCGCTCGCCTACGCCGACGCCGATGCTGTCGGTCGCGACGAGCGGCTGACCGGCGGGGCGCCCTTCATCGTCGAGGGGTTGCACGAGCATCAGCTTGATGCCCTGAAGGGAGGGGTCCTTCAGGGTGGCTACCAAGGAACCGATGACTTCGCCGACGAACATGGGCCTAGGCCTCCTGCCAATGGACCCAGAGGTCCGGATGGGGACTGGGCAGCACCAGCGTCCGGCAGGTCAGGCCCAGAGGGTCGAGGTGGGCCCGGGCCGCCGTCACGGCGACCTCCAGGTCCTCGAGCCCGCCGCCCAGCACGAACCACGCCTTGCCGCCCAGGCCGTCGGCCAGCTTGATCAGGTGCAGGCGCACGTCGGCTACCTTGAGCGCGGCATCGGCCGCCGCGAGGGCTCCGGCGCAGGCAAACGACTCGACGAGGGCGACGGGACTGCCGGCATCCGGTGTCGCGGTGCCCGTGCGCAAGCGCAGCAGCAGGTCGGATGCAGCGTGGGGCAGCAGCATCGCATCCACCAGGACCTCGGGGGCCACGGCTCTTCCGGCCTGCATCGACTCCTCGACCTCGGCCACCGCGCCCGCGAAGACCACGAGGCCCTTGCCGGGGCTTGCCGGGCGCACAAGCAGCAGGTCGACGGGAGCTCGCTTGCAGACGGCGTCGGCTGCCTCCCACGCTGCGACGACGGATCCGAACTCGAGCATCGCGAGTGCCGGGGCCTCGTCGGCCGGTCGGCCTTCGTGCAGGCCGCGCCAGGCCGTTGTGCCGGTCGGTTCCGACCGGATGGGCCGGACACACGTGCTTGGGGCCGTTTCATCGTGAGGGGGTTCGTCCGGGGGAGGGACGTCGAATTCGGGATCAGGCCATGCCTCGGCATCCAGGAGGGAAGGGGCATCGGGTTCGGCTTCCGGCGGCAAATCACGAGGGTCGAGGCCTTCGGCTTGCTCGAGGGTCTCGTCGAGCAGGTCTTCGTGGATGGGTACGTCGAACTCGGCATCGGGCCATGCTTCGTCGCGCAGGTTCGGGGCGTCCGGCTCAGGCCCGGGCGGCAGCGCATGTTCCGAGGCCACGGGTCCGGGCTTGCCCGGCGGCTGATCGCCCGGAAGGCGCGGCTTGAACGGGAACGAGTCGCGAATCTCGTCCGTCATGCGAGGACCTCGAGCTGGCCGGGGCTCCAGGCGAGCCTGCCCGAGATCGGGGCGACGAGGCGCCACCCGCCGTGGGCGTGGGGGGCAAGCGCTACAGGCTGGCCGGCCTTGACCTGGCCGTCTTCGGGCCACAGCGGGGCGAGCGGCACGTCACCGTCACCGATGAGCGGAACCCGGACCTTGCGGGGGTGGTGAGCGGCCGGCTCGGCCACAGCCGTCGGCCGCCGTACGCGCAGGCGCTCCAGCAACGCATCCTCGCCCAACCGGAAATGGTGGGCCGCAGGTCCCGTCATGGCACCGGTCACGCGGGAGGGCGTCCCGGCCGGGGCGGCCGTGCGCGGCACGCCGCCTGAGACGAGTCCCTCGCGCAGGGCCACCAGCAGGGCCGCCGGGTTGACCTCGGAGGGGCAGGCGGCCACGCTGCAGATGCCGCACGCCCCGCAGTGCCGGGCACCCAGCAGGAGCTCGGCCTGTGCCTCCTGACCGTGGGCCGCGAGGCGCACGAGGCGATGCGGCACCAGGCCCGTGGCCTCATGCGGGGGGTGACCGGAGGCACCGGACGCCGGCACATCCGCCGAGGGGCACCAGTCCGTACAGGCGGTGCACGTCCCGCAGAGCGAAAGGGCACGCTTCAGGGCGACGTCGACGGGAACCCGACGATGGCGTGAGGCTGCGTGGTCTTTGGGCAGCATCTGGATCCAGTGCAGGTCCGCGCCCACGTATTCCCCGGCGTCGAGCCGACGGCCCGAGAGGGCGCCCCCGGCCCAGGCCTCGGTATCGGGGATTGTCTCGAGGATGGGCGCGAGCGGGCTTCCCAGCGGTAGCAGCCACGATCGGACGACACCCTGGGCATCGGTGCTCGTCAGGAGGCGTGGTGCCGGCACCTGCCCCCCGGCGCGCAAGCCCAGTTGCCAGAGGCCGACGGTATCCAGCACGAGGACGCCGGCCTCGGCGGCGGCTTGCCATCCCGGGAAGGCGTGGCCCATCCGGGCCAGCCAGGCATGTTCCGTCGCGGCGGCGGGATAGCGATCCGGCAGCACGAGCACGCTCGCGCCGTCGAGCCGGGGCCGCAGGGTGTCGAGGTCGACCAGCCGGGCGGTGGTCGAGGACAGGGCGATCTCGATGCGTGACCGTGCGCCGCCGTGGCACCCGGCAAGGACCTCGAGCGCCAGCAGCAGCTCGGTTGCCTGGTGCTGCCAGAGCACGGCATCCGTCGGGCAGGCGGGATCGGCCGACGTGGGGACGACGAGGACGCGCTGCCACGCGGCCCCGAGGCGCAGGTGGAGGGGCCGTCCCTGTCCGTCCAGCAGGCCGGCATCCCGGGCCGCCGCGGCGAGGGCGGCGGGACGGGCGGTGGCGGCGTGCAGGGCCATCGGTGCAGGGACTAGACGATCCGCAGGGCGTCGACGAGCGCGCAGCGGCGCATCCGCGAGAAGTGCCGGGCGTAAGTGAGGCCCTCTCCCGTGGGATGGGCGATGGTGAACGAGGTCGGGCCTTCCCCGCCCTCGCCCAGGCCCGAGTAATGGGCGCCGTTCTTGACGAAGATGGCCGTGTTCATGACCCGGGCCATCTCGCTCATCCGGTCGATGCGGCGGCTGTGGATGCTCGAGGTGTGGCCGTAGCCGTGCTCGACCTCGCGGGCCAGCTCGAGGCCCTCATGGAAGTCCCTCACCCGGGTGAAGGGGATGACGGGCATCAGCTGCTCCGTATGCAGCAGCGTGTGGTTGCGGTTGACCTCGGCGAGGACCATCTTGACCTCGGGGCCGACGTTGATGCCGATCTCCCGCAGGATCACGCTGGCGTCCTTGCCGACGAACTTCTTGTTGACGTCCGAATGCTGGCCGGGGCCGCGGTCGGTAGCGAGGATGGCCTTCATCAGGCGCTCGGTCTGGTCGGCATCGGCCTCGAAGGCACCCGCCTTGCGCATGTGGCCCTTGAGCTCGTCGGCGATCGACGCGACGGCGATGAATTCCTTCTCGTCGCAGCAGATGATGTTGTTGTCGAAGGACGCACCATTGACCATGTCGCGGGCGGCCTTCTCGAGGTCGGCCGTCTCGTCACACAGCGAGGGAGGGTTGCCCGGACCCGCCGCGATCGTCTTCTTGCCCGAGGCCATCGCTGCCTTGACGACGCCCGGGCCACCGGTGACGACCAGCAGGCGGATGCCGGGGTGCTTCATCAGCGCGGTCGCCGTTTCCATCGTGGGCTCGGCGATGGTGGTGATGAGGTCGGGCGGGCCACCTGCCGACACGATGGCGCGGTTGAGCAGGCCGATCGTCAGGTGGGTGACGCGCTTCGCGCTGGGGTGGGGTTGGAAGACCACGGCATTGCCGGCGGCGATCATGCCGATGGCGTTGCAGATGACGGTCTCGGACGGGTTGGTGGTGGGGCAGATGGCCCCGATGACGCCCCACGGGGCGAATTCGTAGAGCGTCAGGCCGTGGTCGCCGGTCCAGACCTGCGAGGTGAGGTCCTCGGTGCCGGGCGTCTTGTTGGTGACGAGGCGGTTCTTGATGACCTTGTGGTCGACCCGGCCGAGGCCCGTTTCCTCGACGGCAAGCCGGGCGATGGTCTCGAGGTTGTCGCGCATCATCGCGCGCATCGCCTCGATGATGCGCGCCCTGTCGGCCATCGAGCGATGCCACTCGAGGGTCTGCTGGGCCTTGTTGGCGGCCGCGACCGCCGCGTCGAGCGTCGGGTAGACGCCCTCGACGGTCCCGCCGCCCGGCACGGCCGCGATGCGGCCGCCCCCGCCGTCCTCGACGCGCTGGAGCACGCGTTGGACGAGGGCGCTCAACTGGGCCTGGGACATCGACATGGGGCTGGGGTCTCCGGGTGGGGGACGCGGAAGGGGCAGGCCGGGCGCCTACCAGGACGCGACGGGCAGGGCCGTGTCCTTCTGGAACCGGGTGACGCCGTGGACATCCCAGGTATCGACGATGGCCATGATGGTGGCGTCGATGGGCTTGCCCTCGGTCGCACGGGTGTTGCGGGCGCTCGAGCCTGTCGCATAGAGCACGACCTCGCCCTCGCCGGCACCCACGGAGTCCGCGGCGATGACGTAGCCCGAGGTCTCGCGGGCCTCGATGTCCAGTTGCTGGACCACCAGCAGCTTGCTGCCAAGCAGCTTGGGGTCTTTCTGGTCGGCCACCAGCGAGCCGACGACGCGTCCGATCAGCATCGGGTTCCTCCGTTCAGGCGACGCCCCGGGACCCGGCCACTGGGCCGGGCCCGGACGTCACGCAGGGGGTCGATCAGGCCTTGGCGCCGTCGCCGCGACCGAGCGGCATGACCGCGTCGATGTTGGCATGCGGGCGGGCAATGACGTGGACGGCGACGACCTCGCCGACCTTCTCGGCGGCGCGCGAGCCGGCCTCGGTCGCGGCCTTCACGGCGGCGACGTCACCGCGGACGATGGCGGTCACGAAGCCGCCACCGGTCTTCTCGTAGGTCACGAGTTCGACCTTGGCCGCCTTGACCATCGCGTCCGAGGCCTCGACGAGGGCAGCGAAGCTCTTGGTCTCGATCATGCCGAGCGCATCAGCCATGGGTGTTTCTCCTTAGGTGTGGGTGGGTAGGGGGGCGAGGGGGTCAGCGCTTCTCGTCGACGCCGTCGAGGTCGGAAACGGCTTGCATGGCCGCATCCCGGGCGATCTTGATCTGCTCTTCGTCACCGGCCAGGTACAGGCGCCCGAAGGCTCCCGTGGGCCGGATGATGACGATGTTCACGTCGGCGGCCTTCTCGGCCTCGTTGGCGGCGAGCGCGGCGTAGCCGGCGGGATAGGTCTCCATGATGAAGAGCGTCTGCTTGGCGACCAGCATCATGCCCTTGCGGCCGCTGCGGTTGATCAGCATGGCCTGGTGGTCGGTCACGCGGTGGATGATCTGGTTCGAGACCACCTTGGGCTTCAGGCGGTCGGCCTCGGTCTTGCCCATCGCCCGCAGGATGGCGTCACCGGCCTGCCGGACCTCGGCCTGCTCGTCGGCGTGCAGTTCGAGCATGCCGTACTGGCGCTCGACGATCTGCTCGGCGGGCGTGACCTTGGTGGCCTTGAGGGCCACGTCCATCAGGTTGTTGATGGCCATGCCGGGCGCGACCTCGACGTAGAGGGCGGCCTGGCCCTCGACGGGCAGGTAGCCGGATGCGACCGAGGCCATGAAGGCGGCGAACTGCGGCTGCATCGCGTCGATGTAGCAGAAGGTGCGGAGCTGGACGTTCTCGGCCATGGGAGCCCTCGGGGCGGATGCGGGTGGGACGGGGGGACGACTTGGGGGGATAGGGAGAGGTGCTAGTAGCTTCCTGCCCCGGCGGAGACACCTTTGACAATCGCGACGGAGGCGCTGGCCCCGATGCGTGTCGCACCGGCGGCGATCATGTCCTGGGCGGTCTTCGTGTCACGGATGCCGCCCGACGCCTTGACGCCCAGCTCGGGACCCACCGTGGCACGCATCAGGGCGATGTCGCGGACGGTCGCGCCACCGGTCGAGAAGCCGGTCGAGGTCTTCACGAAGTCGGCGCCGGCGCTCTTGGAGAGGGCGCAGGCGATGACCTTCTGCTCGTCGTCGAGCAGGGCCGTTTCGAGGATGACCTTGCTGACGATGCCCTTGGGACAGGCCTGCACGACGGCGCGGATGTCCTGCTCGACCGTCTCGTAGTCCTTGCTCTTGAGCGCGCCCACGTTGATCACCATGTCGATCTCGGTGGCGCCGTTGCGGATGGCCTCCTGCGTCTCGAAGACCTTGGTGGCGGTGTCGGTGGCGCCCAGCGGGAAGCCGACGACGGTGCAGACCTTGACGCCGCTGTCCTTGAGCAGCTGGGCAGAGAGCCTGACCCAGCCCGGGTTGACACAGACGCTCATGAACCGCTGCTGGCGGGCTTCGGCGCATAGCTTGCGGACCTCGTCCTCGGTGGCGTCGGCCTTGAGGAGGGTGTGGTCGATCATGCGCGCCAGCCTGGGGTTGGGGGCGTCCACGCCCTCGCCAGCCCCGATGCGGGCGGCGCCCAGCGTGACAAGGTCCTGGACGCGGCCGCTGCACCGGACGGCGCAGGTAGACTGCTTGAGGCAGGTGTCGCACGATGGTAGCTCGGCGATGGCCTTCTCGGGGGTCGCGACTTCCTTGATGGTGACGGGCGCGATGCCGACGGCGGCAAGCGCCTTGGCCTGACCCTCGCCGGCGAGGGCGACCATCGGGATGCCGCGCCGGCGGGCGTGGCGCACGAGGCGGACGGTGGGGCTGTCCTCGTCGGCCGCGGCCAGCAGCTTGCCCAGGCTGTCGGGGATGCTGGGCAACACGATCAGGTCCGTCTCGCCCAGCACCTTGGCCGGGTCAACCGTCTCGGCGGACACGGTTTCGACCGCGATGGCCTTGAGCGGGCGGGCCCAGCGGGGCTGCCACAGGCGGACCTTGTGGCCGGCGGCCTGTGTCGCGTCGAGGACAGCGGGCAGGTTGCGGTGGTCCTCGGTGTAGAGGACGAGGGTGCGGCGGCCGGACGTGGACATGGGCAGGTCAACCGTTCCGATGGAGCTCGCGCTCGAGGGCGTGGATCTTGTCGATGCGGGGCTGGTGGCGGGTGGCGAAGGCGGTGTCCAGGAACAGCCGGACCACCTCCTCGGCCAGACCCGGGCCGGTGACGCGCGCGCCCAGCGTGAGCACGTTGGCGTCATTGTGCTCGCGGGCGTTGCGGGCGGCATACATGTCGTTGCAGAGGGCGGCGCGGATGCCGGGCAGCTTGTTGGCGACCATGCTGCTGCCGATGCCGGCACCATCGATCATGATGCCCCGGTCGGCCTCACCCGTCGCGACGGCGCCCGCGACCTTGAGGGCGTAGTCGGGGTAGTCGCAGGCCACGGTGCTGTAAGTGCCCATGTCCGTTACGGTATGGCCGAGGCCCTGCACGTAGGCGCGCAGCGCTTCCTTGAGCGGGAAGCCGCCGTGGTCGCTGCCGATCGCGATGCGCATGGGTGTCCTGGCCGGTCGGGGGGCGCCCCATTGTACGGCATGGGAACGGGAGTTGGCCCCGGGGTCCGGATGTGGCGCGGAGCGGTACGCAGGTTGTGATGGACCGCTGGTCCTGACGGGATCGGGTTCTCAGTCGGGTTCGTCTGACAGGCCTTCCGCGTCTTTCACATCGGCAAGATCTTTAAAGCGGCCGGAGGCACGTTTGTTCTTCAGGTAGGCTGCCTTGCCGATGACAGTGATCGGGAGGCTACCGAATAATGATGTGGTAACTCTGTCTGCCCACGTTTCCTCGAACGTGATTCCGGTCAGGTCATTGGGCAGATCGATGCGGTTGGGCGCGACACCGGTTTGGAAGACTGGGTCACGTCCCCAGAGTTGGTGTAAATCCGCCGGCGGCTTGAATGCGAAACCACCGCCGTGGTCCTTTCTTGATTGCGAACCCAAGAAGGAGGTCCAAGGCGGTGGCGGAGAAGATCATGACGTTGGGCGATGTCGTCGGCAAGGTACTGGGCGAAGGTCATGGCGATGCCGTGCGGGCCATGGTGGAGCGCATGGTGCAACTGGTGATGGA
>JAYKIS010000058.1:0-2899 GCA_035286125.1 Candidatus Sericytochromatia bacterium
AAATCAGACTCCTCGCCGTCATCTCCCTCGGCTTCTCAATCCCCAACAAGTCCAGCAACGTCGGCGCCACGTCGCACAACTGACCGTCTGTCCGTAGCCTGACGTCCCGTCCCACCAGGATGGCCGGCACCGGGAACAGCGTATGGGCCGTGTGTATGCCACCGGTGGCGGGGTCGATCATCATCTCGGCGTTGCCGTGATCGGCCGTGACCAGCATGACGCCCCCGCGGGCGGCCACGGCGTCGGCCACCTCGCCCACCGCGGCGTCCACGGCCTCGATGGCCTTCACCGTCGCGCCATAGTCTCCCGTGTGGCCCACCATGTCGGCGTTGGCAAAGGTCAGGATGAACAGGTCGCTGCTGCCGTCGCGGATGCGGCGGGCGGCCTCGCGGGCCACCGCAGGCGCGCTCATCTCGGGCTGCATGTCATACGTCGCGACCTTGGGTGACGGCACCAGCACCCGGTCCTCGCCCGGAAACGGCGTCTCGACTCCACCATTGAAGAAGAACGTCACGTGGGCGTACTTCTCGGTCTCGGCACACCGCAACTGCCGCAGCCCCGCGTCCGCCACCACCGGCGCCAGGATGCGGTCCAGCGACTGCTTGGCATAGGCCACGGGCAGGCCGTAGTCCGCCTTGTATTCCGTCAGGCACGCGTAGCGCACCCGCGGCCGGGGGTCGCGCGGGAAGCCCTGGAAGTCGTCCATCGCCAGCGCCGCCGTGATCTGCCGCGCCCGGTCGGGCCGGAAGTTGAAGCACAGCACGGCGTCCTCATCTCGGATGCGGCCCTCGGCATCCACCACCGTCGGCAGAATGAACTCGTCCGTCTCGCCCCGGCCGTAGGCCTGCGTCACGGCCTGCTCGCCCGTGGCGGCGCGATGGTCGGCCTCGGCCCGCACCATGGCGGCCCACGCCTTGTGCGTGCGCTCCCAGCGCTGGTCCCGGTCCATGGCGTAGTACCGGCCCGACACCGTGGCCACCCGGCCGACACCCTTCTGCACCATCGCCGCTTCCAGCTTGCGCAGCGCCCCCTCGCCCGAGGTCGGCGACACGTCCCGGCCGTCCGTGAAGGCATGGACCCAGACGCGGTCCAGCCCCTCGCGCCGGCACAGTTCCAGCAGCGCCACCAAGTGATCCTCATGGCTATGCACGCCGCCGTCGGACACCAGGCCCATCAGGTGCAGCGCCGTGCCCCGCGCCTTGGCGTGGCGCACCTGGCCCAGCAGGACCTCGTTCGAGAAGAAGTCCCCGTCATGGATGCTCTTCGAGATGCGGGTGAAGTCCTGGTAGACCACGCGGCCCGCACCCATGTTGAGGTGGCCGACCTCGCTGTTGCCCATCTGGCCATCGGGCAGGCCCACGGCCTGGCCCGAAGTCGGGATGGCCGTGACCGAACCGATGTCCGTCAGCCGGTCCAGCCGCGGCGTATGGGCATCGCGGATGGCATTGCCCCGGGCATGCGGGTCCGGGTTGATGCCATAGCCGTCGAGGATGACGAGGACGACAGGGGGTCGCATGGGTTTCCCTCCCCGGGATACTTCACCATCCAGCTACCAGCTACCAGCGGGGCAGCCCTGAATGGACCGACTTGGCCGCCGGCCTACGCCGTCACCTGGTCGAAGGCCACCAGCTTGGCGAACGAGGCCGCCTCGAGCGAGGCACCCCCCACCAGCGCGCCGTCGATCTGGGGCTGGGCCATCTGCTCGGCGATGGTCTCGGGCTTGACCGAGCCCCCGTACAGGATGCGCACGTCGTCGGCAGGCCCGGGGCCCACGTGCCGCGCGATGGTCTCGCGGATCAGGCCGCAGACCCGGTTGGCCTCGTCCGACGCGCAGGTCTTGCCGGTGCCGATGGCCCACACGGGCTCGTAGGCAAAGACCAGCCCGCCCACCTGCTCGGCCGGAATGCCGGACAGCGCCCGCTGCACCTGCACGATGATGACGTTGTCCGTCAGCTGGACCTCGCGCTCCTCGAGCTTCTCGCCCACGCACACGATGGGCACCAGCCCGTGCTTGAGCGCGGCCTTGAGCTTCTCGTTGACGCTGGCGTCCGTCTCGCCGAAGTACTGCCGCCGCTCGGAGTGGCCCAGGATGACGTGCGTCGCCCCGGCCTCGCGCAGCATCGCGGGCGACGTCTGGCCGGTATAAGCCCCCTGGTCGTGGCTGTCGCAGTCCTGCCCGCCCACCTTGACCACCGTGCCTTCAAAGGCGTCGGCCAGCGTGCCCAGCGCCGTGAAGGGCGGACACACGACCACCTCGACGCCCCGGGCCGACTTGGCGTCGGCGGACAAGGCATCGGCAAAAGCCCGAGCCTCGGCGCGGGTCTTGTGCATCTTCCAGTTGCCGGCCATCAGGGGCACGCGGGCCATGGTCGAGGTCTCCTGTGCGCTACGCGCGGGACGAGGCGAGGGCGGCCTTTTCGAGCGCCGCCACGCCGGGCAGCACCTGGCCTTCGAGGAACTCGAGCGACGCGCCGCCACCGGTGGACACGTGCGTGACCTTGTCGGCCAGGCCCGACTGCTCGAGCGCGGCCACCGAGTCACCGCCACCCACCACCGTACGGGCCCCGGCCGCCGTCCGCTCCGCCAGCATGGCGGCCACGGCAAGCGTGCCTTCCGCAAAGGCCGGGTTCTCGAAGACCCCCAGCGGGCCATTCCAGAGGATGGTCCGAGCACCAGCCAGCGCCTCACGGATCGCAGCCACGCTCGCCGAGCCCACATCAAGGCCAATGGCATCCGACGGCATGTCGGTGTCGGAGTAGGTCCCGGTAACCGCACCCTTGGGATCGGTGCCCACCAGCGTGTCGGTCGGCAGCAGGAGGGTCGTCCCCGAGGCCTTGGCTGCCTCGAGCACGCGCAGTGCGACCGGGATCTGGTCGTCCTCGACGAGCGACTTGCCGGT
>JAYKIS010000059.1:0-11950 GCA_035286125.1 Candidatus Sericytochromatia bacterium
ACACTGTCGACCACCGTCCCGGCCGACCAGGTCACGCTGACGGGATCGGTGCTGCTGCCCAACGGCGTCACGCTGCTGCCGACCCTGACGAACGCCACGCCCCTCAACAACACCAGCGCCCTGAACAATACCAGCGCACTCAACAACACCAGTGCCCTGAACAACACGAGTGCACTAAACAACACCAGCGCCTTGAACAACACCAGCGCCCTCAACAACACCAGCGCTCGGCGAACGCTGGCCCTCGACAGCGTGCTCGCTGCCTTCCGGATTCTGACGGTCGACGGCCCCTCCCTGCTGCGCAGCGGCGGCACCCGGACCCTCGCCAACGCGCGCATCAACCTGATCGACCCGGCCACGGGGCGCATCGTCATGCGGACCACGACGGATGCCTCGGGCAACTACCGGATGGATTACCTGTCCGGCGCCAGCTCGATGGGCCTGATCGTCGAGACCGTCATCCCCGGGTCCAAGGGGGCTGCCGGCTACCTGGCCAGCGCCTTCCGTCCGCCCGACGAGGCCGGCTCCGCCCCGACCGAGGCCGAGTCGAACCTCTCGCTGGGCACGACGACCTTCCTGTATTCGGCCTACCAACTGGCCGGTGCCGGCAAGCAACTGAACCTCGACAGGCTCGAGACCCGCAAGTCTCAGGCCCTGCAGCGCCTCTTGGCCCGTACGGCCCCGGACGCTGCCCCGGACGCCTCCGAAGGCCTTGGCCGCGCCGCCCGCCTCGACCAGGCCAACGACATGGGCAGCGCCACGGCGACCTCGGTGCGCCTCTCGGAGCGGCTCGCCGTCCGCGCCTATCAGGGCCTGCTGCGCGTTGACCTGCCGGCAGGACAGGCCCCCTCCAACGAGGCCATCCTAGGGACCTTCCTGGGTGAGATCACCGCCCGCATCGCGCAGGCCGCCCCACCGCCCGCCGCAACGACGCCGTCGGCGACGGCCAGCGCCCCGCCCGTCGCCGAGGACATCACGGCCTCGCTGGACCGGATGGCCGAGAAGGTCGTCCGCGAAGCCGGCCTCGAAATCCTGAACACCGCCCGCACCGTCGATGCCAAGGTCAAGGTCCGCGACCCCCTGCCCCCCACGGCAGGCGACAGCTCCGCACCCGCCCGCCCCGCCGCGACACCGGCGCCGCCGAACCGCAACAACTTGCCCACCGTGACGGACGGGTAGGGAGCGTCGCCCCCGGCGCGATTGGCGATCACAGGCAGGCCGGGGGGTCGGCAATCCCCTGACATCGGGCTGACAGCACCTAAAGGCGGGCTGCCATCCCCGCATGACGCGGCCTGTCCCCAGTCCTTATGCCAAGCAAATGGACCCGGGCCCGGGACCTTGTCAGCATCGAGGCATGCCCCCGAGTGCCTTCCACGAGGTGTTGGTCGAGTTACTGCGCCTGGCCCCTGCGCATCTGGCGCCCTTGCTCGCGCGCGCCCTGCCCGGACTGGACCCGACGCTGCCTGTCACGTGCGTGGATAACTCGGCCAACGAACCCCTCGTCGTCGAACGTCGCGCCGACCTCGTGCTGGTCTTCGGGAGGCCGGATCAGCCGGAGCTGGTGGTGGTGGCGGAGGTCCAGCTCAGCATCGACCGCGACAAGCTGTTCACGTGGCCCCAGTATGTGGTGGCCATGCGGCAGCGCTGGCGCTGCGAGGCCGCCTTGCTCGTCATCGCCCCCGACCCCGGGGTGGCACGCTGGGCCAACCGGCCCATCCGTCTCGATCGGCTGGGCAGTCGGATCATCCCGATGGTGCTGGGCTCGAGGGACCTGCCCCGCCCGGATCCCGCGGAGCTCGCCGGCCATCCTCGCGCGACGGTCTTTCACGCCCTTGTGCACTGCCGGGATCCGGAAGACCTGCCCTTGCTGCGGCAGGCCCTGGCTGACATCAACACGTTGCCCGAGCCGGAACGGTTCGGCTACTATGAAATCCTGCAAAGGCACGTCTCTCCATCGTGTCTCGAGCTTGCGGAGGTGGCGATGACCGAGATTCACCTGCGGTACTACCAGGAGCTGGTCGACCGCCTGAAGGCCGAGGGCAAGGCTGAGGGTAAAGCCGAAGGCAGTCACGCCCAGCTGCTGAGGACCATTTCCCGCTTGCTCGGGCGAAGAGTTGCGCTACCGGGCCCCGAGGCATCGGCCCGGATGGCGGCCCTGTCGCTGGCGGACCTGGAGCAACTGGCCGAAGACCTGTTGGACTTCACCGTCCCTGAAGACCTCGACAGGTGGCTGACACGCCACTCAGGTTGACCCGCCCGAACCAGGGCCCGAACCGACCGCCCTTGCCGATCAGATCTTGACGAGGGCGCCGCTGGACAGGGGTGTCTGCAGCGGCATCGGTATCGGGGATGGCCCCAGGCCCGGCTGCACGGGCGGCGGCGTGGGCGTCGGCGTCCCCACGGGCTTCGGGACGACCGTGCCTGTCGGTTGGGGCGTCGCGGTCGCGGGCGTCCCCGTACCCGCCGGCCGAGGCGTTGCCGTGTCGGGACCATCCTCCATGGTGGGAGGCAGCTTCACCACCGTCACACCCACCTTGACGGCGGACTTGAGCAGGTCGTTGTCGAGCACCAGCGTCATGGGGTCCAGCACCACATCCTGCCCCAGTTTGTCCGGCCCCAGCAGTTTCGGATCCACCGGCTGCTCGGCATAGCCCAGGATACGGGCGTCTTCGGCCTTGGGCGCCTTGTCGTAGGCGATGGCGAACAGCAGGTAGCGATGGCCGCTCTGGCCCGTCGTCAGCGGCAGGTTGCGGAACGAGACGGACGGGGCCTTGCCCCCCGAGGTGGCCACGCCTGCCGCAAGACTGGCCCCATCGATGAAGTCACGCACCAGATACCGACGGCTCTCGCGGCGAATGTCCTTGGCTGTCCCTAGACCCATGTAGCCGAGGGCCGTGTCCGTGGCCTTGAAGAACGCAGAGGCCGTCGAGGCTCCGGTCAGCGAGATCGACGCCGGCATGCCCAGGACCGAAGGCACCGACAGCCGGGTCGGAGCAAGGAAAGCGAAATACGGTGCGGCCCCACCCTGGTCGAGGGCCTTGGAGGCCAGGCCCGACGCCTTGTAGCCTCCCTCGATGGCGAACCCGAAGGGCGCCACGCTGCCGGCGATGTTGCCGTAGTCGAAGAGGCCCACCATCAAGCGGCCGACATCCTGAAGCGCCGTGTCGAGGGAGGTCGTCTCACGCCCGCCGGCAGCGACAACGGCCGCCGCAAGCGGCACCGTCAAGGTCAGCGACTCGGCATCCACATAGATGACGTTGCCTTCCTCGTCCTGCTTGGCGACGACATTGCCCGCAACCCCGGAAGGGGCCGCCACGGGGGTCTGGGCCACCGCCTGCGGCGCACCGGGCAGGGCCAGACCGCCCAGAATGCCGGCACCACCGGCCGCATTGCACCCGGCCAGCCATGCGGCAGCCAAGGGCCACAGCAGCCGCGACCCGATCCCGTGGGGGTGCCTCACGCCTCCCTTGTACCCGCCGGAGACGTTTCCCCGTCGCTCGTGGCGGGCGACCAGCGCTCCAATCGGGTCCCGCCATGGCGATAAACCTTGAGCAGGCGATGGCCCGGCCAGACCAGATCCGCGGCGTCTGCCGGTCGCTCCAGCAGCACCGTGGCCCCCGGCGCGAGGCGCGGCGCAAGCAAGGCCAACAGGTCCCCCCAGCTTGCGTAGGCATAGGGGGGATCGGCAACCACGATCTCGTAGGTGCCCTCGTCCCTCCCCAGCCACGTAATCGCCTCGGCTGCGGTGACACGTACGGCTGCTCCGGCTCCGAGCGCCGCCGCGTTGCGCGTGACGAGCGCAGCCGTGGGGGGGTGCCGCTCGACGGCCACCAACGACCGTGCGCCCCGGGACAAGCACTCGAGGCCCAGCGCCCCCGAACCCGCGAACAGGTCGAGGACCCGCGCCTCGACCAGCACCGGAGCAAGGATCGAACCGATGGCCTCCCGTACCCGCGCGCCCGTCGGCCGCGTGCCCTCGCCGGCCGGGACCTCGAGCGCCCTGCCGCGCCAGCGACCGCCCGCGATCCGGACCACGCCCCTCATCCCGCCAGCCATACACCCAGGATCTCCGCGTAGCGTGCCTCGACCTGTTCCTTGAGCAACGGATGCCGCGCCAGTTCCGGGTCATCGGCCACCAGCGCCCGCGCCTCGCGCTGGGCATCCTCGAGCAGCCCGGCGTCCTGCACGAGGTCGGCATGGACGAAGTCTTCCATCCCGCTCTGGCGACTGCCCAGGATCTCGCCCGGTCCCCGCAGCCGCAGGTCCTGCTCGGCAATGAAGAACCCGTCCTGGCTCTGCACGATCGTCCCGAGGCGCGCCTCGACCTGCTCGCCCTTCCCGTCGGACAGCAGCAGGCACCAGCTCTCGGCGGCTCCGCGCCCCACCCGCCCCCGCACCTGGTGCAACAGCGACAACCCGAAGCGCTCGGCATGCTCGATGACCATGACGGACGCGTTGGGCACGTCGACGCCCACCTCGATGACGGTGGTGGCGACGAGCACCTGCGTCTCGCCCCTGCGGAAGGCGGCGGCCACCTGCTCCTTCTCGTCCGCGTGCATCTTGCCGTGCAGCAAGCCGAGCTTGAGATCGCTCAACGGGCCTTCCGACAGGCGCTCATATTCCTCGGTAGCCGACCGCAGGTCCATCTTCTCCGAGGCCTCGACCATGGGAAAGACGATGTAGGCCTGCCGTCCCTCGGCCACCTGCGCCCGCACCATGTCGAGCGCCTCGCGTCGGGCGCCACGGCCCTGCAGCCAGCGGGTGACAATGGGTTTGCGGCCGGGGGGCAGCATGTCCAGCACCGAGCAGTCCAGGTCACCATGCATCGTCATCGTGAGCGTCCGGGGAATGGGCGTGGCCGTCATGGTCAGCAGCTCGACCTGCCGTCCCTTGGCGACGAGGGCGCTGCGCTGGTGCACCCCGAAGCGATGCTGCTCGTCGATGACGACCAGACCCAGGTCATGAAACGCCACGTCGCCCTGGATGAGCGCGTGCGTCCCCACGGCCAGCGGGGCTGCGCCCGACGCAAGCAGGCTCTTCATGTGCCGACGCTCGGCCGCGCCCTGCTTGCCCAGCAGCAGCGCGACGGGGACCCCCAGCGGCTCCAGCAACCGGCAGAAGGACTGGTGGTGCTGCTCGGCCAGGATCTCGGTGGGGGCCATCAGCACTGCCTGCTTGCCCGCATCGACGACGGCCAGCATCGCCAGCAACGCGACCACGGTCTTGCCGGCGCCAACGTCACCCTGCACCAGGCGGTTCATGGGCTCGGGCGAGGCCAGGTCGGCCCGGATTTCCTCGAGCACCCGCTGTTGCGCCGGCGTCAGCGCGAAGGGAAGCCGCGCGAGGATCTGCTCGAGCTTGCCCCCCGCCCGCGCCCGGATGACGACCGAGGCCTCCTGCTGCTTGAAACGCGCCCGACGCACGGCCAGCGCCAGTTGCATCAGGAACAGCTCATCGAAGGCCATGCGGCGACGGGCAGCATCCCGGGCCTCGGGGTCCGGCGGAAAGTGCACGTCGGCCAACGCCCGCGACCGGGACAGCAGCCCCAGCCGCCGCACCACGGCCGGGGGCAGGGGATCGGCCACCCGCGCCGCCGGATGCTGCAGGGCCTCGTGGACCAGCTTGCGCAGCTGCTTGGGCCACATGCCCTCGACCGACGGGTAAATCGGCACGATGCGACCCGTGTGCAGCGACTGGTGGTCGTCGACGGAGTCGTCCTCGCCCAGCAGCTCGATGGCCGTCTGCGGCCCCCCGCGCAACACCAGCTCGCCGCTGCGACGATCCCGCGTGGGCCGGCCCGAAATCATCACGGTGGTCCCGACGGCATGGCGGGTCTTCCAGGACTCGTCGCCGGCGCGCCCTTGCCCGCGCCCCTGCGAGAAGGTCTCGTAGCGCACGCGCCCCGTGCCGTCCTGGATCCACAGCGTGCGGATGGACAGTCCCGGCCGGGAGGGAGGCTGGAAGGCCGAGACCCGGTGAATCCGGCCCCAGAACGTGCAAGCCTCGCCCTCCTGCAGGTCGCGGATGCGCGTACGGTCCTGGAAGTCCAGGTACGACCGCGGGTAGAGCGCCAGCAAGCGCTCGATCGTCCCCAGCCCCGCATCCCCGAGGCGTTGCCGCACCGTGGGTCCCACACCGGCCAGCACCGACACCGACGTGCCTTGCTCGGGAGGAGGCGGCTGAACGTCGGGCTTGTCGACCCCGCTGCCGGGAAGGCTCTCCTGGCGCGGTCGCCGGGCGCTGCCGCCCGTGGCCGCACGCCCGCCTGACGAAGCTCCCGCAGCCGTCGGAGCGGACGCCGTGGCCCCGCCCGAGGGGGACGCGCCCTCGCCATGGCGCGTACGCACGTGCTCGTCGGCCGTCACCACACGCACCGTGACGGGGGACCTCGGGGGAGGCGGCGCCGGCACGGCCACCACCCGGTTCGCCAGCGTGAAGAACTCGCCCAGCAGGCGCGCGCGGGCCGGGACATCCAGCTCGGTGTAGTGGTCATAGCGACGGGCCTCGGCCTCGAGGATGCCCGCCACGGCCGCGAGGTGGGGCAGGGTCGCCAACCGCCGCAGCTCGGCCGGCATGAAGGCCGAGAAGTGCTGCTGCCGGCCCATCATGTCACCGTGGCCCCGCTCGCCCTCGAGGCGCACGGCCGCGAGGGCGCGCTGGACGTCTTCCATGGCCATCGGTTCCATCCTACCGCCGGCGGCGTACCATGGCCCCCATGAGCAACCGCACCCTTGCCCTGACGCCCGACCTGCGCGACTACTTGCTGGCCCACTCGGCCCCCGAGCCCCAGGTTCTGGCCGACCTGCGGGCCGAGACCGCCTTGCTGCCGGGCGCCAACATGCAGATTGCGCCGGAGCAGGGGGCCTTCATGGCGCTCATGGCACGCCTGACGGGCGCCCGCCGCTGCCTCGAGGTGGGCACCTACACCGGGTACAGCGCCATCGCCGTGGCCCTCGCGCTACCCCGTGACGGCCGGGTGCATGCCTGCGACATCGACGATGAGGCCCTCGCTGTCGCCCGCCGCCACGCAGAACGGGCCGGAGTCCACGGGCGTCTGGCCTTCCACCCGGGTGACGCCACGGCCACGCTGGACCGCCTGCTGGCCGAGGGTGCGCGCGAGACCTTCGACATGATGTTCATCGACGCCGACAAGACAGGCTACGCCGGCTACTGGGAGCGGGGCCTCGGACTGGTCCGGCCGGGCGGCCTGATCCTGGTCGACAATGTCCTGTGGAGCGGGCACGTCATCGATGCGTCGGTGCAGGACGCCGACACCCGGGCGCTCAGGGCCTTCAACGGGAGGGTCCGGGAGGATGACCGGGTCGAGGCCGTGATGCTGCCGTTGGCAGACGGGTTGACGGTCGCACGGAAGAAGTAGGGCCCGGCGGCCGGGTTGACCGGCCGTCACGCCAGGCTTGCCGGGGCACGGTGCCTGACGGACGCTGGGGACGGACAGGCTTGAGCGGGGACTGCCGTCCATCGGCGATCGGTCGACCGGCATCTCCTCCTGGACTCGGCGACCACACGCCGGCACGTGCCCGGGAAGGGCGACGCGCACACGGCAAACAAGCCTTCCTGAGCCACACGATGCCGACTATAATCTAGACAGTCTAGACTGAATGAAGAACCCCAAGAGGGACCACCACCATGCACGCCTGGCAACTGCAGGAAGCGAAGAATCGGCTCAGCCAGGTGCTCAGGGATGCCGCGCAACATGGCCCCCAGGTCATCACCAGCCATGGTCGCGAGGCGGCCTACGTCCTGTCCCCCCGGGACTACCACGCGCTGACCCGGACAGACCAATCCCTGGTGGCATTCTTCCGTTCATCGCCGCTGGCGGGACGCGACCTCGACTTCGGCAGGTCCGCCGACGAAGCCGAGGTCATCGACCTGTGAAGTTCCTGCTCGACACCTGTGTCCTCTCGGATCTGGTCAGTCGCAGTCCCGACAAGGGCCTGACCGACTGGCTGGCCCGGCAACCGGAGGAGAACCTGTTCCTGAGCGTCGTCACGCTCGGCGAGTTGCAGGCAGGTGTCAGCAAGCTGTCGGATTCAGCCCGAAAGGCCCTGCTTGCCCATTGGATCTCACAGGACCTGATGAAACGCTTTTCGGGGCGAATCCTGGCCGTGGACGCCGAAGTGGCCCAGACCTGGGGCATGCTGCGCGGGGAGTCGGCCTCGAGGGGATTCCAGCTACCTTTGGCCGATGCACAGATCGCCGCCACGGCCATTGTCCGGGGCCTGACCGTCACGACCCGCAACACACGGGACATCCAGCGCTGTGGCGCCCTGACGCTCAATCCGTGGAATTGACCCGGCAGCGCCCCTGACACGCAACGCGTCGGCGTCCCTGAGGCCTAGAGAATACGCTTCCCCAGCGCCGACAGGATCAGGTCGACGGCAAACAGGCTCGTCCGGTTGCGCTCGTCGAAGACAGGGTTGACCTCGACCATGTCGAGGGAGCCCACCAACTTGCTGTCGGCCACCAGCTCCATCGCCAGGTGGGCCTCGCGGCGGTCCGGTCCGCCCGAGGCGCGGGTCCCCACGCCGGGCGAGACCTCGGGGTCGACGAAGTCCATGTCGAAGCTGCAGTGCACGGCGTCGGTATGCGCCGAGACCCGGGCGAGGGCCTCCTGCACGACGTCCTTGATGCCGCGCTCGTCGATGTCGCGCATCGTGTAGATATTGAGCTTGGAGGCACGCAGGCGGTCGGCCTCGGGGCCGTCGATGTCCCGGATGCCGATGAGCGCAACGTCCTGGGGCCGGACCATCGGGCCGTTGCCCTCGCCGATGCCCAGCAGGTCGGGATGCCCCTCGCCCGTGACCACCGCCAGCGGCATGCCGTGGATGTTGCCGCTCAAGGTGGATTCGGGCGTATTGAAGTCCCCGTGGGCGTCGAACCAGATCAGGCCCAAACGCCGGCCCCGCGACTGCTGGTAGGCCGAGACGGCCGCGATGGTCCCGATGGAGATGCTGTGGTCGCCCCCCAGAAAGACCGGGAAGTGGCCGGCCTCGAGCATCAACCGGGCACGGACCTTGGTCTGGCGGCAGGCCTCGGCGATCTCGGGCAGGTACTTGTGCCGGCTCGAGCCCTCGTCCAGCGTCTCGGGAAGGGGCGTGTCGACGTCGCCCCAGTCATGGGCCTTGTGGCCGAGGGCCGTGATGGCCTCGCCCAGTCCGGCAATGCGGATGGACCGTGTTCCCAGGCCCACCCCACGGTGACTGCCCCCGAGGTCCAGAGGAACCCCCATGACGCCTACGTTGCGCATGGCCCCATGGTAGGGCCTCCGGGCATGCCGGGGCAAACGGCAGGCCTTAAGGGCGGGCAAAGGAGCGGTCAAGTTTCCCGGAGAGCAACATCCCTCGGACAGGCGGGGCGACAACCCCACCATGGCCAGCATCACCCCCGCTCTCCCCCTGGCGCGCCCTTCGGCCCCCGTCCTGCCCGGCGTGGCGGTGCCGGCCGGCACGGCCAGCCCTGCCCTGCCCCCGGATACCTTCGTGGCCCGCGGCCCCATCGAAGCGCCCAAGGATCCCGGCAACCCCCTGACGGACTGGCTGACGGTGCCGCTCACGGCCGCCCGCGTGATGGCCGACCTCGGCACGATGCTCTTCCATCCCATCCGCACGGTGAAGGGCCTGTGGGCCACGGGACGGGCCGTGATGGGCTTCGACAAGGTGGTGCCGCTGACGGCGGCAAGCGCACCCCAGGCCCGGGACCAGCTGCATGCGGCCGTCGCCGGGGTCAAGGCCACGGGCGCACCCACGGTCTTCGGATTCCTGGCACGGATGGTCGACAGGCGAGCGGCCCTCGCGGCCGATCAGATGCGGCCCGTCGTCGAGAGCCGCCTCGGCGCTCTGGGTGGCACTCCCGTCGCGATGAGCTGGCCCGTGGGCGGCCGCCACTGGGTTGCCCTGGACGAGATGCTGACGGTCCAGACGGCCTTGGCGCAGTACCCCGAGGCCATCACGAGGAAGGCCTTCTCGAGCATCGCCATGATCGAGGTCCGCTCCTCGGGCCTGAAGGGCCTTGCCCGCCCGTGGGCCGTGGAAGGACGCACGCTCGTGCTGCATCGCCCGCCTGACTGGCTGCCGGGAACGCGGCCCGTGGCGGACGCGCTGATGAACTACCTGAACGAAGCCGGCAAGGTCAGCGTCGCCATCTAGCAGGCCCGGGGCAGCAGATGTCCCCCGGATACGCCCCCATTGCAGGCGCCGTCCGGGGCCGATAGCTCAGGCACAGGAAGCTCGGGGACCCCGTGCTACACTCCGGGTTGAGAGCGACATGAAGCGCAAGAAGCTCCCCATCGGGATCCAGACCTTCGCCAAGATCCGCGAGGATGCCCACTACTACGTCGACAAGACGCCCATGGCCCTGCGGTTGGTCGCGCGCGGCACGCACTACTTCCTGTCCCGCCCCCGGCGCTTCGGGAAGAGCCTGTTCCTCGACACCCTGAAGGAACTCTTCGAAGGCAACAAGGCCCACTTTACGGGACTGCACGCCGAGGAGCACTGGGACTGGACGGTCAAGCATCCCGTCCTGCGGTTGAGCTTCGGGAGTGGTGTGCTCAAGACCCCCGAGGACCTGGCGGCGAGCCTGCACGAACAACTGCTGGCCTTCGAAAAGGCCTTTGGCCTTCCCGCCGAACTGCCGGATGCAAGAGGACGCCTGAAGCAACTCATCGGCAAGGTCCACGAGCAGGCCGGCCAACGTGTCGTGGTGCTGGTCGACGAATACGACAAGCCCATCCTCGACAACCTCACGGAGCCGGACCGGGCCCGCGTGATGCGCGATGGCCTGCGCGACATCTACAGCGTCCTCAAGGATGCCGACGCCCACCTGCGATTCGTCTTCATCACGGGCGTCAGCAAATTCTCCAAGGTCAGCCTGTTCTCGGGCCTGAACAACCTGCTCGATATCACGATGGATGCCGACTACTCGGCCATCTGCGGCTATACCGACCACGATGTCGATACGGTCTTCGCACCTGAGCTCGAAGGACTGGACAGGGAACGGATCCGCCGCTGGTACAACGGCTACAACTGGCTGGGTGAGGCCGTCTACAACCCCTTCGACCTGCTGTTGCTTTTCGACAAGCGGACGTTCCGACCCTACTGGTTCGAGACGGGCACGCCTACCTTCCTGGTGGACTTGCTGGCCCGGCGACAGTTCTTCACGCCGGACCTTGCCCGCCTGCAGGCGGGCGAAGCCCTGTTGTCACGGTTCGACGTCGACGGCATCGAACCCGAAGCCCTGCTCTGGCAAGCGGGCTACCTGACCTTGCGCGGCGCCGAGGAGGTAAGCGAAGGGCTGTGGGTCTATGCGCTGGGCTATCCCAACCGCGAAGTCGAAGCCAGCCTGAATGCCAGCCTGATCAACGCTTATGGAGGCGATGAGGCCCCGGCCTTCAGGGCCCGCACCCGCCTCGTGGAAGCCCTGAACATGGGCGATATGGCGGCGATTCAGGACAACGTCCACGCCCTTTTCGCGAGCATCCCCCACGACTGGTACCGCAACAATCCCTTGGCCCGATACGAGGGTTACTACGCCAGCGTCTTCTACAGCCATCTCGCGGCCCTCGGCCTGGATGCAAGGGTCGAGGACGCCACCAACAAGGGACGCATCGACGTGGCCCTGCGCTTCAAGGACCGCGTCTATCTCTTCGCGTTCAAGGTCGTCGAGCAGGTGCCGGAAGGCCGGGCTCTGGCGCAGTTGCAGGCCAAGGGCTATGCCGACAAGTATCGCCAGCAAGGCGTCACCGTGACGCTTGTCGGCATCGAGTTCAGCAGCGCGCAGCGAAACGTCGTCGGCTTCGAGGTGGCGGAAACGTAGGGCCTGCGCCGGACCTTGGCACCCGCCCATGGCGCGGTCTCCGGCAAGGGGTAAGATGAAGCCCATGGGCGCGACGCCAAGCAAGAAGCTGCCGCTGGGGATCCAGACCTTCCGCGAG
>JAYKIS010000060.1:0-3344 GCA_035286125.1 Candidatus Sericytochromatia bacterium
GGTGCCCGGGTGCAGGCGTTCGAGGCCCCTATGCCTGTCGCTCAGGATGCGTTCGAGGACGAAGCTCAGGCGCTGGCGCGTTTGCGCGAGGTGGGCCTGGTGGCGCTGCGCGATCTCGCGCGCCAGGCCCAGCCGGCGTTCGGCACGCCGGAGCACGGCGTCTCTCGCGGCCACTACTTGCTGGACAAGCTGGTTGGCGGCATCCGTCGGCGTCTTGCAGGGCCTCGCGGCCACCAGATCGGCAAGGTGCAGGTCGGGCTCGTGGCCGATGCCGGTCACGACGGGGATCGGACATCGGGCGATGGCCTCGCCTATGGAAAGCGCGTTGAAGCACGCCAGGTGATGGGCGCTGCCCCCGCCCCGGATGATGGCGACCACGTCGACGCCGGCATGGCCCAGAGCGCTGATGGCGGCGGGTACCTCGGCCTCGGCGCCAGCTCCCTGGACCGAGGAGGGATGCAGGATCAGCGTGAAGGGGAGGCCGGAATCCCTGAGCACCTTGGTGAAGTCCTCGTAGCCATAGGCCCCTCTTGCGGACACGATGCCGACCACAAGCGGCAGCGGCGGTACCCGCAGGCCCTTGTTACGACCGGCGAGTCCCCGCTCCTCGAGAACGCGCAGGCGCATCTCCCGGACGCGATCGCCGGCTTCCGTCGCCGACGGATCGACGTCCTCGACGACCAGTTGCAACTGCCCGCGACGGAACTCGAACCGACAGCGAAGTCGCACCCGGTCGTCCCGCGCGAGGACAATCTCCTTGTCTGCGTAGGCCTTGCGTATGGCCGCGGCCTTGTTCGACCAGATGACGGCCGACAATTCGTCGCCACCGCTGGCGGTGGGGTCGTCGACCAGCTTGATGAAGATGTGGCCGGTGCGGGGCTGCTCACGCCACTCGCGCAGGCTGGCCGTCACCCAGTGGGCGCGGTTGCCGAAGGCTGCGGCGACGGCGGCCTGCATGCGACGCAGGATCTCTGCGACCGAGAGGTCCAGCGTGCCCGGCTCTGCGGCGGGCACCGGCAAGGACGCGACCGGCAACGGCGTCGGGGTCTCGGGGGGCGCAGGAATTGGCTGTCCGGAATTCTCCGTGGCCAGGCGAGGGGTACCCTTTTGCGTGCTGAGCCACGCCGCGAGGCCGGGAGCGATGCCGACTCCCAAGGGCTGCAGGACCTCCAGAATGATGTCGGCCTGGGCCGCGGGCAGGGTCCACACCTTCCGGACAGCGTCGAAGCGACGGTCCGGAAGGTCCTTGACCACGGGCAGGACCTTGTCGAAGCCCTGGCCCCGCAGCGAGACCGTCAGGCAGCCCTGAGCCTCGTCCCAGTCCAGCGTGCCGTTGGGGCCAGCGTTCGTGTGCACCATGCCAGCATGCCCGGGTCTGGGGAGTTTGTCCTTTTCGGACGGTGCGGCAATGCCCCGGGTGAGGCAAGCCTGCGGCCAGACGGGAGGGTCCGGGGATGGAAAGGTCGGAGGCGTGCTACGCCAGTCGCGAGGAGGCGGGCCATCGGCTTGCCGCAACGGTCGGCAGTCGTCTGGGGGCGGTCGACCTGGTGGTCGGCGCCGCGCGCGGGGGCATGCTCGTCGCCTGGCCCGTGGCCAAGGCGTTGGGCGTACCTCTGGATGTCAGGGTTGTCCGCAAGATAGGGGCACCAGGCCAGCCCGAGCGTGCCCTGGGTGCCGTTCTTCCCGATGGCGCGGCCTACTGGCTCGAGGGCGTATCGCCGCTTCCTCAGGCGTCAGCCCGCCCGGCACTGGCCGACGCCTTCGCGCGCCAGGCCCGGGAGCGTGAGGCGTTGTACCGGACCGTCAGACCGAGGTTGGCGGTGAAGGGACGAAGGGTGTTGCTGGTCGATGACGGTGCGGCCACGGGAGCGACCTTGCTGGCGCTCATCGCGAGTCTGCGGGGTGAAGGGGCCGCCACCGTACTCCTGACCTTGCCCGTTGCGCCACCCGAGACCGTATCGCTGCTCGAGGCGCACGTCGAGGAGCTGTGGGTTCCCGAGCAACCGCGTGACCTGTGGGCTGTCGGCATGGCGTATGCAGCTTTTCCCGAGGTGTCGGACATCGAGGTGCTGAACCTGCTGCGCGAGGCACAGACCTCAGGCCACGCGCCCGAAGCCGCCTGAGGAGGGCGTCAGCCAGGGGCGCAGGGTGCGTATCAGGGCAGGGACGCGATCCGCGCCAGCCCTGATACGCACCAGTTGGCAGCGTCCGGGCATGCGCCGCTGGGCGCGACGATTGAGGTCGACCATGGGGGGGTCGTCCTCGGCGACCGCCAGCAGGACCGGGCAGGGTACGCCGTCGAGCGCTGCACCTGCGAGATCAGGCCGCCCCTGCCAGGACAGGATGGCTTCGATGCGGCCGGGCAGGGCAGTGGCGCACACCAGGGCGGCAGCCACCGCATGCCCGCAGCACAGCACGCGCCAGGACCGACCGGTCAGGGCCGGATGGTCGCGGAAGTCGTGCAGCAGGTGCCCGAGGCGCGTTGCCAGCAGGTGCACGTCCTGGCCCATGGCGTGGGTGTGCCTCTGGCACGCCCTCTCTTCCGGCGTCAGCAGGCAGGCGTGTACGCAGGGTGCCTCGAGCTGGGTTGCCCGCGCCAGCAACGCCGAGAGGGCCACGGGACCTGGAGAGGCGCGGGGTTCGGGTTCGGTGCTCAGGACCAGCAGGCCGGGACCCGGCCCGGAGTCGAGGTGGTCTAGCCGGGCTTCGAGGCTCACGGCTCCAGCAGGCCAGAAGCTGACTTGCCCCGGTCCGAGCATGGCCTCTTCCTGTCGGTTCTCCAAGGGCTCCATGACACACAGGATGGCGGTGGGAGGTGCAGGTTGCAACGCCCGTTGGCCCGGGGTCAAGGCGCCTTAGGACTTCGTGAAATGCCTGTTCCGACCGGTCTGGGTGGGGTGCCTTTGGCGCACAAGGATCATGCAGGGGGTGTCTCATGTCCCAGATTCGCAATACGCCGAACCAGACCCGGCCGCTGGGTTCGGGTGGCGTTGCGGTTCCAGGCTTCGACGCCCCGGGACGCGACTCGCGCACCTTGCCCAGGCTCGAGCGGGATCTGGGTGGGCAAGCCGAACTTCCGGACCTCAAGCTCAAGGGCGACAAGGATGCGCGTTCCGGCAAGGGCGCTCAGGCCTCCGGCATCGCCCTTGACGAGGCGCCGCGTCCCGGTACGGGTGTCCCCCTGCCTGGCGGTAGCCCCGTCGCGACGACGGCTGCTCCTGCGCCCCGACCGGGAAGCATGGGGACCATCGAAGGCGTCGTGGACTTTGCCAAGGCCAAGGCTGACGAAGCCGAGGGCAAGAAGGACCTCGCCGCAGCGGCCCCGCCGCCCAAGAAGAAAAAGA
>JAYKIS010000061.1:0-58896 GCA_035286125.1 Candidatus Sericytochromatia bacterium
CACCGGCAATCCGGTGACGGCAGGCCAGGCCCCGGATGCCCAGGTGGCGGCCATGGCCCCCAAGCCGGCCCAGCCAGGCCAGTTGACCTCGGCCGAGTTCCTCAAGCAGTGGCGCGAACAGAAGATCGGCGACCTCGAGGGTAGCGTCGATGTCACGGCAGAGGTCGGCAGGAAGATCCAGGCCTCTGTCGCCGAGGTTGTTTCCTTCGCGACCATCTCGCTGATTGATGCCGAGAGCAATTCGGCCGCCGCCAGCACCGTCTCGAATGGCCGGGGACAGTTCACGCTCTCGATGAACGGCTTCATTCCGGACACGGGTCGTGCGTACTACCTGGAAGCGTCCAAGGGCCTGAACGGCCATATGCCGGGCAGCCCGGTCGTGCGCTTCCGCACCCTCGTCCGCTGGAACGGGTCGAGTTGGGAGTCGCTGTCAGGCAGCACCATCAGCATCAGTTCGCTCACGACGGCCGTCTCCATCGCGGCCCAGCTGGCACCTTCCACCTTCGACCCGGCGACCCTGATGAACAAGATCAACGCCTCGGTCAAGCCGCCCATCCTGAATCGTGCTCCGGCAGCGCCCACCGGCTTTACCGATGCCCAGATCCTGGGCCTGGCCACGGACGTGCTGGCCTTCCTGACGGCGAACCTCGATCCCATCGGCGCCCTGTCAGACGTGGCTCCTGCCATTACCTACCAGAGCACCGACTCGGCACGGCCCGGACAGACCATCGAGATCCGGGGCAAGGGCTTCAGCCCGACGGCCTCGCAGAATCTGGTGACTTTCGGCGGCAGTTCACCGGGTGCCGTCGTTGCAGGCGGAACCGAGCGCCTGTTCGTCATCGTGCCCGCGGATGCCGCCACGGGATCGCTCGTCGTGACGACGCCCCGGGGCGCCGTGACGGGCATGACCTTCTATGCAGGACGAGCGAATCCGGTGTTCCGAATCTCGCGGTGGTTTCCGGCTGCCACGTTCTACCAACCGGGCCAGGAGGTCACACTGCTGGGCTTCGGCTTCTCGAACGTCCCGTCGGGCAACACGGTTGTCGTCGGCGATGTCACGACCACGCCCTCCACGTGCGATGAGCAGTTCATGGTGTTCAAGGTGCCAGAAAACGCCACCAAGGGTCCCATCAGTGTCAGGACGAGCGCCGGATCGAGCAACGAGTTGCAAATCGCTGTCGAGTTCCGTCCCGTGGTCACCGACTGGTTTCCCCGGGCAGGTGCTCCTCGGGCCGAGTTCCAGCTGACTGGAACCAATTTCGGCAAGCTCAAGGGCACCGTCACGATTGGCAATACAGGTGCGGAAATCGTTTCGTGGAGCGACACGGAAATCAACGCCAAGGTCGTCAACGGAAGCATCACAGGTGACTTGACGATCACAAGAAGCACGGGCGGCGCGGTTTCGCCGGGCCGATTCACTGTTTTGAGTGGCAATATCTCCGGCTGGACATCCTCCACCACGACCAACGTGCCGCATGGTGGCGGCGTCGTGGGGCGCAAGGGTCGGTTCCTGTATGCCGCGGGTGGCTATTCCAGCGCCAACGGCTACGTGACCCAGACGGAGCGTTGCACGCTGGGAGATGACGGCGGCATGGGTCAGTGGTCCGTCCAGTCTGGGGTCAATCAACCTTGGTATTGGAACATGTACGGCGGCGAGAATCCCAGCGACCAGGCGCAGCTCATCGGCCCCTACTTCTACGTATATGCGGGCTATAACCCAAACGGCTACCCATATAACGCCGTCAATCGTGCCCAAATCCTGGAGAATGGTGATTTTGCCGGAAACTTTGCCAGCTCCGGCATCACGATGTCCCAGAGCATCTATCACGTAGGTTACTTCAGGAGGATCGAGCGCTACGTCTACAGCTTTGGCGGACACTGGAACACGGACATCATCCAATCCGCGCAGATCAACTCAGACAACACGCTTCAGCCGTTCCAGAACGTGTCTCGACTGCCATCAGCCATCTATGGGGGACACTTCGCAAGGGCCGGCAAGTACATCTACAGCATCTCGGGCTACCGGCCTTGGGACAGTGGTCACAGCCCCGGGTACCTCTACAGGGCCGAGATTGACGCCAATGGCGTTATGACCAGTGGATTCAACTATCTCAACCGAACAATGCCGTGTGACATGTACGCGGGCAATGTGGCCGTCATCGGCAACTACCTGTACTGCTTCTACGGCTACAACAGCAACTGCACCGGAGGCAGCTGGAACTACGGCTATGTCTATCGGGCTCCGCTTGACGCCAACGACAATCTGGGAAGCTTCGAGCAGGTGACCTCAATGCCCTCGGGCGCCCACTATCCGAACTACGTCATCGTAGGCAACAAGATTCATCTGTGGGGGCATTACTCCAATGCTCACTACGGAACGATCTTCACAGGCACCATCAACTGACTCCGAGACGAAGGCAAACAGTCATGAAGCGCACATCCCTATTGGGATCCGTCCTGGCGGGGACGGTCGTCCTGGTTGTCCACGCAGCCGGATGCACCGGGACGTCAGCATTGTCCGGTACCGGGACCAATGCGTCCGCGCCTCGCAAGACCGCCACTCCCCGTCCGACCGCCACTCCAACGAGGGCACCAGGAACGGACAACCTGTCCGGTGACATCAACGGGAGTGGATCGCCGACCCCCTCGCCCACTCCGACCGGCACCGCTGCATCTGGCAGTGGCTCCTCCGGAAGCGGGAGTCCGGGAGGCTCCGGAGGATCTACCGTCACGCCAGTGCCCGGAGGAGGTGGGAGCACGACAGGTGGTCAGACCAACCCCACGCCCGCACCCGTCGTCACGTCTCCCCCCCCCGCGAATGGCGGAGGCACCAATGGTGGCAGCGAGCCGGCACCCGCCAACAACCCCTACTACCCGCTCGAATCCTCCGATATCAAGTTGCTGATCGGCTCAACAATCGTCGGCAACACGGTAAGCACCATCTACGAACCGGCTCCTGACGGAAACAACAGCCTGAACAAGCCCACGACAATCAAGCTGACGGCTTCCGTGCTGCTCAACAATCTCACCTCGGACAACCGGGCCAAGTGGGAGTCCAGGAACAAGCTGGTTGCCACCGTCGACGCCAATGGCCTTGTCACGGCCGTCGGTCGAGGGCGCACCGAAATTGTAGCCCGGCCTGCGGATGATCTGAGTTATCCGGCCGGCTTCACGGTACCGACTGCCCAGGCCATCATTGAAGTCAAGGCGATTGGCGCCGTCGATCTGGTTGTGGAGTGAGCCCGATGCGTAACCATCTTGTCGCCTTTGCCTCGTCGGCAAGCATTGCCGCCCTCGTCGCTTCCTGCGTAAACACGCCGGTGCTGCGGCCTGTCGTAGTCGCCGGCGTCTCTGCTGATCATCAGGTCCCCTCCGAAGCCCGAACGACGGAGTCGGGCAAGGCAAGCCTGTCCCTGACTGTTCGCTGGCCGACCAGAACCAGCCAGAGCCTGCCACCTTCTGCGGTCCGAGTTGAAGCGGCGGTCAAGGACAAGTCCGGAAACCCCCTCGGTGCGGCCAGCGTCACGCGAGACGGCGCCCCGACCTCTACGATCGCCATAACCGACATCGAGGTTCCTGTCGATGGGCTTGTCACCATCACGGTCCGAGCTATCGACTCAGGCAATGAAGAGGTCGGCGTTGGCTCAAGGAGTATCCTCCTCGTCCCGAATCAACGTACTGCCGCAGCCATCACCGTGACGGCAACCAAGGTTCCCGGCCTTACCTTGCTCAACCCATTGGCGGCTGGCCCGGGCACAGTAGTGAAGGCCTCCGGGATCAACCTGCCCAAGTCCAAGGACGGCGTCTCGCTCAGCCTGGGGGATGTTCCTGTCGAGATCCTGAACGTGGATCTCTCCGGCGGGACGTATCTCGAATTCCTGGTACCCGCCAACGCGACGAGCGATCAAGTGCTGCTGAGCTACTTGGGGCAGACGGCGAAGAGCAGTGACGTCTTCCAGACGGTCAAGGCCATCACGCTTGAAGTCCCGTCCTCGGGTCTGGCCAGCGGCTCCAAGGCAACCTTTGTGGCCAAGGCGCTCAACAGTGCTTCCGAGCCGGTGTCAGGCGCGCGATTGACCTGGAACCTCATCGACGTCACAGGGGTACCGGGCAGCGGCGGTGGCGGGGCCGGGGGTGGCGCAGCCGGAGGGACGGGTGCCTTCTCGGGTGGCGGGGGGGCAGGTTCCCTGGACAGCAATTATGTCGGTTCGTTCGTGGAGTTCCTATCAACGACCGCCATATCCGGTGGCGGTGCCGCCGCTGGTGGCGGAGCACCCGGCAGCGGGGACGGCTCTTCCGGCGGTTCCGTATCGCCACCTCAGGCCACAAACAGCATCACCTTCACGACCGCCGGCACCGCGACCGTTGAGGTCAAGACGGGCCAGACCGTCGCCACCGCGACGATTGTCATCGGGCCCTGACTCCCGCAACCCGACCGCCCTGCGTGCCCGGCCCGCAGGGCGGTCTTGTCTTGGGGACGTGAACCCGGAAATGCCCCCCGGCGACCACACAGGATGCGGGCTTGACTTCCCGTCGCCCCCAGCCATGCCACAAGGCCGCAGTCCGGTGTGCTGCACTCTGCGGAAAGCCCCAGCTTGCTTCGCGGGCATATCCGCCAGCCAACCTTTTGTTCGACTTTCTTGAAATTCCTGTTTCGCCAAACAGCCATCAGGCCGGCTCTCCGGATAACCCCCTCAAGCGAAGGCCACCTCGAAACAGGTGCAGACGCGGCGGGACATCCCGGGGGGGATGGATACCGACCCTCGTCGAACGGCCTTCGCAATCGCTTGGCTCATCAAGGGGGGATGAAACAATGGCTGACGCAATCAACACCAACCCGGCAATCAAGCCCGCCATCACGGGCAACCAGGTGGGCAGCGCCGCGGCACCCGCGGTCAAGGCGACGGCGGATGCACCGGCTGCCGACTTCGGTTCCGGCAACAGCCCGACGTTTCCCGCCGCCGACACGGCAGCCACCCCTGCCCGCGGCCAGGCTTCCGGCCTCGACTTCCGTAGCTGGGGCGACCCGCACTTCGTCTCGGGCGACGGCCGCAAGTGGGACAACATGAACATCGGCACCGTCAGCCTGTTCAAGAGCGACAAGGGTGACCTCGAGCTGCAGAGCAACCAGCAGAAGGTCGAGGGCCTGGGTGCCGTCGGCTCGACCGTCAACGTGGGCGCCGCGCTCCGGGTCGGCGAGAACGTCGTCCGCTACGACGCCCAGGCGGACAAGCTGTTCGTCAATGACAAGGAGGTCGCCGTCGAGGCCGGCAAGCCCTACGCATTGCCCGGTGGCGGCAAGATCGAGCGTAACGGCGCCAATCTGGAAGTGACGAGCGCCAAGGGCGACCTCGTCCGCTTCGAGGACAAGGGCAAGTACATGGACATCTCGGGCTCGCTGTCCGCGACCCGTGAGGATGGCGAGGTCACGGGCGCCCTGGGCCGCTTCGATGCCGACACCAACGCCGACAACGATCTCGTGATGCCGGATGGCACGATGGCGAAGTCCGTCGAGGAGTTCAACAACGCCTGGAATACCACGCAGGCCAAGGACATGTTCAAGAATTCCGCAGCGGACATCGTGAAGGCAGCCCAGGCCGAGATGAGCCCCTACGCCAAGGAGCGCCAGGCCCTCGAGGCCGAGAAGAAGGCCCTCTACGAGCAGGAGCAGGCCAAGGGCAAGGAGCGCCTGGACATCGTCGGTAGCATGCCGCTCAAGGATGCGGTGGCCGACTATCTGCGGGCCCTTCCCGCCGACAAGGTCACCGAGACCGACAATGACCTGCTGGCCAAGTACGACGCGGCCAAGAGCAAGGTCGCGTCCCTCGAGGCCGAGATCGCCACGCTGAACGAGAAGCAGGCTTCCATCGACAAGCGGCTCGAGGGCCTGAACCAGATGGAGAAGCTGGACGGCGTGATGAAGACCGAGTTCTCTGCCGAGCAGACGGCCGGCACCGAGCGGGTCAAGGCCCTCGAGGAGAAGATCGCCGGTGCCGCCAGGTTCAACACCCTGAAGGCCTCCTCGGCGACCAACCCGATGGCCATCAGCGGTGCGGACACCATCTGGATGCAGGGCTACGAGCGGATCCTGCAGCGGATTACCGCCCTCGAGACCGAAATCGCGGACCGCAACCGCAAGCAGCAGGAAGCCGCCGCCGAGAAGGCCCGGATCGACGCCGCGACCAAGTACCCGCTCAAGCCCGCCGCCACCACGCCGGTCAATGCCGTGGCACCCGGCAGCAAGGCCGCCTGAAGCCAGACCCGGCTGGCGTCATCACCGCCGCCCCCGTAGGATGCAGGGATGCTTTCCCTCGACCTGCGGGGGCGACACGCCTTGGTGGCGGGCGTCGCCGACGACCACGGCTACGGTTTTGCCATCGCACGGGCCCTGGCGGCCGCTGGCGCCACGGTCTCGGTGGCCACATGGCCGCCAGCCCTCGGCATCTTCCGCAAGCTGCTCGAACGGGGCAAGCTGGACGACTCGCGCAGGCTACCGGACGGGTCGATGCTCACCTTCGCCGGCATCCACCCCCTGGATGCCGCCTGGGATCAATGGGATGACGTGCCGGAAAGTGTCCGCGAAGACCGGCGCTACCGGGAGCACGGCGACTTCACGGTGAGCGGCCTCGCGCAGGCGTGGCGCGAGGCCCACGATGGCCGCGGACCCGACATCCTGGTGCATGCGCTGGCCAACGGCCCCGAAGTTCGCAAAGCGCTCGTCGACACCAGTCGCCAGGGCTACCTGACGGCCGTGGGCGTCAGTGCCTACTCCCTCATCGCGATGGCGCGGGCCTTCGGGCCGATGATGCCGCAGGGCGGCGCCTTGCTGACGCTCTCGTATCTGGCTGCCGAGCGGGCCTTCCCGGGCTACGGGGGAGGCATGTCTTCCGCCAAGGCCGCGCTCGAGAGCGACACACGCACGTTGGCCTGGGACATCGGTAGGCGATGGGGCCTGAGGGTCAACGCCCTGTCCGCCGGCCCTCTCGCCAGCCGGGCGGCAAGCGCCATCGGCATCATCGAGCAGATGATCGACCACGCGGCCGCGACCACGCCCATCGCCGGTCCCCTGTCGGCCGACGAGGTTGCCCATGCGGCAGCCTTCCTTTGCAGCCCGTTGGCGTCCGGCATCACCGGTACGGTCCTGCACGTCGACCGTGGCTACCACGTGATGGGCCTGGCCCCCGTGGGCAACCCGGAATCAGAGAGCGGGCAGGAGCAGGCTGGCGCGGGTCCCGCCTGAAGCGGGCGATATCAGCTCGAGCCGGCCGCCGTGACGCTCGGCGATGCCCTTGACGATGGCCAGGCCCAGGCCCACCCCCCCGCTCGTCCGCGCGCGGGAACCATCAGCCCGGTAAAAGGGCTCCGTGACCTTGTCGAGATGTTCGGCCGGGATGCCGGGACCGTCGTCGACGACGCAGACCCTGGCCTGCCGGCCCTCGGTCCCGACCTCGAGGAAGATATGGCCCCCCTTGGGCGTATAGCGCCACGCATTGTCGAGCAGGTTGCGCACGGCGCGCGCCAGCAGGCGCTCATCCCCCAGCACCCGACACGGTGAGAGGGTCATCGAAAAGCGAACGTCCATCTCCTCGGGCATCAGCTCCCGCTCCCGGACCAGGGCACGGGCCACCTCGGCCAGGTCGACCTCGGTCCGCACCTCGCCCGAGTGCCGTCGGGAACGCGCCGCTTCGAGCAACTCTCCCACGAGGCGCTCGATGGCCTCGAGGTCCTGGCGTACCCTGGCGACGTAGGGGGCAGACTCGGCATCCGCCTGAACCAGCGAGATGGCGAGAAACGCCCGGGACAGGGGTGCCCGAAGCTCGTGGGAGACGTCCGAAAGCAGCCGGTCCTTGCTGGCCATCAACTCGGCGAGGCGTGCCCGCATGCCCTCCAGGGTCTCCTCGAGGTCGCCGAACTCGTCGCGCCGCGTCCGCGGCACGGGCGTCTCGAGGTCGCCCAGAGCCAGCTGGTGCGCACGCTGCTGGATGCGCCTGAGCGGAATCACCACCCACAACCACAGCGGAGGAATCAGGATGAAACCGAGCACGACGGGCCCCAGCCACGGATAACGGACCATCGGCGGGGCATCGGGAACCGGGGCAGGGACGATGACGTGGGCGGCCCCAAGGGGCTGATCCAGGGACCCCAGGCGGACCCAGTAGCCCGGACCCTTGACCGCGAGGCCACCCGGACCGGGAGCAACCGGCCATTGGGCGCCCATGCCCTCGACCCGGGGCAACCGGGTCGTCGGCTTGAGCCAGGCCAAGCCGGGCGTCCCTTCCTTCACGTCGATGGCAACCTCGGTGCGCGCCCGGCGCAGCACCTCCGGAACCGCATCCCACGGGACGATCTCGATGCCCATGCCCATCTCGTCACGTGCCCGGGCCACCTCGCCCGCACCGGGCAAGCGTGCGGACTCGTGGCCTTGCATCAGCCGGTCGGAGACCCAGCGGCCCTGGGCGAGCATCATGCGGTCCATGGCCCTCAGGCTCGCCTCATCCCGCCGGATGGACCACGTGACGAGACCGACCACGACCACGACCAACAGGAGCAAGGCAATGGCCACGACGCCGTACAGGCGCAGGACGACGGAGCGGATCACCAGGTGAACCTGTAACCCAGGCCCCGCACGGTATGCAGGTGGCGCGGAGTGCGTGGGTGGGTCTCGATCTTGGCCCTGAGTCGACTGATCTGGACATCGATGGCCCGATCGTAGACGTCGTGCGCCCCGGCAACATCCAGGGCGTCCAGCAACTGATCCCGGGTGAAAGTACGCCCTGGAGAGGAGGCCATGACTTCGATCAGTCGGGCTTCCGTGGGCGTCAGGACAAAGGACCGACCCTCGAGCCACAGGGTCCGCTCATCGCCGTCGAACTGATTCGCCACGACGGCAGGCTCGGACACCTCGTCCGTCCGGACCGGTGCCTGCGTTCCGGAACGCCGCAGGACGGCCTCGATCCGGGCAAGCAATTCATGGGGATTGAAGGGCTTGGGCAGATAGTCGTCGGCACCCAGCCTGAGTCCCCGGATTCGGTCCAGGTCGTCGCCTCTGCCCGTCAGCATGACGATCGGGATCGATAGGCCGCGTGCACGCAGGTCGCGACACAACGTGAAGCCATCGCGGCCCGGCAGCATCACGTCCAGCAGCAACAAGTCCGGCACCGGTGCACTGCCGACGACGTGTTCCTCGAGTTCGTGGCCGCTGCCGCGCACCTCCACGGCATAGCCGTGCCGCTCGAGGAACGTGGACAACAAGCCTGCCAGGTCGGGGTCGTCGTCGACCACCAGGAGACGCCTCATGGCCCACCTCCGTCCCCCGAGCTTGCCCCAGCCATGTTGCATGGTCTTTGCAGGATGCGGTACTCGTGGAAGTGATGATCATCGAGGTTTGGTCGGACTTCGTCTGACCGTGGTGCTACGTCAGCCTGGATCGGCTGGCCCGGCTTGTGGAACGCTACCCGGTCACGCTGCGGTGGCATCCTTTCCAATTGCGACCGGATACGCCTGCGGAAGGCGTCCCGTTGTCGCGCATCCTGCCGCCCGCCTACCTGGCGCAGGCCCGCGCCCGCCTCGAGGAAGCGACCACCAGTCTGGGCATGCCCTATGCCCCTCCGGACCTCGTCCCCAATACGCGCCTCGCCCATGAGGCCGCGGCCCATGCCGAGGCCCACGGCCAGGGCGACGCCTTCCACCGCGCCTTGCTGACCGCCTACTTCGGGCAAGGTCGTGCCATCGGTGACCGCACGGTCCTGCTGGTCGTCGCGGAGCAGGTCGGTCTGGACCCCGAATTGCTCGCACGGGATCTCGACAGCGGCGCCCGTTCCCGGGAAGTCGACGCAGGCCTCGCCTTGGCGCAGGACCTGGGGATCACGGCCGTGCCAACGTTCGTATTCCCTGACAGGCGGGCCTTGTCGGGTGCCCAGCCCTGGACGGTCTTCGCGAAGGCGATGGAGCTTCAGGGCGTGAATCCGCGCACCTGACGGTTCGTCAGGGGGCAGGCGACGGCGGTCCGGGCGTCGGCTCGGGCGCAGGCTCGGGCTTGGGCGTGGTGTCGCCTGGTGGCGGCACGGGCACCTCTCCACCCGGACTCTCGACGGGAGGCACGGGCTTCCTGAAGAACCGCCCGACCAGGTTGCCGATGAAAATCGCGCCGATGTAGGCTCCGCCGCCCACGAAGGCACCGATGGCCGTGCCCAGCGGCCCCCCGAGCGCCGTGCCGATGGCCGCGCCGAGCAGCACCGGTCCGGGACCGAGGACCATCAGCTTGGCGCCCAGCTTGGCCTGATTCCAGTCCTTCACATCGCCACGGGACCGGTCGACCACGTTCTGGATGATGTCGTAAAGGCCAATGCCGGCACCCGGCAGGCACCCTCCGGCCACGGCGCCGATCGCGGCCCCGGGAGGACCGGCTATCAGGCCGCCCACGATGCCGCCGATGGCCGCCGTGAGCGGCGTCCCCAGGACGACCGAAACAACCTGCACCAGGTCATCCCAGCCTTCGAGGCGACGCACACGGACCGGTTGCTGGTCGCGAGCCTCCGGCGAAAGGCGCAGGCGGTCGCGGGGGATGCCGCCGACTTCCTCGGCCGGGCGGGTGGAGGACGTCGGGGCGGGGCTGACGATGCCCAGGCCCCGTGCGATGGAGCTGGCCATGCCTTGGATGTTCATAGTGGATTCTCGCCTCCCAGGTCCCCCCGCGTGTGCGCCAAAGGCACAATACACACCAAGACGAGGACAAGAAACGAATAAGAAATCACTTCTCCAGTCCCTGATGTTCTGCTAAGGTAAGGCCAGAGACTCGCAAACGGTCCCTTAACACCCATGCAGCCCTTGCCCCCCCAGACCGCGACACGCCACGTGCTCGCCGCGCTTGCGCTGGCAGCTCTCGTGGTCCTCGCCGGCTGCGGTGGCGACAGGCCCTCGGCCCCGCCGACGACCTTGCCGACCCAGGCTCCCATGCCCATGCCCCTGCCGGGCACGCAGCCCGACAACCCCGCGGCAGCCCGGCAGTGGGTGGATCGTGTCCTGCGCACCCACCAGGCCGTCCGGGCCTACGAATCCCAGCTCGCCTTCTACCAGAAGTCGGCCACCGAGGAGATTCGCGGCATGTACGACCTGCGCGGCAAGCAACCGCGCCTGCTGCGCATCCACATCCTCGAGGGGGCCTCGAAGGGCGCCAAGCTCCTCTGGCAGGGTGGCAGCACCATCAAGGTCCGGGCTGCCGGCCTACTGGGAGCCATCCCGATCGACCTCGACCTGACGGACAAGCGCATCATCTCGATCCGTGGCTACACCCTCGCCCAGACGGACCTGCAGAGCCTGCTGGGCATGCTGTCGAACCCGGCTGCACAAGCGCGATTCCTGGGTGAACAGGGCGGCTACGGCTACGTCGAGGTCCGGGGCCCCCACCTGCTGCCCGGATGCGTGTCGATGATGGTGCGCGTCGATGGCCGTACGGGCTACGTCCGGACCATCGAGATGAGTGACCGCCGCGAAGTCGTCTTCCGCATGGAGCTCAGGACCTTCCGGCCCGTGGCCGATGTCTCCCTGGACATCTGAGGGCCTCGCCCTGGCCGCCGCGGCGATGCCGCAGTGGATTCGTCCGGAACCCGGCCCCGGGCACGAGGCCATGCCCGACGGGGCGTGGGATGCGCCGCAACCGGACACGTTGCGCCTGACGTGGCTGGGAACGGCCTGTTTCCTGATCCAGACCCGCTCCACGACGCTGCTGCTCGACCCCTTCGTCAGCCGTCCTGGCCTCTGGCGCACGCTGTCCTCCCCGCTGGCCCCGGACCCCACCGTGCTGGAGCGTGTTTCGCGCTGGTTGCCTCGCCCCACCGCCCTGCTCGTCGGCCACGCCCATTACGACCACGCGCTGGATGCGGCGCCAATCGCCGGTCGCTTTCGGGCACCCCTTCTGGCTTCACCGGGCATGCTCCGACTCGCGCGGGCCCAGGGCCTGCCGGCCGAGTTGTCCGAACCCGTTGCCGCGGGGGAGACGCAGGCGATCGGTGACATGGAGGTCACGTTCGTGCCCTCGGCCCATGCGCCATTGGCCACCCAGTGGCTGGTCGGCGGCGACGTCGCCGAGGACCCGTGTCCCCCGCTCCGCCTGAGGGACTGGAGGCATGATGCCGTCCTCGGGTTGCGCATCCGATGGCGTGGCCGGTCGCTGCATCACTCGGGGAGCGCCGAGGTCCTGGGCATGCCGGGCCAATGGGCGCCCACCGACGTACTGATGCTTTGCATGGCCGGCTGGACCGCCACGCCGGGACTGCTCGAACGCGTCCAGGCCGTACTGGCACCCAGGGTGCTGCTGCCGATGCATCATGACGACTTCTTCCGTCCCCTCGGCAAGGGCTTTCGTCCCTTGGCCGCGGCACGCGAGGCCCTGGCCGTCAACACGTGGTCCCGCACGCTCGCCGTGACGACCATCGCGCCCGTCACGCGGCATTTCCAGCAGTGGACCATCACCGCGTGAGGCAGGTCTGCCCCGCGGCACTCGCCTTGTGCATCCTGGCTGCAGGCCCGGCGGGTGCGGCCCCGACGCCTGACACCGAAGCAACAGAGGCGACGCGGCTGCTCGTCGAGCTGGTCCGGCTGGACACCAGCAACCCGCCGGGCAGGGAACGCGAGGCCGCCGAGCGTGTGGCCGGTTGGTGCCGGGCCGAGGGCTTCCGTACCGAGGTCGTCGAGACGGCCCCGGAGCGCGCATGTGTCGTGGCCCGCCTGCCCGGTTCCGGCCGGAAGCCTCCGTTGATGCTGCTCAGCCACCTGGACGTGGTGCCCGCCGAAGCCTCGCGATGGCGGCACCCGCCCTTCGGGGGGGTCATCGGGGACGGCAGGGTCTGGGGACGCGGCACCCTCGACATGAAGGGCCTGACGATCATGGAATTCCTCGCGATGGCGCGGCTCAGCCGGGCCGGAAAGGTCCCCGATCGGGACCTGCTGCTCGTGGCGGTGGCGGACGAGGAGGCCGGGGGAACGTTGGGGATCAACCGCTTGCTCGAGCTCAGGCCCGACCTGCTGCAAGCCTCGGAATGCCTGAACGAGGGAGGCTTCGGGCTGGTGGCACCTGACGGACGTCCGCTCGTGGGCCTGTCCGTGGCCGAACGCGGCACGTTCTGGGTCCGGGTGACGGCCCGTGGCAAGCCGGGCCATGGCTCGGTCGACCGTCCGGACAGCGCGACCCGCCGCCTGCTGCGCGCCCTGGACCGGCTCGAACGTACCCCCCGGCCGCTGGGCCTTATCCCCGAGGCCGATGCGCTCGTCGGAGCCTTGGCACCGACCTTGCCCTGGCCTGCGTCCTGGGTCCTGCACATGCTGCGGTGGCCGGGCATGGCCGGCCTGTTGGGGCCGCTCGTCGTCGCGCGGCAACCTTCCCTGGCTGCCGCCCTGGGCCCCACCGTCAACCCGACGGTCCTCGAGGCCGGGACCAAGGTCAACGTCGTGCCGGGCGAGGCCAGCGCCCTCGTCGACATGCGCACGATGCCCGGCCAGGCCGGCGACGAGGCGCTCGCATGGCTGCGGCGAGCCCTTGGCGACGACACGCTCGACATCAGCGTGCTTCAGAACAGACCGGGCACACGCAGCCCGGCGTCGGGCCCACTGTTCGACGCGCTGGCCGAAAGCGTCCGCACCCATGTCCCGGACGCCCGCGTCACCCCCATGCTGACGCCCGCAGGCACGACGGACTCGGCCAGCCTCAGGCCCCGGGGCGTGGCTTGCGTCGGCCTGATGCCCGTCATCGCCGACCAGGCCCAGCTCGAGTCCATCCATGGAGATGACGAGTGGCTGGGTCTCGATCAGCTGGCGACCGGTACCCGCATCGTTGCCGATGCCGTGGCCCGGGCAAGCGGCCTCACGCCCTGAGACCCCGAGGTCTGTCCGCGACCACGAGGTACTCGTGGTTGCGCAGGCGTCCGACCTCGCCCACCTTGCGGCCCTTCGGATCGTGGATGCCGATGCGTGCCCCGATGTAGCGGACGTGCTCCACGGTCCGCACGTGCACCCGAGCCGTCCCGCCCCAAAGGCGACCCAGCAAGCCCTCGAGATCGGCAAGGCCGAGGTAGCCCTCGTCGTTGAACGAAACGACGACGCGGTCACGGACCCGCAGCGCAGCCAGCACGGCCTCGAAGGCCTCGCGGTGACGGGGCCGCGAATTGAATGCGCTGCGACGCTCGCGCGTGTCGACGCGCTTGCACGCGACACCGTAGGCCTCGGGCGCATCGTCCCGCACCAGCGTCTCCCAGACGTGATAGTAGGCGTGGTAGGCGTGCTGGTTGTAGGGCGGATCCAGGTAGGCCACGTCGACCTCATGCGCAGCCGCCGCTTCGACGGCCTCGAGGCCCAGCGCCAGTCCCTTGCCTGCCAGTGAGCGCGGCAGCAGGTCGGGGACCCGCAGTTCCATGTCCCCGAGCGCCCGGGGCGCCCAGCGCTTGAGGTAAGCCATCTGCAAGCCCGTCGTCGAATCGACGCGGTCGGCGGCCTCCATCAGGGCAACCAGCAGGACGGCCTCGCGCTCGGGAGGCAGTTGCCACGCACCGATGCGTGCCCGGATCGCGTCGACGCGGGCGCCATTGCGCGGGTGAAAGAATCGGGCCTGCCGACAGAAGGTTTCCGTGAAGTAGCCGGGCTCGCCCCCCAAGCCGTTGAGTTCGGCGATCAGCGCCGGCACGTCGGCCAGGTGGTCTTCGGCATCGGCCGCGACGTAGCAGCGCGCCAGGACCTCGGCGTAGGCGTTGTGATCGTTGGCGATGACCCGATGCCCGAGGCGCTTCAGGGCGTGCCCGACGCGCGAAGTGCCCGAGAACAGGTCCAGCACCGTGCAAGGGACACCGCGGTCCCCGACGAGGGCGTCGAGGACCGCGGGCATCAGGGCACGCTTGGAGCCCAGGTACTTGATCACGCGTTCGGCAGCAACGGGCGGATCTCACTCAGCAGCGGTGCCGCCAGATGATCGCCCACCAGATCCTTCTTCCCAGGCGTGACCGTTGCCAGCGCGGCGACGACGGGATTCGCGGATGCCGCCAGCACCTGGCGCACCAGGCCTTGCTGCTGTCCTGCCGGCAACAGGCGTGCGACCAGTGCATCGACACGCCGACGCTCCAAGCCCAGCGCCCGGGCCAACGCCAGGACCAGCCTCGTCAGCGCCGGATCGAGTCCTGCGGCCACCTGATCCAGCAAGCCGGGCATCGCCCGACGGCAGGCCGCTCGTACCTGGGCCTCGGCCTCGAACCAGGGGGCGAGGTCGACGAGCACGGCCAGGGTCCGACGCCCCCCGGCCCACTGGCCATCCGCCTCCTGATCCAGCAGCAGATCCCGCCAGGCGCCTGTCGGGGCGCTGGCCGCCACAGGGCGCCCGGACATGCGGGATTCCCTGGGAGACACGGATTCTTCCGGACTGGGTTCCGCCGCCACGAAGAAATCTGCCGGCGACAAGAGGTCGCGGAAGAAATGACCGACGGGGTTCTCGGACGCGCTACTGAAGACTCGGCTCACGATGCCCCCCATCGAGAAGCCATCCGCATCCGCGTCAAGCTCGGGCCCGCCTGCGGAGTACGTCAGCGGCGGATCCGAGGAATCCCCCTCCCAGCCTGCGGGGGCATGGCGGGGCACCTCGACCGTGACCGGCCGTCCCTTGACCTTGCGGCCCTTGGTATCGACGGCAACCCAACTCGTCAGCGGCGTCATGACCTGGTGGGTCACGGCGAACTCGGCCCATCGCTTGCGCTCCTCGTCACGGGGTTCCTGGCGCAGGGCATCCAGCACACGTTCCCGCGCCCACAGGCGCGTCAGGTCAGGGCGTTCGTGCATCGACTCATCACCCATCGCCAGCGGATAGGCCTTTTCGAGGGTGCCGGCCGCCCCGCTGGCCTTCAGGTGGAGCGTGACGGGACCCTTGCCCTTGAAACGCGCGAGCACCTGAAAGGGCTGGCCATCGATCAGCGGAGGCAGCACAGCCGGCAACGTCTCGACCAGCTTGGCCCCTTCCAGCGTGAACGCGACCTCCTCGAGGCGCGGCGCCATGATGGCGGCAAACTGCGCGGCGACCTTGTCGTCGATGGCCTCACCCGGCACGATGTCGACTGCGTCACCGGCCGTCGCACGCGCCATGCGCTGCAGCAACCCCATCACGACATTCGTGCCGATCCCGAAGGCGTGCAGGCGTGCCTTGGCCCCCTTGGCACGTTGCTTGTCGACCAGGCCTGTCAACGCGTCCTCGCCCCAGACCTGGGCATCCGTCAGCAGCACGTGGATGGCATCGGGTGCCAGCCGATAGGCAGCCTCGAGCGCCCGCTGCAGGTCCGTCCCGCCCCGGGCGTCCAGCGTCGCGATCCACTGGTCCGCGCGCTCGAGTGTCCCCTGGCCAAAGGTCTCGAGTTCCCTCGAAAACGTCTCGAGTGCATCGTCGAATGCGAGGATTCCGAAGCGATCCCCGGGCCTGAGCTGCCGCAGGCAAAGCCGCAGGGCGCGACGCGCCTCCTCCATCGACGCGCCACCCATCGACCCTGAACGATCGACGAGGAAGACTACCTCGAGCGGCCGTTCGGCCGCGCCCGGGTCAAGGTTGGCCAGATCCGGCACCACGAACAGCGACACCACGCCCTGCCCCGCCGTCTGCTCGGCCTGCGCCCAGGCCATGACCGCCTCGTCCGGGGCACGCATCTCGAGCACCAGATCACGGTCGAGCGGCTCGCCCGGTCCGTCGAACCCGATCCGGACCACCTCGCCATCGCGTCGGATCAGCAGGTCATGGCTGGGGCTGTCGACCTCGAGGCCTGCCGTCCAGGGCACCTCGAGATCCAGTGTCAGGCGATAAGGGGCCTCACCGGCATGGCCGGGCGCGATCTGGCCAGCGCCGGCGCCGTTGCCGGCGAACCGGGGCGCGACGACGGTCGGGATGCGCCAGCGCAGGCAGCCCTCCCGGGGCTCGAGGGGCACCAGCAGGACCAGTTCGACCCGGGTCGGGGCGTTCTGGTCAAGATTGCCGAGCAGCAGGCTGAAGACCTCTCCCCGGACTTCCTCGACGAGGGCCGCCCGGCGGCCGGCCCGGACAGCCTCCCGATAGGTCTCGGCCGCATCCTCGCGGCGCTCGACCCTACCGCGCGTGACCCTGTCGGCCACGGTGAACGAGAAATCCGTCACGACGGCTCCAACCGGCAGCGGGAAGACATAGCGGGCCTCGAGCGCCACGCCATGGGGCGCCGGCGCAAAGTCCTGCTCCAGACGCAACTCGGCCCAGCGGCCGACGATCCGCCCCCCCAGACGCACGGCAGTCAGGGGCACCGCGACATCCCCGGCAAGGCGAAGCGGAGAATCAAGACTCGGGGAAACAGCCATCGGGGACCTCCTTGCGGGAGCGAATACAGGACAGGCGGGGACGGATGCCGGGAACAGGAAGGCAGGGATCAGGGAGGCCCCAGGGCCTCGAGCTTTGCCAACCACGCGGCGTGACGCACCCTGGCCTCGGCCGTGAGATGCAGCTCGACGCCGGGAGCCAGGGCCACCCGCCACCACGCCTCCCCTGCGGAGTGTGGAGGTGAGGACGAGGCGCGTGCCTCGTCACCTGGCTCGGGGACGGGGCTTTCATCAGACAGGAGGCGAGTCACGCGCCCCGCCAGCACGTCTTCGAGCCATCGGGCATCCGCCTGCGCCAAGGCCTGCCCGATGGCCTCGAGGGGCCAGAACTGGTCCTGAAGGCGGCGGATGGCGTTGAGACGCAGCAGGTGATCCCGGCCGTAGGCTGTCTCGGCCCCCCGGAAGTCCGGGGCAGGCAGGAGTCCGCGCTGGATGTAGTAGCGGACCGTGCGGGGCGAGACGCCGGCCTCATGGGCCAGCTCGGCAAGCTTCAGGGAGCGATCGGGGGCAGCCATGCCCCCAACCTCTCACAAGACACTGAAGCTGTCAACTAGACAGTGACAATAAAACACACCATCGTCTCACCAGGCCACGGCCACGCCTTGGCGAATCCAGGCTCCCTCGGACAGTTCCTGCACCATGAAGCCCGCCAGATCCGACCGATCGATCTGCGCCGAACCGGGGACCCCGACGCCAGCCCGCACCTGCCAGCGCCCCCGGGGCTTGCCCGACACCAGGCCCGGCGGACGCACCAGGGTCCAGTCCACGTCCGCCTCCCGGACCAGGGCCTCCATCCGCCGCATGTCGGCGAAGACGGGCTTCAGGAAGAGCGGTTCGATGATGGCGCGGAAAATCCACGGCAAGCGATAGTCGGGAGAAGGTTCGAGACCGGCGGCCGTGACGGCGATCAGGCGACGAATGCCGTGCGTCGCCATGGCTGCCAGGATCTGTCGCATGCCCTCCGAATAAACCAGACGATCCCGTTCGCCCGAGCGCATGCCCAGGGCGGACAGCACGGCATCACACCCCGCGACGGCCCCCGTCACCGAGGCGCCATCAAGCACATCCCCCCGACGCTTCTCGAGGCGCTCGTGCACCACGTCGAGGGCTTCGGGCCGACGGCAGACCGCCACCACCTCATGACCCGCCTCGAGCGCCAGGCGCACCGCATGACGCCCTGTCGGCCCCGTCGCCCCGAACACGCAAACCTTCACGAACCCACCTCCTCGCCCGGATCAGGCACAATGAACCCTAGCACGACCCCGAAGGAGGGCAGACGATGCCGCAGATGCACGAAGTAGACTTTGAAATCAAAGGCGAAACCGTCCACTACGTCGAAGTGGAGCTGGACCCGGGCGAAGCCGCTGTCTCCGAGGCAGGCGCCATGCTATGGGCCGAGGACGGCATCGTCATGGAGACGCTCTTCGGGGACGGGTCGCAGAAGAGCGGGGGCTTCCTCGGTTCGCTTCTTGGCGCAGGCAAGCGCCTGCTGACGGGTGAGTCGCTGTTCATCACCGTCTTCCACAACCAGGGCAACGGCAAGCGTCGGGTCGCGTTCTCGGCCCACCAACCGGGCGAAATCGTCCCCGTGTCGCTGGATACGGTCGGCGGCACGCTCATCGCCCAGAAGGAGGCGTTCCTCTGCGGGGCCAAGGGCGTCAGCATCGGCCTGCATCTGCAGCGCAAGCTGGGTGCCGGCTTCTTCGGTGGCGAGGGCTTCATCATGCAGAAGCTCGAGGGTGATGGCCTGGTGTTCCTGTCGGCGGGAGGGGCGCTCATCCAGCGGTCGCTGCGTGACGGCGAGCGTCTCCGCGTCGATACCGGATGCGTCGTGGCATACGAGACTTCGGTCGACTTCGACATCGAGCTGGTCCGGGGCCTGAAGTCGATGTTCTTCAGCGGCGAAGGCATGTTCCAGTCGACGTTGGTCGGTCCCGGCCGCATCTGGCTGCAGTCGATGCCGTTCTCGCGGATGGCGAGCGCCGTCGTCTCGGCGGCGGGCATCCGTCAAGGAAGCAGCAGCGGCGGCGGGTCCGCACTGGGGATGATCGGCGACATGCTCGGGGGGGACGAGTGATGCCTCGGATGAATCGACAAATCCTCTCCACGCTGGCCCTCTCGGTCGGCATCCTGGGCCTCGGTGCCGAAGCCCGCGCCCAGGTCAAGCGGAGCAGTGGCCCCGCCTCCCTGAGCACCCCCGCACCGCTCAAGCCTGCCGCTGCGCCCGCGACCGCCGGCGTCCCGGCCCAGGTGGCCGAGGCCAAGGGACACACGGGACTCTCGATCGATCTCGGGATCGGCCTTGGCGGCGCCCATGGCCAGGCCGGTACGGCAACCTTGCGGACCAGGACCACGACCGAGGATGTCGTGGACACCGATCCCTCGCCCAAGAACGCCAGCAAGGTGACTTCGGACGTCACCAGCACGACGCTGGGGGGCGGCCTGGGCGCCAGTTACGGCATCGGTCTGCGCTGGCGCAGCGCCGAGGGCTGGGGCAGCAGCCTCCGGGTCGATGGGGGATGGCTCGCATCCGGGACTTCCACGACGGCGCTGGGCAACCTGGGCCGAACGGAGAAGGATGGCGTCGCCTCCATCACGACCGAAGGCACGAAGACCACGACCAAGGTCCTCGCCGATCGCCTCAATGTCTCATCGCTGCTGGCAGGCGTACCCGGGGCCGCGGTGGCCCTGACCCTGCCCGTCCCGCTTCCTGCCGACCAGCAGCCCGCCGTGGGGCCGGTCCCGACAACGACGACGTTCACGGGGCTGGGCAATCTGGCGCAGGCCGCCGGCACCTTTGCGGTCCGGGACGGAGCGGTCGACAACGCCGGCACGACCAGCACCTTCAAGTCGACAGGCGGCATCGCCTACCGTCACGCTGCCTCGCTGCTGATCAACGACATGACGGCGGCCACGAGCATGGCCGTCATGCGTCGTCCAGATGCCGAAATCAGCCTCGTGGGCGGCCTCACCATGCCGATGGCCGTGCGGTCGGCCTCGTTCGTGCAGCAGACGGTGGACGCCGCCGGCAAGCATGCCGAGCTTTCGGAACTGGACACCCGGACCACGACCGCGGACAGTACGGCCAAGGGCTCGGTCCTGAACGGCCTGAACGCCACCAGCAGCGTCACGGTCGACACCACCGAGATCATGTTCGGCCCGCTGCTCGGTGCAGAAGGCCACGTCGCGCTGGGCAGCGCCGCGACGCTCTACGGGCAGGTCGGCTGGGCGCCCGCACTTGGTGGCCAGGGCAACAGCCGGACGCGCAGTGTCGAATCGGGTGTGCGCCGCACCGTGAACACAGCGGAAGATGGCACGGTCACGTCCACCGAGGTCACCATCGCCAACAGCGTGGCCACGGAAACGGCCCGCGGCTTCCTGGGCCAGTCCGCCCAGGGCCTCGTCGGCCTGCAAGTCCAGCTGCTGGGCCTCGACACCTTTGTCGAGACGGGCGCCCGGACCTACTCCTTCGGAACGGGTCCCCAGACGGTCTGGAATGTCCGGGGCGGCGCCGGCCTGTCGTTCTGACATGCGCACACCGGGGGTCGGATGCCGTGGGCATCGGCCCCCGGTCCTGCTTGGGGTAAGGTGAGGACAACACCATGGCTGTCTCTCCCTCCCCCGACATTACGGCACGCGCGGAAGCCTCGGTCGAGGCATGGAAACGCAGGCTGCTTGACCTGTCGCTGCGCAACAGGGCCCTGAATCTCAAGACCGGAGGCCCCGGCGCGCTGGCGTGCGAGGGTCCGGACCCTGTTCAGGCCCTCCGCCACCTCGTCCTGGACGAGCAACGCTACGGTTTCTTCGCAACCCGAACGACCGAGGGCACCGAGGAGGATCCCGAGGTTGCGCCGGGCGTCCGAGAGGCCAGCCTGGCCGTGGCCATGACCCGGCATGCCCTCGACGGGGCGTTGCGACGGCTCGACGACGCCGCCGCCCGGGCTCGGGAAGACCAGGGCTTGGGCATCCTCTTCCTCTGCCTCGGACAGGTCCGCTGGGTCGACCCGCGCCAGCCGGGAACTCCGCTGCTGGCACCGCTGCTGCTGCTGCCCGTCACCCTCGCACGACGGGCGGCCGGTGGCAGCTACCATCTCGAGGCCAGCCAGGAAGACCCGATCGTCAACCCGACCCTGGCCGAAGCGCTGCGCCATCATCACCGCATAGAGCTTCCGGCCCTGCCCGACGACCTCGACCCGCCCGACGAGCAGCAACCCGATCCCCTCGCGGCGTGGTTCGACGACGTGACCCGGGAAATAGGCCGGATGGACAGGGGCGCCATCGAGCACCGCGTCGTCCTGACCACGCTCTCCTTCGCGAAGTACGTCATGTATCGCGACCTCGACGTGCTTGCACCGGGCCTTGCCGCGCACCCCCTCGCCGGCAGGCTCTTCCAGCGCAAGGTCGACGAGATGGTCGGTCTGCCCGCCAGCATCCGCGACCTCGATCTGGATCGCGACCACCCCCCGGAGAGCACGCCTCAGATCGTCGATGCGGATGGCAGCCAACTGCGCGCCGTCGCCGCGGTTTCCCGGGGTCACGACCTGGTGCTGGAAGGCCCGCCCGGCACAGGCAAGTCACAGACCATCACCAACCTGATCGCCTCGGTGCTGGCCCGTGGTGGCCGCGTCCTCTTCGTGGCCGAGAAGAAGGCGGCACTGGACGTGGTCCATGCCAAGCTGGCAGCGGCGGGCCTGGGCGAATGCTGCCTCGAGCTGCACGCGGCCAAGGCAACCCGCCGCGCGGTCCTCGCGAGCATCGGCGAGGCTCTGGATCGTTCGTTGGCCCATGTCACCCCACCCTCGGCCTCGGGTCCCGTCCTGAAGGACAGCCGGGCGCGCCTCGCGGCCTACCTCGGGGCCCTGCACCGGACGACACCAGAGGATGGCCTGTCGGCGCGCATGTGGATGGACCGGCTCGAACCCGTCCGCCAGGCACCACGGTGTACGCTCGAAGGCACCCCGGCAGCGTGGACCGAGGCCCTCTGGCGCGAGGCCATCCGGGCCCTCGAGGCCCTGGGCCAGACCGGCACGGCGCTTGGTCATCCGGCCGACCACCCATGGCGGGGCAGCTGCCTGACCCTGCTGACGGAGGACCGCACGGCCCGTATCGATGAGGCCGCGGGCCTGCTCCGGCAGGCACTGGGTACGGCCCGGGATGCCGCCATCGCCGTGGCTGCCCGCTATGGCCTGCCACCCCTGCGCAAGCTGTCCGATCTCGCGATGGCCGCGGGCCTGGGCGACATGCTGGCCGAGGCACCAGGACTGCCGATGCTGGATGAGGCGTGGCAGGCGCCCCCCCCTGCCGCATCGGCGGCCCTGGAGGCCCTGCGCACCCTTGGCAACCGGCGCAAGGCCATCGCACCATGGGCCGAGGGACGATGGGACGCATGTACCGCGCCGGCGCGGGAAGCCCTGTCGGCCGATCTGGCCCATGTCCGGGCGGCCCGGCAACGCTTCTGGGGCCTCGGAGCCCTGCTGGACGGGCGAGTCCGGCACTTGCGGCGCCATTGGGCAAATCCCGGCGACAAGCTGTCGGTCGCCGAGACGGAGCAACGCCTGGCCGACCTGCTGGCGTGGCGAGATGCGGCGGCTGCCGTCGAGGCCATGGGTGCCGAGGGCCAGAGGGTCTTCGGGGGACTGTGGCGCGGCACCGCGACCGATGCCGAGGCATTGGGCCAGGCCATGGACTGGATGGTGACCTTCCGTGCGCTTTGCGTGCGCCATCAGCTCTCCCGGGAACCGTTGGCCCGGGTCGCGGGCCAACGGCACCCGGAGGTCTCGGACCTGCGCGCCTTGCGCCAACGCCTGGAGGCCCTGCGCACCGCATTGCGAGCCCTGGAGGAGGCCGTGGCCTGGCCCGAGGGATGGCTGGCGAACGAGGATCTCGAGGAGGCGGAGCGCCGGGTAGAGGCCCTCCAGGCACGACTTGCCGACGGGCCGCGCTGGACGGCCTGGGAAGGCGCGCGGCAACAGGTCCTTGCAACGGAGGGTCGCCGCATCCTGACGGCGGTCGACGAAGGCAGGATTCCGCCGGCGCAGGCTGCGGCCGCCTTCCAGCGGGCCGCGGCAGTAGAGCGCCTGGATGCCCTGGTGGCCGGCAATCCGGTGCTCGCAAGCTTCAATGGCCCGGTACACGAGCAGGACATCGACACCTTCCGCAAGCTGGATCAGCAGGTCCTGCAGGACAATCGCCTGGATCTGGTCGCGGGACACCGGCATCGCCTCCAGGAGGCCTTCCGCCAACCGGACCTGCAGGCCGAACTGCAGATCCTGAGGCGGGAAGTCAATCGTCTGCGGGCCCATCGTCCGCTGCGCGAGACCATGCGCAAGGCGGGCAGGGCCATCCGCACCATCAAGCCATGCCTGCTGATGAGCCCGCTGACCGTGGCCCAGTTCCTGCCACCCGACATCGAGCCGTTCGATCTGGTGGTCTTCGACGAAGCATCGCAGTTGCCGACCCAGGATGCCATCGGTGCCATCGCGCGGGGGCGCCAGCTTGTGGTGGTCGGGGATCCGCGGCAGCTGCCACCTACCAACTTCTTCCAGATCGCCCTCGACGAGGAGGTGCCACGGGACGAGGACGGCGAGCCCCTGCTGGAAACCACCGAGAGCGTCCTCGAGGAGTTCATGTCGGCGGGCATCCCTTTCTGCCGCCTGAAGTGGCACTACCGCAGCCAGCACCCGTCCCTGATCCAGTACTCCAACGTGCAGTGCTACGACGGCGAACTGCTGACCCCGCCGTCTCCCCTGCCCCGCTCGGAGGCCCTCGGGCTTGCCTTCCACCACGTCGCGGACGGCGTCTACGAGGGGCAGGGCCGCAACCCCCGCGAGGCCCGCGTCGTGGCTGAGGCCGTGATGGCCCACTTCCGCCGACATCCCGAATTGTCCCTGGGCGTCGGCACCTTCAATCAGGCACAGCAGCAGTTGATCCTCGACGAGGTGGATCGCCTGCGCCGTCAGGAGCCCGATCTGGAGCCGCTGTTCACCCGAGACCGGCCCGAGCCCTTCTTCGTGAAGCACCTCGAAACCATCCAGGGTGACGAGCGCGACGTCATCCTGATCTCGGTCTCCTACGGCCGCAACAGCCAGGGCCGCATCCACCAGTTGTTCGGTCCCCTGAACCAGGACCAGGGCTGGCGCCGCCTGAATGTCCTGGCCTCGCGGGCCCGCAAGCGGATGGCGGTCTACGCATCAATCCTGGCAGAGGATCTTCGCCTGGGCCCCGCGCAATCCGATGGCCCGAGGCTGCTGCGGACCTTCCTGCATTTTGCCCAGACGGGACATCTGGACCTGCCGGGTGGTCACGCCGACGCGTTGCCCGAGAACCCCTTCGAAGCCGGGGTGCGCGGCGAGCTGGAACGCCTTGGCCACGAGGTCGTCTCCCAGGTCGGGGTGGCCGGATTCCGCATTGACCTGGCCGTCATGGACCCGAACCGGCCGGGACGCTTCCTGTGCGGCATCGAATGCGACGGCGCGAGCTACCACAGCTCCCCTACCGCCCGGGACCGGGATCGCTTGCGCCAACAGCTGCTCGAGGCCCGGGGCTGGACCATCCTGCGGGTCTGGTCGACAGACTGGTTCAAGGACCGCTCGGGCGAAGTCGCGCGCCTGGATGCGCGCCTTCGGGAGTTGGCGAGGCAGGTCCAGCCGGTTCCGGTGGCCGAATCCGAGCATACGCATGCAGCCGAATCCGTTGTCGCTGCCCCGGAGCCTACCACTCCTGCGCCGGTGACCGCGCCTGTCGGGACCGATGCCCGCGAACGCCCATACCGGCGGCCGGTCCTGACACCGTATATGGCCGTCGCGGAACTGACGCCGGCCCCCGGTGGCGAACTGACCGAGGCCCCGCTCGAGTTGCTGGCCCGCCACCTGCGCCAGATTGCTGCGGTCGAGGCCCCCATTCACGTCGATGAGCTTGCGGCAAGGCTCGTGGCGATCTGGCAACGCCGGCAAGGCAGCCGCATCCGGGCGCACCTCGACAGGGCCTTGGCCGTGCTGCTCCGAGAGGGGGGCCTCGTGCGTCGCGGCGACTTCATCCATCGGGAGGAAGGCCGGGTCGTGGCACGCCGCCGCACGGACGTGGCCCTGAAGGCGGACCGGATCGCCCCCGAGGAATACGGCGCGGCCCTGCTCGCCGTGCTGGCGGACGGCCACGGCTTCGATCGGGATCGGTTGCTGGGGGAAGTCCGCGGCGTGCTGGGCTTCAGCCGAACGGGTCCCCAACTGGAGTCGGCCATCGAGGCCGCCATGCAGGATTTGCTCGCCAAGGGCGTCCTTGGTCAGGGCAGCGCGGGCGTCGCCTTGCGGGAGGGTCAGGGGGGCTGAAGCAAGGGACGATGTCAGGCTCGGCTGCGTGGCCGGGACCGGCAGGTCGAGGCTAGAGCGGGGCGTAGATTCCGACGACGTGGCGATTGCCCGGCGGAAAGTTTTCCGGTCCCCCGTAGCTCATGTTGCCGTCGTTGTAGAACTTGCCGTTGCCCGCCGCGATGGCGATGTCCCCGGCCTTGGGGTGGCGCGTGCCAGGGGTTCCCGGGCGAACGACCACGACGGATCCGGGTGGCGCGTCGTAGGGGTTGTCGATGGGCAGCTTGCGCAGGCCGAGCCGGGCAGCATGGTCACCCTGGTTCAGGTATTCACCGAACTGTCTGGCATAGCGCGTATGGGTCCAGGGTATGCTGTCGGGCCGTAGGTGACCGTAACCGGCCCGCATCAGATACAGGTGCACGGCGCGGTAGCAATAGCCCCCGGGGCGCTTGCCACCCACGGCACGACGGGCCACCTCGACCAGCTTCTTCATCTGGGCCAGGCCCCGCTCGGAAATGGCCCCATCATCGCCGGCAGGGCTGGTGGCGGGATCCGCGTGGGCTGCCCGCGCGGCATCGCTCAGGCCCAGTGCGTCCGCGCGCAAGGCCTGCGGCAGAGCCTCCGGCTCGTCGGCCTGGGGCTGCCCCTGTACGGGAGAGGTCGGCACGACCGCGAGGCGAGGCGAAGACGCAATCAAGGAACGATCGGGCACGGCACGTGCATCCTTTCGACAAGGAAGGACCGGGGATTGGCCCGGCAGCTAACCATCCCATCGGCTGTGAGGCGACCATACTTGCCTTCGTGCCGCGCACGCCAGCGTCCACCCCCATCTTGCCCAGCCTTTCCGGAAACGCCTCGCCTCAGGTGAGCCTGACGTATCGGGAAGCAGCGGGTATGCTGACGACATGCGTCAGCACGCCCTGCCCGTGGTCCTAGCCGGGGTCACGATCGCCGGCTTCGCCGCCCTGCGCGCCCAGGCCTTCGATGCCTTCGATGGTCCCGTCGCATCCAGCCAGCGCGAGACTGATCTGGTGGACCTCTACGTCTTCCGAGAGGCGGAGCAGTCGGATGCTGCCGTGGTACCCAACGACATCGACGCCATCATGACCGTGGCGCCCGGCACGACCCTGAATGGCGTGCCCACCTTTCCCACCAACACCCGCTACAACCTGCACATCAGCCGGGTGACAGGCGGGCCGACCACCACGCCGGCCGGCACCGCCGACTTGACGCTGAGCGTCAACTTCGGAGCCGTCTCGGGCACGCAGCAGGCCATGCGCATCACCGCCATCCAGCACGCGGCACCGGCGGCGACCGCGAGCGTCACGGTGAACACGGACGGCGAGCCCTTGCTGACTTCACCTCCTGCCGGGACCGGCGCCCTGGTCCACACGGCCGAGATAACCCTAGGCAGCCAAGCCAAGGTTTCCTTCAAGGCCTTTGCGGGCTTGCGCGAAGACCCCTCTTTCCATGACAGGGCGCGTTTCTTGTCCATCCTCGACAGCCTCGAGGCAGGCGGTGCGGCACCGGCGCCCTTCGCCTCGCCCGGCCTCGGCACGGATGCGGCAGCGGGCCGCAACGTGCTGGCCATCGCCCTGTCCCTGCCGCCCAACCTGCTCAAGGGCAGCGTCAACACGACGGTCTTCGACACGTGGCAAACCATCGAGGTGGCACGATGAAGACCGGCCTTGCTCTGGGCCTGGCCCTCGCAGGCCTCGTGGCCTGCCGGCCGGCGACGACCATCGCGGGCAAGGACGGCGTCCCGGGAGCCACCGGCCCTTCCGGCCCTCCTGGCATCACGGGTGCCACGGGCAGTCCCGGCCCGCAGGGCGTTCCGGGGTCCACCGGTTCGATCGGTCCCGCAGGACCGACAGGGGCGCCCGGCAGCCCCGGGCCTTCCGGCCCCCCTGGGGCCAGGGGCCAGACCGGTCCCGCCGGCAAGGACGCCGGCGTAGTCCCCAATCCGACGGCACCAGTCGCCCTCGAGGTCCTCGGGGCCAATGGCTGGGTGCAGGTGGACCGCTCGGGACGACCGGGTCTTTCCCTGCTGCTGCGCGATGGCGCAGACCAGGACGTCTGGAACACCATGACCCCGGCGGATGACGTCGCGAGCACCAGCACTGCCGCGGGCATCCGCAATGCCATGGCCGGTTCGCTCAAGTTGCTCGGCCACAAGGACGCCTCGGGCGACCTCGATGCGACGGGTTCGGCGCTGCTGGCAGCCTTCCTGCCCGATGTCCTGCGCATCGAGACAGGCACCACCGGCGGCTATGGGGCGCAGATTCGGACAACGACCAACACCGCGCTCGACGTCATGGCGGCGACGCCTTTCCTGACGGGTGGCCGGCGTCTCAAGGACGACGCCTTCGACATCAGCCTGAGCTTCTGGTCGGCCCACGCAACCTGGTCGGCGGGTGACGGAGTGAGCTACGACGGTCCCAACCTGGGCACCTATCCCAACGGTCGCACGGGCCACAAGCCGCTCAAGGGCTCGTTCCCCTTCCTCGCCCCGCCGAACTAGCCCTCGGCCGTATCCGTTTCGGCAGCAGCCTCGACGGCGTCGACAGCTTCGGGCTTGGCGACCACGGGCGGCGCCATCAAGGCCTCCGCGCGCGTCGTGAATGTCAGTCCGGCGAGCGCTTCGGAAGCCTGCCACAGGCGCTCGGCGGCCTCGGGCAACAAGGCATGGGGCGCCGGGCGCTCGCGCCGAGGAAAGCCCCGCATCCCGAGGGCCGGACCGAAGTAGTCGCCAGGCCCGACACCGCCGCCAGCCGCCGCCTTGAGCGTGGGCAAGGCCCCCATCAGGGCCGATTGACCCAGGAGACGCGTGCCCATCGAGAAAAAGGCCTCGGCAACGACCGATCCCTGGCCGCTGCCCATCAGGTTGGTCGCGGCAAAGCCCGGATGGCAAGCCACGGGCATGACCGGGAACTCGTGGCGGTCACGGCGATGGGCCAGCGCCATCGTGAACAGCAGATTCGCCAGCTTGCTCTGGGCGTAGGCCCCGAACTTGTCGTAGCGCCGGGTACCCATCAGGTCGTCGAAGGCCATCCGGCCGGCACGGTGGGCCATGCTGCTGACATTGACGACCCGTGCTGCAGGCGCGGCCATCAACAGCGGCCAGAGGTGCGCCGTGAGCGCAAAATGCCCCAGATGGTTCGTGCCGAACTGCAACTCGTGACCCTCAGCCGTGGTGGCCCGAGGCACGGCCATGACACCCGCGTTGTTGATCAACAGGTCGAGCGCCCCGAGATCCTCACCCAAGGTCTCGGCGGCTGCCCGCACACTGCCAAGGCTCGCCAAATCCAGCGGCAGGAGCTCGACCGAAGCCTCGGGCACGACGGCCCGAACAGCGGCCAACGCCTCTTCACCCTTCTCGGGACTACGGCACCCCATGATGACGCGAGCACCCCTGCTGGCCAGCAGGCGCGCCGCCTCGAGGCCGATGCCGCTGCTGGCGCCCGTGACCAGCGCCGTCCGACCCGTCAGGTCGGGCACCTCGGCCACGAGCCATTGCTGAATGTCGGGAGAAAGCTGGGGCAAGCTCAGGATCATGGGACCATCGTCCCATACGCGGCACCCTGAAGCGGTGATCCGGCCCCCCGGGTCAGGGAAGCGGCGAAACGGGCTCCTTGCGTGCCTCGAGGACCAGGTCGCGGGCGACGTTCGCAAAGGTCCGGTAGGTGTTGCCGCCTGGCGGTCGCTCGGACAGGATGGACAACACCAGACGCCGCCCACCGAGCGTGACGATGCCGGTATCGTGCGTGACGCGCGAGGTCTCTCCGGTCTTGTGGAAGACGCGGGCATCGGGCGGCAACGCAGCCGGTATCTTGTCGTTGTCCATCTGCCGGCCAAGGATTTCCTTCATGCGGGCGGAGGCCTCGGGGGAAATCAACCGACCCTCCTCGATACGCCCCAGCAGGTCGGACACCTGATCCGCCCGGACCTGGTTGCGGCCACCCACGTAGCCTGGATCGGGGATGGGTGCAGCCCCGCCCAGCTTGCGGTTGAGTTGCAGGTCGGGCCAACCGAGGCGCGCCATGGTCGCATTGATTTCCTGACGGCCGAGGACGTCCATCAGGGTGTTGGTGGCGACATTGTCCGAACGGGTGATCATGAGGTCGACGAGCCGCTGAACCGTCACTTCGTCCCCGACCTTAAGGACAGGCAGCCAGGTCTCGGTCATGTTCTCGGGCAGGATGCGCACGCGCATGGCGGGGTCGAGGCCCTTCTCGGCCCGCTGGCGCTCCATCTCGACCATGACATAGAGCTTGGCAATGGATGCACTGGGCCGTATGGACGACGCCTTCCAGGTCCCCATGTCGCCCGTCACGACGTCCCTGATGACAACCGAGGCATCCTGGAACCCGTGCTTTTCCATGGTCCGGGCAAGGAGGGCCTGCAGACCCTCTGCCCGGCGCGTGGCCGCCTCAGGAGAAAGACGCATCCGATCAAGGGATGCAGGGGCAACGGTCCCGCCAGAAACGGGTGCCGCCGCCGGGACTGTCGGAACGACAACCGCGGCCGGACGACCGGTGCCGGGCCTCGGCGCGGCACGTCGGGGAGAGGTCTGCCCCCAGGGCCAGGCAAAAGGACTCATCAACGAACTCATCGCCCCGGCGTGCCTCCGACTTGCGCCGAAATGACGGCTGTTTGACCCCTTCACCGGGCGGGATTAGCATGGACCGCCATGGCCGCCCGAAACGCATTCCTCTCCGCAAACCCCCTCGCCGCCTACTACGGCACCACGATCGGCAAGAAGACCGTGGTCGCCGTGACGGGGTTCATCCTGATCGGCTTCCTGTTCATCCATCTGGCCGGGAACCTGCTGATGTTCCAGGGTCCCGAGGCCATCAACACCTACGCCGAGTGGCTCGAGCACCTCGGCCACGGGGCGGCCAAGTGGGTGGTGCGCGGGGTGCTGCTGGCCTCCGTGGTGCTCCACGTCGCGACGACGGCACGCCTGACGCGCGAGAACAGGGCGGCGCGGCCGCAGAAGTATGCCGTGGCCGCGCCCCAGCGCTCGACAGTGGCCTCGCGCAGCATGATCCTGAGCGGCCTCACCCTGCTCTCGTTCATCATCTACCACCTGCTCCACTACACCGTCCGGACCGTGCACGCGGCCGCGGCCGCGGCCCACGAGGCTCCGCTCGGCACGCCCGTCGGCGGCGAGGCCTTCGCCGGCGAGAACGTCTATAACATGGTCGTCGCGGGCTTCGGCCATCCCGGCGTCTCGTTCTTCTATCTCCTGTCGATGTTCCTGCTTTGCCTGCACCTGAGCCACGGCTTCCAGAGCGCCTTCCAGACCCTTGGCCTCTCGAACGCGCGGATGAAGCCGACGTGGGGCAAGGTCGGCATCGCCGTCTCCTGGCTGCTCTTCGTGGGCTTCGCCTCCATCCCCGTCGCCGTCCTCACCGGCCACCTCAAGGCCCACTGATCGGACCCCTGACCATGACCACGGAAACGCTCGCTCCCCCCGCGACCCGCACGCGGACCCGCTTCACTGAAGGCGCGCCTGTCGGCGGCAACGTCCCCGGCGGCAATCTGGCCGACAAGTGGACGAAGCACAAGGCCGACTCCAAGCTGATCAACCCAGCCAACCGCCGCAAGTACGACATCATCGTCGTCGGCTCGGGCCTGGCGGGCGCCTCGGCGGCTGCGACGCTGGGCGATCTGGGCTACAAGGTCAAGTGCTTCTGCTTCCAGGACAGCCCCCGACGCGCGCACAGCATCGCAGCGCAGGGCGGAATCAACGCCGCGAAGAACTACCAGAACGACGGGGACAGCGTCCATCGCCTGTTCTACGACACCATCAAGGGCGGTGACTTCCGCTCCCGAGAGGCCAACGTCCATCGCCTGGCTGAGGTCAGCGTCGACATCATCGACCAGTGCGTCGCTCTGGGCGTGCCCTTTGCCCGCGAGTACGGCGGCCTGCTGGCCAACCGGTCCTTCGGTGGCGCGCAGGTCTCGCGCACCTTCTATGCCCGGGGCCAGACAGGCCAGCAGTTGCTGCTGGGCGCGTACTCGGCCCTGAACCGGCAGATCGCCGCCGGAAACGTGCAGATGTTCCCGCGCACCGAGATGCTCGAACTGGTCGTCGTCGACGGCCACGCCAAGGGGATCATCGTCCGGGACCTGGTGACGGGTGAAATCAGCGCCCACTCGGCGGATACCGTCATCCTGGCGTCGGGCGGCTACGGCAACGTCTTCTTCCTCTCGACCAACGCGATGGGCTGCAACGTGACGGCTACGTGGCGCGCCCACAAGAAGGGCGCCTACTTCGCCAACCCCTGCTACACGCAAATCCACCCGACCTGCATCCCGGTGTCGGGAGACCACCAGTCCAAGCTGACGCTGATGTCCGAATCCCTGCGCAACGACGGCCGCGTCTGGGTCCCCAGGTCGCGCAGCGAAGCGCGGCGCTTCGACCAGATCCCCGAGGACGACCGCGACTACTACCTCGAGCGCAAGTACCCCAGCTTTGGCAACCTGGCGCCCCGCGACATCGCCTCGCGTGCTGCCAAGGAAGCGTGCGACGACGGCCGCGGGGTAGGTCCGGGCGGCCTTGGCGTGTACCTGGACTTCTCGGACGCCATCCGGCGCCTGGGCGAGAAGACCATCCGCGAGCGCTACGGCAACCTCTTCGACATCTACCAGCAGATCACGGGCGAAAACGCCTACAAGCAGCCGATGCGCATCTACCCCGCCGTCCACTACACGATGGGCGGCCTGTGGGTCGACTACAACCTGATGAGCAACCTGCCCGGCCTGCACGTGCTGGGCGAGGCGAACTTCAGCGACCACGGCGCCAATCGCCTGGGCGCCAGCGCCCTGATGCAGGGACTTGCGGACGGCTACTTCGTCATCCCCTCGACGGTCACCAACTACCTGGCCACCCAGTCGGGCAAGAAGGTCACGACCGACCACCCTGCCTTCAAGGAAGCCCTCGCCGAGGTCAAGGCCCGCCAGTCCCGCTTCCTGTCCATCAAGGGCAAGCGCACGGTCGACAGCTTCCATCGCGAGCTCGGACTGCTGGTCTGGGACAAGTGCGGCATGGCGCGCGACGCCGACGGCCTTGCCGAAGCCCTCGACCGCATTCCCGCGCTGCGCGACGAGTTCTGGAACAACGTCAACGTCACGGGAACGGGCGAAGGACTCAACCAGCAACTCGAGAAGGCCGGCCGCGTGGCCGACTTCCTCGAGTTCGCCGAGCTCCTGTGCACCGATGCGCTGGTGCGTGACGAGTCGTGCGGCGGCCACTTCCGCACCGAGCACCAGACCGACGACGGCGAGGCCCTGCGTAACGACGACGACTTCTGCCACGTCTCGGCGTGGGAGTACTCGGGCAACCTGTCCCAGCCGGTGCTGCACAAGGAAGCGCTGGCCTTCGAGAACATCAAGCTGGCAACCCGGAGCTACAAGTAGCCATGAACTTCAACCTGCGTGTCTGGCGTCAGGACGGCCCCCGTGCCGACGGACGCTTCGTGGACTACAAGGCCGAGAACATCCCGGCTGACGCCTCATTCCTCGAGATGATGGACATCGTCAACGAGGGCCTGATCGGGCGGGGCGAGGAACCCGTCGCCTTCGACCACGACTGCCGCGAAGGCATCTGCGGATCGTGCTCGATGGTCATCAACGGCTCGGCGCACGGCCCGGTCAACAACGTCACGACCTGCGGGCTCTACATGCGCCACTTCAAGGACGGGGACACCATCGTGGTGGAACCCTTCCGTGCCGCGGCCTTCCCGGTCCTCAAGGATCTCGTCGTCGATCGCTCCGCCCTGGATCGCATCCAGCAGGCTGGCGGCTTCATTACAGCCCGGGTCGGCTCGGCTCAGGACGGCAACGCCCTGCCCGTGCCCAAGCAGAATGCCGATCTCGCGATGGAAGCTGCGGCCTGCATCGGCTGTGGCGCCTGCGTGGCTGCGTGCCCCAACTCTTCGGCGATGCTGTTCGTCGGTGCAAAGGTCTCCCACCTGGCCCTGCTGCCCCAGGGGCAGGCCGAGCGCGAGTCCCGCGTCCTCGGCATGGTGCAGACCATGGACGAGGCCGGTTTCGGTGGGTGCAGCAACCACGGCGAATGCGAAGCCGTCTGTCCTGCGGGCATCCGGATCTCGGCCATCGGCCGCCTGAATCGCGAGTTCACGCGCGCTGCGGCCATCACCGGCACACGCGACGAGACCTGACCCAGACGGGCATACCGCATCCCGGGATGGGGTATGTCATAGTTATTGCAGTTGAATTGTTGAGTCCCGAAGACAACTTCCCAGAAAGGCAAACTGACCCGATGAAGCGCATTGCCCTGCTGCCCGCCGCCTTGCTGCTCGCTTCATGTGCCGCGACGACCGTCGGCACTCAGGTCATGATGGGCAAGACCCGGACTGCATCGATCGTGGGCTACGACCCCTTGCACACCCGCCTGTTCGTGACCTTTGCGAAGCGGGATGGCCAAGGCACCCGTACGGTGCAGCAGTTGCCGACCAGCTACGCCTCTGCGTCGGTCGTCCTCAGCAACGCAGCACTGCTGGCCTCGTCGCTGACCCGCAGCATCACCTTTGCTTCCACCAACAGCTCGGAGCTGGTTGTGGCCAACACGACATCGTTCACTCGCCTGCGGACCGGCTCCGGCTACGAACTGAACGTATCGCTCCAGGACGGAGCCTCGGCGGAAGTCGGCCGTGGTCGGCGTACCGGCATCACGCTCACGCCCGGCACCAACACCGTCAGCATCATCATCAGCCCGAATGGCGATCTGGCCATCACAGGCTCCAACCAAGGCAACAACGTCGGCAACAACACCGGCTGGTTCGTCACCAAGGGCGACACCGTCACCTTTGACACCGGTTTCGCGTCCGACGAGCATACGAAGTTCCTGACGGACAACCCCGGGGCCACATTGTCGATGCAGGTCCTGATCAACGACGGCGCCGCAGACGACCTGACGCAGGCCGGTTCGGGTGCCAGCGAGCAGATCGTGGCGACCGTGAGCGCACCGTTCGACTCCTTCGTCTGGGATACCTCGACCACCTCGAATACCGGCTTCAACCCCACGACGGGCCTGACCGACACCGGTAGCCAGGCCAGCCGCATGAAGTTCCAGATCGTCGACTCGAACGGCAACGTGCTGGGCGAAAGCATCTTGTCGCCACTTTCGGTCGGCGGTGCCGCTGCCATCGATCTGAAGCTCCAGTAGCCCATGGCGTCCGGGTCCCTGCCGAAGGGCTCCGGGGGGCATAGGCATCTGCTCGTGCGTCTCTGGGCCATCCTCGTCTGCGTGGTGCTGGCCGGCTGCGTCAGTCGGCTGGTGCCTGCGGCTTCGGGCGTACAGATCGGGCGCACGGCGCCCGAGACGGCCATGCTCCGGCAGGGCGAGCCCGCAGGCCTCAAGGTCACGATCCGCCTGCCCTCCAGACAAGCCCAGACCCTGCCAGGCAGTTGGGCGAGCATCGTGTTGACGCTCAGCAACGCCAACACGTCGCTGTTGCCATCCAGCCAGACCATCACCCGGAACCAGGCCGGCGGCAGCACCGTCACGGCGGCCTTCACCAACCTGAAGTCCGGATCCGGCTATGCCATCAATGCCGCCCTCTACGACGGGGCCAACGCTTCAGGAAACAAGGTCGCCAAGGGCAACCAGGCCGGTATCTCGCTGGTCACGGGGAACAACGAGGTGACCATCACCCTGATGTCGCCGGTGCAGACCGATTGGCGCAACTTCCCGGACGAGCTCTACGAGTGCGGCAGTGTGATCTATGTCGAGGGTCACTTCGAGGCACCGGCGACTGTCAACTTCGTCCCCTCGGGCGCGACGACCCCGCTGGTCGTGCTGTCGTCCCGCCAAGCCTACTTCGAGGTCCCTTGCAATGCCACGACCGGCACCGTCAGCTTCACGGATCCGGACGGCACTTCGAGCAGCCAGAACATCCGCATTGCCGAGTTCAGCTTGGGCCTTACGCTGCCCTTCAGCAAATACTACAACCAGGCAACGCTGGCTCGGACGTCTCCGATTCTGCCGGTAGCCCGGGCGGGCCATGGCCTCCTGCAGCGGGGCCAGTTCACCTACGTGCTCGGCGGAGCCAGCGCCGGCACTGCGGCCAACACCGTCTACCGCTCGCTGCGCAACGCCGATGGCACGATGCAAAGCTTCGCGACCACGGCACGCACGCTGGTCGCCGCCCGCGAAGGTGCCGCATGGGTCAACTACGGCGGCAAGATCCTGGCCGTCGGCGGCCAGGCCGCAGGTACCGCACTGGCCTCCACCGAGACAAGCACGTGGCAGGGGGACAACAGCCCCGGCGCCTTCACGTCCAGCCAGACCATGGGGACCACCAGGGCCTATCCGGCAGCCGTCGTCATCGGAGACTACGTGTACGTCTTCGGCGGTGAATCCGGCGGCACGCCCCGGAACACCATCGAACGCGCGCCCATCGACGCGACCGGCAACCTGACGGGGGGCTTCTCGACCGTGACGGGCACCTTGGTCACGGCACGCAGCCGGACCATGCCGTTGATCTTCGGGGGACGGATCTACCTGATCGGGGGCCGCGGTCCAGCCGGTCCGCTGGCCTCGGTCGAATCAGCCCCGGTCAATGCCGATGGCAGCATCGGCAGCTTCTCGACCAGCGCCGTGACCCTGCAGGCGGCACGCGAGGGTGCCTACGGGCAGTTCCTGGGCACGCGCTTTATCGTCATCGGCGGCCGCACCACAGGAAATACGCTGCTGAACACCGTCGAGAGCAGCACACTTGGCGTAGGCGGTCCGGCCAATTTCGCGACGGTCTCCGGCATCACCCTCAGGTCAGCCCGCGCCGAATTCGGTGCAGTCGTCAATGGGGACGGCATGCACGTCATCGGCGGTACCGCTGCCTCCGGCACGCTCGGCAATGCCGAGTTCACCTCGGTCAATCAGACGGGCAACCTCTCGACATTCAGCGCCGGCACGGCGACGTTCACGCCCCGCTTCGGCAACGGCGCGGCCGTGCTGGGTGCGTCGGTCAACGTCTTTGGAGGCTGTGGTGCCAACATCGTGAGCGGCGGCGGATGCTCGTCGGACGGCAGCATCCTGTCCACCATCGAGCGGGCCACGATCGACAGCTCGGGCGCCCTGGGGTCATTCGCCTCGAGCGGCGCCCTGGACTACGGCCGTGTGAACTTCAGTTCGGGTGTCCTCGGGACCAACCTGTGGATTTTCGCGGGCGGCCTGCCTGCTACGGCACCCAACAACGCCCCCAAGGTCATCAAGGCACCCGTCAACGACGATGGCTCCATCGGCACCTTCACCGACGGCAGCCTCTCGGTGGCGCAAGTCTCCGGCGCCAACGCCATCACGGTCGGCACCAACCTGTACCTGCTGGGCGGCTTGGACGGCAACAGCGCGGTCTCGGCCTGCCGGACAGGGTCACTCAACTCGACCACCTATGACATTGGCGGTTTCGGCAACAACGGCCCGGGCCTGGTCACGGCGCGTGCCCGTATGGGCCTCGTGGTTCTGGGCAGCTACATCTACGCCATCGGCGGGCAATCGGACCGTAACGGCGCTGCGCTGGCCTCGATCGAGCGATGTGCCATCGACACGGTCAACGACGAAGCATCCGGCAACTTCACGACCTATGCCAACAGCCTGAATGTCGCCCGTGCCGCACCGGCGCTGGTCGTGTCGGGCAACAAGCTGTACGTCATCGGCGGCACGCAGACTTCGAGTTACACCGGCGTGGCGTCGGTCGAGGTCGCCACCATCGGCACGGACGGATCGCTGGGCACATTCTCCATCGTCCCGGGCGTCACGCTTGGCACGGCACGCGGTTTCGAGGCCGCAGCCCTCGTGGGGAACTACCTGCAGTTGTTCGGCGGCCTGAACAACGCCGCACCCCTGGGCTCTACGGAGCAGGCAGGCCTGCAATGAGGCCCCGATCCTCGGCGCGACTGCTCCCGGCCGTGGCCGTGGCCCTCGCGGCAGCCTGCGCCTCGCCCGTCCTGCCCAAGCCGTCACTGCTCAACGTCAATGAGCAGTTCGCCGCCATCCTGACTGATGGTACAGCCCGGTTGATTGGTCGTGCCCGCATTCCCGTCGCCTCTGCGGACGGACGCAGCGTGACCGAGGTGCCCGCTGCCGGCGCCCGCGTCGTCTTGCTGGATACCGACTTCAAGACGACCGTCTCCGTCGCCATCGCGGACGCCAATGGCCAGTTCCAGATTGACGACGTGCCACGCGGTGGCGCCAGCATCCTGCGGATCACCCTGACTGGCGCCACCTCGCAAACCGTCGAGAAACTGGTCTACCCGACGACGAGCGTCGAGTGCGTGACGGTGGACCTCGCGTCCTCGCTGGTCGTGGACAAGATCGCGGCAAACGGCCTGCTCAAGCCGGACCCATCGCTCGAGGGCCGCAGCGACCTGCTGGATTTGGTCAAGCCGGACAAGTTGGCCGCCTTCGAGGAGGAACTCCGGGACAAGATCGCGACGCTGCCCCCGGCCGAGATTGCCCCCCTGCTGCCCGAAACCCTGAAGCCCACCGATCCCGACGCAATCAAGGCGACACCCTCGCCAGGCCCCGGCGGTGCACCGACGGCCCCGGGCAGCATCCTCGACAAGATCGGCTCTGAAGACGAACAGGTCGCGGACAACTACAACGACATCTTCGTCCGACCCGAAGACGCGTCGTTGGTCTTCCGGATTTCTGCCGTCGGGACCAATGCCGGCGTGCCCAAGGGAGCCCAGCGCATCTCGGGCCTCGTGGACGTGGCTCTGACCGGCATGCCCTCGGATGTCACCCTGTGCGAGGTCTGGACCATCATCCCCTCGCGACGCCTGCTGTGCACCGTCACGGGCGAGGGCAACTGGAAGGGGCGGTTCGATTCCTGGCCGATGCCGCTGGGTCCGACCAATCTGGACTTCATCGGACATGCAGCCAGTGGCAAGCGCGTCCTTCAACGCCTGCCCGTCATCGTCGACAATTCGGTCTCCAACCTATGCAAGGAATGACAAGGCTCCTGCTGGCCCTCGTGATGCTGGCGGCGCCGATTCCCACTGAAGCAGCACATGCTGTCCCCCAGACCGGGACCTTGGCCGCCACGGCTTCGGCCATTTCCGGCATCGCCCCTTCACCCGTGCCCAAGCCTGCTGCTCGAGCGGCCGCCCCTCCAACGGTCTTCGAGACCGTCACGGTCAATCCTGCGCGTGACACCCTTGTCCTTACGTGGTCCGGGTCCAAGCCTCGCTGGCGTTTGCGCCGAGCCGCACCCGAGCTCGTCCACGTCGACCTCGATGGCAAACTGGCGCCTGGCTACACCCTGATCCGCAGCCAGACGGGATCGCCCATCATGCGGACCTTGGCCGTTCAAGTCACGGACAAGCGCAGTCGCGTCGCCATGCGCGTCATGCCCGGCATGCGCATGGTTGCACGCCTGGACGGCAAGCGGCTGATCGTGACCTTTGACCGCCGTGCCTTGCAGGAGTTCTGGAAAATCTACCGGTCCAGCACCTTTCGTGTCGGGGTGCCTGACGTCCGCCCCGACGGCACTCTGGTTGTCCCCGTCCGAAGCCCGCTCGAGCCGACTGTTCGGGTCGTTCATGCAGATGCTGCCAACGCTTGGGCCGAGATACCGGCAGATGGCCCCATTCCGGCCAAGGTGCAACAGCCCACGACGGATACGCTCTATCCCTACGGCCCTTACAACCATCTCAGGCTTGGACAAGAACGCTGGGGCACGGTCCGCTTGACCATGGGCCTGCGTGACGGACGCTCGTTCCGAACCGTGGTCAATCGCGTCGGCGTCCATTCGTGGACGGTGGTCATCACCCGGACGCAGGATGTCATGGCCACGCCCGAAGCCACGCCTTCCCCGGCATCGACCGCGACCGCGGATACCCTGCCGGCCACGCCCTCCCCTGCGCCTGTAACGGCTGCGCCGACGGCAGACTGCCCGTGCGCATGCCCGGCGACAGCCTCCGCACCCGTTGCGGAAGACCCGGACTGGGACCCGATCTCCCGCGTGATGGGTTCGCTGGGACGAACGGGCCTGAACGAGAACTATCCCGAAGGTGGCGTATCCGAAGCCGTCGTCCGGGACATCACGACCCTGAGCCTCTACGGGCGCCACGCGATGGCGCCGTGGTGGTCTCTGGAAGGCGACCTGCGGGTCTTCGAGGACTACACCCTCGTCGACCGCCTGATTCCTGATTCGACGCACAAGCGTACGGATGTCCAGGCGCAGGGCGCAGCCCTCTGGGACCTCCAGCAGGGCATGTTCCGCGAAAGCATCGGTCTGGGCTACGGCCTGCGCTACCTGACGGTGACGCACAGCCTGACACCCATCGCCAAGGACTTCCTGTTCTCGGACATGCAACTCTTCCAGGGTCCCTTCCTCAGGGGCGACCTCTCCGTCCGTCCCTTCCGGCCGCTGCGCCTCTACGCCCGAGGCCTCTACCAGCCGATGACAGCAGTCCTCGTGGACCCGCTCGTGGATGGCCTTCCCGACGTGCGACGGGCCTATGGCGAGGTGGGCATCGAATGGCTTCAGGACCGGTGGGTCTTCCGGCTTTTCCAGAACTGGAACCACATGTGGCGCGGCACCACGCCCTTCCAGCAACTGGATGCTGCGGGTATTTCTGCCGGCATACGCTACTGACGGGCTCCTGAACACGTGCTGACGGCACTGGCGCTGACCGTCCGGGTCATCGCGACCGCCGCCACCAACGGCGCACTGCACGACCTGCCCCCGCGCACGCAGGTGGCCCAACCGGCAGACGTCGCCGTGCGCACCTTCACGGATGATGTCGGAGCCCTTAAGCTGGGCCCCTGGCTGCTCTGGCGACGCGATGGCGTGCTCACGCCCGCCGAGGCCCGCCGGGCCCTGCGCCAGGGACGTTGGAACATGCGCCCGGACGGCCTTCGGTACGGAAGACGGGACCATGGCTGGTGGAGCGCACCGGAGCCCGCGGAGGCCCATCCGCCGGGTGACCTCACGTGGTGCACGCTCGAGGATGCGGAGCATGGCGTCTGGGAGTTGGTGACCGATGCCGCGACGGCGTCGTGGCCGGACTGGACGCAGCCCCCCGAGGCCTGGACACCGGTCTGGGCCACGCGCCTCGAGGGCCTCAGGCAACAGCGCCCCTACCGCGCGATGGCCTTCGGGGAGACGCGCGGGGGAACGGCGCTCGAGACACAGGCCTCCCGCGAGGCCTCCGACGCCATCCGCGTTGACCTGGGCAACCACGTGGACAACGTCAATGACGACTGGCGGCGCGCGGGACTGCCCGACACGCTCCATCGGCTCGAGCAGCATCCCTTGGCGGCGCTGGTGCCGTGGAAGTTCGAACTGCGCCTGCCGCTCGCGGACCAACGCCGTCTGGCCGTCAGCACACCCCTGGTTGCGGCCAACCTGATCCCGCCTTCGGACGTGACGGTCCACCCCTGGCGCATCGTCCGCTCCGGGGGTGTCACCGTCGGCCTCGTCGGCGCGGCGGATGCCCGCTACCTGAGTCGCTATGGCCTGGTCGACGGTCGCGCGCCCTGGCGCAGCAAGCCCGCCGTCCCCGCCGTCCGTGAGGCAATCGAGGCGGCCAGGGCCGCAGGCGCCACGGCCATCCTGCTGCTGACGAACATGGACGATACCCAGGTCGACGAGTTGGACCGCGAGATACCGGGCTTTGCCGCCATCCTGCGGGCCCGGCCCGAGAGCCAGGCCGATCTGCTGCAGCGCACCGCGACCCGCCCCGATGACGCCTTGCAACCCCAGAGCGCCTGGTTGCAGGCGGGTGCCGACCAGGACAGGCTGCTGCAACTGGACCTGACGCTATCCGGTGAAGGAGCACCGGCAAGCATCACCTCGCGCATCCGCCCCATCACGAGCCGGACCAGTCCCCCCGAGGCCTCGCTGGCATGGCTTGCATGGACCCACCGCAGCACCTACATCGAGCCCCGCCGGGCCTTGATCCTGCCGGGGCGTCGGCGGCTCGAAGGCACGGAAGATCGGGCCTACAGCCCGGAGGACTGGGGCAACCTGCTGGCTGCCACAGTCCGCACCGCCGCAGGAACAGAGCTGGCACTGGTGCCCCGACGTCGCCGCGGCCTGGTCGCGACGGGGGACATCCCCGACTACATCGCCCAGGACTGGGTGCCCGCCAATCTGCAACTGGTGCGCGGCCAGATTTCGGGTCGCCAGTTGCGGAATCTGGTCCGGCGCCGCGACCTGCTCGGCACCTGGGCCTTGGCAGGGACCGACGCCGATGCCGGCCGCGTGGCCGGCAGGCCCTTGCTGGACGACGAGGTCTACAGCCTCGTGACGACGGACTCCTTTGCGCACGGAGCCGCCTTCCAGGGCCTGTTCCGGGGCACCTTCACACTCATCGAGGCCGGCGATGGCGACGGTGACGGACAGACCGAACTGCAGGACGTGGTGCTCGCACGTTGGCGGGCGGCCGCCGCCCGGGGCTGGGGTGGCGCGGCCCACCTCAACCAGGTGCGTGCGTGGCTGCAGGACGACGGCGCGACCATCGAACCCCAATGGCGCCTGTCGCTGCAGCCAATCGAGCTCAACGGCCAACAACTGACGGGCCAGAACCGCACGGCCTTTGCCGGAGCACGTAATGCCCTCGTCACGGCACCCGAAGCCCAGGCACTGCGTGCCCGCTTCAAGGGGCAGGCCCACTATGAGGACCATCGGCTGGTGTGGGACACCACGACCTCCCTGCTCTGGGACCAGTCCACCATCACGGGGGCGGGCCAGAACACCGTCCGGCGCGACAGCAACGAAGCCCGCGTCGGCAGCGAGGTCCGGGGACGTCCGGCAGCACCGGAGGGAGGTGTGGTGCCCTTCCTGAATGGCGGCTACGCCACGGATCTGGTCCCGGGCACGAATGCGTCGACAGGCCTCGTCAACCCGCGCAGGCAGGACGTGACGGCGGGTGCCGGCCTGGTCTGGACCAGCAACGGCATGCTCAAGGAGGCTCGGCTCGGCGCCAGTACCCGGCGCGACTTCTCGGTCACGGACCGCGTTCCGGAACCCGGCTATCAGGCTGGCCTCGCGCTGCAATGGCCCCTGTCCTCCGGCCGCGTGACGCTGGATGTGGATGCACGTGGCTTCGGACCGACCCCCCAGGACACGGCTGCAGACCTCGGCCTCCTCTGCCAGGTAGGCCTCGCCTACCGCCAGCCCGTGGCCGAGGGCCTCGAACTGCGGGTGGGCGTGGACAGCCTGCTTTTCCAGGGGAAGGTCGACGCGACACGAACCCTGGGGAGCACGGTCACGCCCAGCATCGGCCTGTCATGGCAGGCCAATTGGAAGCCGGTGCAGGGCGTCACCTGGTAGGCGTCGCTACCCGGGCACCAGTTCGAACCAGCGCACCCCGGCCAGCAAGTCGTTCCTGCCGACGACCCGGGCACCCGGCAACAGGCGGCGAATCCACGCCACCTGCGCCGCCGTCGCGCCATCGAGGCCCACGAAGGGCGGCTGGCCCAACCCGGCAAAGGCGGACAGCGCCGTCTCGATGCCTTCGCGGACATCGGCGGGCAAGGCCTGCCGCAACATGGGGGCCGGAGCCCCGGCCAGGTCACTGGCCGCCAGATCCCGCCAGCGATTGGGCCACGGCAGCACGGCGATCCAACCCGGATCCAGATCGCGGCGCCCCACACGCCACGAGGCGAGGCGTGCCTGCAGCTCGGCGAGCAACTGCGCCGTCGTCCAGCGGTGCCACCGGGCCATGTCGAGCGTATCCCTCAAGACAACGGGATCGCCCAGCCAGAACCCCGACTCGAGCAGGCCGCGCACGCCCGCGAAGGCCCGGCCGAGGTCGGCCTCGGCACGATCGCCGGAAAGGCCCAGCCAGTCCTTGAGAGCATCCGTGGGCACGACATGGCTCGCGACCGCCTCCCACGACTCGCGGGCAGCCTCATGCACGACGCTCCAGACAGGCAGCACGCGATGCCCGCGCGCCCGCAGGTCGGCGAGGTAGGGATCCGTCGTCTCGACCCAACGGCCGGCGGCTTCACCCACCGACGTCGGCGTGCGTCCCTTGGGGGGCACGACCCAGAACCAGGTGTCCGGATCGCGGCCGAGCGTCTCTTCGAGTACCAGCTGGCCACCGACGCGCACCCGGAAATCCAGAGGCCCCAGGCCCTTGCCCTCGCCAACGAACACCGGATGCGGAATCCACGGCGCCAGACCGGCAGCCTCGAGGCGCCCCTCATCGAAGGACAGGGCGCGTGCGGCAAGCAGGCCCCCCCCTTCGACGGCCAACATGGGCTCCGCGCGATCACGGGCGGCATCGGCCAGGCTGGCCACCAGTTCGGTGACAGGCTGCCGCCAGGCGGCGACCCGACGCTCCCGGGCGGCCACGGCCTGACCATCCGATCGGCGCGGCACGGCAGACTGATCGAGGAAGTCCCGCATGACCTCGTGGCCCAGGCACGCGCAAGTCGCCAGGGCAGGCCGGGGACAGCGATGCACGGCTTCAAGCAAGGGGGGAATCCATGGGTCGGGCATGACCCGGCCCTCTTCATCGTCATCCAGGCAGAGGCGCCAGGACATTTCGCCAGTGCGGCGAAGCAGGCGCACGGTACGGTTGTCGAGACCGGATCCACGTCCGAGGCGGTCTCGGGAGACCGTCAGCGTGAGCGCGACCCAGGGCACCAGCAAGCGGGCCTCGAGCGGCACCAGGCCCTTGGGAGGACTGGGACGCGCCACGGTGAGACCTTGCAGGGCAGCAAGGCGACCGGGCACGTCATCTTCGCCGCCGGCCGCGACCTCGAACAGCAACTGCCAGCCGGCGCTGTCCTTCGGAAAGGTGCCGCCCAGACGCAGGACCTGCTGCAAGGCCTGGACCAGGACACCTGTCGGCCAGGGCCACGGCCATGTCGTGCCCCACCAGCCCGTCTCGCCCAGCCAGTCCCCTGCCAGGACCGGCAGCGTCTCGCTGTCCAGCACCGAACCCGGCAGGCGACCCCAGACCCCATCGAAGGCCTCAAGCAGACCCCGTTCGGGCGGCACACCGGGTTCGTTAATGACCGTGCCCCGCCACGCAAGCCGGCCACGGACGGCCCACGCTGCCTCCCACGGATCGAGGTCCGGGGACTCGTGCAAGGGCAACGACTGCACGGCATAGCCCGACTGTCGGATGATGCGCGCCGCCGAGTGGCCCAGACCGGGACGCCCCTGCATCGTGTCCCAGAGCCCCCTCCCCAGCAGCAGTTGGATCGGCGGCACCAACGTCCGGGATTCCTCGGGTACGGGCGGACGGATCTCGTCGAGGGGTTCCGGCAGGTTCTGACGGAGCGCACGCAGCTCGCGATGCATGGCGACCAGATCCGGGTCGTCATCGTCCTCGCTGGTCTGCGCCCCGAGCAGGGCCTCGGCGACGCGGGCCGCGCCCAGGGAATCCTCGATGAGCAAGTGATGGCGGACGACCTCAAGGCCCTCCTCGAGCCAGGAACGTCGGACCTGGGCACGCCACTCGGGCCGCCCCCCGGCTCGGGTCCAGACACGCTCGAGGACGCCCAACGCCTGCCGGGCGTGCTTGCGGGCGTCCCGCGCCTCGCCCTGCTTCTGGGCGTGCAGGCTCAGCAAGCGGCGGACGCGCGAACACCAGACGCCGGCCCGAGCCCCCTCGCTGACCGGACCGAAGGGCAGCACCCCGCGCTCGGCGAGCACGAGCAGGTCCTCGAGCACGTCGTGCGCCAGGCTGCGTCCCGCCTCAGCCCGCCGGTAACACCAGCCCCAGATGTCGTTGAGCTCGCCCATGTCCGGCATCGGCCAGCGCTCGGCCGGCCACGCGGCCGCCAGGCCCAGGGGCGTGCGCATCTCGGTCCCCAGGTCCAGGTGCAAGCGCTCGAAGAGGCGATGCGCCAGGCAGCGGCACAGGGGATCGACCGGGTCCGGGCAACGCCCAACTGTCCATGCGAGGCGCCAGCCTTCGTGCTCGAGGAGTGGCCACGCCCGGCGCTGCATCGCGAGGCCGAACCACCAACGCGCACAGGTGACGCAAGAGCCCAGCCACATGGTCTCCGCGCGTGGCCCGTCAATCTGCCGACGCAACCGGGCAATCGCGATGACCCGCCCATCCGTGCACGTCGGGCACGGCATGCGATGAATCCGCCGCGAAGGGTCGACAGCGCCCGATGGCGCAACCTTCGCGCGATCCCCGTGGTCCATGTCCCGCACGATCCCATCCTACCCCACGGCCCGGTCGCTGCCTTGCCTCCGTGGCACGCCCCGCCGTTGCGGGTACGACATGACCATGCCCCCGACTCCTGCAGGCCCCATCCGTCCCTCCGCCACGCCAACACTGCCCGCCTCATCCGGGCGTGTGCCTGCAGGCACGGGCCCCCTGCCACCGGCTGAACTGGACCGCTGGGTCGCCGGCGGCAACGCAAGCCGTGACACGGCCCGGGCTGACGGCGATGGGCGGCCCGGTATCCTGTCGCTTTCGGGCACGCGCGTCGGCGACCTCATGGACAAGGCGGCCTCTCGTCTGGGTGAACAGGTCCTCTACCGCGACTACGGTGTGCGTCCCCCAAGCCTCTCGCTCGGTGGCCCGGGCGGCATCGGCTTCGCCCTCCGCGTTCACGCCCTGCGCGACACGGACGGCAGGGTACAGGACGATCCGCATCGACGCGAGACAAGCAGGCGGATGGCCGAGGCCGGAACGCCCGTCACGTGGGCCGAGGTCCGCGGTGCCGTCGAGCCGTGGGCCGGCTACCCCTTCTCGATCCCGGCCCTGGGTGCGGGCGTGACGATCGGCTTCACGACCGATGCATCCGTCGCGCTGTCCGTGCTCTCGCCCCACCGCCACCCCCTCCGCCAGACCGTGGCCGACCTGGGTATCCACCTGCCCTTCCGGGCCGAGGAAGCGATGGCCTATGCCGAGGGCACCGAGGTCGAGCTCAGGGGCCGGGGACGCCTCGCCGTGAGCGCCGGAGCCCGACTTTCGGACCACGTGGTGCCCTTGGCGGGCGCCTGGAACATGGGGGTCTCGGTGGGCATCGACACCTACAGGTCCCGCGACATGGAGCTGGCCCTCAAGGTCAAGCGCCTGGATGGCAGCCGCGTCGCCGTCTCCCTCGAGGAGGTCACGGGGCGCGGTGATGGCACGGCCTTGTCCGCGCGCGCGGGCATCTCGGGTCCCGTCCCCCAGCTTCCCGAGAAGGGTGGCCGGGCCGGTGAGATCGCCAACAGGACACTGACGGCACAGGCGCAACGCTGGCTCAACGCCGAGGCCTCGATCGCCGTGTCCGAACGGACGGCCAACCGTGAGATCCAGACCTTTGTCATGGATCTGGACACGCCTTCCGGAAGGCAGGCCTACGAAGCCGCGCTGGCCCTGGACCTGCGTCCCGCCCAGAAGGCGGCGGCCCAGGGCGATCCGGCCCTGCGCGCCATCACCTACGACGAGCAGGCCAGGACGGAACGGCGCGACATCGATGCCCGCATCGGCGGGTTGACGTTGGTCGACGACGAGCGTCAGGTCGAGACCGGCCATGGCCGGCTGACCCGACCCGAAGGCGTCATGGTCGTGGACCGTGCCGACCTGCTGCACGCCCACGAGGACATCGTCACCCGCTGGTTCTCGGGCCGCAAGCGAACGGAACGGCAATTGCTCACCGTCACGCCCGAATCAGGGGGTGCCCGCGAGACCTGGTTGCGCAGCAAGCAGGAGATCAAGGTCGACCTCAGCACGACCGAAGGGGCTGTCCGGCGCTTTCTGGTGCTGGCACGCCATCTCGACCTGCGGCAGGCGGCCGACGGACTCGAGGATGACGGGAAGACGCTGGATGCCTTCGGCAAGTCGGAGCGGAGGGTCGAGGCCTATGTGACGGCCGAGGGTCTTGAACGGCTCTACCAGGCGGACCCCGACCGCATTCGCGAGGCCTTCGCCACGGCCTACGAGGAGATCGACCAGCCGTGGGATCAGCCGGTGCTCTTCGACAGCCAGAAAGCCTCGATCTGGCGCCGGACGCCCTGGCTCGCCACCGACCACGCGGACCACAGCGAGGTCATGGCCTTGCTGCGGCAGGGTCCCCAGCCCAATGGCCCCGGCAACGAGGGACCGACGCCGGACCAGCGTTACGCGAACCTGACAGGCAGGCCGCTCTGGCAGGATGCCGAGGCATGGCGCGAAAGCGAGCGTTTGGTGGAACTGCTGGGCAAGATGCGCGAGGCAGGCCCGGCGGACAGGGCTCGTCTGCTGGCCGGCCTTGCCAAGGAGATGGACACGGACCTGGCTCGGGAGCTGTCCACGATGGCCCGGCTTGCTGGTCCCGAGACCGTGGTCGTACCCGAGATGCGGCTGTCCGGCCCCAAGGCGCCCGATCTGCTGTACCGTCGTGGCGACGCGCCCCGGGATCCGCGCAAGGAGATCGACGCCGCTATCCGCGGCCACCGCACGCCCTGATCAGGGCGTCTTCGCTTCCTCGGGAATCACCACCCGGCACGTCCGGACCTCGCCTTGGGCTGTCCGCCATATGGCACGCACGCCCGAAGCATCCTGGGCCAGGCGGGTGGCACTGCCTTCGTCCGCAAGCGGTTGGACCTGGGACACAGCCAGTTCCAGGTTGCCGCCGACAACCAACTTGGCACGGACCCAGACGACTACGGGCCGGTACCCGTTGCCGTCCGGGCGTCGGATGGTCGCACCGATCAGCAGGGCCTCCCCGAAAGGCACGATGGAGGGTGTGTGCTGGATGGGATCGACCAAGGCATCCCCAACGCCCATGATCGGAATCGGTCCGGGCAACTCGCCGAAACGGAGAGAGTCGGAGGCCTGCGGCGCATCAGGCTCGAGGTCGGCCGGCATCCCTCCCGGATGCGCAAAGGCACGGACATGAAGCTGGTACTCTCCGGTCCCGGGCGCCACGGAAACCAGCCAGGCGCCGCCGTCCGGCCTCGGCGCCATCGCCGGCAGCCGAGGTCCCGAGGTCACGCCGACCACGTTGGTCTCCACGACGCTACCCGCCGCGTCCACGAGGGCACGCACGATCATGCGCTGGCTGCCACCCGCCGAGGAGACGGTTCCATAGGCCCACAGGAGGTAGCCTGCCCCCCAGGGCACGGCTGCCATGCGCTCGCTCGAGGGGGCGTCAAAGTTCATGCCTGAGCCATCCGTGAAGCCGAAACCGCCCGAGCCGATCAAGGCCAGGCGTCCCCCGGCCGTCTCGAAGGCGTAGGTACGCAGGCGCCAGGAGAGCCCCGCGCGTGCCTGGCAGACCAGCAGGACCCGCGTGCCCCGCACCAGCACGGTCCCCAGACGCAGCTCCTCGCCCACGCGCGAGATTCGGCCGGTCCGGTCCTCGGCACCAGCCGGTTGCCGGCCATCCGGATCGAGCAGGCCGATGGTCACGGATCCGGTCGCCACGGACTCGGGTGTCCGGGTTGCCAGGACCACGTAGGGACCGACACGCGCGAGGGCCATGGCCTGCTCGCCCGGTGAGGTGTCGATCGCATAGGCAACGGCCTGCCCCTGCCGACCATCCGCGGCAATCGGCTGCAAGGCGACTGTCTGGCTGCCGCTGAAGGCCAATGGCTGCCAAGCGGCAAGCCAACCCTCGACGGTATCGACGAGCGTGACACCCCGATCGGCCTGGCTGCTTCCGGTTGCCATCGACCACAAGGGAGGCGCCGCGAACCCGACGCGCAAGTCAGCCGTTGCCACGAGACGCCCCGAGGTGACGGTCAGGCGCCCATCGCCCGAGGTCACAGGTCGCCAGACACCATCCGGGGAAGCACCCTCGCCGGCCAGCTCCACCCGCGCAGCCTCCGGTGGCAGCCATCCCGGGGCACCGCTCCCGACCCTACCTGTGGGGGAAAAGGGAAAGGCCCCGCCCGACCAACCGTAGAGGCGCCCGTCGATGGGCCACGGCCGCATGTCGCCCGTCGCCACGAAGCCGACCGAGGACAAGGGCCGGAAAGGCAAGGCCTCCAAACTCGGCACGCCGTCGACCCGGACCGTGACCGTGCCCTCCGTGGTGCCCTCGGGCACCGTCACTTCGAGGGTATCCGTGGCGGCCTTGGCACTCTGCTCGGCGGTACCGAAGAAGGTCACGCCCGCGGAACGGCTTGCCGTCACCGGGAAAGAGCCCTCGAGGATGACCTTGGCTCCCGGGCCGGCGACATCCGGGCGCAGGCGGGCGAGGACCGGCCGGAAGAGCGGCTCGAGCAACAACCTGACGGGTGTCTTCACATGGGGTGCCGTGGTGATGCCGTCCGTGCGTCCTCGGGCGACCACTACGCCCTCGCCGTCGCGGGCTTCCGCTTCCAGGACGAGGTTGGTCCCCGTCCGGGCCGACATGGTGGCTTCGGCGACGGCTTCGCCCGGCTGGCGAAGCAGCACCGCCCGGCCACGCTCGACGCCGGCAGAGGTCGAAAGCACCAGGTCGAGTCGATCCGTGCTGCGCGGCAACAGTTGCACCGCACGACCGGACTCGGGCCAGCGGACGCGGACCAGCAGCTCACCCTCGGCTGCGGACAGCCAGGCGGCATCGAGGGGCGCGGCCTGATCCGGGACGACGCCTCCCGCCACGGCAGGCGTCGCGCCCCCGGATACCGACTGGGGAACGGGGGATGCTGCACCGAGAGACTGGCTGACCAAGGGCGCCGTGGGCAGGGCCTGGCAAGCCGCCAGAAGCAGCGCGGGCAGGAAGGCACGCGAAGTACGCAGCATCACTGGATCTCCACCGCCAGCTCACCTTGGCTGCGCACCTCGACCGTCAGGTCGACGGCACGATCAGGATCGGCGAGGGGACGCGCCCGCACGCGCGCTGTCGTGTCGTAGAGGCCGACCATCGCCTCGACGCGACCTGTACCGTCCACCCGAATCGGACCCGACAGCACTTCCCAGGACCAAGGACCTTCATAGAGGGAGCCATCAACGTGCCGGGCCACGGGCTTGAGCCGTGTCGCAACGGCCAGTCCGGGCAAGGGCGTGGCCTCGGCGACCGGCAGCGGCGCAAGAACCGGCGAAGCGCCGGGCAAGCGTTCTACGGTGGCGATGGGCGGCACCACGTCAATAGAGGCCACGGCATCCAGTTCGCCCCGCCGCGCCCGAAACCGCACCGTACCTGCAACTTGACCCTGGACCAGCCCCCCCACGAGGGAGGCCGCCCCGGAATCAGGCAGGATCTGGATACCCGCCGGACCGGTCTGGATGGTCGCGAACGTCCCGCCGCGCGAGGATCCCTGGAACACGATGCTGCGGGTAGCCCCCACCGCGAGAGGCCACGGCCCAACGTGGGACCACGTTGCCGTCGACGATACGGGACGCGCCATTTCAAGGCGTAGCGCATCGATGATGTCGAGCCTGCGCGTCGGTCCCGTCAGGCTGCCGATCCGCGCGGCGACCTCGCCGGACCCCGCACCCAGAGGCACGACAAAAGCCATGGATTCATCCGCCAACTCGAGGCCGGGAGCGACCACGCCATTGATCAGGACCTCGGCACGCGCTCCGCGCGACGCCCCGAACGAGAGGCCCGTCACCTGGACCCGTTCGCCGATGACAGCCGGGTTCGGGGACAAGTTACGGATTTCCGGCACCGGCGTATCCAGAACCATCCCCGTGACGGAAGTGGTCTCCCCGGGCAGCACCGCAAGGCGCTCGGAGACGGCACGGCCCATGTCCGGGTGGATCGCGACAAGCCGGTACAACCCTTCGGGCACGTTGCCGATGCTGAACGAGCCATCCTCGGCGGTGGCAGCGAGGAAAGTGGTGCCAGGCAGGAAAACCGTCGTGCCCAGGAAGTCCCGGACCACGGGCGAAATGCTGCGAACCCGTCCCGACAAGGTGCCGGTGGGCGCCAGCTTCAGGGAGATGCCGGACGTGACGGGTTGCGCCAGCAGAATCGCCTTGGTCACCGCGTTCCGTTCGGCCAGCAACGTGTAACGGGCACCCTTCTGGGTCACGGGCAAGCGGAAACGACCGAGGTCGTCCGTGAGGACTTCACCGACGGCCGTGACGCCACCCGCACCCGTCTCGGTCACGCGGCGCCCCGCCCCGCTTGGCGAGACGAGGGCCGCCGAATCGTTGGCCACGAGGGCCGCGGCATCGTTGGACACGAGATAGCACTTGACGGCCACGCCCGCGGCGACCCGTCCCGACTGGTCGACCACCACGCCGCTGAAGTCCGTGGCTGCCGCCTGCAGGGTGTCGGAGGGCAGGCCCGAAGCCCCGGTCGCAGGGCGCTTGGCCGTGACGGTGCTCGGCCGGCAAGCCACCAGGCTGGCGACCAGCAGCAACACTGCTGGCCCCCACGGGAAGCTCCGGCGCGACATACCTTCTACTTACCCGCCCGGATGCCCCGGAAGCGGATCAGCCCCGATCGCGCGGCGGACGCCCGAAGCCCTGCCCGGGCTTGTTGCCGTAGGTCTTCCTGGAAGGAGGACGATCGGGACCGGACCAACCCTGGCCGGCATCGCGATTGCCATCACGGGGACGCCGCGGCGGCGGCGCACTGCCGTCCTCTCGGTAAGCAGGACGCGGAGGACGACTGCCACCTTCCTCGCGGTAGGCAGGACGAGGAGGGCGAGGACCGCCCTCTTCGCGGTAGGCCGGGCGAGGCGGGCGACCGCCACCCTCTTCACGGTAGGCCGGACGCGGCGGACGACCGCCGGCTTCCTCGTCGCGATAGGCCTGGCGCGGCGCCCTGCCGGGACGCGGGCCGTCACCCAAGACAGCCTGGACCTGAGCCGCAACCTCTTGCTTGATGTCGACCGTGCTGTGGTCCTGGTAGAGGCGAATCGAGCCGATCTCCGCGCTCGTGATGCCGGACCGCTGGCAGATGTACCGCACCAGCCAACCCGGACGGACGGCCTGGGCCTTGCCACGCGGCACGCTGACCCGGACCATGCCGGCCTCGGGGGGACCGTCCTCGTCCTTGGTGCGGAACGGACGACGCGGCTTCGGACCCGACGGCCCCTCATCCGACTCTCGGAAGGTCCTTGTCGCCCTTGCCGGACGCGTCTCGGCCGAAACCTGGCGTACCCGGGCCGGCGGCGGGGCAGGAACGTCGTAGCCGGAAGCGAGGATGGCCGTGGCCTCCTGCAGGTCCTGCAGCAACGCCGCAACCAGCTGGACCGGGGCAAGATTGCCCAGCAAGCGATCCGCAAAGGCCTCGAGGCCACCGAAGTCGGCCGCCTCGCAACGCCGGGCCAGGTCTTCCATGACCCGGTCCTGGACGCGCTGACGGACATCCTCGGCAGTCGGTACCGCACGCGTCTCGAAGGTGATGCCGGCCTCACCGGCCAGGCGACGGACCCGTCCACGATCCTTGGGCGTGACCAGGTTGAGCACGACACCCTCGCGACCGGCACGGCCCGTGCGACCGCTGCGATGGACGTAGGTCTCGCCCGACCCCGGCATGTCGTAGTTGACGACGAGCGTGACACCACGGACATCGATGCCCCGGGCGGCGACGTCCGTCGCGACCAGGATTGGCACCTGACGGGTGCGGAAGGCCTCGAGGGTACGGGTCCTGACAGCCTGGGGCAGATCGCCGTTCAGGTAGGCGGCCTTGAAACCGTCGGCCACCAGCCGGCGCGTGAGGGTCTCGGTCTCGAGCTTGGTGTGGCAGAAGACCATGGTCAGCTCGGGGGGTTCGATGTTGAAGAGATTCGCCAAAACCTCGAAGCGCCGATCCGGGAAGGTCTCGATGACGCGATGGGTCAGGGTCGTGGCAGCCTCGAGGCCGCTCGAGAGCGCGAGGTGCTCGGGCTTGCGCAGATGGCGCCGGGCGATGGCCTCGACAGCATCCGCCATGGTCGCCGAGAACAGCAGGGTCTGACGGGACTCGGGCATCCCCGTCAGGATCTTCTCGAGGTCCTCGGCAAAGCCCATGTCCAGCATCTCGTCGGCCTCGTCGAGCACGACCGCCACGCAGCCCGACAGGTCGAGCGACCCACGCTCGAGATGATCGACGAGACGACCGGGAGTGCCCACGACCAACTCGGCACCGCTGCGCAGCGCGCGGAACTGATCCCCGTAGGGCGTTCCGCCCGTCAGGATGGCGACACGACGGTCCATGGGCCGGGCCACGCGGACAGCGACCCGACCGACCTGCATCGCCAATTCACGCGTCGGGGTCACCACCAGCACCAGAGGACCTGGCGGCGCCACCTCGGGATCACGGGCACCCAGGCGCTCCATGAGCGGCAGCAGGAAGGCCAGGGTCTTGCCGGTACCGGTGCGGGACTGGACGAGCAGATCCCGACCTTCGCGCGCCGGAGCGAAGGCCCGCAGCTGGACCTCGGTGGGGTCGACGAGCTGCATGTGGCCCAACGCGTCCAGCAAGGGCTGGGAGATACCGAGCGGGATGAAGCCGGTAGGGACGACAGGTGCGGCCGTGACGGCCAGTGTATCAAGATTCATGTTGTAAAGGGCACCCCGACAAGTCGGAACAGAAAAAGGGAATAGGTGGGGGCCTGATGGAGACTCCATCAGCATTATCCGGGAATCAGGGCGATCCGGCCACTCCGGCGGGGCTGCCGCCGGCCTACCAGGTGATCTCGTAGAGGATGGCGCCGCCTCCCTGGGTACCCACCATCAACTGGTTGCCGTTGCCCGTGGGTGTGCCGTCGGAGATGAAGCGGAGGGCATTGACGACCGTCCCCCCGGGGCGAAAGTCGAGGACGATCCGGCCGTCCGCCATGCTGCCGAGGCGCACGACGCCGTCCGTCCCCCCGTAGGCCAACCACTGGCCGTCGGGAGAGAGGGCCGCAGCGCGAATCTCGCCACCCGCCGCCGTCGGAATCGAGAAATTCCGCAACTCGATGCCCGACGCCACATCATAGACCCGAATCTTGCCGTCCGAGCCTCCCACGGCCACCCGGGAGGCGTCGCCCGACAGGGAGATCGACGTGACGGTACCCGTGTGGAAGGGAGAGGTGAAGACCTCGGTCCCGTCGAGGGCGTCCACGACGCGGGCCATGAAGTCGTCTGCCCCGCATGCGTAGCGGCCACCGCGGGCATCGGCCGATCGGACCCAGCCGAAGGCAGGTATCGACCGCAAGACGTTCCCCGTCGTCATGTCGTACAGGGCGGCCCGGTTGTCGCTGCCACTGACCCAGACATGATCCGGCTTCAAGCCCGGCCACGCCGTGTAAAGCTGGGCCTGGACAGAGAGGCTGGCGATGGGTGTCACGATGACGGGCGGGACATTGCCCGAGACCCGGCGCTGGTCAATCGCCCCTTCACGGGTCGCCGACGCCACCAGGTACCCGGATCCGTCCGCCAAGGCCGTGATCGAGACGCCGTAGACGGAACCGCCGGGCCGCCACGTCACCATCGGGTTGCCCGAAACCATATCCCCGACCGTGACGGCGCCGCCGTCGTAACCCAGGACGAACAGTTCGCCGTCCTCGGAGAAGTCGACGGCCTTGATGCGATCGCCTTGCGCATAGAAGGCCTTGGTGAAGAGTTCGGGATCCCGGACGCGCGGTGGCGCAGGAGTCGGGGACGGCGCGACAGTGGGCGTCGGACCAGGCGTAGGCGAAGTTGTGGGAGCCACGGTCGGCATCGGCGTAGGCACAGGTGAAGGAGTCGGCGTATCGACAGGCAGGGGCTGTTGGGATTCGCCCGGAACCGGCGTCGATTCGGTATCGGGTGTCGGTGTCGGAACGGGCGAAGGCAGGGGAGTGGGCTGAATCGTGGGAGAGGCCGAGGGCGCCACGGTCGGCACAGGTGATGGAGAAGGCGCGACCGAGAGCTGCGGAGCCCCGGGCGACGGCGTCGGGGCGGGCGAAGGCTTGACCGTGGCCGTCGCGGACGGCGTCACGGAGGGCGTGGCGGCAGGTGCATTCGTCGCTACAGGGACGGGCGACGCGCCGACCCGCCAAGGCTGTCCCTTGGGGGCGAGTCGCACGGGCGGCAGTTCGCGCGCCACTCCCGGGACGACCACAAGACCACGATCGCCGAATGGCCGGGCGGCTCCGAGATCCGGGTGCCACAGGACGACATCGTGAGTCCCTGCGGGCACTTCAGGAACCTCCCACGTCCCGTCCGCAGCGACCCGGGCCATATAAGGACTGCCCGCAACCAGGACCTCCGCGCCCGGCGGGGGGAAGCCCTGCCCCCCGGCCTCGGGCATCAGGACACGCCCGCGCAGGATCGAGACGGGGCGGACGCTCACGCGGATATCGGTCGTGGCGCTCGGGCCTCCGATCTCCAGCGGCCCGAGCCAACCCTTGTCCGTCCGGTTCCGCAGCGCCTCGAGGTTGTAACGTCCGGCCGGCAAGGTAAGCTTGAATCGACCATCGGCATTCGTAAGGGCATCCACGGACATCGTCCGGCGCCCCGCGCCAGCAAGGCCCGCAGCCTGGTTCCCGACCAGGGCAGCGGAGTCATTGGCAATGAGGCCGGCGGCGTAGTTGCCCACGAGCGCGGCGACATCGTTGGCCACGAGACGAGCCTTGGACTCGGCAGGCAATTCGCCAGCCGGCCAGGCACGAACCTGCACGGCCACGAGCGGCACGCCTTCCGGATCGACCACCTGGCCCACAAGGTCGAAGCGAGGCGAAGCGTCAGGCGTCGCCACCGTGACGCCCGACTTGCCCAGGTCAGCGACGCTCCCGGAGAAGCCGGTCCTACAGCCGGCAAGCAGGGTCACCGCGGCCAACAGCCTCAGTGCTGCCGACCCGAAGGCCCTGGTGCCCGCAGCCATCTTGGATCTTGTTGCCTCTTTACCCGTCGGGGGGTGCGGCAAGCCGCCTGCTCCACCATCGGATTGTGACGCAGGGCGCCGGAGAAGTCGCTCTATTTCACATTCGCTTGATCATGCAGTCAGTTCCATGGCCCCAGGCTCAACTCGAGCGTGTCATCCAGCACGTCGCCACTGCCGTCGAAGGTGAAGGCCTCTGTCACCGCCTGGCGCGTCGGGCCGGAACACCCCCCCTTGCTGCATGAGCGCGGACGATTGCGCACCCGGGCCAACCATGTGCGGCCCACCGGCAGACCCGTGATCCGGCATGTCAGGCCCGGGACGACACCCAACTCGCCTTCCCAGTCGACCAGTCCGTCAGGTTGGCGCAGCAAGGAAATACTGACGGTCGACGTACCCGACGGCGGCTGGATGGAGATAAGGACCGTCCCCGAAAACGGCCGATCAGCAAGGGGCACGGACAACGCGACAATCGCCCGGTCCTCGATGTCCTGACCGCTTCCGAGCGTGATGGAGGCGGTGGCCGGAGTCCGCGAGATGACAACAGGTGGACTCGTCGTGGCCAGGGCCTCGGCCGCACACTGCACATGGGCACCGGGCGACAAGCCGCGCCAGCCCCCCGTCGACACGCCCGCGGATGCCGCGGGCAGGATAACGTCCGCCAACGGCACGCCATCCGCCACGGCGCTAAGCCGCCACGCCACGACGTCGCGGGCGAGCCATCGCCGGACAGTCGCTTGCTGGCGACGTCCGGCGATGGCCTCCACCCGCACCATGACAGCCCCCTTGGCATTGCCACCATCGGCCGGGGCAGGTGGCCCTGCGGACACGCAGCCCGCAAGGCATCCACCCGTCGCCAGGATCAGGCCCGCAAGCCTGCGACCTGATGCCCGTGCCATGTCCCGCAACCCGTCAGAGCGCGCCGCCCGTGACCGGACCATCCGTCACGAAGGCACCGTCGAGAGGCGTCAGCGAGAGTCCCGCCTGACCCGCAAACACGACATCATCGAGCGGCACATCCACGGCCAGAACCCGCGTGTCTTCCAGGTCATTCGAGCCCAGGAAGTCGAAGGGCACCACGATCGGCCTCTGGCTGTTGATGTGCTGCTGATCGGCCGTGAAGGCCTGGACCGTCAGGCGGTAGGCCCGCTGGCCCGTCAGGTTCCCGAAGACCGCCTGGCTTTGCCCCAGGGCCGGCTGCACCCCGACGCTGGCCTGGTTCAGCCAGGTGGGCACCCCACCCGGACCGTCGGGTCCTCGCTGGTCCAGGATGACCTCGAATCGGGCCACGTCGGACGGCACCCAGCGATGCCTGATGGCTTGCAAGCTTCGTATGGCGTCGGCACGGGCAGAGAGATCGACGACAACCCTGCGTTCCGACGGACGGGCGTCGGCACCGGGCATCGACGGCTGCCCCGGGCTGCCCGCGCAGCCAGCCAACACCCCGATCAGGACCCAACCCAAACTGCGCTTGGCCACAGCGTGTCCCTCCATGCGGACCCTCGTCCGACAGGATTCACACTGCCGCCAGCCTGAAGAGCCTGCACCACCAGGGTGCACGACGAGGCCCTGTCGGGCCGACCAATCATCCCCCCGGACACTCAGTCCCAGGTGACGTCGTAGGTCAGTACGCCCTCCCCATCGGTAGCCACGTAGAGGCGGTCGCCATTGTCGGTCGCTCTGGCCCCTGTCGAAAAGCGCAATCCGGTGACCTTTACGGTACCGATCCAGGGCAACGCGACTATCGCACCATCGGCAACACGTGCCACTGTGACCCGGTTATCAAGGCCGCCATAGGCGACATATCGGCCATCAGGTGACATCGCAAGGGCCAGAACCGCCGCATCCGCCCGCCACTCCCTGAGCGTGATGCCGTCCGGGACCGTGATCACGACCACCTTGCCATCACGATCGCCAACGACGACACGTGCTGCATCGCCGGAAAGAGCCAATGCATCGACGCTGCGACCCAAGGGCAGGGAGGTCATGATCTCGCGGCCATCAGCGATATCCACGACCCTCAGCAGTCGATCCTCCCCACCATACGCCAGGCGCGTGATCTGGGCGTCCATGGCGTACAGGGCACCGAACGCCGGGAGAGAGACCAAGGTGCCAGTTTGCCAACTGCGCAGCTGCGCCAGCCCATCCGAGCCTATGCGCCAGTAGCGCGTTTCGTTGGCGAAGCCGAGGATACCCGTGACGGCAACCTGGGCGCCTCCGACGGATTCGGAGGATACGGCCGTCGAAACGCCCCCATTGTCGAGATCGGGGAGAGTTCGGAGAGCCACGGTCCCCGCGGACGTGCCTATCAGGACCTGATACCCGGGCTCGAGCAAGCGACTGGTGAGCCAGATGCTGCGGACAGGCTGACCGACATCCCAAGCGAGGGTCAGGCCGCCATCATCTCCCCTGTATATACGGACGAGGCCATCCGTCTTCCGGGCCAGCGCGATTGCCTTGCGGTCGCCAGAAACGTCGAGGAAATCAACCTGATCGCCCGGTGCGAGGGCCATCCTGTAGGTGAACCGCAGGCCGGGCGAGGGAAGGGGTGTCGGTGTTGGTGCTGGGGTCGGAGTCTGCACGGGCACCGCGGAGGTG
>JAYKIS010000062.1:0-40950 GCA_035286125.1 Candidatus Sericytochromatia bacterium
GGCGGTCCCCACCAGCCCGTGCCGCGACTGACGTAGAGCCACGTGCCCCCTTCCCGGAACAGGCCGGCCACGTGAGGCTGGTCCAGGCGAACCATCAGGTTGAAGGGCACGATCTGGCCGCCGTGCGTGTGGCCCGAGATCTGGAGGCAGACGCCCGCAGCCCTTGCCGCGCCGATTGCAGGAGGTTGATGGGCCAGCAAGATGACGGGTGCCCCGTCGGGGGCCCCGGCAAGGGCGGCATCCAGGTCGGGGCCTGGTCCCCCGAACCTGCGGGCGGCAAAGTCATCGACGCCAGCCACGACCAGGGGAGCCCCGTTGCGTTCATGGACGACATGGGCGTTTCGCAGGACGGTGACGCCCGCGGCGTTCATATGGTCGATCCAGGGCTCCACACCGGCGTAGTACTCGTGATTGCCCGGCACGAAAGCGATCCCGAGCGTGGGCTTGACCTGCAGCAAGGGGGCGAGTTCATCGGCCAGTCTCGCCACCTGCCCGTCGACGAGGTCACCGGTCAGGGCCAGCAGGTCCGGCTTCAGTTCGGCGATGCGACGCGCAAGGCGTTCCACGTAGCCGCGACGGATGGTGTTGCCCACGTGCAGGTCCGAAACCTGCAGGATGCGCAGCCCGGCCCATTCGGGCGGGATGTCCGGATGAGGGATGCGGACCTTCACCAGGCGAGGCCCCTGCGTGGCACTGATGAGGGCTGCGGCGGACAACAGCAGACCCAGGCCGGCTGCCGAAGTCGTGACCCAGCCGTTCCAGTCACCGCCGGCAAGGGTTTCGAGTCGAACGACACCCATGTAGGTGGCGAGCCACTGGGGCAGCCACCGTATCGGTTCGGCGACGAGCAGCGCGCTGAGCAGCAGGAACGAGGTTCCTTGCCAGACATGCCCCACCCACGCCAGCGGACGTGCCAGCAGCGGAGGCAGGACCCGCTCCAGCAGGAATCCGCCCAGCGTCATCGTCCACAACCCGACGAGCAGGACCGCCAGCCACGTGGTGCTTCCGTCCAGCCCATGGGCGGTACCGAGGCGCACGTAGAGGTAAGCGTGGATGCTGCCGGTCAGGGCAAGGATGACCGTGAGAAAGACGAGCCAGCCCACCAAGTCGCCGGGACCGGGACGCCGACGCAGGCGATGAGGGCCTGAGCGCTCCTCCATCGGGGCTTCCGGGGACAAGTGTCAGCGCTCCAGCTTCAGGCCGATGGTCGCATAGGCCTCGCGGACGGGATCGTAGTCCCGGGAATTGGCCTTCTGGAAACCGTCGACACGGAAGATCTTGCGGATTTTCCCCGAACCGTCATCGGAGCTGGACAAGTTGAGGAAAAATTCCTGAATGCGCCCGACCAGTTCGGGGTCGAGATCCCGGCGCACCGCGATGTTGTCGGACGGGATCGGCGGCGAGATGCCCAGGATGCGGATCTGGTCCCGGTCGGCCGCGTTGGGCAGCACACCGGGACGGGTCCACGCCGCCTCGAGGGGCTTGGGGTTGTTGAGAAAACAAGCGCCCGCATCGACCTTTCGGTGAAAGACCGCGAGCACGACGGCGTCGTGCCCCCCCGCGTTCTGGACACGCATGTCCCGTTCGGCCTTCAGGCCTGCGCGGATCAGCATGACCCTCGGGTAGATGCTGCCCGAGGTCGAGTTGGGCTCGACGAAGGCGATCGACTTGCCCTTGAGGTCCTTGAGCGAGCGGATGCCGCTGTCCTGCCGCGTGATGATGGCGGCGTAGTAGGCCGAGCGTCCCCGGAATACCGACTTGAGGATGACCCTGGCGCCGGCCTTGCGCTCGGCCAGGACGAACGCGGCCGGCGGGAAGAAGGCCATGTCGACCTGTTGATGGCTCATCGCCTCCACGACTCCGGCGTAGTCCGAGGTGATGCGCGGTTCCACCCGCATGCCGAGGGACTGCCCCAGCATGCGCGAGACTTCGGAGGCGATCCGGCCTATTTCACCGGGGTTCTCCCAGGGGGCAAATCCAACGACGAGTTTGCGCGGCTTGTAGCCGGCGGCAGGGCCGGCTGCGGCCAGGATGCCGGTCACGAGCACCAGCAGGCCAACCAGGGGACGCACGTTCAGAATGCCTCGGGGATGTGGACGATTCGGGGCGGATGCCCCTTGGGCCAGTGGATGCCGACAACGTCGAACCTCACGTCACCGGGCCAGGGCCTGATCTCAAGATACCACCGCGCCAGCAGACGCACGCGTCGCGCCTTTGCGGGACTCACGAATCCCTCTGCGGGCTCGTGGCGCCGGCACTTCACCTCGACGAAGCACAAGAGGCCCTCTTCGACGACGACGAGGTCCAGTTCACCGCAAGGCAGCCTGAAATTGCGCGCGACCACGGTAGAGCCGCGAGAACGGTACCAGGCCTCGGCCAGATCCTCTCCTGCCCTTCCCAGTCCGTGCTTGCGTTCGCCCATAGGGGCATGGTCCGGGTGTGCAGGTCGCAAGGCCAGCCCGGCATGACGAACTGGGCATGTCAGGGAACCTGCGACTCTTGGAGGTCGTCCCCTGCAGCAGGTACGATGAGACGGGAGGACGTGGCATGCTCGGTGGTTTCTGTCGCGCGGCCCTGCTGGCGGGATGCGTGCTGCTCGGGATTGCCGGGCCCGCATGGGCCGACACCCGCCCCGAGGAGATTGCCGTTCTTCGTGAGCGGGTGCGCGAGGCCGAGCAGGATGCCGACGCGCGCTTCGACCTGGCCATGGGCCTTGCGCGGACGCCTTGGCTGGAACAGGGCTGGCAGGAGCTGCTCAAGGTCCGGCAGATGGAACCGGCCTATGCCGACAAGGTCATCGCCCGCTACGAGCCGCTCGTCAAGGACAATCCGGACAACATCGAGGCTTGGTTTCGCCTGGCCTTCGGGCATTTCTTCGCGGGCCTCGAGCGCAAGGACTCCGAGAGTCGACGCAAGGCCATGGACGCCTTCGGCAAGATCGTGGCCATCGATCCCCGCTATGTGTGGGCCTTGAATTACCTTGCCTACCTCACGCACGATTCGGGCGATCTGGCAGGTGCCCTTGCATTGGCCGAACGTGCCGTCTCGGCCGCACCCGACAATGCTGTGGCCCACTTTCTCAAGGCTCAGGCCCTGGTTCGTCAGAATCGGTACTGGGCTGCCGCGCCCGAACTGGCCTTGGCCATGCGCCTGCGGGCGCAGGCCGGATTCGGGGAGTAGGTGCCTCTGGCGGGATGCTCCTGCGGGTGCTAGGATGATGCCCCCGGGATGTAGCTCAGCTTGGTAGAGCGCGCGGTTCGGGACCGTGAGGCCGGAGGTTCGAATCCTCTCATCCCGATGCAGGTGCCGGTAGCTTCAAGGCTGCCGGCACCGCGTCCTTGGGGGCGGCCTCAGCCGTGGTCCCGATTGCTGCCAGGACGGTCGCGCTGGGCGCGGAAACACGTGGGGCAGTAGACCGGTCGACCCTGGACAGGCCGGAATGGCACGGTGGTCTCCGTCCCGCAACCCGAACACGTCGCCGGGAATCTGGGACGCGTCGCGTCAGGTGCTGAGGCAGGAGGTGGCGCGGCTTGCTTGCGCAAGCGGCGACACGCGATGCAGCGCACGGGTGCCTGGGTGTAGCCCTTCTGGGCGTGAAACTCCTGCTCGCCTATCGAGAAGACGAAATCCTGCCGGCAATCGCGGCAATTCAGTACCTTGTCCTGCACGGGCCTTGCTCAGGCCATTCCGGCCAGGACCTCGACCTCTTCCTGGGACAGGAGACGATCGAGGGCAAGCAGGAACAGGATGCGATGCCCCTGGCCTTCGGGGATGCGCAGGATTCCGGACAGGAAGGGTGCCCGGGCACCCGCCGCGGGCGGGACGGGCGCCATGTTGGCCGCGTGCACGCGGACCACGTCGCGCACCGAGTCGGCAACCAAACCAACCTGCTGGCCCGAGAGATTGCTGATGATGATGCAGGGATGGCCTTCACCCGAGGCCAGCCGTTCGAGACCGAAGCGGGTACGCAGGTCGAGAACCGGCAGGATCGTGCCACGCAGGTCGATCAGCCCGTCGATCCAGCGTGGTGCCTCGGGGACGCGGATGACCGGGAGCAGCGGGATGATTTCCTGCACGCTCCCGATATCCACACCATAGTTTTCGGCCGCCAGTGCGAACGTGACGACCTGGAACTCGTCCTGGACGGCCACGCCCTAGAGCCGGCGAACGATGCCGAAGCCGACGGCCGCCCGCACGCGGGATGCCATGGCCTCAGCTTCCATCCGGGAAGAGAACCGCCCGACCCAGACACGGTTCGGACCCGCCGTGGTGGCCGCTGCCGTACCATGGACCGAGGCGAACAGACCCTTCGCCGACAACTTCGCCGCCGCGGCCTTGGCGCGCTCCTCCGTGGGATGGCTGCCCAGGAAGACGACGAACCGCCCTTCCCGCGACACCACCTGGCCACGGGTTCCGGCCTTGCGGAACTGCCTGACCAGGGACTTGGCCTTGGCAGAGGTTTCCACATAGTTGGACCACAGGGAGAACTTGCCCCGTGTGCCGGCACCCGAGCGAGTCGCCGGCAGGCCCTTGGCCTTCAGGCGATCGACGACGGACTGTGCATTTTCGGGCACGTTGAACGCGCCCGCCTGGACCGTGTAGAGGCCCTCGTCTTGCTGGGCGAGCCGCACAGCCCGAGCCTTGCGCTGGGCACGCCCGACCTTGTCTGCCCCTCTTGCCTTCAGCCGCTGAGGTGCTGCTGCATTGACTTGAACTGCGGACTTGGCCATCGGCTTCGCCGCCACGGCACCAGCCACGGGCGCCGCCGCCACAGCCGGAGCAGGCTTTGCAGCCGGTTCCGCAGCAGGCCGGGCAGCCACCGGAACGGGCTTCTCCGGCGCGGCTGCAACCGGTTCAACTGGCCTGAGGGCACTGGACGTGGCTGCCGGCGGCAGGGCCGCTGCGGCCTGTGTGGCGGTTTCCGCAGGGGCGGCCGCCTGTACCGGGGCCGCCGGAGGTGGCGCTGCAGCCTGCGGCGGCGGGGCCGCTTCTTCGGCGGCAGGCATCAGGCTCGAGAGGAACGGGATTTCGATGCCTTGCGACATGGCCGCATACGCACCACCGCCCACCAGGGCCAAGCCCAGAAGGGCGAAGAGGATTCCCTTACGGGCACCCCCGCCTGAGCCGGACTCCTCTTCGTCCTCGTCCTCGTCGTCGCCGTCTACATCCTCGTCGTCGTAGCCTTCCTCGTCTTCGTCTTCAAAGGATTCATCCTCGTCGTCGAAGTCGAGTTCGTCGTCGTCGTTGTTCCTAGCCACGGCTCCTCCAGGAGGTTTCCGGACCCGCAGGGTCCGCGTCGCCGCCTATATACCCGTCCACAGGCGGCTCAATCCCACGGGGCAATCAGGCGTCCTCGTCCTCGTCGGACATCTTCTCCAGGGCCGCAACGACACGCTGGAACTCTTCCTCGTCGTCGATATGCGTCAGGGTCTCGTCGGCCTCGAAGCGAAGCACCACAACACCGACTTCCTCTTCTGCATCGGCATCCGACGCATCGCCTTCACCCTCGCCATCCGCATCGTCCGCCTCGTCGAGTGGCAGCAGGAGCGCGTACTCGCGGCCTTCGACCTCGATGATGTCGAGCAGTTCGAACTGCTGCTGCTCGCCGTTGTCGCCGAGGAGCGTGATGATGTTCTCCGCGTCGTCGGTCTCAGTGTTCTGGGTGTTCGCCGGATCCATGGGATCGGTTCCTTTCTTGTCGGTCGCGTCGGTCCAGGAACCCCTGGAGAATGACCATCGCGGCCTGTTGGTCGATCACTTCCCGCCTCCGGGACCGGGGCACGTCGGCCGCGATCAGGACGCGCTCGGCAATCTTGGTGGTGAAGCGTTCGTCCTCGTGGATGACCTCGAAGCCGAGGTCGCTCAGGCGGTCCGTGAAGCCGACCAGCGACTCGGCCTGAGGGCCCGTGGTGCCAGCCAACGTCCGGGGGAAGCCTATCACGAGCGTTCGTGACTGGTAAAGCTCCGCGATACGCTGCACTTCCGCCAGATCACGAGCCATGTTGCGGCGCTCGATCACGCCTGCACCTTGGGCCGTCCAGCCGAAGGGATCGGATACGGCGACGCCGATGCGTCGGTTGCCGACATCCAGACCGAGCACCCTCGGACGTGGCTCGGTCATGGTGTCAGCCTCTCCTGGAAGCGGGCGTCGAGCGCCCACGTGCGTCGCGAGGTCCAGCGAACCAGGCTGGCGATACCGCGGGTTGTCGTCTGGCGGCCGCTGAGGGCGTCGGCCACGGCATCGAGCCTGCCCTGACCCTTGCCATAGAGGATCACCGCCTCTTCCGGACGCACGCCGGTCCGTCCCGCCAGCCAGGTCCTGGCCTCGTCGAGGCCACCCATGGCGTCGACCAGACCGGTATCCAGCGCCTGCCTGCCGGTGTAGACGCGTCCTGATGCCAACTTCTCCACGTCGGCGAAATCCTTCTTCCTGGCTTGGGCCACCAGGTCCAGGAACCGCCGATAGGTGTGTCGGACCGAGTCCTCGAGAAGGCGTCGCTCGTCCGGCGAGAAGGGACGCGCCGAGGTTCCGGCGGCTGCGAGGCGACCCTCCTGTGCTCCGTCAGCGCTGACGCCGAATCGGCTCATCAGGCCCCCGAAACTGAATTTGCCGGCGAAGACACCGATGCTCCCGGTGATGGAGCCCGGCTCTGCGAAGATGTAGGGCGCCCCGCACGCCACCCAGTAGCCGCCCGAAGCGGCGACAGGGCCGATGCTGGCGACTACGGGCTTGCTGCTGGCAAGGCGTTCCACGGCGCGCCGGATTTCCTCGGCGGCATCGGCATCGCCCCCGGGGGACTCGAGCCGGAGTATGACCCCGGCAATGGCATCTTCCTTGCGGGCCTGGTCGAGGACCGATACGGCGTCGGCGGCACCGAGCACCCGGCCCATCAGCAGGTCGGACCCCGAGCTGCCCTGCGCCATCGTGCCCTGCAACGTGATGACGGCGATGCGGGGCCTGACCCATACGCCGTCCGCCGGCACGCGTTCGAGCAGGGCTTCTGCCTCGGTGACTCCGGCCTCCTTGCAAAGCCTGGCCTCGACTTCGTCGGGATGGCCCGTGCCGTCGGCGAGACCTCCGGGTTGGTCGGCCCGAAGGATGCCCTGGTCCATCATGGCCCGCAACCGCTCCGCCGGCAGGTTCCGGGCGCTGGCGAGCCCCGAGACGATCTGGTCACTGCGGTCGCGCAGCAGGCTCACCAATTGCTCGCGGGCCCCGTCGCTCAAGCTGTTTCGCAAGTAGGGCTCCACGGCGGATTTGTAAGGCCCCGTCGCCACGAAATCGGCGTGGACGCCCACCTGTTTCAGCAGGTCCCCGTACAACAGCACCTCATCGGCAAAGCCCGAGACGTCCAGTTGCGCCCCGGGGGCAAGGTAGACCTGGTCCGCCACCGAGGCGAGATAAAGCTCGGGCAGGCCTCCCCCCGAGACGTGCACGTACAGCTTCTTCTCGCGAGCCTTGAAGCGTGCGAGGCCGTCACGAATCTCCTGCAACTCGCCCAGCGAGACATCCAGCGGATCGATGCGCAGGTAGAGTCCGTGAACTTCCGGGTCCTGCCCGTTTCGCTCGAGGGCTTCCAGCACATGTGCCGTCGACGGACGTGGCGGAAGGGCCTGGAGGAGACCTGCGAGCCCGGCTGATTGCTGCAGGTCGCCACCGATCCGGGCCGACAACACGACCTTGTCCGGCCAGACGGCGGAGGGTGCGGGGCGATCCGTAAAACGCCATCCTGCGGCAACCGTCGTGTCGAGGGCTGCGTCGCCGTCCAGCACGGTGGCAAGGCGATGACGGCCGTGCCCGAGGGACAAGCCGATGCGCAGTTCGTCCACGACATCGGCGGTCAGCGCCAGATCCCGACCAGCCTGAAGGAACACATCAAGGCCGGGGGCCATCGACCACTGGACGCCTGTCGACGTGCGTCCCTGATCCACTGAGCCCCCGGCCCAGGCGTGGTCGAGGTTGACCGTCAGGCGCGCATCCCACGGGCGCCAGGCCACGCCAAGCTGCTCGGTGGATGGCCCCCCCAGCGCGCCCGCAAGGCCACGATGCGCGTAGCCGAGCGACCAGGAAGCAGAGGGGCGCCAGAGCAAGCCCAGATCGAGGTCTTGTCCCGCAATACCGTTGCGTCGGCCGAGGCGCCAGGTTGCGCCCGCATTGAGGCCATTGGCCAGAGGGAGCAACGTATGGATTCCGGCCTCATCGGTGCGGGTCGCACCCTGGCGCTGACGCAAGGAGAGACCGAAGCCCCCGGCACCGAACCCCCCGCCCCACGCGCCACGACCGTTGCCGAGCAGGGCCAGTTCAGCAGCGCCATCCGTCGTCAGGGCCGCAGGATTGAGCCACGAAGCCGTGAGGCCGTCCGTACCGGCCACGGTCCGGACGCCCATGGTCTCCGGCAGGTCCTGTACGGCGGCGAGGGCTGCCTGCGGACTGGTCAGTACGGATACGGCAAGCGCGGCTTGCAGGATCCGGCGGGGATCAGAGTACGAGCCGGCCGACTGGTGCATGGATGGGGTCCTCGGTCGCCGTCCGGGCGGGACAGCCCCCGTTGCGGCAGCGGTTGCAGATGCCTTCGTCTGTCCAGTTCCTGTCCCCGACGACAAGGGTGATGCGGGTCTTGCCCGAGACCACGGCCGCGCGCGCGCGCGCCGCTTCCGGGAGTCCTGTCTTCAGGAACCACACCGGGCAGTGGCGCCCGTGCAAGCCGGCCTCATCCAAGGGCCAGGTGTCTACGGGATACCAGCCGCTGGCGCCGAAGGGACCGTCGACCCTCAGGCCGTCACCTTCGGGGGTCGCCGTGTCGACGGTCAGGGTGCGGATGGCGGCGTCAGGCGTCATGGTTGCCCTCCACGATGGCCCAGACGCACTTCAGGTAGCGGGACTCCGGCGCACCCGGAAGGCTGGGGTGATCGGGCCCCGGCCCCGTCACGTCGATGACCCTGATGCGCCTTCCGGCATCCACGGCTGCTGCTGCGACCACCTCGAGGAACGTCTCCGTATCCATGTGATGGGAGCATGAGCTGGTCACCAGCATGCCGCCAGGTTGTACCATCGCAATGCCGCGCAGGTTGATCTCCTTGTAGCCGCGGATGGCGCCCGGGATCGAGGCCTTGTTCTTGGTGAAGGCCGGGGGGTCGAGGACAACGATGTCGTACTTGTCGCCCCGCTTCTGCATCAGGCGCAGGTGGTCGAAGGCATTGTCCTCGACCCAGGTGCACGTTTCCTCGACGCCGTTTTCGCGGGCATTGAGCCGGGCGAGCTCGAGGGCATCGGCCGCGATGTCGATGCCCGTGACGTGGCGGGCCCCTGCCTTGGCAGCCGGCAGTGAGAAGCCACCGGAATAGCAGAACGCATTCAGGATGTTGCGTCCGGGGGCAAACGTGGCGAGGCGGGCGCGGTTCGGACGCTGGTCGAGGAAGAAGCCCGTCTTCTGGCCGCCCTCGAGGTCGATGTGGTAGGCCACGTCCCCCTCGACGATGCGAACTGTCCCCTCGGGAGCCCGGCCTGCCAGCAGACCGCTGCGGGGTTCGAGGCCTTCGAGCTTGCGTGCGAATCCCTCGCTGCGCTCGAGGATGCCGCGGGGTTGCAGCATGTCGCTCAGTGCCGCGACCAGCCCGGGCAGCAACTGATCGCTGCCCCAGGACATCGACTGCACGACCAGCCAGGGCCCGTATCTGTCGACCACGATTGCAGGCAGCCCGTCCGCCTCCCCATGGACCAGGCGCCAGGCTTCGGCCCCGGGCAGCCACGCCTGCCGCAGCGCAAGCGCTTCCTGCAGGCGTCGCCGGATCCATGCCGGTTCCGCGGCATCCTTGCTTGCACCGTGCATGCGCAGGCAAAGGCCCGTGGCCGGGTTGTAGCTCGCAACGCCCAGGGGGCGTCCCTTGCGGTCCCGAACATCCACCCAGCCGGCGATATCCTGGTCGGCATGGGCCACATCGGCCCCGAAGACCCAGGGGTGGCCCTGCCGCAAGCGGTCCTCACCCTTGCGCGTCAGGACAACCGTCGGTCGTTCTGTCATGGATTGCCCTCCGCAACGGTCGGACCACCCAGATCCATGAACAGCAGTCCCGTCGGAATCTTGGGGTCGAAGAAGGTCGATTTCTGGGGCATCACGGCTCCCTCGCCCGCAACGTCGGTAACCTCGCCGGCCGTCGGCCGGGGCAGCAGGAACCCGGCCCCGAAAGTGCCCGAGGCCAGGCCAATCAGGATCTCGTGGGCTTCGCGGGTGTAGGTCAGGTCGCCGCCCTTGGCCCATTGTGCCTCGGTCATGCCAAGGACCGGTGCAAGCAGCCCATGGTGCAACTGGACCACGGCGAGGCGGGCCAGCGACGCCTTGCCCGTGACCTCTGCCAGTTCCTCGAGGAGTGCCGGCCGGGGGACCAGGGTCCAACGCCGGGATTCGCCGGGCAGCAGCATGCCGATGGCACCCTTTTCCGTCAGCGTGTCGACCCAGGTTTCCAGTGCCTGCTCGACACCTGCCGTCGCGTCATCCCAAGCCTCTGCGGACACGATGAACCGGGTTTCGAGGGCTGCCAGCAGCTCCGGCACACCCGGCACGGGGCCCTTGAGCAGGCGGTGGGTCGGCAGCACGACGAGGGCGGGGTCCTCCATCCGCACGAGGCAGACGAAGCTCTGTTCCCAAGGGGAGTCCGGATTGCTGCCGGCCGATTCGCGCCGCTCCGCGCCGAAAGCCAGGGCGGTCTCGTAACGGTGATGCCCATCGGCCACCGTCAACGGTCGGTCTGCCAGCAGGGCCAGCATGGCGTCCTGCGCGGGCCCCGGGGGGACGGCCCAGAGCTCGTGCGTTTCTTCGCCGTCACGGCAGGTGAGGATGGGGGGGTGGTCCCGCATCACCTGCGTCCACAAGGTCAGCAGGGCTTCGTCATCATCACCGACCAGCAACATGACGGGACTCAGCGATACGCCTACGTGACGGAAAAGCAACAGGCGGTCTGCCTTGGGGCCGTTCAGCGTGCGCTCGTGAGGGCGGATGTCCGGTCCCCACTGCGCGAGGCCGAGGCCCGCGAAGAGTCCGAGGCGAGGCCCCCACGCCGTGCCGTGGCGATGAAGGTAGAGGCAGGCCTGGTCGTCCTCAGCCACGACGCCGGTGGCTCGCCATTCATGCATGGTGCGGGCTGCACGATGGTAGCGATTCTCCCGGGCGTCATCCCCTTCCATGTCGCGACCCAGTTCAAGCCTGATCGCATTCCGGGGGTGCCGCAGGTGCAAGCGCACCTGCTCCTGCTGGGCGATCACGTCATAGGGCGGGCAGAGCACGGCAGCCAGGTCGTCGACCTGCGGGGCCGCGTAGCGCAACGCCCGGAAGGGGCGAATGTCCGGCATGGGAAAGCCTCCGAACCCTCATCCTAGCACCTGCCGCATGGTCAACGGCTTGTGATCGATGTCTCAATTGATTTCATATCCCTATGTCACGATGTTGCTGAAATGGGTCGTATCCTGCACGGCAGCTTCCGTTTTCCGCCTGCACTGCTTCGCGGTGTGGGCCTGCTGGTACTCGTTCTGATGCTGTATCAGATCCTGCAGGCCATTCGTCATCTGGGCGACCTGATTCAGGTTTCGCGTCGTTACGCCGCCGAGCAGGAGCGACTCGATGCACGGTGGCAGGCCGTCAACCGCGACCTCGTGCGTTCGCGGGACCAGCGGGGCGTCCTGCGGGTCGCGCGCCGCGATCTGGCCATGGCGCGGCCCGGCGAAGTCCCGGTCATCTTCCAGGCCGGGGTGCGCAGCCACGTCATGGTGGTGCCATCTGCGCCGACTGCTCCTCCCGTGACCGCGGGGAGGGACTGAGGGGAGGACGGAGGTATCATGGGGACCTGAAGGGAGGTCCTCGATGCCGACGACCACCACCTGGCAACCGGCACTCGACCGGCAACTGGCCCGGGATGTCCTGGCCGAGGCGCTGGCGTGCGGAGCCACTTTTGCCGAGCTCTTCGTCGAGGATGCGCGATCGCGGCGCATCGCGCTCATCGACCAGCGCATCAAGGATGTCTCCTCCTCCCACGCCTTCGGCGTCGGCCTGCGCATCGTCCGGGGGCACCGCGCGACCTACGGTTTCACGAGCGATGCCTCGCGCCCGGCCCTTCTGGCCTTGGCGCGCGCCCTGGCCACCTCGGACCCGGGCTCGGAAACGGTCGTCCCTGCGCCCTTCGCTCCTGCCCCCGTGGCGATGTACCGCAGAGAGGACTGGGATGCCGCGGCCCGCGTGGACCTGCTTCGACGGGCGGATCGTGCGGCCCGGGGCCGTGACGCGCGCATCGCCCAGGTCGAAGCCTCGATCGAGGAGAATACCCAGCGCGTGCTGGTCGCCAATTCCGAGGGTTGCTGGGTGACGGAGGAGCGCCCGTACGCGCGGATGTTCATCCAGGCCATCGCGGCCGAGGGGGGGGCGCAACAGGTCGCATCCCGCTCCCCAGGCCGGGCCGAGGGGGCGGAGTTCCTGCTCGGGCTGGATGTCGAAGCCCTCGCCGAGGATGCGGCCGAGGCCGCCGCGACGATGCTGGCTGCGGACCATTGTCCCGCCGGACGCATGCCCGTCATCATCGACAAGGGCTTCGGGGGCGTGATCTTCCACGAGGCCTGCGGCCACCTGCTCGAGACCACCTCGGTGGCCCCGGGTGCCTCGATCTTCGCGGGCCGATTGGGCGAGGAGATTGCCCATCCCGCTGTCACGGCCATCGACGACGGCACGCTTGCCGGTGAATGGGGCTCCATCGGGCACGACGACGAGGGCATGCCGACCCAACGTACCGTCCTTATCCGGGAGGGTCGCCTCGAGGCCTATCTGGCCGATCGCATCGGGGCCGAGCGGGTCGGCGTCGCCCGAACGGGGTCAGGGCGTCGCCAGAGCTATCGTTTCGCTCCTGCGTCGCGCATGCGGAACACCTACATCGCGCCAGGTGACGCGACGCTTGATGAGTTGATCGCCGACGTGCCCTACGGCCTCTATGCCCGTCGCATGGGTGGCGGGTCCGTCGTACCCGGTACGGGAGATTTCAATTTCTCGGTGCGTGAGGCCTTCATCATCCGGGACGGCCGCATCGCCGAGCCGGTCCGCGGGGCCACGCTCCTGGGCAATGGTGCAGATATCCTGAAGCGTATCAGCCGGGTCGGCAAGGACCTCGAGCTGGCCGCGGGCATGTGCGGTTCGATCAGCGGCAGCATTCCGGTCAATGTGGGCCAGCCCCCGCTTCGTGTCGACGAGATCACCGTCGGAGGTCGTTCATGAGCGCGTCGACGGCAGCGGCAGACCATCCTTTCCTCGGTGCGGCGGGCGACGCGCTCGCCGAAGCGGGGCTCGACGAGGCACGTCGGCTCGGTGTGGGGGTCGAGATCTATCTGGCTGCCTCCCGGTCGACCCAGGTCCGCGTGCAGGAGGGCAAGGTCGAGAGCTTCACGGTCGCCGATTCCCGGGGTGCTGGCGTCCGCGTGTTCCGGGACGGCCGCATCGGCGTTGCCTCGACCGAGGTCATGGAGCCTGAGGCCTTGAGGCACGCCGTGGCCGAGGCCGCGTCCATCACCGCGTGGCTCGAACCGATGCCCGGACAGGAGCTGCCGGTGGTCGAAGGGAACCTGCCTTTCCTCGATCTGGCCTCGCCGTCGTTGCGCCAGGTGTCGGTCGAGGAACGCATCAGTCGCGTCCTCGAGCTGGATGCCCTCGCCCGTGAGGCCGATCCCCGGGTGAAGACCGTGGTGGGTGCCTCGTGGGGCGATGTCGCCGCGCACATGCGTCTCTGCTCGTCGTCCGGGTTGGAGCGGGCCTGGTCGATGGATACGGCCTGGGCTGCCGTCAGCCCGCTCGTGGCCGAGGGCGCCCAGACCAAGAATGGTCGCAAGGTCGTCGCGGCCCGCGAGTTCTCGGCGTTCGTCCCGGGGCGGATGGCCCGTGAGGCCGTCGAGGACGGCCTGGTCCAGCTGGGCGCGTCGGAAGTGCCCTCGGGTCGCTACCCCGTCGTGTTCACGGCAGAGGCGTGGGCGGACATGCTGGGCGTCTTCGCCGGATTGTTCTCGGCCAAGGCTGCAGAGGAAGGCAAGTCGCTCCTGCGGGGGCGCGAGGGTGACCGTCTCGCGGCCAGTTGTCTGACCATCGTCGATGATCCGTTGCTGCGCGAGGGCATGGCTGCGCGACCTTGTGATGACGAGGGTGTGCCCTCGAGGCCCCACGACCTGATTCGTGACGGCCACCTTGGCGGCCTGCTGCACAATGTCGCGACGGCTGCCCGGGCGGGCGTGCGATCCACGGGCCATGCGGCAAGGGCCTCCTACAAGGGGGGGCTGGGCGTGGGGACGAGCAACCTCGTGGTGGCGGCCGGTCGCGAGTCCGAGGCGGATCTCAGGTCGGGGGCGTCCGTCATCGAGGTCCGGGACGTTACGGGACTCCATGCCGGCGCCAATGCAATCAGCGGTGACTTTTCCCTGCAGGCTCACGGGCTGTGGCATCGCGAGGGACAGGCGCCGATCCCGGTGCATCTGTTCACGGTATCCGGCAACTTCCTGGACCTGCTGGCTCAGGTCGAGGCCGTCGGGACCATGGTCCACGTCCTGCCCTCCGGCGTGCTCACGCCCGAAGTGCGCGTGGGCGGCCTGTCCATAGCCGGAACCTGAAGCTCGCTACCAGGGGTCGACCAGATTGGGGTCGAGGGGGCCTGCCGGCGCCTCCGAGGCAGCCTCCGAGACACCCAGGTACCAGATTGTCCGCTTCCGGATGGCTCCGGGACCACCCGGCAGCAGGCCAATCAGGGGATCACCTTCCCGAAGGTTGATGCCCAACTGCTGCAGGCCCCATCGGCGAAGTTCGCCTGCAAGGCCGCTCAGCAGGAGGGCGACGGCGTCCCACTGGCCCGGCTTGCAGGCGAGGACGCGCACATGGCCGACAGGACCGGCGTCACCCGGTCTTGCAGCAGGCCACGGGGAACGGCGACCCAGCAGGCCTGCGGCGCCGAGTGCGAGGCGCGACAGGGCTCCCGGACCAGGGGCCGACGAACGATGAAAGTTGCCCGGCGCCCAGATGCCGGCGAGGGCCACGAGGGTGCCGTCCCGGCGAACGATTCTGAAGTGGTCGAGGGTCAGGCCCGGGCAGAGGGCCAAGCCCTCGAGGAATTGCTCGGGGCTGGACGATGGCGCGAGGGCCAGCCCCGTCCGATGCTGCTCGAGATGCATCGCCAGCGCCTGCGCGTCCTGCTCGCCGACACGATGGACCTTGTGGCCGGGTACGTGCAGCGTCCGCCAGAGCGGCAAGCGCCGGATCTGCATGACAGGGCCCAGTGCCTGCCAAGCACGGGTGCCGCCGGTTGTCGGCACGGCCGCACCGACCGCCGTCTCGCAGGCGATGGCGTCCAGCTCGAGTGCACGTGCTTGTGCGAGCAGTTCCTCGGCCGGAAGGGTCCCTGTCACGTCCCGCAGGATGCCCAGGCGAATCAGGCGCTCGCCGTCGTGGCGGGCCTGCCGGACGGTCAGGCCCGCTGATGCCTGGCCGTCCGACCAAACCCAGCCCGAGCCGGCAAGTCTGTAGGGAAAGCCGGGATCAGCCCACGAACTCGCCAGCCGGTCCGTCCCCGCGGGGGCCTCTTGCCAGGCGCTCACGCGGAGACGGGGAGACCCTGCTCGAGGGCCTCGATGAGCATGCGAATGCCTACGCCGACACCCCCCTGTGTCATGTAGCCCTTGGGTTCGTCCGCCCAGGCCGTGCCGGCAATGTCGAGGTGGACCCACGGAGTCGGATGCACGAATGCCTTGAGCATCGCGGCAGCCGAGATGCCGTCCGAATGGCCGCGAGCTCCCGCGTTCTTGAGATCGGCGATGTCGCTCTTGACGATCTCCTCGTGCTCCGGCCACAGCGGCATCGGCCAGCAGCGCTCGCCGACGCGCTCGCCAGCCTTGCGGATGGCCTCCCCGAGAGCCTCGTCGTTGGTGAAGAGGCCGGTGGCCTCGGTGCCGAGTGCAATCCAGACAGAACCCGTGAGGGTCGCCAGATCGATGACCGCACGGGGCTTGAAGCGCGATACCGCATAGGAGAGTGCGTCGGCCAGCACAAGCCTACCTTCCGCGTCGGTGTCGATGACTTCGACGGTCTTGCCGTTGTGCGCCTTCAGGATATCGCCGGGCTTCAGGGCAGCCGCGCCCGGCATGTTGTCGGTCGCAGCGACGATGGCGACGAGCCGGACGGGCAGGTTGAGGTCGGCTGCCAAACGAATCGTCCCGAGGGCCGCGGCGCCACCCGACATGTCATCCTTCATCTGCCCCATGTTTTCGCGGCCCTTCAGGCAGAGACCGCCAGTATCGAAGGTAATGCCCTTGCCGACAATCGCGACGGGCGGCATGTCAGGCGCCCCGGGTCCCTCGTAGGTCACGATGATCAGGCGCGGGGGCGCCTCGCTGCCGGCATTGACGCCGAGGAGGCAGCCGCAGCCCAACTGTTCGAGGGCGGCCTTGTCCAGGATCTCGGCCTTCAGCGTCGGCCGCGTGAGGGTCATCTCGACGGCCGCCTGGGCGAAGGTCTCCGCCGTCAGCACATTCCCGGGTTCGTTGATGCGGGTCCTGGCCCACGCCACAGCATCGGCCAGCGCACGCGCCCGAGCGAGGCGCGGTGCCGCGGCATCGACCTGGTCGTCCGGCATCGCAATCGAGACGTTGTCGAGTACCTTGCGATCGGCGAGATCCTCGGTACGGAAGACATCGTGGGTGTAGGCCCCCATCAAGGCTCCCTCGAGCGTCCACGCGCCGGCATCAATGAAGTCGATGGGCGCGGGGGCCCCGAGCGGGGAGAAGAGAACCCGGCGCGCGCCGACCTCCCGCGCCGCCCGTACCGCTTCGCCTGCCGCACGGCGAATGCGCTCGGCATCGAGATCCTCGCGCTTGCCGAGGCCGATGGCCAAGACTCGGGCCACGGGGCCCGCAGGCGGATAAAGGAGGACTGACGACCCTTCCTTGCCCGTGAAGTCGCCCAGCGACCAGACCCGGGCCAGTTGGACCGACCACGGATCCTCGCCTTCGGCCGACGGGCCGGAGCCTTCGGTGAAGCCGACGATCAGCAGGTCGTCGACCGTGCCGGGAGTTTCGTGCGAGGATGACGTCATGGGATGTGGGGTCCGGTTCGGAGGGTGCGGCGAGCCCGTCGCGCTGCGGGGGATCCAGCATAGCACGGTCACCTCGACCCCTTGCCGGTCTGCCGGATGGCTGCCAACTGTCTGAATGCACGGTGCGGCATGTCCCTGCCGCCCGGAGGAACACGTTGTCCGCAGTGTGACCTCCCCGCGCCCGGTGCGTTGCTGGCCGGAACGGTTCGTCTCGAGGGCCTGGTGCGCGTCCGCCCGGCCGGCTTCACGATGGAAGGCCGGGTCGAGGCAACGGGTGAACCGGTCCGGGTACGCCTGATGATGCGGGGCAAGGGACCGCTGCTGGAGCGCGCGCTCGGCATGGTGCGCGCCTTTGGTCAGGGAGCGCTTGCGGGCTTCACGCCTGTGCGGGCCAGCGACCCCGATGACGCCTGGCCCTGGGTGGCCGAGGCCCTGCCCCCGGGGGCCCCGGTCGGTCGTGGGGGGCGTGTCTTCACGCCGGATGAGGTGCGTGGCCTGCTCAAGCGCGCCGTGGATATCCTCGGCCCCCTGCACGCGCGGGGCGGCGTCCATCTCGAGGTCCGGCCCGAGAACTTCTGGTCCCGATCCGAGGTCCAGGCTGGCCTGTCGGGACCTGGTTGGGAATGGCTGATGCTGCCACCTCCTGCTGCGCGGTCCACCCGTGACCAGCCGTTCGTACCGCCTGAGGGCTACGGTGGAGCGTGGTCGCCTGCCCACGACCTGTATGCCCTGGGCGTCTGTGCCCTGCAGTGGCTGACGGGCTTGCCACCCGAGAGCCTCAGGCAGGGGCGCTCCTTCTCGTGGCGTGCTGCCGTGCGCGAACCCGGGGAGGTCGGGGTCATCATCGATCGTCTGGTGCACGCTGACCCGGACGCCCGCATAGCGAGTGTGCCGGCACTTCGTGAGCTGCTCGAGGCGCGCGACAAGGCCGAGCCTGTCGTCCGTGACCTCGAAAGGGGCGAGCGTGACGACCCCGAACGTCCGGCATGGCTGGCCTTGCTGGGCCTGCTGCCCGTGGCGATGCGGTTCTGGCCCTTGGCACAGGGAGCAGGCTGGGCTTGGCCCGGACTGAAGATCCTCGTGGCCCTGGGGCTGCTTGGGGGCGGGACCGCCGTGGCGTGGCAGCGCCTCGTTCCTGAGGCACCCGCACCGTTGCCCTCGCCTGCCCGAGGTGCCAATCCTCGGGTCGGACTCTTCGATCCGCCGCCGTGGCAGGCGCTCGGTCGCATCGTTTCCGAGCGCCTCGCGACCGTCCCGGGTGTTGCGGGCAGCCCTTCGCCGGGGAACGCCTCGCCGGAAACGGGAGCGGGCGGAGGAGCGCCCGGGGCGTCCGGAAGCGCGGCGCCCGGGGGCCGATCCGGCGGCACGATTCCGGGCGGTCCCGGCTTCCCGGGGGGGGCTGCGCCAACTGGGGGTACCCTTGATGCCGGGAGTGCCGGAGACGCGGTATCCCCAGCGGGACGGGACGCGCCCGGCGGGGATACCGCGAATGGGGGGACGGGACCTCAGGGCGCCGATGGACGCGAGGGGGCCTTCGGGCGTGCAGGGGCTTCGGGGCGTGACGGGACAGAGTCCCTCGCGGCAGGAAAACCTGCGGGCACAGAGGGCGATGCCCCGTATGACCGGATTGCAGAGCCGGGCCAAGACCCTGACGACGCCTCGGGCCTGTCGCCTGGCACGCCGTGGTTCGTACGCGTCAACAAGACCTACCGGACCTTGACCGTGTACCGCGACGGCAGGTTCCTCGCGCAATACCCCGTGACCATCGGCCAGGGGGCGAGCACCCCGGAAGGGCGCTTCGTCATACGCAACAAGGTCCAAGCCCCACCTTTCGGCAGGATCGCGGGCGGCGATCCGCGCAATCCCTTCGGTACGCATTGGCTGGGACTCGACGTGGCTTATCCTGGGGGCAAGGGCATCGGCATGCATGGGACCAACCGACCCGAGGAACTGGGGATGGGGACCTCTGGAGGCTGCATCCGCCTGCGCAATGAGGACATCGCCGAACTCTACCCTTGGCTGCCCGAGGGGACGCCTGTGGAGATCCAGTGACACGGACAGGGATCGGGTTGGTACTCACGGCCGCACTGGGGGGTGTCATGGACGAGCCAGACCGTTCCATCCTCGAGCGGCGGGCGGCAGAGGCGGGCAGGCCATCGGGAGAGGACGCCGGGGCTTGGCTGGCACGCGTCGGAATGACGTTCGTCGGTACCCCCTACGTGGCCGGCCGGCTTGAATCCGCAGGCTCCGAGCGCCTTGTCTGCGATCTGGAGGCGCTCGATTGCGTGACCTTCGTCGAGGTCACCCTCGCGCTCGCGACCTGCCTCTGGCGCCGTGATGCCGCCCTGGCCGAGGCCTTCCCTCAGGAGCTTGCCCGTTGGCGCTACCGGGACGGCCGTGTGGATGGCTGGTCAAGTCGGTTGCACTATGCTTCGAGCTGGGCAGCCGTGCATACGGGCAGGTCAGCCTTGTCGGACGTGACTCTGGCCCTTGGCGGAACCTTGCAGCAGCGCGCGGTGTCCTTCATGACGGAGCATCCCGACCGTTATCCCGGACTGGCGATTCCGGCGAATCGGGCGGCCCTGGGGGAGCAGGAACGCATGCTCTCCGAACGTCCCGAGCCGTGCCTGCCGGTCCGGGCGCTTGCGGCTCCCGGGCTGCCCCTGGCTGCAGGCGACATCATCCTTGTGCTGTCGGACCGCCCCGGTCTCGACGTCCAGCACCTGGGCCTGGCCGTTCGGCGCGGCCACGGACCCCTGGCCTTCCTCCACGCGCCGCGTCCGGGACGTAAGGTGTCGGTGGCTCCGGGAACCCTGGCCGAGTACCTGGCTGCCGGGCGCGATGTCCGGGGCGTGCGCGTCCTGAGGTGGCTGCCACCATCGGGTCGCAGCCAAATATAGGCTGGAGTTAACCGATTCCCGGCCGCGGCGGTCTATGTTCTTGCTATAGGGAGGTGGCTCCATGCCGCAGGTGTCTCGTCTGGGTGGTGTCCCGTCTTTCCTGCGCAACCTCGCGCAGGCGCTCGGCGAGGGTTCCCCCGATGCCGCCCCGGCGGAACAGGCCGCCCCGTCGCGTGCTCCCCTTCGCCCCACTCCGCCCCCCGCGCCTGCAACCCCGGCGGTACCGCGTGACCGTCGCGACGTGGCGCCCTCCCAGGGTGCTGCCGCCATTCGGGATGCTCGGCCGCGCACCGAGCGCTTCAAATTGCAGATCGATCTGGTTGCCAATCGCATCTATGTCATCAACAAGGATACAGGCAAGCCCATCGACAAGTTCCTGACATCGCCGGGTACGGCAGACCATCCTACGGCCGGTGACACGTTCACGATCAAGGATATGTACTCCCTGCCTACCTGGTATCCGCCCAAGTCCAAGTGGGCCGAAGGTCTCAAGCCCGTCGGCCCGGGGCCGGACAACCCCCTCGGCCTGCTGGCCCTGGATCTGGGCCAGCATCACCAGTTGATTCACGGCGTGGGCAAGGCCAAGTACAAGCTGCTTGGCCAGCCGGCATCGCACGGGTGCCTGAGGATGAGCAACGAGAACGTTCTTCTGCTCTACAGCAAGTATGTGGCCCGGGGCATGCAGGTCGAGGTCAACCGCGATCCCGAGAAGTCCGGCCTGATGCGGGCTCAGGCTGCAGCGGCCGGCGTGCGTGACCGCAAGCTCAGCGAAGGTTCCGAATTCTATGCGGATGCCCTGAAAGGCAAGCTGCCGCCCGTCAACTGACCCGAGGCAAGTCGGGCACGAGCGCCTCGACAAGCTTGTCGAGGGCCTCTCCGGCTTCGTCCGGGTGCGCGAGACCGAGGGACAGGCGCAGGGTGCCGGGATGGCCCACGTACGTGCCGGGCACGACGAAGATGCCGTGATCTGCCAGGGATTCAGCGATGGCCACATCCTGTGTGAGTCCCTTGCCGCGGATCAGTGTCGAAAGGCCTGCCTCGGGCAGGTCGATGGCGAGTCCGTGTGCGGCGAAGCGCGGGATGCGGATCGCGAGGGTGCCCACCAACTCCTCGGCCAGGGCCCTTGAGCGTGTTTCCCAGGCCATGAGCCTGTTCCAGTGGGTCACGAGCCATCGGACGGCACCGCCGGGCAGGCTGTGTGCGAGATGTTCCTGCGCATCGTGGAGGCTTTCCAGAAGGACCGGGTCCGTAGCGGCGAGCCAGCCGACGCGAAGCCCGGGCAGCCCCAATCGCTTGCTGACGGCGCCGATGCCCACCCACTGCTGGCCGCGGCGCGCGACAGGCTCGAGGCCGTCGCTGCGGACGCCCCGATAGATCTCGTCCACGACGATCACGTCCTCGGGGTGCAATCCTCTTGCCACCGTGTCGAGCGGTACCCGTCGGCCGGTCGGATTGTCCGGACTCACCGCGAACCAGGCCCGCGGGCCGCCTCCCCCTCCCGACGCCTCCGGGGACCACGGGGACCACGCTTGCCGGGGAGAGGCAAGCCGTCGTGCGAGGCCCGGCCACTGGTAGTAGGCCGGCTCCGGAATCATGAAGGTCCTGTCGGGTCCGGCAAGGGCCAGCATCGCGACCGCATTGGCACCCGTGCCCCCGATGGTGGGCAGGATGGCATCTTCGGGCAGGCCTTCCCAGGTTGCGATGAGGTGCCTGAGCTCCTGTTCGCCACCTGAGGGGCCGTAGGCTGTCGCGAAGGCCTCATCGAGGCGCAGGTCCAGCGGGCAAGGGATCATGGTTCGCCCCAGATGCCACCGGGCGTGCGCGGCGAAGCGATCGAACCAGACTTCCAGCGGGTGGCGTTGCTCGGGCACTGCGGCATCCTATCAGGTTCTTGACGCTCAATCGCGGGCTGTGACACCATCCTTGGGCCGCCCGCCCGACGGGTCGGCAACCTGAAAGGCATCCACACGTGAAGAATCCCCTTGAGACACCCGGAACCACGATCGTCCTGGGCCTGCTGCTCACGGCTGCCCTCTATGGCGGGCTCCGCCTGACAGCCCCTGCGACGGTGCCCGCGGAGTCGACGCCAGCCGTCGAGGCCTCCGAAGCACCAGTTGCGGATGAAACCTCCACATCGGAAACGGCCACCGTCGAGACGGGTGCGACCGAGTCCGAGCCCGTGGCCAGCGGCGATGCATCGGCTTCGGCCGAGGCTGCCCCGGCCGAACCGGCGACTCCCTAGGCAATCTGCAACTCCCCCTGACCCGAGACTTCGAGGATATGACGATGGATGGCGTCCTGCTTGGCGAGTATGTGCTGCGGTGGCTGCACTTCCTTTTCGGTTTCACCTGGATCGGCCTGCTCTACTATTTCAACCTGGTGCAGATTCCCAGCCTGAAGAACCTCTCCCCCGAGGCCAAGGCCGAGGTCTTCAAGGAGGGCAGCATCGCCCGCACGGCGCTCTTCTACTTCCGTTGGGCTGCCGTCGGGACCGTTCTGGTCGGCTTGGCCCTGCTCGGCCACAAGGGCATGCTTGTCCAGGCCCTCACGCTTTCCGGCCCGACCAACCTGCGTGGTCTGGGCATCGGCTGCTGGCTGGGTATCGTGATGCTTCTCAACGTCTGGGTCTTCATCTGGCCGAACCAGAAGAAGGTCCTGGGCATCATCCCTGCCACCGCCGAAGAGAAGGCTGCTGCCGGTCGCACCGCCATGCTGGCATCGCGGACGAACTTCCTGATGTCCATTCCCATGCTGTTCTTCATGGAGGCGTTCTCGCACGGCCTCAACTAAGGCCTCGACCCTGCATCGGGATCCCGCAAGGGATCCCGATGGCTTTTGGGGCAGCTGGGTCGACGATACCTATACAGGTTCTCTTCACGGTGCTCGCGCAGGGTCGATACTTCGGGGATTCTGCTCAGGGTCTTGACTTAGGGGTGTTCGTTGTCTATGTTCTGTGGAGATAAGCTGAGCAGGCTTCCTTTAGTCTGCCTGTCCGTGAGAAAGTTTGGTCGCCGTGCAGGAAACCCTGACGCCTCCCTTGGTGGACATCCAGTCGTCGCCGGACGTGCGGGGCGTGCCCTTGCAGCGCGTCGGCATCTCGGGGGTGGCCATGCCGATGAGGATTCGGGGCCTGAGTGATAGCCAGGCGGTTCAGGCCGATGTTGCGCTTACGGTGGCCTTGGCTGCCGAGACCAAGGGCACGCACATGAGTCGATTCGTCGAGGCCCTGCTGCCCTACCGCGATACGCCCCTCGACGTCGTGGGCCTGGGCGCGCTCGTTCGGGACATCAAGGCCCGTCTCAAGGCCCCTGCTGCGCAGGTGACGATGGCTTTCCGTTACTTCATCGACAAGCCGGCCCCGGCCTCGGGCCTGTCCGCACCTACGGACGTTCAGGTGCGCTTCGAGGGAGAGGTCGGTACCGATGGTGCCTACACCGGCATCGTGTCGGTGACGGTCCCCATGACCACATTGTGCCCTTGCAGCAAGGCCATCAGCCGCTACGGCGCCCACAACCAGCGCTCGCTCGTTACGGCCCGCCTGCGTTTCGAGGGTGCCTCACCCTCCATCGAGGAACTGGTGGCCGGCTTGGACGCGTGCGGGTCCTGTCCGATTTACCCGCTCGTCAAGCGGGAGGACGAGAAGTACATCACGGAGCAGGCCTACGAGAACCCCCGGTTCGTCGAGGACGTGCTGCGTGAAGCCACGCTCTGGGCGCGTGACCTGCCCGGCTTGACCTGGTTCTCGCTGACGTGCGAGAACCTCGAGTCCATCCACAATCACTCCGCCTGGGGCATGCACGAGGAAACCGTCGTGCCGGTCCGTCCCGGGGCGTGACGGGCGAGGCGGGCTGCGATCCGGCCCTCGCGCTGTCGCTGGCGTGGGCTTCCCGGGCGTCGGGCGACCGTCCCGGTGCCTGGCGGTGGGTACGGCAGATGCAGCAGGATGTCCCCGAAGACTGGACCGGATGGTGGGCGGGCGGCGTCCTGGCGTTGGCCGAGGGCGATACCGAGGAAGCCCTCGAGGCCTTCTCCCGGGCGGCCAGGCTCGAGGAGCATCGGGTGGAGATTGCCGTCAATCTCGGGATTGCCCAATGGTTGACGGGTCATCCGCGGGACGCGCGGCGGACTCTGGCGCACGCCGCATCCGTCGGTGAGGGGCATGTGCGCGCGATGGCCTGTCTTGGTGTCGCGCACCTCGTCGCCGGGCTCGATATCGAGGCGGAACGGACGCTGTCTCGTGCGGCTTCGGCAGGGGGGGATTCCGGCGTCGGCAGCGTCGGTCTTGGTGTCATGTGTGCCCGCCGCAGGCAGTGGCCCGAAGCCGAACGTTGCTTTCTTGCCGTGGCGCCGACTGACGGCGCACGGCGGGCAGCCTTGGCCAATCTCGCCCATCTGTGGCGCCTGCGCGGTATGCTGGACGAGGCCTCACGCTGTGCGCGCGAGGCGACCCGGCTGGAGGACTGGCCGGAAATCCCGTGGGAGGGCTGGATGCTCGCGCTGGCACCGGTGGATCGCGTGGTGGAGGAGTCGACCTGATGGCGTGGCTTCCCGTTCTTGCGGCCGGTCTCGTGCCGTGGATCGGTGATGGGGTGGTGGCCACCCTGTCGTCCAGCGAGAAGGCGCGTCTCGAGGCCGGTGAAGTGCTGGTGCAGGTCGAGCGTGCCGACGTTCCGGTCAAGCGCTTCCAGGTCGTGGGTGACATCGAGTCCCCTGTGTCAGAGGTCTGGGCTGCCTACACGGACTTCGACCATTACGAGCAGATCTTCGACGTGACGAAGTGTCGTGTCGAACGCCGCGAGGGCTCTATCCTCCACGTGTATTCGTATCTGGCCCTCGTCTGGCCCATCGGGCCGCGTTGGGTCATCAACGAGACGCGCCTCGAGCAGGATATCTGGCGCTTTACCTACAACAGGGTGCAGGGTACGTTCCGCAAGTACGAAGGCGAGTTGCAACTGACCGAACTCGGACCACGTCGGACGCGGGTACGTTACGCGGCCCGGATTGACCCCGACTTCCCCGCAGTACCCGTCTTCCTGCTTGACTGGGTCCAGTACCGGCAGTTTCCGACGGCCATCACCCACGTGCGCGACTGGCTTCGGCGCAAGGGGGATGCCTCAGGCGCGGGTCATCGTCCGAAGGGTTGATGGGCGGCGGCCAGGAAACCTCCGGGGCGCGTCACCGCCCCGGCAAGGCCACCGAACGCGACGGGATACCTGAGGCCGCTTCGACGCGCGCGGCCCATTCCGCCTTGTCCGGCCGCCCCAGCAGGCCGAACATGTAGTTCTTGTAGGCCTCGACCCCGGGCTGATCCAGCGGATTGATGCCCTCGAGCCAGCCTTCGAGCACGGTCGACAACTCGCACGTGTAGAGGAACTGACCCAGATGGAAAGCGTCGAGCGTGGGCAGGGTCCACGTCATGGACGGCCTGCCCGCGGCGTGCCAGGCCTGGCTGGTGCCCCGTCGGGCCATGTCCAGCATCTCGCCAAGGCTGCGGCCCGCCACGTAGTCGAGGGCGTCGCGATCGGGGGGGGCGACGGGCACGACGGGATCCGGCGTCCAGTGCGCGACCCTGAGGTGGCTCACGACGACATTGGGAGCCCCTTCCTGGATCTGCTGACCTCGCGCGTGCAGGTCGCGGGTGTTGACCATGGTCAGCGGCACACGGCCCCCGCCTTCCTTGCCGAGACTCTCCGAAACCAACTGGTCCACCCAGCCTCCGATGCCCTCGAGCGCGCGGCCCCAGCACGAAAGTACCGAGAGATGCCGACCTGCTCGCCGCGACAGGACCTGAAGCACTGCATGAAGGACGGCGGGATGGTCGAGGGGATCGACGGGGCTGTATGTGGCGACGGATTGAGCTCCTTCCAGCAGGGCACCCACGTCGATACCGGCGATGGCTGCCGGCAGCAGGCCCACGGCCGAGAATACCGAGTACCGTCCCCCCACGTCCGGGGGAATCACCCAGGACTCGAGGCCCTCGGCCTCGACCTGGGCGCGCAGCAAGCCTGACGCCGGGTCGGTGGTGGCGACGATTCGGCTGGAGGCATCGTCGCCGTAGACGGCCCGCATGCGCTCGCGCACCATCCTGTACGCAACGGCTGTCTCGAGCGTGGTGCCGGACTTCGAGATGACGTTGACGGTCACGTCCTCGGCGATGTTTGCAGGGCGGGTCATCGGCATCAGGGCGAGCAAGCCGTCGAGCGACCGGGGGTCGAGGTTGTTGCCCTCGAAGAGCAGGCGGGGCCTGCCGCCTCGCGCCTCGCGATCCAGTTCCTGGCGCCATGGGTGCCCGAGGGCCTGCACGAGTGCCGCCGCACCCAGGTAGGACCCGCCGATTCCGAGCACGATGTGCCTGTCGCCCAGGGCCGCCAGCCGATCGGCCGTTGCCTGCATCCGTGGCACTTCGGCGAGCATGGTCCCGGGCAGGTCGAGGAAGCCGAGGAAGTCGGCACCACGCCCCTGACGGACCTGCATGTCGGACCAGACGCGCAAGGCCTCATCGCGCATGCCGGCGATGGCGGTGTCATCGAGGCCGTGTTCCGTACCGACGACCTCGGGCCGCAGGCCGGTCCAGTCCAGCGTGACGCCCGGGGCGGTCTTTTCCGGATGTTCAACCATGGGCAGCACTCCTCGTGCGGTAAACTGGCGCGAAGAGGAGTCTAGCAGACGTGACCAAGCGCATTGCCGTCCTGACAGGCGGGGGCGACGCCCCCGGGCTCAACGCCGTGATCCGCGGGGTGGTCAAGACCGCCATCGCCACCTACGGCTGGGAGGTGCTCGGGTGCAGGGATGGCGGGGAAGGCATGCTGTCCAAGGATTTCCTGCCCCTTGATCTGGATGCCATCCGCGGTATCGCGGCCCGAGGCGGCACGATACTGGGCACGACGAATCGCGGCAATCCGTTCCGATATCCCGTCAAGGGACCGGACGGCACGACCCTGGTCGACCGTAGCGACGAAGCGGTTGCCAACCTGCGCGAAGCCGGCGTCGATGCCTTGGTCTGCATTGGTGGCGATGGTGGTCTGCGCATTGCCCATGCCTTTGCCCAGAAGGGCGTCCGCGTCGTCGGCGTGCCCAAGACCATCGACAACGACTTGCCGTGCACGGACCAGACCTTCGGCTTCGACACGGCCATCCAGACCGCCACAGAGGCCATCGATCGGCTCGTGACGACAGCAGAGGCCCACCACCGCTGCATGGTGGTCGAGGTGATGGGCCGCGATTCCGGCTGGATTGCCCTTCACTGCGGCATCGCCGGGTCGGCCAATGCCGTCCTGCTGCCCGAAATCCCCTTTGATCTCGCCAAGGTGGCGGCATTTGTGAGGGAGCGCGGTGCGGGTGGCAAGGACTACAGCATCGTCGTCGTTGCCGAGGGTGCCAAGGTTGCCGGTGAGGACGTGGTCCTGCTCGAGGAGAATGAGGCGGCGGGCATCCGACGCCTTGGCGGCATCGGCCAGCGTGTCGGGGCCTACATCGAACGGGAGACAGGGGTCGAGACGCGCGTAACGGTGCTTGGCCACGTGCAACGCGGCGGCTCGCCTTCCTCCCTCGATCGCGTGCTGGCAACGCGCTACGGGGTCGAGGCCGCTCACCTGATTGCCCGCGGCCAGTTCGACCACATGGTGGCCTTGCGTGGCCAGGACATCGTGCCTGTGCCTCTCTCCGAGGCGACCAGTTCGATCAAGACGGTGGATCCCGAGAGCGCGCTGGTCCGCAATGCCCGGGACCTGGGCATCTGCTTCGGGGACATCGTGCCGAGCTTGCTGGCGACGCGGGGATGACGGCCAGCGACAGACCCCTGCCCGGGACGACCCGGGATGAGGCGTTCGGGGACTGGACGGCGGGCCTGGTCCTGCCGGCGCCTCGCCCCGTGTCCCTCGATGAGGCGGCGGGATGCGTTCTGGCCGTGCCGGTCGCGGCCCGGCTGTCCGTCCCAGCGCGGGATGAGGCCGCATGTGCCGGCCTTGCCGCACGTTCGGAGGACCTGGAAGCCGTTCCCGTGCGCTTGCTGCCTGCCCCTAAGGCCTCCGTGCGTCTTGCCGTCGGGCACGTGCAGGAGGTCGATCCGGGGGAACCGTTGCCCGATGGGGCCGACGTGGTCGTGCCCCGCAACTTCGTCGTCCGCGAGGGTCATGAATGGCTGGCCCGCGTGGCGCCCGCACGTGGTTCCTTCGTGCGTCACGCTGGTGAGGAACGGGTCGCCGGGGATGCGATGTTTCCGGCAGGCACCTGCCTGTCTGCCGAGGCCCTTGCCCAGTTGGCACGCTCCGGCTGGGGCGAGGTCATGGTCCTGCCCCGGCCGCGCGTGGCCACGCTCCTTGTGACGGACCGCGAGGTCGATCCCTCGGCCTGCGATGGCACTGGGCGGGCACCCGAAGACAGAGGACCCTGGTTGCATGCCATGTTGGCTGAATGCGGCCAACACCCCCTGCGCCTCGGATGGGCCCGTCCCGATGAAGCCGATTTGCCGGATCGGGTCGAGGCAGCGATCGGGTTGGCAGATCTCCTGATGATTCCGGCCCGGCATCCCGAAGCCGTGGCGCGGCGCCTCCAACCGTCTCTCGGTGCCGGCACGTGCGTCCTCGACCTGCCGGGCGAGTCGGGTCCGTCCTGGGTGGTCAGGCAGGGTACGCGTCTCGTGCTCGTCACGCCCCTGGATCCCTGGGGGCTGGCTGCGGCGCTGGATCTGCTTGCCTTGCCGGTCTTGCGGCGTCTGGCCGGACTCGAGGATCGGGTTCTTCGCAGGGCCACGGATCCTGACCGTCCGGCACCGGAGCCCCTGTGGTGGCCCTGCAGGCTTGAGGAGGCACTGCCGCAGCCGCTTGATCGCGGGGAACCCCCCATCGTGGGCGCGTGGCTGCATCCCGATGGTACACGGCATCTCGTTTGTGGTTAATTTTGGGTTAAACCTGTTCATTTGCTGTCAAATCAGCTGATTTACAGCAGGACGAGGCGCAACCTCTCCGCGCTTTTGGGGCACGATAAGGGTAGGTGGCCCTGGTGGGTCCGAACCCTGCTCTCCTTTTCCCCCGAGGAGTTTTCCATGCCAAAGATCGATCGTCCCGAGAGCCCCCAGCCGAAACCCAAGGCGGGGCAACCGCCCAAGGGTCCCGTCCCGGCCGAGAAGGCGCCTCGCAAGGATGGTGGCGAGAAGGTCCGGATATCTCCCGAGGCACGCGATCCCAACCGCACGGGCGCGATGATCAAGCTTCTGGCGGGCACGCTCCAGGCCAAGGATGCCGCTGAGGCGGCCAAGGCCGAAATGGCGCGCCGCGACACCCTCGACAAGGCCCGTGCGCAGGCCGGCAAGGCCTTCGCCGATGCGACGCGGTCGGCCCGGGGCCTGCTGTCGGTGGCCGAGGCCAAGGCTACGGGCCTTGCCGATCGCAAGGCCAAGACCGCTGAGGCCGCAGACCATCTCGAGGCCGCTGCCAAGCAGATCGCAGAACTTGACCCTTCCGCCCAGGCTGCATCCGCGGATGTCCTCGAGCGTCTTCAGGGGCGGTTCGACGAACTCAAGGGCCAGATTGCGGTGCAGGAAAAGGCTGTGGCCGACGCCAAGGACAAGCTGGCTGCGGATCGCAAGGCGTTGGACGAGGCACTCGGCAAGGCCAAGGACGAGAAGGCTCTGGGGCGTACGCTTCGCGGCCTGACCGAGGCCTATGGGGACCTCGATGCACGGGTCAAGGACCTGCCCTCCGATGCAGCCAAGGAGGTTCGCACCGAGTCCGAGGCCCTGCGCAAGGTGATTCACCGCGCGATGGTGGCCCATGCCGACAAGTCGGCGATCTCGGAGCCTGACAACGCCTATCTCTTCGGGCGTCCCGGCAAAGCTTTCAAGGAGCACCTGCGGCCGGTCGAGGACTGGTTGGCAGGGCCCGCCGCACCGGTCAGCGCCGACAAGCGCAAGGCCATCGTGGAGCACCTTCAGGAACTCGACGAGGCCCTGGAAGATGTCCAGGACCCCTTGCTCAAGCAGGCGGCAAGTGAGGTCGTGGCGGACATCAGCGCCAAGGCCTTCGCTCGCCTCTCCGGCGCCCAGTAGTCAGCCGCGCCAGTAGCCGCGCTGCCGCACCAGCTTGAGCGCCCGCTCGAAGTCCTCCGGAAGGGGGGCTTCGAACTGCATGGGACTGCCGTCGACAGGGTGTGTCAGGGCCAGTCTGGCAGCATGCAGCAGTTGGCCATCGAGCCGCATCGGGCTTGAACGAGTCGCGGGTCCGTAGACCGGATCGCCGATCACGGGATGGCCGATGCTGGCCATGTGGACGCGGATCTGGTGTGTGCGTCCCGTGTCGAGGTCGAGCTCCAGCAGGCTGGCATCGCGGAAGGCTTCCCGCGTCCTGTAGTGCGTGACGGCACGCTTGCCACCCTCCTGGATGGCCATGCGCTTGCGATCGACGGGATGGCGGCCGATTGCCCGGTCAACAGTTCCTGCGGCCGGTGTCGGGTGGCCGTGGACAAGGGCCACATACGTACGCTTGATGCGACGCTCCTGCATGGCCCGGCTCAGGGCCAGGTGGGCTGCGTCGTTCTTCGCGACCACCAGCAGGCCGGTGGTGTCCTTGTCGAGGCGATGGACGATGCCCGGGCGGAGGGTGCCCCCGATTCCCGACAGGCCGTCCAGGGCGTGGAGCAGCCCATGGACCAGTGTGCCTTCCCACGAACCTGGCGCCGGATGGGTGGCGATCCCGCGAGGTTTCAGCACGATGGCCAAGGAGTCGTCCTGGTGGAGAATCGTCAGCCCCAGGTCCTGAGGAGCCACCTCGTAGGGGCGGGCGGCCGGCCATGTGGCCCTTATGGTCTCCCCGCCCTTGAGGCGCAGCCCGGACTTGGGTACCTTGCCGTCCACGAGGACGTGGCCATCAAGAATCAGGGCCTGAATCCGGGCACGCGAGCCATCGGTGACCAGACTCGCAAGGAGAAGATCGAGCCTGGTGCCTGCAAGTTCTGCAGGCACCAGGTATTCGAAGTCGGGACTCAACCCTCGGTCGGACGGCGGCTACGACCCGGGATGGCCGCCTTGGCCTTGGCCACCAGCGAGCCCAGCTTGCTTGCCGGCTCGGGGGCATCGGCACCTGCCGCCTCCGTTGCCGCCGCGGTCGTCTCCGGGCTGGCCAGGCGCCGCGTGCCGCGCTTCGGTTTGGGCTTGTCCGCCGGAGCAGCCTCGGAGGCCTCGCCGTCCGCGACAGGGGCGGCCGTGGCGACAGGCGCCTCGTCCGACACCTCGGCCAGGATCGTCGTGACGGGTTCCTCTGCCGGCACTGCGGTCTCCTGGACCGCAACCGGTTCGGGCTCCTGTCCCACCGGCACCATCTGCATGATGCCGGGAGCAACCTCCCGCATCACCATCTGGGGCCGACTGCCCGTTGCCCGGGGACGATAGGGTTCCGTACGGGTGACGGGACCCACCACGGGCCGGGGCGGCGTCAGGCCCTTGGGGAGCTTCGGGGCTCCCTTGTCTTCCGCTGCGGCCTGTGGCGCGGGAACCACGGGCGCCTGAATGGCGACAGCAGCCGCCACAGCCGGTGCCGGTTCCGCCACGGGACGCGCGAAGCCCGAACCCGGACGCACGCCCGGCCTGACCAGGCCGGGAGCCTCATCCTGTCTCGCCACTGCATCCGAAGCGGCAGCCACGGGACGATCCCGATCCCGATCCCGATCCCGATCCCGGTCGCGATCACGGCCACGATCGCCCCGGCCGCGCCCACGCCGACGGCGGCGGCGTCCGCGGCGCTCGCCGTCGTCCCCGCCCTGACTGTCCCGATCACCACCGGGGCCGTCGGACTCATCCTCGTCGCCTGCATCCTCATCGTCGTCGAACGTCATCACCTCGACGACGGGCATGGCGGCGTCATCCCCGCCTTCGTCGGCACCCTCGTCATCCGACTCGTCGTCCTGCGACCGCTCGTCACGCCCGCGCCCGCGACCACCACGGCGACGGCGGCGGCGGCGGCGACCACCCTCACGCTCATCCCCGTCTTCCTGACGCGAGGCGTGGCCCACTGCGGGGGCTGCCGAGATCGAGCCTCCCTCGACCACCTCGAAGGAGCCGGAGTCACCCAGAGCGGCACCGAGCAGGTCCTCGGCATGAAGACCTTCATCATCCTCACTGCCGGTATCGGCAGCAACCGCGGGGACGACGACTCCCGTCCGGAAGACGTCATTGCGATGGCGACCGGCGCCCTTGCACGTGTTGCAGGCGCTCGTCAACTGCTCGACCAGGCTCTGGCCCTGGCGACGACGCGCCACCTCGATCAGGCCATGCTCAGAGAAGGACTCGGAGATCTGCGGGCGACTCTTGTCGGGCCGCAGGGCTTCCTCCAGGGCACGATGCACCTTCTGGCGGTCCTGCGCGTAGTCCATGCTGATGAAGTCAATGATGATGATGCCGCCGATGTCGCGCAGCCGGATCTGACGGGCGATCTCCTGAGCCGCCTCGAGGTTGGTGCGCAGCACCGTGTCCTGCAGGCTCTTGCTGCTCGTGAGGCGTCCCGAGTTGACGTCGATGACGGTCAGGGCCTCGGTGAGCTCGATGACGATCGATCCGCCCGACGGGAGGCGCACGGTCTTCTGGATGGCCTGTTCCAGTTCGTGGCCGATGCGGTAGGCACTCATGATGTCCTTGCCGCGGTGGAGCTCCAGGCGGCCCACCATGTCGGGCATCCAGTCCTGCAGGATGGTCTTCGCCTTCGCAAAGCCCTCTTCCGTATCGATGACAAGCTTGTCGATGTCGGCAGACACCCAGTCGCGGATGACGCGGGTGATCAGGTCCTGGTCGCGGTGCAGCAGGGCTGGCGAGGGACGCGTCTGGGCCTCATGCAGGATCGCGGCCCAGCGCTCGATCAACTCGTCGACATCCTTGCGCAGTTCCTCCTCGGAAGCACCGATGGCTTCGGTGCGGACGATGAGACCGTGGCCGGGGTCCTTCAGGCTGGTGGCTATCCGCTTGAGGCGATCCCGCTCCTTGCCTTCGGTGATCCGGCGCGAGATGCAGACCCGGTTGTCGTGGGGGACGAATACGAGAAAGCGCCCGGGCACTGAGATACGGCCGGAAAGCCGCGCACCCTTTGTGCCGGTCGGGGCCTTGGCGATCTGGACCAGAACGCGTTGACCCGCGTCGAGGGGCTTCTGCTTCCCGTGCCGGCGGTTGTGCTCCGCCGGCATGTCGGCGGTGTGGATGAAACCGTTCTTGTCATGGCCGATGTCGATGAACATGGCCTCGATGGCCGGAACGATCGACTCCACGCGGCCGAGGATGATGTCGCCGACGAACTGGTCGCCCTGGCGCATGATGAATTCGGCGGCCTTGTTGGCCTCGAATACGACGGCGAGATTGTTGTTCTCGCTGATGACGATCTGCTTGCTCACACGGCCTCCTTAGGCTGCGCGCGACCCCGTCGTCCTGCGGTGGCAACGGGATGCCGAGCCAGGCCTCTGGGACCAAGGTCGGGCCGACCGATGTTGCAGGGCGCCGTGAAGAATGGGTCTGGACCCTCGACGGTCGCGACCGCGGCTTTGTGGTGCCGACGTCCAGCGGACCGTGGGTTCGGGTGGGTGGATGGGTTCGGGGGTTTTCGCGCTCCAACCGCAGGGGGAGCCGCGCAGAAAACCCATGGGCACGTTAACACCGCCCATGGGGCCTGTCAAGAATGGCGCCAGCCCCGTACACTGTTGGCAGCATGCGGATCATGGGCATCGACCCCGGCTTGGCGACGGTGGGCTACGGCGTGGTGGACACCTCCCGCCCGAGGCACCCCGCCTGCGTCGCCGCCGGCGCGGTCGTGACCGCGCGGGACCTGCCCATTGCCGAGCGCCTGCTCGAGATCCAGCAGGACCTCGACGGGCTGCTGCGCGAGTACCAGCCCGACGAGGTCGCGGTCGAGGACCTGTTCTTCGTCAACAACATCACGACGGGGATGCAGGTTGCCATGGCCAGAGGATGCATCCTGGCGACCCTGGCGTCTCGAGGCCTGGCCGTGCACGCCTACGTGCCCATGGCGGTCAAGCAGGCCGTGACGGGTTCGGGCCGGGCCCCGAAGCGCGAGGTGCAGGAGGCCGTGCGCCAGATGCTCGGTCTGGAACGTGTTCCCAAGCCCGATGATGCAGCCGACGCCCTGGCCGTGGCCCTTTGCCACCAGCAGCATCGCGGCCTTCGGAACCTGGTGCCCGGTCGGGCCGAAGGAGCAAGGGGCCGATGATTGACCACCTGCAGGGGCAGCTCGTCGAGGTCGACGAGGACAGCCTGGTTCTGGCCGTTTCCGGCGTGGGCTACCGGGTTCAGTGCGGCGCGAGGCACCTTGCGATGCTGCCGGGCCCGGGCCAGGAGGTTCGCGTGCTGACCCATCTGGTCCATCGCGAGGACGAGATGGCCCTGCTGGGCTTCGCATCGGCCGAGGACCGGCGGATGTTCAAGCTGCTGTCCGGGGTCACGGGGGTGGGCAACAAGGTAGCCATGGGGCTCCTGGGCCTCCTGACGGCCGCCGAGATAGCCCGGGCCATTGCGGAAGACGACCCGCGCACCCTGGCGCGGGCGCCCAAGGTGGGTGCCAAGCTCGCCCAGCGCCTCGTGGTCGAGCTCAAGTCCCGTGTGTCCGGCCTGCCGCTGGTCTTGCCCGAATCCCTGCCCGCGCCGGTTGAGGTCTGGCGCAGGGTCATCGAGGATGCCTTGGTCGGCCTCGACGTCCAGGTGCAGGAGGCGCGTGCGGCAGTCGCCAGCCTGGATGCCGATCGCGGCTTCGAGGAGGGTTTCCGTCAGGCCATGCGGCTCGTGCAGGGCCTGAAGCCCTAGGCGCTCACGAAGGGGTTCGAGGCCTGCTCCTCCCTGATGGTGGTGGCGGGTCCGTGCCCTGCGATGACACGCGTGTTGCCCTCCAAGGCATAGAGCGTGCTCCGGATGGAACGTGCAAGTGTCGGGGCGGAGCCGCCCCAGAGGTCGGTCCGGCCCACACTTCGCCTGAAGAGCGTGTCCCCGGCACAGACCAGGTCTGCATCGGGCACATGCAGGCAGCAGGACCCCGGCGTATGGCCGGGCGTGTGAAGGATCGTCCCGGTGACGGCACCGGCTTCGAGTCTTTCCCCGTGGCCGGCATGGAGGTCCGGTTGGCAAGGATCCTCGACCTCGAATCCGAACATCCGGGCCTGGACCTGTGTCGCCTCCCAAAGGGGCATGTCGGCCTCATGCAGCACGACGCGTGCGGCTGGAAAGCGCTCCTTGAGGCGTCGGGTCGCCATGTAATGGTCGAGGTGGGCATGGGTGTGAAAGAGAATGGCCGGTTCGAGGCCGGCATCCTCGAGTCGGGCGATGATGCGGGCCGCCTCGTCGCCGGGGTCGACCACGATGGCCTTGCCCGTCGCCGGGTCGCCCAGGATCGTGCAGTTGCACTGGAAGGCGCCCACCGCAAAGGTCTCGAGGTACATGAGGCGCATGCTAGCATGGGCCCATGAGAGCCCAGCGCCGACGTCAGGGGGCCACGGCGTGACCATCGTCCGCGCTGTCGGTGACCCGGGTGAGCCGGAGCCTCCGGCGCGTGCCGTCGATCCTCCGGTCCGGCAGGCGCGCCTGCTGTCGCCCGAGTCGATGGCCGAGGATGGCGGGCCGGCGAGCACGCGGCCCGCGGCACTCGCCGACCTGGTCGGCCAATCCGAGGTCAAGGCGCAGCTTCAGGTCGCGCTCACGGCGGCGCGCCAGCGGGGTGAAGCGCTCGAGCACCTCCTGCTCCACGGCCCACCGGGCCTTGGCAAGACGACTCTGGCCCAGATCGCGGCAAGCGAGATGGGGTCCCGCTGCCACGTGACGTCGGCACCGGGTCTTGAACGCCCCAGGGACCTCGCCGGCTTTCTGGCGCGGCTCGAGCCCGGAGATGTCCTGTTCATCGACGAGATTCACCGGCTGACGCCGGTTGCCGAGGAGCTGCTCTACCCGGCCATGGAGGACTTCGTGCTGGATCTCGTGCTGGGCAAGGGCACGACGGCGCAGATCCGCCGCGTACCCTTGCCTCGCTTCACGCTGGTCGGCGCAACGACCCGCGCCGGCGCCCTGTCCAGCCCTCTGCGCCATCGCTTCGGTCTCGTGGCGCGCCTTCGGTTCTATGCGCCCGAGGACATGGCCGCGATCCTGCTACGCGAGGCCGGCCTCCTGGGTCTGGACCTGCAACCGGAGGGTGCCATCGCGATTGGCAGTCGATCGCGGGGAACCCCCCGCGTGGGCTTGCGGTTGCTTCGTCGGGTGCGGGACCACGTGCAGGTCCGCGATCCGGGGCCCATCGACGCGGCTCGGGCAACGGCTGCATTGGCCCACCTCGAGATTGACGACCGCGGCCTCGATGATCTCGACCGGGAGGTCCTGACGACGTTGCTGGTGGCGCACCGGGGCGGTCCTGTCGGCATGGAGGCGCTGGCTGCCGCCGTCGGACTCGAGGCGACGACCCTCGAGGATGTCGTGGAACCTTATCTCATTCAGGCGGGCTTCCTGCAGCGGACTCCTCGAGGGCGCCAGGCGACCCCGTTGGCGTGGAGGCACATGGGCCTCGGGCCTGATCCCGGCGGCCAGGAGTCGCTGGCTTTCCCGTCGTGAGCGTGGTTCGGGCTATAATGGGCCCAGGGTTGTGCGCCCCGGCGCTCCCGGGCGATGGCGCCCGCAGGGTGCGGACGCTTCCGGTCAATGACGAGGACAGGCTTTCATGGGTAGATCGATGGCGTATTTCAAGGGCGGGCTCGTGCCCGTGGAAGATGCCCGCATCTCGATCATGGCCCACGGCTTCAACTACGGGACCGGCTGCTTCGAGGGCATTCGTGCCTACTGGAACGAAGATCAGGGCGAAATGTACCTGCTGCACGCCCACGAGCATTTCCGGCGGATGGCCCGCAACGCCAAGATCCTGTTCATGGAGCTGCCCGACTCCGTCGAGTCCATGGTTGCGCGGTCGGTCGAACTGGCCCGTGCGACCGGCTATCGGCAGGACATCTATCTGCGGCCGACCCTCTACAAGGGGGACGAGATCATCGGCGTGCGCCTGCACGGCCTGAATGACGAGTTCCACATCTACGCGGCCCCCATGGGCAACTACGTCGACACGGCGCGCGGCCTGCACCTGGGCACGTCGTCGTGGCGGCGCATCGACGATACCGCCGTGCCGGCCCGGGCCAAGATCATCGGCGCCTACATCAACAGTGCCCTGTGCAAGACCGAGGCCGTCATGAACGGCTTCGACGAGGGCTTGTTCCTGAATCCGGACGGCCACGTCTGCGAGGGCTCTGCCGAAAACTTCTTCATGGTGCGCGATGGCGTCCTGATTACCCCCGGCGTTGCCGACAACATCCTCGAGGGGATCACGCGCAGCAGCATCATGGAGATCGCGGATCGCGAGTTCGGCATCAAGACCGTTTCCCGCGCCATCGACAGGACCGAGGTCTACGTGGCGGATGAAATCTTCATCTGCGGAACCGGTGCCCAGTTGGCGTGGGTCAGCCATGTCGATCACCGGGCTATCGGCACGGGCCAGATGGGGGCCCTGACGGCCCGCATCCGCGAGGTCTACTACCAGGCTGTCCGGGGTTCCCTGCCCCGCTACCACCACTGGCTGACCCCCGTCCTCGGGGCGCCGGCACCGACCGTCGGCACCAAGCGGTAGGCGCTCTCCGGCCGTCTGCCGGGGGGCTTAAACCAACCTTTGGAGAAGCTTGAACGGCGCTCAACCCTCGAGAGGCAAGACGGCATCGGGAATCCCCGATAGACAGAACAGGATTAACTCGTCTTTAATCGGCGAGGTCGAGGGGGGTCTCGAAATGGTCGGTCAGTCGGTCCTTCGCAAGGTTGCACTCCTTGCTCTGGGTTCCGTCCTGCTCGCAGGGTGCGGGGGGCGCACCGCGACGGTGGCGCTGCCCGACGATCGCTTCTCCGGCGGTTCCTCGATGCCCGTCCAGAACGTGGCGACCGGGACGGTCACCGGGCGCGTCATCGATGCCCGGACCGGGCTCGGCATCTCGGACGTCCGCGTCGAGACCCAGGGCCTCCAGGCTGGTCAGCCCATCCGTACGGATGGCAGCGGCCGCTTCACCATCACCGGCGTCCCCGCCCAGCGTGTTCGTCTTGTCGTGGACAAGCCCGGCTACACTTTCCTTCAGGGCGGCGGCGATGTCCTGGTCGACGTCCTGCCCGGTGGCACCGTGGCTGCTGCGGACATCCGCCTGACGGCCCAGATCGACGCGCTGCCGAACGCCTTCATCGTGGCGATGGGCAACCTCAACCGCCCCCGTTCGCTGGCCATCGACCCGGCCTACGCCGAGGACAACCGTGGCGCCCAGAGCCTGTACGTCCTGTCCCTCGACAACTACCTGCTTTTCGGCAACATCACGACTCCGGTCCAGGTCTGGGCCATCAAGAAGCTCAACCTCGGCGGCGGCATCGAGAACACCTTCGGTCGCGCCTTGTGGACCAACGAGTTGATGAACCCCACTGGTCTCGCCGTGGACCGCGGCGGCAACCTTTTCGCTGCCGATGCCGGCCGCGACACCGTGCGCAGCTTCACTTCGGTGGGCGCCTCCAACCCCAAGGGTGCTTTCGAGAACCTCTCGAAGCCGACCGATGTCGAAGTCATGCGCAATGGCATGGTGGCCGTGGCTGTCGGTGGCGAGGGCAAGATCCAGCTCCTCGACGCGACTCGCCAGCCCGCCCGTGACGCTGCGGGCCGGACCCTCGCGCCCATCAATGCCGGCGGTGGTGTCAAGGGCCTGACCTCGGATGCCAACAACGACCTCTACTTCATCGACGACACGGCTGCCGCCGGTGGCGTGGTCCGCAAGGTCAACCTTCAGGGCCAGGTCCTGATGCAGTTCGGGTTCCGGGGTGGCCGGGGTGCCGGCTACTTCGAGCGTCCGACCGACCTCGCCGTGGATCCCCGCAACGGTGATCTATACGTCGTCGACAGCGGCAACAACCGGGTCCAGCGTTTCAACCGCGACGGCGCCTTCCAGTCCGAGTTCGGCGGGATGGGTGCAGGCTCGGGCCAGTTCAACCAGCCCTCCGGCATCGCCGTCGACCGTGATGGTTTCGTCTACGTGGCCGACACCAACAACAACCGCATCCAGAAGTTCGCGCCTTCCAAGTCGCCGTTCGCCACCTTCTGATCGACGTCCGGCCAAGGGCGGGGTTCCTTCGGGAATCCCGCCCTTGTTGCTTTGGCTGGTGTTCGGGGGGGGCGGCCTCCACTCCCGTCGCGCATGGGGCATCATGGATGCGCGATTGTGATCCGGAGGGTGTTCAGGGTGGGTGATGCGTGGACTTGGCTGGGATGGGGCCTGACCCTCTTGCTGGCCCTTGCCGTGGTCGTGCTCGTGGTGCCGGCCACCCGCTTGCGGGTCAGCACCTGGATCGGGCCCCGACTGGCCGCCAGCTACCAGAAGCAGGTCGGCAAGCAGTTCAAGTCGGCCTATCCCGAGTTGCACGCCCGATTCTCGTGGCTTCAACCCTCATCGGCCAGCCAGGACCTGTTGCAGGGAGCCTTTCGCCAGATGCCGCCCACCGAGGCCCAGCGCCTGATTGGTGAGTTCCAGAGGCTGGCCGGAAACCTGGAGCAACGCCACGAGGAACTGGCTCCCTTCGTCGCGGCCATTCGTGCCCAGGATGCGCAGAAGCAGGCGTCGGCCCTGCAGGCCCTCATGAAGCTCAAGGCCGATCGGCGCCAGGCACTCGAGAAGGATGTCCTCTGGGCCTACGACCAGTTGCTCGGTCGCTTCCCGAAGTGGGTCAAACTCGTCGAGAGTCGGCTCCGCCCCAGCGCCTGACGCTGCTTCAGGCGCCGGACATGTAGTCCTCGTGCCGGAAGCCGCATGTCGTGCAATGCAGCTTCCAGTAGTGCTCGTCGAAGTCCGAGACCAGCGTTTCCTTGCTGCATTTCGGGCAAGTACGGCTACCCGTCCGCATCACGTGCAGCACCAACTGCTCCATGGCCCTGTCCTGGTTCGGATCCAAGGGTTCGCCTCCAAGATGCAGGTCGTCGGTTCGCCGCCTGCACGACCAGAATGCTACAATTCCCCGTCGGGAGCCGTGACGGATGGCCCAAAGGTCGGCCCGGTGGTCCCTTGGAGGTTTCGATGGAAGCGATGCAGCGCGAAGCACTCGTGGCAGCCCTTCGCAAGGCGGCCGATCAACTGGCGGCCGCGTCTTCGCCGGCGCTCGTCCGCAAGGATGTGCTGGCGGCCTGCCGCAAGGTCCAGGAAGCGTTCCTCGCCCTCGGTTTCGACGAGTTGGCCTCCCGCAAGCGCCTCGTCTACTTCCTGCGGTCGATGGAACTCGCCAACGGTGTGGTGGGTGCGCGTACGGCGCAGCGCCTGCTGGTCCGGACCTTCGAGGAAGAGGCCGAACTGGCCGAGAAGTGGCTTGTCGACAACGGTCTGCTTTCTGATCACGGCGACGAGGGTATCCTCCTGGCCGAAGCCGGCATCCAGTACCTGACCCAGCATCGGGCGGAGTTCCCCGTGCTGGGTGGTGGCGAGCGCCGCGGCCATCGGGGCGGCCGGGACCACCAGCATGCTCGCGGAGGACGTGGGGCCGTTGCCCCATCCCGTCCGTCCCCGGTTGTACCCGCATCGGTCGTGCCCGCACCGGCGCTTGTTCAGGTCGTCGACGCTCCGGCCGAACCGGCTGTCGAGGCACCAGTCGCTGATGCGGCGCCTGCGCTTCCCGCGGACGCTGACGCCTAGACCGGGCAGGACGCAGACCGACTGCCTGGAGGCCAAGCAGTCGGTCCTGAGTGGGCGAGGCGGGATTCGAACCCGCAAGGGACCTGGTCCCGGCCGATTTTAAGTCGGCTGCGTCTGCCGTTTCGCCACTCGCCCCGGCGGTTCAGGCCTTTACGGCCTTGGCCGGTGTCCTTCCCTCGACACCCGCAAGGGCGTGTCGGACAGCTTCTGACGCGACCTCGATGTCGGCTTCCGAACCCGACAGATAAAGCCG
>JAYKIS010000063.1:0-10384 GCA_035286125.1 Candidatus Sericytochromatia bacterium
GGTGGCGACGGGTCTGGACGCCCGGGCCTTCGAGCGGTGGTTGGCCGCCCTCAGGGTGGCGACGGGTCTGGACGCCCGGGCCTTCGAGCGGTGGTTGGCCGCCCTCCGGAAAACGAAGGGTCTGGGCCTGGACCGGCGGCGGGAGCGGTTGCCCTCCCTCCGGAAAACGAAGGGTCTGGGCCTGGACCGGCGGCGGAACTGGCTGGCCACCCTCCGGGTACCGAAGGGTCTGGGCACCGATTTCAGGCTTTTCCGCAGGGGTAGGTTCGGGCTTTGGACGCTTCTTGAGAATCCTGTCGAGTTCGCCCTTGATGGCCTGTCCGGCATCGGACGGAACCTGCTTGGCCGCACTCAGGCGGTCCTTGGCCATGGGCTTGGAGGCAGGCTCCGCCGCGCGGCCCTGCGGCGCCTCCTCGGCTCCAGCTCCAGTCAGGGGACCTGAGCGGGCCCTGCCCGGATCGAGGGGCCCGGTGCCACCCACCGGGGGACGGTTGATCTTGCCGGACATTTCGGGACTCCTTCCGCGCAGACCATGCGACACGAATGCCAGAGACACTGCTGCTTTATCATCTACCCGGAACATTATCGGTTCGGAACACCGAGCCACGCGGTAGGATGGCGCCATCCAGCCAAGGAGCGTGCCATGTCCCACGATGCCGAACCCGCCAAGGCCAAGCCCACACGGACCGTCTGGGTCGGCAGGGTGCTGAGTGGCCTTTGCGTGGCCTTCCTGCTGCTGGTTTCGGGATCCCCCAAGCTGTTCATGCCCGAGGTCGCCCTGCCGTCGATGGAGCACCTGGGCTGGCCCGGAAAGCACCTGCTGACGCTTGGGGTGCTGGAGTGTACGGGAGCCTTGCTCTATGCCGTTCCCCGCACGGCCATGCTGGGAGCCATCGTGCTGACGGGGATGCTGGGTGGGGCGGTGGCTGCGCACCTGCGGGTGGGCGACCCGTTGCTGAGCCACACGCTGTTTCCCGTCATCCTGGGGGCCATGATGTGGGGCGGGCTGTGGCTGCGCGATGAACGGGTCCGCCGGCTCATGCCGTGGGCGACGCGCAACTGACGCCACGACGGATCGGCTGCGGAGGCTGGGCACGGACCCGGCGCAAGGGATGACGGTACGCGCCTAAGGGCCAGTCTCGTCACGCATGCCCTCGGCCACGAGCCAGCGGGCAAAGTCAGCCAGGTCCCGCTGGTGATGCGTCAGCACCTCGAGGGTCACCACAGGGTCGAGGTCCTGGTAGGCGTGGACCGCGACATTTCGGAATCCCACCATCCTGCGCAGCGCGTTGGCCTGCACAGTGGGCAACAGTCCGGCCGATTCCAGAAGCACGAACGCCTCACGGGCATCGCGCGGCACACCGCAGGCAGCTTGTCGGACACGGCGCATGGCCCCGTCGATGGCGGCTTCGCACGCACGCAGGAGATTCAGCATGGCCGCATCCTGTCGGGTGAGGTCTGTGGCGAAGGACTCTCCTGCAGCCTCGAGTTCGGTCGCGACGCGCTCGAGGCACCGTTCGATGATGGCGGCCTTGGCCAGGAGAACGTCATCCGCCATGGACGGTACCCCTCCGCGCGATGTCCTCGAGGATGCCGCTGCGCCAACGCGCCAGGTTCAGGCGCTCGGCATCAAGGTGGGTCTGGAAGAGCCCGAGGGCAAGGGCATCATGCACGACGACCGGCTCTGCATGCTCAAGCATATCGAGCGCCACGAGCCCGGGCACGGCCCGCAGGTCGACACATTGGACCGGAAGCTCGGAAAGCGGATCGAGGCGGGCTGCCACAGCCCCGAGGACGGCCGGTGTCCAGGCACGGCAGCCCAGGAACGCAAGGTCGAGATCGCTGTCCGGCCGCTCGTAGACGGTTCCGTGGCTCCCGAATCGCACGATGGCTTGGAGGCCCTCCAGCTGGCCGGCCTCGGCTGTCAACCGTTCGCGCAGCGCCGCGGGTAGCGGGCGCCGGGCTGTCTGATGAGGACCCATGGGTCCAGCCTAGCAGAGTCCTCGGGCACGACCAAGAGTGGCATGACGGCCCGAGATCCGGGGCGTCGGGCAAGGCATTGCGCGGTCAGTTGTGGGGAGACAGGCGTCAGCCGATGACGGTGCGCGCCAGCCGGAATCCCACCCAGAAGTCGCGCGTGTCCGGCTCGAGGGGGTCATTGCGGTAGGCCGACCGCGCGAAGATGGCGTCGTTATTCCATGAGCCGCCGCGAACGACCCGGGTGTCGCCGGATTCGGGCCCGGACGGATCGCTCGCGAGATCCTCGGTCCAGGGGCCGTAGAAATCGTGGACCCACTCGGCCACGTTGCCTGTCATGTCGTACAGGCCCAATGCGTTGGCCTGCTTGCCCGCGACCGGCCGGGTGCCCTCGCAGGCCTGGTCGGCCGTCCAGGCGATGGCGCCCACCCCGGCCGGATCGTCGCCGCAATACCAGGCCGTCGTGGTGCCCGCACGGCAGGCCACTTCCCACTCGGCCTCGGTCGGCAGGCGATAGCCCAGGGTCTCGTATACGCTGCGACGGTCATCCCGCAGCGAGCCATCCTCGAGGTAGACCTCGGGCAGGCCCTCCTGGCGCGAGAGGGCGTTGGCACAGGCGATGGCGTCGAACCACGACACCCTCTCCACCGGCAGGTCATCCCCCTTGAAATGGGATGGCTCGGTGCCCATAAGTCGCCGCCACCGGGCCTGCGTCACGGGGGTCACCTGAATCAGGAAGGCCCGGGCAAGATGGACCTCGTGGCGGACTTCGTCGTCGAAGCTGTGCTCCTCGTCCGGGTGGGAGCCGACAAGGTAGCGACCGGAGGGGAGGGTCAGGAAGGACATGTCGGACTCAAGACCGATCGATGGAACGGTTGCATAGGCTACACGTTCCCCAGCGACACCCGGATCCCCGCATCAGCCCCCCCCCCACGTCCGCCCGAACCTGTCCGAACGGTCCATCTCCGGGCCTGTGGCAAGGGGTAAGATGAAGGCCATGGGCGCGACGCCAAGCAAGAAGCTGCCGCTGGGGATCCAGACCCTCCGCGAGATTCGCGAGAACGGTCATTACTACGTCGACAAGACGCCGATGGCCCTGCGGTTGGTCGACCGCGGCAAGCACTACTTCCTGTCCCGTCCCCGGCGCTTCGGGAAAAGCCTGTTCCTCGACACCCTCAAGGAACTATTCGAGGGCAACAAGGCCCTCTTTACGGGACTGCACGCCGAGGAGCACTGGGACTGGACGGTCAAGTATCCCGTCCTGCGGTTGAGCTTCGGGAGTGGTGTGCTCAAGACCCCCGAGGACCTGGCGGCGAGCCTGCACGAACAACTGCTGGCCTTCGAAAAGGCCTATGGCCTGCCTGCCGAACTGCCGGATGCAAGAGGACGCTTTAAGCAACTCATCGGCAAGGTCCACGAGCAGGCCGGCCAACGTGTCGTGGTGCTGGTCGACGAATACGACAAGCCCATCCTCGACAACCTGACGGAACCCGACCGAGCCCGCGTGATGCGCGATGGCCTGCGCGACATCTACAGCGTCCTCAAGGATGCCGACGCCCACCTGCGGTTCGTCTTCATCACGGGCGTCAGCAAATTCTCCAAGGTCAGCCTGTTCTCGGGCCTGAACAATTTGCGGGACATCACGCTCAGCCCCGAATACTCGGCCATCTGCGGCTATACCGACCACGACGTCGACACGGTCTTCGTGCCCGAGCTCGAGGGGCTGGACCGGGAAGAGATACGGACCTGGTACAACGGCTACAACTGGCGGGGTGAATCGGTCTACAACCCCTTCGATCTGCTGCTGCTCTTTCAGGACAGGGAGTTCCGACCGTACTGGTTCGAGACGGGCACGCCCACCTTCCTGGTCGAGCACCTGGCCAACCATGCGTTCTTCACTCCGGACCTTGCCCGGCTGACCTCTTCCGCCGAATTGCTCGAGGCGTTCGATGTCGATCGCATCGAGCCGGAAGCCCTGCTCTGGCAAGCCGGGTACCTGACCATCCACGGCTCGCACGAGGCGAGCAAAGGTATCTGGTTCCACACACTGGGCTATCCCAACCGGGAGGTGGAGTCAGCCCTGAACGGCAGCCTGCTGCTGCCCTTCGGCATCCCGAGGCGCGCTTCCGGCGATGCGCTGAACCGTCTTCCCGGGTTGCTGGCCCGGGGCGACATGGCGGGATTCGAGGCACACGTGCGGGCTCTCTTCGCCAGCATCCCCCACGACTGGTACCGCAACAATCCCCTGGCCCGATACGAGGGTTACTACGCCAGCGTCTTCTACAGCCATCTCGCGGCCCTCGGCCTGGATGCAAGGGTCGAGGACGCAACGAACAAGGGACGCATCGACGTGGCCCTGCGCTTCAAGGACCGCGTCTATCTCTTCGAGTTCAAGGTCGTCGAGCAGGTGCCGGAAGGCCGGGCTCTGGCGCAGTTGCAGGCCAAGGGCTATGCCGACAAGTATCGCCAGCAAGGCGTCGCCGTGACGCTCGTCGGCGTCGAGTTCAGCAGCGCGCAACGCAACGTCGTCGGCTTCGAGGTGGCGGAAGCCTGAGCAGGGCTGTCCGGGGCTGCGGAAGCGCCGGCTAGACCCGCGTCCAGACCCGTACAGGTTGCTGGCGTCCCTTGACCGGCAGGTCACCATGCAGTGACAGTCCTTCGGCCAGGTCGGCCGTCATGCGACTGCGGGCCTCGTCGCTGACGCACAGGCGCGTACCCAGCTCCTTGTTGAGGGCCTCGAGGCGCGCGGCCACGTTGACGGCATCGCCGACGACGGCGAACTTCATTCGCTCGCGGCCACCGAGGTTCCCGGCGATGACGCCTCCCGTGTTGATGCCGATGCGGATCGACAACGCAGCCTGATCAGGCTGCCGCAGCAGGCCCAACGCCCGCCACTGCTGCGTAAGCCCCTCCATCGCGATGACCATGGACCGCGCCGCCCGACCCGCCGCCGACGCATGATCGGCCACGTCCCCGGGCGCATTGAAGACCGCGAGGATGCCGTCGCCAAGCAGCTCGATGACGCAGCCCCCCTCCTCGGCGATGCACCGGCACATCTGCTCGGCGTACTGATTCAGCACCGTCACGACATCGGCCGCCTCGCTCTGCTCGGCCATCGTCGAGAAGCCCTGCAGGTCGGCGAACAGCACCGTGACCTCGCGCCTTTCACCGTGGGGCACGAGGCCCCGCGTCCCCCGGACGGCCAGCTCGGCAACCTCGGGACTGACGTAGGCGTCCAGCGCTTGCCGCAGGCGACGGCGCTCCCGCAGCCCGGCAGCCATGTGGTTGTACTGGTAGGCCAACTGCCCGAAGCGGTCATTCGACTCGACGGCGAGGGACCCGTCGTAGTCATCGGCATCGATTCGGGCAAGCCCTGTCAGCAGTCGTTCCAGAGGCACCGTCAGCTGGTGACGGATGAGGGCCGCGAACAGGGCGCACAGCAACATCGAGACCGACACCATGTAGGCGCCCAGCGGCAGCAGGCCTCGGACACCGTGGGGGTGGGCCAGTTGATGCGACAGCAACGCCAGTGTGACGACCAGCCAGACCGGCCCCGTGAAGACGAAGGCCATCAGGACGCGCCCGCGGACAGAAAGCATCCACCACGCCCGATGGCCGGACGGGTCCGCGTCCGTGAAGAGCGCGGCGTAGACGGGCTTGAGCAGGATTTCATAGGTCAGCAGCGCCGTGAGTGCCGTGAGCGTACCCGTCACCAGCCCACCCCACGCCAGGTTGCCCGGCACCGTGCCGCCCGATCGCTCGAGTGCCCACGTGATGAGCGCGGGATACAGGAGGCTCCAGGACAGCAGGCTGCCCGACGCGGCCCGGTACGGCAGACGGACGGCGACACGTCGGGCGGCCTCGAGCTGATCGGGCGCACTCTCGCGGCCGGCGTCGCGATCCCGCAGGCATGCCCGCATGGGCCGTGACCACGCCAGCAGGTAGCGGATCAGCAGGCCGGCGACCGTGGCAAAGGCCAGGGCCAGCACCAGCAGCGCCGTCAGGAAGGTCCTGAAGTCAAGGCCGTCGGTCACGGCCACATACCCGAAGAGCAGCGAGCTGGGCAGCAGGCCCGAGATCAGCAGCCCGGCGCGCGGCAGCCGGCGTTCCGCATAGGCGGCAAGGCCCTGCGGTGCAGGCACGGGGCGCAAGGCCCCCGGGGAAAGGTCGGACACACCTCGACGCTAGCACGATGTGGGGGCAGGTGCATCCTGCGGGCCCCCGGCTTGACGCCTGCGGAGACGCGCAGCATTTGCGCAAGATTTCACGACTGTCTCAAACCCATTTCAAGCCGCGGATGGAAGGATGAGGCGTGCGCCCGACAGGAGCGCTGGCTTCCCTCCTCGCGCTGGGCATCGCCGGGTGCCTCAACGCGACGGTCAACGGAGGGTTGCCGGCGCCGTCCGTGTCGCCCACGCAGGGGACACTTGATCCATCGCCGACCACCCCGCCCAGGCCCACGCCGTCTCCCGATGCCGGGTTGCCTGGCCAATCCCCGGGGCCTACGGCCACGCCCACGGGGCAGGCGACAAAGGATCCCGTGCCCTCTGGAGAACCGTGGGTCTCGCCCACGATGACGCCCTCTTTCCTGCCGACGGAAGAGCCACCGTCGACGGTACGCGGGCACGTCACGGTGGCCGATGTGGCTCGCCCTGGCGCGCTCGTCCGGCTGCTTGCGGCTGACCAGGTCTTCGAGGCGGTGTCGGACGCGGACGGCAACTATGTCCTGTACGGGGTGCCCGCAGGAACGTGGGTGATGGTGGTGCGGGTGGCCGGCGCCGAGAACCTGACCCGACTCGTCACGGTGCGTGAGTAGGGAGGGGCCATGAACAGCAGGCTTCGCAAGGGCCGGGGCATTTGCCTCGCGGGGGTGGCTGCCACAATCACCGCCTGCGCCGTGCCTTCACCCGGACAGCCGACGGGCCTGACGCAAGGGCATACCGGCGAGTCACTGGCCGCGGGCACGACGGCCAGCACGGGCCTCGTCCGCCTCGCCGGCCGCATCCGGGCCGCGGGCGAAGCGGCCCTGCCCCCGCTCAGGGTGACGGTCCGTCCCCGGATGGCGGCACCGGACGCACGGGCCTATACCACGTGGGCCGATACCTCGGGTGCCTTCGGCCTCGACGTCCCCGACGGCGTCTACAACCTGACGGTCGACGGCGTGCCCGGCTACCGGGCCATCCGCTTCGGGGTGCAGGCGGCGACCCAGGTTGACGTCGATCTGGTGCCGACCGGAAACCTTTCCGGCCAGTTCACGGCACCGCCGGGCACCCCCCTCGAGGGCCTGCTGGTCTATGTCCCCGGCACGGACCTCGTGGCCCACGCCGATGCCCAGGGGCGCTTCGCGATGCGCGACGTCCCGGTGGGCAGCTATACCCTCGTGGCCGCCATGCCGGGCGCACCGGGAACGCGGGTCGGTCCCGCGGCCATCACGGCCGGCGCCGAAACGAAGCTGGCCCCGGTCGCGCTGGTGCGGCCCGAACTCTCCGTAACGGACGTGGTACCCATGTTCGCCGCTCCCGGCGCCACGATCCGCCTGAACGGCAAGGGCTTCGGGCCCGGGCTGCGGCTGTACGACAGCACCGGGCGACGCATCCTCGATTGGGAGCTCGTCGACACGGACGAACTGACGCTGCGGCTGCCCAGCGTGCTCGACGGCGACCGGATCGCGATTGTGCTGGAGGGACCCGGCGGCATCGTGACCACGCCCGAGCTGACCATCCTCCGCCCCTATCAGGGCGGGGCGCCGTTCCGCGTCGTCGCCGGCGAACCGCGCTGGACGGAAGGACCTCCCGTGGGCCAGCCATTGCCGGCGGACGTCGGCATTGTCGGCAGGCCCTTCGGGGCTGCCCGCCTTGATCCACTGGCACCGGGCCTGACACTCGAGAGCCTGTTGCAGGCAGAATTGAGTTGGGACTACCAGGGACCCGGCAACCTGGACGTCCACGACCAGATCCAAGGCTCCTGGCGCTTCATCGCCAGTCAACCGGGGACCTACGAGATTGCCTATTCCGCGGGCAACCTCGTGGCCACACGCTCGTTCCGCGTGGCCCAGGTCCTCGGGGTCACGGGCTTCCCGAGCCCCGGTACCCTGATTCCCGAGGGCACGTCGAGCCAACCGGCGAGCGTCGTGGCGACGTCGTCCGAGCCGGACCTGTTCCCGGGCCTCGACGAACCCATCGACGGCACGGGCGGAGGCACGGTCCTGACGGGTGGGACCGCGGCGCCCTCGCCGGGTCTGGTGCTGCCGGCCTGGGTGCAGACCACGGAAGGTACGGTGTCGGCCGTGGTCTGGGAGAGCCTGAATCCCGCACTCGTGGACATCCGGGTCGCAAATGGTGCCTGGCGCGCCTTCCCGATCGGCAAGGAGGCGGCGTCCGTCGAACTCAAGGTGTCGTCGTGGGACGACCCGGCCGTCAGCGCCACGACCTCGGTGCGTCTCGACCCCTCGGGCAACCTGACGGTCGAGGTGCGGTAGATGAGGAACGCCGTCATGCCTGTTCGTCGCCTTGGCCTCGTGGCCCTCGGTTGTGCGCTGGCCGCCTGCCAGCATGTGGCGGGACGGCAAGGGTCCCCGCCCCCATGGCTGTCCCTGCGGAGGGGGTACTGCCCAGCGGTTCTCCGTTCGCGGCCACTGTCGAGGTGCCCCCCCTCGAGGTCCGGACGGATGCGGGTGGCCTGACGATTCGCGTGATGTGGCCCGAAACGGCTGTGCGCACGGCGCAGGCCCTGCCCTTGTCCGTCACGGCCGTCGACATCGAGGTACGCGTGCCGGCAGGCGTGGCAGCCACCGCCCGTGTCAGCCGCAAGGCAGGCAAGAACCCCGTGCCCGTGCGCATCCCGCTCGCGCCGGGCGAGAACTACCGGATCGTGGGCAAGGCCTACCGCGTGGCGCCTGACTTCGGGCAACCGCAGGTGCCCGTCGCGGAGGCCGTCGTCGAGAACGTCGCCATCGGTCGCGGCGAGGAGAAGCGGGTGGCGCTGTCCTTCCGGTTGACGGACCCGCCGGTCCTGACCGAGGTTGCGGGCGATGGCGTGCTGCGACCGGGCGAGGTCGTCACGCTGCGTGGATCAGGCTTCGGGACCACCCATGGCGACAAGCCCATCCTGGTGTCCTTCGGGGGGAATGTCAGTGCGGAGGTGACATGGGTGGGCTCCGACAGCATCGAGGTCACGGTCCCCCATGACCTCGAAACGACCTCGGGAGGTACCGTGTCGGCCGTTGCCGCTCTTGTCGACGGCGTGCGGTCGTACATCCTCGGGACCGCCACGGCGGTGCGCAATCGCCTTGCGCCCGACGACACCCAGTCGGCCAGCAGCCACCACGACTACACCCTCACCAAGGATGGCGTCGCCAGCACATTCGTGTGGGTGCCGGTCTTCAAGGCGTACCAGATCATCCGTCCGGCCGAAGCGGGCCTGCCGGACGCGCCCGTCGGCCAATGGGTCAAGGACAAGCCGACGATGGGCGTGCCCACCGTGGCCTGGGCCGCCGAGACCTTTGGCGGCTTCTACGCCGGCAAGTACGAATCCAGCCGCACGGATGCGACGCCTTGGGACCCATTGACCGGGTCGTCGGCGACGGTCGGGACCGCACCCGGGATGAAGGTCGCCCGGTACTGCGTGCCATGGGGCGCCGTGACGTGGACCGAGGCCGACGAGCTCTCGCGCAACCTGCATCCCAACGCCGCCCTGCTGCTGGACGAGCAATGGACAGCACTGGCGGTCTGGGCCACCATCCACGGCGTCAAGATCGTGGGCAACAGTCTGGGCAACGTGTCGTCGGACGATCCGGACACGACCTTCGAGGCCGGAGTGTCGGGTTATTCGGGTGCCCTGACGGGCAGCGGCAGGAACGCCGCATGGACCGGCGCCCAGAACCTGACCAGCCACACCGGCACGGATGCAGGCGTCATGGATCTGGTCGGCAACATCGACGAATGGACCGATGGCATCGGGGTGGGGCCGGGTTCGCCGGGTCAGGCGAAGTGGACCTACAGGGGGCAGGAACTGGCGGTCGCTGCCACGATAGGCGGCACGTTCATCCAGACCATGTCGACCATGCCGGGCGTCCGTCGCCTGGGACTGCCTGCCACTGTGGCCTATGACCCCCCGTCACCTGTCTGGGCGGGGGACTACTTCTACGGCGCGGGTGCCAACAGCCTGAGCGGGGAGGCCCATGCGCGGCGAGGAGGGGGGGACGCCAGAGGTGGGTCGGCCGGCCTGTGGTGCACCTATGTGGCCAACGACTTCACCGCCCGGATCAGTGACCACGGATTCAGGACGGCGTTGACGTTCTGATAAGGTAGTGGCCCGGCCAAACTTGTCGGACACGGGGCATGCCGCTGTAGCTCGAGGCAGGGTGAGTCTTGGCCACATCAATCGTCAGGCGCCCTTCCTCGTCGGG
>JAYKIS010000064.1:0-10186 GCA_035286125.1 Candidatus Sericytochromatia bacterium
CCTGACCTGCCCAAGGGCTATCAGATTTCCCAGTTGGCCATGCCCATCGTCAACGGAGGTCATCTCGACCTCCCCTTGGCGGATGGCACCAAGCGTATCCGGCTCATCCGCATCCACCTCGAGGAAGATGCAGGCAAGCTGGTCCACCGTGGAGCGTCAGGGCTGGCTGGGGCCACCCATAGCTTGGTCGACCTGAATCGGGCCGGGGTGCCGCTTATCGAAATCGTCAGCGCTCCCGACCTCACGAGCGCTGAAGAAGCCCGGCTCTACCTCCAGGAACTGCGGCTGGTCCTCTTGACGCTGGGCGTCAACGATGGCCGGCTCGAGGAGGGCTCCTTGCGCTGTGACGCCAACGTTTCCGTCCGGCCCACCGGAACGGATGTCCTGGGCACACGCGTCGAGATCAAGAACCTCAACTCGTTCAAATTCCTGCAAAAGGCCATCGACTGCGAGATCCAGCGCCAGATTCGCCTGATCGAAGCCGGGGAGCCGATCGTTCAGGAAACCCGCTTGTGGCAGGAAGACAAGGGGACGACCGTCTCCATGCGCTCGAAGGAAGATGCGGCGGACTATCGCTACTTCCCCGATCCCGACCTGCCGGATGTCGTTCTCGACGATGCGTGGCGCGCAGCAGTCAGCGAATGCCTGACCGAGCTGCCTGCGGCGCGGCGCGAACGTGGTGTGGCCGCCGGCCTCTCCCGGTCCGAGGCGTACCAATTGGCCGGGGACCCCGCCCTCTGGAGCCTGCTCGAGGCGGTCGTCGGACACGGGACGCCATTGCGCGACGCGGCCAGATGGTTGCTGGGCGAAGGGCTCGGCTGTCTCGCGGATGCCGGCCTCGACGCCGAAGCCGTCCTCGATCGGGCCGGAGGCTTTGCGAAACTGGTCGAACTGGTCCGTGCCAAGCGGCTCGCCGCCCCTTCTTTCCGCAAGCTGGTCCGCGATGTCCTCGTCGAGGGGGCGGAACCTGAAACACTGGCCCACGAACGTGGCTTGTGGCTGGAACGGGACGATGGCTCCGCCGCGCGTCTCGTGGACGAAGTCCTGCGGGGGCTGCCCGACCAGGTGGCGCAATGGCGCTCGGGCAAGCATCAGGTGCGGGGATTCCTGATGGGTCAGGTCCTGCGTGCCCTCAAGGGCAAGGGGGATCCCGCCACCGTTGGCCCCCTCGTGGATCGCTGGCTGGAAACACCGACCTCGGACTGACGTTGGTTCAGGCGCCGGTGAGGCCTGCTCCCTCGGCGGGCTTCGCCGCGTTGTCCCAGCCGTCGCGGTCGCGCAGCAGCCAAGCCCGGACCTTGGTGCGGGCATAGGGACCGGAGAAGGGGAGGAGCAGCCAATCGCTCACGCCCGCCTCGGCTCCGGCAGCGATCAGGGCGGGATCTTCGGCATCGGCCACCACGAAGATGGGGGTCACGCTGCTGGCCAAAGCCGACTCGCGAAGACGACGGCTGAAGGCAAGCGGATCCGAACCGGCCTCGCCTTGCCTGAGGATGATCAGGGAGGGGGCATCACGATGGACAGCGTCGTGCACCCCGGCCTCGCCCTCGGTCACGACCACACGCAAACCCTCATCCTCGAGGGCCGTCACCAGCAACGTACGGACCGGCCCCGGCTCGAGACCCACGACGACGCAGGGCGCTTGCGCAGAGCCCCGGGGCACGGCAGGCAGCTTGCGACGCGCCTCGCGAAGCGGGCCGGTATCGCGGGTGGCTCCGCCGGCTCCCCCGCCCAGTTCGAGCACCTGACCTTCGGCTGCGGCAAAGATCTCGATGTCGGCACCGACGCGGGTCGCGTGGTCCCGGGCACGCTGGACCAGATCGTCGACGGCAGCATCATCCCGCATCGGGTCGTGGTGGAACAGCGCCAGGCGACGCACCCGCGCCGCACAGGCCATCTCGACGACGTACTCGAGGGTGCTGTGCCCCCAGCCGAGACGCGCCGGATACTCGGCCGCCGTGTATTGCGTATCGTGGATCAGCAGGTCGGCCCCGGCAATGAACTCGAGATGACGGCGCTCCTCGGGATTGACGAGGCGCTCGGCCTCGCCGTGGAGGCATTCTTCCCCGAGGGCCAGCTGGCGGGAATGGGGCTCGTGGTCGGTCGAATAGACGACGGAACAGCCGTCGGCCTCGAGCCTGTAACCGAGCGTCAGGGCAGGATGGTTCAGGTATTGCGCCAGCACCCTGACGCCACCGACCGAGAACTCCCCTTCGAGCAGGTCGTGGTAGCGCAGGGTCGCCCCCAACTGGTTCAGGGCGACAGGGAAAAACGTGTAGTCCATCTGGGCGGCAAGGGTGTCACGCAGCTCCTGGACGAGGCCATGGGGCGCATAGACATCCCACTCGTTGCCCGGAATGAAGAAGGGCGTGAAAAAGGGCAGGCCCTGTATGTGGTCCCAGTGGGTGTGGCCGATCAGCAGGTGGCCACGGATGGGCTTGGGCTCGTTCGCCATGAGATGGAAGCCCAGTTCATGGGCCCCCGTGCCGCAGTCGAGGACCAGCAGGGTCCCGTCCTGCCCGCGGACCTCGACGCACGAGGTGTTGCCGCCATACCTGACCGTCCGGGGACCGGGTTTCGCGATGGAACCTCGGGTTCCCCAGAAACGGACGCGCATCCGCAGGCTCCTCCACGTTGGACTGACGGCAAGGGACAGAACGGGAATTGCACCGTCAAACCAGCAGCCCCACAGGAGGCCACCCAGTTCCTATACCCTCGGGCGGGGTCAGGAAACAGGCCTCGGCAGGTCTTCAGAGGGCCAGGTGGACACCCGCGAAGAGCAGGGCCCCGGCCAGGACCTCGACGACCCCGCGCCACCCGGCGGCCGCCGACGGCAGCAGCTCCGTCAACGCGAAGTACAGCAGGACTCCTGCCGAGAACGGCAGCATCAGGGGCGAACCCGCTGCAAGGCCCCACTGCAGGAGGGCTCCGGCCACCAGCGCCCCGCCCGTCAGGACAGCGATGCGCCGCGCAACCGGTGCCGGATGTCCGGCCGCCAGCGAGAGCAGGGCCGCCATCACCCCCTCGGGCAGCATGTGGAAGACCAAGCCGAAGCCCACGCGTCCGCCGATGTCGGCGCCCGCCTCGAGGGAGGCCGCCAGCACCTGGCCATCGAAGAGTGCGCAGAGCCAAAGGCAGCCGATAGCGGAACACGCGGCGGCCACACCCGGTGCGTGATGACCGTGATGATCGTGATCGTGGCCGTGCGCGAGGTGATGGGCGTGGGTATGACCGTAAGCCTGATCCGCAGGGTGCTCGTGGTCGTGTCCGGCCATCACGACGCCAGGGGCAGGCCCGGCCTCCGCCACGAGGCGATTGGCCCACGCCTGCAAGGTAGGTCCGAGCAGGCGATCGAGGACGAAGACGGCAAGGGCACCCAGGGCCATGGCCGCGAACACCCGGTGCAAGTCGGCTCCTGGGCTCTCGAGGGATTCCGGCAGCAAGTCGACGAGCGCAAGAGGCACCAGGTAGCCGCCGCCTGACGCCAGCAGGGTTCCGAGTCTGGACCGGGTCAGCCACCTGCCATGGCCCGAAACCACACCCCAGCCGCCGGCAGCCATCAGGGCACCGAGCGTGGGCACGGCCCACCAGTGGGCTGGCATCGCAAGCATCGGCACACCTCTTTATTGCAATAGACTTTCAACAGCATACCGGACACGGGCTACAATGAACCATGGCCTACCGTGCCCACGCGCTGGCCCGCCTCAAGGAGGCCGGCTTCCGCATCACCACGCCGCGTCGTCGGGTCATCGACCTGCTCGCCGAAGCGGTCGAGCCCGTCTCCGCCTACGAGATGCGTGACCAACTCGAGGCACGGGGCGAGCGGATCGACATCGTCAGCGTCTACCGCATCATCGAGTGCCTCGAGCAGACAGGGCTCGTCCACCGCGTCCTGAGCACGGGCAAGGTCCACCGCTGTGTCATCGAGGCCCATGAACCTTGCGGCCTGCCACAACCCGACCATTGTCACCACAGCCTCCTCTGCCGCACTTGTGGCCGAATCGAGGAGCTGCACTGCCCGGACATCGGCAGCCTGTTGGCAAGGGAGGCGGCGACCCTCGGGTTCGCGCTGGAAAATCACCGCCTGGAGCTGGGCGGATTATGCAAGGGATGCGCAGCATGACGGACGGTCGCGATCTTCCTGTCGGCGATGACGAAGGCGCCCGAATCGACAAGGCGATTGAGGAGCTGGCCCAGCTTCGCGGTCGTTTCGGACGTCTGGCGGAATATCTCGAGGAAACCCGGCGCGACCTGCTTCAACCGGGTCGTCCGCCCACACGCGAGATTCTGCGCGATCTCGAACACGTGCGGGGCAAGTTCGACCAGTTGAGGGACTGGGTTCACGCCGAGGCGACGCGCGAGGGTCTGGACCCGCTGCCGTATCGCGACCATGTCACGTCGATCGATGAGGTCGCCGACATCCTGGACAGAGTCCGGGAAGCCCGCAAGTTCATCCATCGCATCCGGGTCAAGCTGGGGCTCGCGCAACACGTGGTGCGGCGTGTCGAGAGCCTCGCGACGGAAGACGTCGCGGCTTCGAGCCACCTCGAGGCGTGCAGGCGAGGTGCCCGGCACCTGCTGGAGAGCTTCGCCGCCCTTGAGGAAGCTACCGCGGCACCCGATGACCCGGGCATCATCCGGGACCTTGAGGATCTGGCCTCGGGCACGCACCCTTTTTGCCTGCTTCTGGCACTCGTCGAGCAGAACCGAACGCTTGAGGACGAGGCGTGGCAAGGCTACATGGAGCAGGTTGGGCGCGAGTTGGGCCGCCCGCTGGCCTTGGCGGCGGCGCGTGGCAAGCTGACGACATCCGCGGGCTGGCAGCCCCCGGCGCGGGCGTGAACCCGCACCTTCACGACGAGGCGTTCATGCGCCTCGCGCTCGAGCAGGCCGAAAGAGGCCGTGGCTGGACCCATCCCAACCCCATGGTGGGCGCCGTGATCGTCCGGGGAACGGAAGTCGTCGGCGTCGGCTACCACGCGCGTCCCGGGGGACCTCATGCGGAAGTTCGCGCCCTTGAGGAGGCGGGCGGAGCCGCAGAGGGAGCCACGGCCTACGTCACCCTCGAACCCTGCAACCACCACGGCCGGACTCCACCGTGCACCGAAGCCCTGATCCGCGCACGAGTCCGCCGTGTCGTCGCCGCCGTCGGGGACCCCAACCCGCGCACCAACGGGCAGGCCAGGGCCGTGCTGGAATCTGCCGGCATCCGCTACGAGGAAGGCTTGCTGGACCGGGAGGCCTCCACCCTCAATGCCGACTTCTTCCACTGGGTGCGGACGGGCTTGCCCCGCGTCATCCTCAAGATGGCCGCCACGCTGGACGGACGCATCGCGACGCATCGTGGCGAGAGCCGCTGGATCACGGGCACCGAGGCCCGCGCGGAAGTCCATGCGTGGCGGGCGACGGTCGCGGCCGTGATGGTGGGAGGCGGCACGGTCCGCGCCGACGATCCCGGCCTCGATGCACGCCTGGAAGGTGCACATCAACCCCGTCGGGTCGTGGTCAGCCAGTCGGGCAACCTGCCTGCCTCCTGCCGGGCGCTGCGCGCCGAGGGGCAGGTGGAGCTCTGGCGGGGACCGACGCCCCCCCCGAACCTGCCCGAGCACGTCCGCCACCGCATCCTCCCCCCCCACGTGAACGGTGGTCTGGATCTTGCCGAGGGGCTCCGCCAACTGGGTCAGGAATCATGCGTCTCGCTCCTGGTCGAGGGCGGAGGCGAACTGGCGGCACAGATGCTGCGCCAGGGCCTCGTTGACGAACTGCGCCTCTTCCTGGCGCCGCGGCTGCTTGGCGGCCACGCGAGCCCGAGCTGGTTCGGCGGCCCCGATCCGGACCGTCTGGACCAGGGATTGGGCTTGGCCGACGTCCGATACCGCACCGTAGGCGAAGACCTGCTCGTCACCGGCCATCCCGTATGGTCCCCGGCCGCTTCCCTGCGGTATGATGGCGCCGTTCTGCCCCCCGGAGGTCTTTCCTGTCCATGAATGTATTCAAGACCAGCTGGTACAGCCACCGTATCGGCCGCGACATGCCGGTCAAGGTCTATGGCCACTACGGCTTTCCCCTTCTGATGTTCCCTACCGCCGCAGCGGACTTCGAGGAGTACGAGCGGTTCTATCTGGTCGAGATGATTCGGCCCTGGATCGAGAAGGGGCTCGTGAAGTGCTACTCGATCGACAGCGTCAACGGCTGGACCTGGATGAACAGCCGCATCCACGCCAGCGAGCGTGCGCGTCGCCACGAGGCCTATGACCAGTACGTCATGCAGGAGGTCGTGCCCTTCATCTGGCTGAACCAGGGGAACCGCGACGGTATCTTCACGACGGGCGCCAGCATGGGGGCGTACCACGCCCTCAACTTCCTGCTTCGGCACCCTCAGGTCTTCGGCGGCACCGTGGCCATGAGTGGCGCCTACGACCTGTCCCCCTGGACCGGCGGCTACATGGACGAGCTCATCTACATGAACTCGCCCCGCCACTACATGCCCAACCTGAATGATCACGGTTACCTGGAGATGCTCCGCTACCGTGGCAAAGGCATCCATATCCTGACGGGCCAAGGCTCCTACGAAGCACCCCACCAGAGCAAGGAAATCTCCGATATCCTCTGGTCGAAGGGCATCTGGCACAACCTGGAGATGTGGGGACACGACATGCCCCATGACTGGCCCACCTGGCGGCGCATGCTGCCCGCGTTCATGCGCTACCAGACGGGCTGGGCAGGCTAGGACACCCGCATGGCTTGAGTCAGTCGGCACCCATCTGCTAGACTGCCCAAGCCTCTGGAGAGATGGCCGAGCGGCTGAAGGCACCGGTTTGCTAAACCGACGTACGTCTATAAGGCGTACCGGGGGTTCGAATCCCCCTCTCTCCGCCTCGACAGGGGGAACCAACCGGTTCCCCCTGTTTCGTCATCGGGCCACCGCGAAGGCTTCCAGGGCACCTGCTCCCGGAATCGCGTCAGGCGGCAGGCTCGAGCGTCGCGGTCAATCCACGCAACTGAAGACGCTCTGCGTAACCTTCAGCGTGTTCGAAGGGCGCCTCGACGACAACGGCTCGTCCGGCTCGATGCGCCTCGAGCATCACGGCCACACAGCGGTCCCGGCCGAGATGCGGCACGGCCTCAAGCAAGTAGCGCACGACCTCGTTCATCTCATGGACGTCATCGTCATGCAGCAGGACCCGGGTACGCGGATAGTGAGCGACGGCCGGGCGTGGCTGGACTTCAGGTGCGACAGGCATGGCGGATACCTCAGGACCAAGGGCGAGTCCATGATAGCCCGGCACGGCCATCCATCAAGGCGGCCACACCAAGGCCGTCGGCGTGGACAGGGCAGGCTCCCCTTGGCCACGCGTCTGGATATCGAGCGTCGCGACATGCGCCCCCTCCGAGAGCATAAGCCGGTAGCGGCTCCAGCTGCGCAGGCCACGGGCCGTGACCGGCTGGGCGGGTCCCCTGAGGCGCCAACTGGCCGTTGCCACGGACGTGTAGGTCGCACCTGAATCATCCAGCCTTTCCAGACGGCCCTCGAGCATCGCGCCCTCGGCAGTGGGCTGGATGTTGATCGGCCAGGTCACGTCGGGCGGACCAGGCATGGCCGCAATCGAAGGCAGCACGACGGCGCGCAGGGGACGGGACAACCATCCCCTGCCGGAATCCCCGACTTCGAGCCAGGCGCCGGGTATCCCTTGCACCCTGCGGCGAAGACGCATCTGGTAGAGACGCTCCGGCACCAGGCCCACCAGGGGGAGATCCAGCGTGGTACCGGTACCCGCCAGTGGGAAATCCCAACTGGCGACCTCGACAGGTATGCGAGCCGGTCCCTCGAGCCATTGCCACGATATCTCGACTGCTGTCCCGGAGGGGACAGGAGCGAGCATGGGCGTAGGGACAGCGACGGGCGTGACGTGCGCCCCGGTCCCGCAGGGCGTCGGCGTGACGAGCTGCACCAAATCGTCACCCATCGCCCCCGAGGCCCAGTCTGTACCGGCAGGCATTGCGACAAGCCCCATGGCCAGAATGCCCGACAACCCTCCCTGAAAATCCCGCACCTTCACGACAAGGTCTCCTGGATTGTCGTGTAGGTTCCCTCCTCGATCCGGATCCCTGCCGTCGCTTCCCCGCTGAATACCGTATCTCGCAGCTTGACCGGCAGGAGCGTCACGATGGGACGGTCCTCCCGGTCGATGACGACATCCGCCCAAGATCGCGGGTCGTCGACCGAGATCATATCCTCGGCGCCCTCGCGATCTGTTCGGTAGGCATAGGCACGGACCCGGTAGGTCGTTCGGGGACGCAACCCACGGAACGCCACGGGATCGGACAACTGGGCAGCCATGATGATGCGTCGGACCGGTTCGCCATCCTGGCGGACAGGCTGCTCGTCGGGTCCGGAAAGGACGGAGAGGCGCAGGACCAGATGATGGATATCCTGTCGTGACCACGGCGTCACCAACGCCTGAAGCGCGAGGCCACCCGCCGCCACGGTCGGCAGCAGCACCATGACGCCCTGCGGGGCCGAAGTCCGGACGGAAGGCGCTACCTGCCCCCCTCCCGAGACTGCGACCGGTGCCTCGGAGCATCCGCCCGCCCCCAGGACCAGCCATCCGACCAGAACACGCCCAAACCCCGGACAACCGCGCATCCGACCCTCCTTCCGCCCACTCCGGACGTGGCCTCGATCGTGCGGCGAGAACAGCGGGGCCTCCATCAGGACGTCACGGGGAACCTGCTAGGATGAGGCCATGGAGTGGCTCTGGATTGCCATGGGCGGGGCTGCCGGCGCCACGGCGCGTGCCGCGCTGGGACAACTGGTCGGCCGCTGGGCCGGGCACGCCTTTCCGTGGCCCACCCTCGCCATCAACATCCTGGGATGCCTTGCCATGGGTATCCTCGATGGCATCCTCGCCGCACGGCCGGGCTCGACAGCCTGGGCCAGACCCCTCATCGGCATCGGGCTGCTGGGAGGCTTCACGACGTTCTCGGCTTTCGGGCTCGAGACCAACAGGCTCATCCAGCGTCACGCCCCAGGCGAGGCGGCAACCTATGTCGCCTTGAGCCTGATCATGGGCATCGGAGCCATTCCCGTGGGCCACGAACTGGCACGCCGCGTAGCCGGGGGCCTTCATCCCCCGGGCTTGTCGACCTCAGGAGCGGAAGCCGCCAAGGCCGAGCACCCGTCGCAATAGCGCATCGCGCCATGAGTCGGGCAGCACGCGTAGCCAGGGCCCGAGCCGGGCATCCGGACCCACACGATACCGCGCCGCCGGGTGCCTGACCGTGAACACATGCCGCACCACGCGGGCCACACGAGCGGCCGGTATGCCACGGGCACCAAGCATTTCGGCCCCCTGGGCCAGCCGATCGAGATCGGCACCATACAGGTCGCGCAGCGCCCCGGGCATGGCCGTATGGCGCGACCGCGATTGCTCGAGCGACTTCTCCCATATGGGCGTTGCAATGGCACCGGGCTGGACACTGACCACGTGGATGCCCTGCGGCGCCAACTCGAGCCGCAGGGCATCGCTGAAGGCCTCAAGCGCCCACTTCGAGGCGGCATAGGCACCGAAGTAAGGTTGCGACAGGTTGCCGGCGAGCGAGCTGATGTGCACGATTCGCCCTTGTCCCTCGCGCAGCAGGGGCAGGAGCAGACGGGTCAGCGCAACGGCCCCGAAGACATTGACAGCGAACTGCTGCTGCAGCAGGTCATCCCCCAGAGCCTCCACAGGCTGAAAAATCGCGATGCCCGCGTTATGGACCACGCCACCGAGCCCGCGTCCTGAAAGCTGGTAAGCAAGGGCAGCTGCCACGCGCTCACGGTCCTCAGGCACGGCCACATCAAGCAGCAGGCCGGTACAGCGCGGAGCGAGGGCCTCGAGACGCAGGCGATCTTCCTCGCGGCGCACGGCAGCGAGCACCTCGAAGCCGGAGGCCAACAATTCGTTCACGATGGCGAGGCCGATACCGGTCGACGCACCCGTGACCAGGATTGGGGCAGTCACAGAACACTCCTTTCCCAAGCAGAAAGGCACCGTCCCCGTCGTTACGGGAACGGTGCCTTCGATTAATCCTGGCAGCGGGCTATTTTCGCGGGAAGTCACCCTCCAACTATCGTCGCTGCTGACGCGTTTCACGGCCGTGTTCGGGATGGGAACGGGTGGGACCACGTCGCCTTGCCACCAGA
>JAYKIS010000065.1:0-27588 GCA_035286125.1 Candidatus Sericytochromatia bacterium
GTGTCGGTGCGCCAGAGGGCGCAGCCGAGGGCGTGGCGAACCCACCACCACCGGGCGTCGGTGCGCCAGAGGGAGCAGCCGTGGGCGTGGCGAACCCACCACCGCTACCCGGTGTCGGTGCCACCGAGGGTGCAGGCGTCGGGGTCGCAAAACCACCCCCGGGCGTCGGCGAAGCCACGGGCGCTTCCGTCGGGAATGGCGTCGGCTGAAGGCCGGGGACCGGTGAATAAGTGGGCAGCGGTTCCGGTGTAACCGTCTGGTAGAAGGGATCTGGCGACGGCGTCGGTGCCGGGGCACCCGGTACGTAGACGCCGCCGTTCCCCGGAGCATCGGCCGTGGTACCGCCAGCCGTATCGGTGGCCACGAAGCCACTCGAGGGTGCCGTGGTGGTCGTGCTGTCGATCTGGATGCCACCATTGGCGCCCTCGATGAGGACCGTCGAGGGTACGGCGACCTGGCGGCTCAGGATGACCGAACCGGCACCGAAGCCCCAGTCCGTCGGGTCATCGTTACCGTCCCTGCCGTAAACCGGCGAGTAAGGGCTCTCGCTGTCCGGCGCGACAAGGCTCCAGACACAGCCGACGACCACCCGCGTACCGTCCTTCGCCAGAACCTCGAGGGTGCCGCGGAACTCGTTGTTGTAGCGCACCATGCGGAAGGTCCCGTAGTCGCCGAAGTTGGAGACGAGGCGCGTACGCAGCACGTAGATGCCCTGCCGGTTCTTGCGAATCCGGCCCGTGCCGGTTGCCTGCCGGTTGGCCGTGTCCACATACCCGAAGGTCACGACATCGTTGAAGAACTGGGTCCGCATGACGCCCGTGAACACATTGGGGAAGGATTCGATGTACGTGAAGAACGAGGCCGGATTCTGAGGCGTGCCCAAGGCATTCTGGAAGGCAGCCAGGTCGCTGACGATGGCTCCCGAGTTGACGGGGATGATGGCCGCTGACGCCAGATTCGGGGGCGGCGTCTGGACGGGCAGGGGCGTGGGCTCGGGGGCTGGCGCAGGTGAATCCGACGCGCCGGTCCCTGCCGGGGCATCCCCGGGCACATAGGGAGGAAACGCCGGCGGGGGCGTGGGGCCAGCAGGTGGCTGCAAGCCATCAGACCCGCCCGAACCGCCCGTGACCTCGGTCGAGCCCGCATCGAGACCGCCATTGACGCCGGGTATGAGCACGGTCGTGGGGACATCCGCCTGACCGGCATCGAGCACCTCACCGGAACCGAAGCCGTAGCTGCCGGAACCCTCGGTATTGCCACTGGTTCCCGCGTCGGGCACGAAGACCTGCTCCGATGCCACGGGACCCTGGGTGCGCCACACCACGCCGGCGATGACGCGTTCGCCCTTGGCGTTGGTCGTCTCCATGGTGCCGCGGTACTCGGAGCCGAAACGTGCCACACGGAAGGTCGCACCATCCCCCAGAGACGAGCCCATAACACCCTCGAGATAGGCGATGACCCCGGGTTTGATCACACCGGATCCCGAGGCCTTGCGACCGCTGGGGTCGGTCCAGCCAAGCGCCACGCGATCGCCCGCGAAGGCCGTGTCCATCTCGCCGATGAACTGCAGGCCGTTCGACTGCGTCTCGACGAAGACATAATAGTGACCGGGGTCGGCCACCGTACCCAGGCCTTGCACCACTTCCTCGGGGGTCGGGTCGACCTGCTGCTGGATCTGGCCGGGTGTCAGGATATCGGGGTCGCTGCTCGCCAAGGCGGGCGGCAGGGTCGGCAACGGCAAGGGCGTCGGCGTCAGCACCGGTACCGGCGTGACCTGGACGGGAGCCGGCGTCATGTTGCCCGGCAGGGTCGTGCTGCTCTCGCTGCCGGAAATGCCCCCTGTGGACGTTCCCGAACTCGGTGGATTCTGGGTGTAGGCCCCCCCGGTCGTCCCCTGCCCCTGCTGGAAGCCACCGGCATCCGTCGAAGGGATGAACCCGCCGGTGCCCCCGTCCGAGGTATTGGGATCCAGCTTGACGCCCGAATTGACGCCCGGAATGAGCGCGGTGCTCGGGATGTCCACCTGCGTGCTGTTGATGACGCTGCCGGCACCGAAGCCATAGGATCCGGGGTCCCGTTCCGTGTCCCCGTCGGGAACGACACCCGCCGGGCTGCCGGGTGCGCCGGGCTTGGGCGCAAAGACGGCCTGGGAAGGCAACGGGGCGTCGGCTTTCCAGACCACGCCAATGACCACCGGGCGGCCCTGTGCATCAACCGTCTCCATCGTGCCGCGATATTCGTTGCCGAACTTCGCCATACGGAAGATGGCCCGCTCGTCGGTCTGGGTGCTGATGACATTGAACTCGAGGAAGGTGAAGCCGTCACGCGTCACAAGTTGACCTGAACCATTGCCCTCACGGCCGCTCTGATCTTCCGTCTTCAGAAGGTACTCCTCGCCAGCCCTGTCGTAAGTGGCCGTCACCTCCGAGAAGAACTGCAGCCCGTTCGAGGCCGTCTCTGCATATGCGTAAAGCTTGGTCGCGTTCGGCTTGAAGCCGAAAGCCGCTACCAGCACATCCTTGTTCTGCTCCGCCAGAGCAGGGGCGACAGCTACGGGAATGACCTCATCGGCGAGACTGGGCGGCAGGGAGGGCACAGCGGGCGCGGGCGAGGGATTGGTGACGGTCACGACCCCGCCCGTGCCCGGGGCGTCGGCCACCGCACCGCCATCACCCGTCGAGGGAACGAAGCCGGCCACGCCCCCTCCCGTCGGAGTCTGGGCATCAATTTGGATGCCTGCATTGACACCGGGAAGCAGGGCCACGGACGGCAGTCCGGCAGCACCCGATTGAACGATGGTCCCTGCACCGAATCCGAAGGCCCCGGCGCCCGTGCCGTTGCCGGTGCCGCCCGCCGAGGGCACGAAGCGCGTTTCCGTCGCGGCAGGTGGTGTCGTGCGCCAGACCGCCCCGAGGACGACCTTGGTGCCATTGGCCGTGCGGGTCTCGAGCGTTCCACGCAGGTCGCTGCCGATGCGCGCCATCCGGTATATAGCCTTCTCTCCCGACTCAGCCGTCAACTCGACTTGCAGGTAAGCGATGCCCGACCGGGTCAGTACCTGCCCATCGGCTGCCGCCTTCCGACCCGACGCGTCCTGATAGCTGACGTTGATGGCCGTGGCAACGGATGCTTGCTTGGTGGCGACCTGACCGACGAACTGCAGACCGCTTTCGGCCGTCTCGATAAAGCTGTAATAAGCCCCTGAAAGCAGCGCCTCGTAAAGCTTCTGAGCATCCGAAATCGTAGCCGTCCCCGACGACCCGGGCTGGAAGAGCCGTGGCTGAAGCAGGGCAGGCACAGACCCGGCTGGCGTCGCCGTCGGTCCGGCCGCAGGCGATCCCGTTGCCTTTGGCGTGGCTGAACCACTCCTGGGCGTGCTGCGCGTACCGGTCCCGCTCACGGAGTTATCGGCCGAGCAACCGACGGCCAGAGAGACGGCAAGCGTAGCCAGCAACCACTGACGACGGGTCGTAGTCCGATGCACGAGGCCTCCAGGGGGGATGGTCGGAGACGTTTCCCCGCTTCCCATACCCACCCCGGGCAAAGTTGTCGCACCCCGTGCCCTCAAGGCTCCTGAACGAGGAAGCGACTGCCCTCCCATGTCCAGATGAGCCCGGCGCGGCGCCCGGATGCACGGGCAGGAAGGGGCATGAATGTTGCCAACCCCCCGGCAACGGTCGGTCGCTCCGCGACCTCAACCACTTCGAGACACCCGTCCCGGTCCAGCCAGCCGACGGCCCAGCCGGCAATTCCCGAAGGTCCGGTGTCTTCAGGTTCCCGCAACGTGGCCCCCGCATCCACCCAGGCAAGGCCCACGTCCCCGTCAGGCCAAGTCATCCCCGCTCGCGCCCAGACCGTGACGGCGGCATGCTGGCGCCGCAGGCGACGTATCGTCACATGCAGCGACACCAGGCTCGAATCGGCTCCCAGCCAACGCAGACCCAACCGTTGGGCCACCGCCAGCGTCGTGCCCGAACCGGCAAACGGATCCATCACGGTGCCACCCGGCGGCACCATCCACTGCAGGATACGTATCAACAAGGCCTCGGGCTTCTGGGTCTCATAGCCGAGAACCTCGCTGCGGGGGGCATGACGCAAGGGCCGGACTCCCTCGTCGTCCCACAGGGTATCGAGTCGCTGCCTGCGGCCCCAGCCACCCTGGCCATCCGGCTCAAGAAAATACTTGATGCCCACCTTGCCGGTACGGGTGTGGTGGACTCGGCCCTCGGATGCGAGCCGCTCGAGGCTGGCATCCGTATAGTCCCCACGGGGCGCGGTCACGAACCAGGCTCCCTTCACCTCGTCCCACTGAGCCCCGCGGGGACGTCCCTCGCGATCGACCGGCACCCGGACGAACCGGGTCGGAGGCGGCCCCGGAAACGAGGCGTCAGGTGTCCGGGCATAAACCAGCAGCGTGTCGAGCACGCGGCCCAACTGGCGACTGGCCGCCTGACGACCCAGATTGGGTGCACGACGCCACATGATGGCATTGCGGAAACAGGTTTCCCCCAGCAGTTCGTCCAGCAGCATCCGCCAGACGGCATCCGTTCGCCAATCGCAATGAACGACCAGAAAACCACCCGGCGCAAGCACCTGGGCAACAGCAGGAAGCAAGGGGGCCATCTCGGCGACGTAGGCCGCACGGCCACCTCGCCAGCGATCGTCGTAGGCCGGTACCCGACGTTCGACTGAGCCGGGCGGTGCGTAGGAGAACACCTGCCCCACGGCAAAAGGCGGATCCATGTAGACCAAGTCGATGCTGGCCGGCTGAGCGGCCGCGACCCAGTCCAGCATGTCCCTGTTGGAACCGTGAAAGAGCATCCCGGGCGTCTCGGCAGCGAGACCGGGCCAGGATTCGCGATGCCCCAGGTCCGGTGGCAGGGACGGCCCCGCCACGGGCCATGCGTGCCCACGTCCCGGCCAATGCAAAGCCAGGCCGGCTTCCCCCGACCCCGCCGCGACACGCCTCGCCATGGCTGCATCCTATATGGTGGAAGGCGACGCTGCCATGGCTCCCGATTCCGCCCCCCCCTGTGCCCTCGCGCCCGCGCTCGAGGCCCTAGTCCTTGCGCTCGGGGACCAGCACGGCAGTCCGGAAGCAAGGCTCGCAGGCGCGCGCGACGACCTGCTCGATCATCTCGTCCAGGGTCTCTCGCGCCCGGGCGACGAACCGCTGGGCCCGGGATGGCTCAGCCGACTCCCGCCCGACCTTCGCCGCACCATCATGGCCCTGCTCCCCGCGCCGGCCGATGTCGCGACGGTGGCACTCTGGCGCGAGCAGACCCTGGGCCTCCGCCCCGGGAGCGGCAAGCCCGTTCGCGCCGTGGGCAAGGGCAAGCACGCGACGGGCTCCTGGGCAACGCCGGCCGCGACGGCCCGAAGGCTGGCAGAAACGGTGCTGCGCCCCCTGATCGAAGCCTTGGAAGAAGCCGACGACAAGGCGGCCGGCCTCGGCGCCATCACGGTGTTCGATCCTGCATGCGGGCACGGGGCCTTGCTCGCGGCGGCCCGCAGCCTGATTGCCGACGCGTGGCAGACCCACGCATCCTTGTCCCGTGCCGAGGCGCTGGCGCGGGCGAGCCGCCAGCTCGTCGGGGCCGACATCGATCCCTGGGCCGTCCGGCTCGCACGCCTTCACCTGGGCGACGGAGCCCGCGTCTACGAACAGGACAGCCTGCTCGACGCCTGGCAGGATCCCGGACCTGCAGGCATCACGGCCATTCTGGCCAATCCACCCTTCATGAGCCAGATGCACCGCGTAACGGCACGCGACGCCCGGCGGCAGGCCGCGCTCAGGGATCGGTGGCAGGATGCGGCCCGTGGCCGCGTAGATGAGGCCCTGGTCTTTGCCCTGGCCTGCGCCCGCGCCCTGGCGCCCGGTGGGCGGCTCGGTATCCTGCTGCCCGAATCGACGGCAGCCACGCGGGATGGCCTTGGTGCGCGCAAGGCGTTTGAAGGCCTGGTCACCCCCACGGGCCTCTGGCGTGCAGGGCACGCAGGCTTCACGGCCCAGGTCCGGATCATCGCCGTCTACGGGACAAAGGGGGCGTCCCCCTGGGCCATGAAGACCTGGCACGGTCCCGAAGGCTTGCCCGGCATCACGATTGGCCCGCCCAAAGGCGATGGAGCGTGGTCCGGATGGCTTGCGGACGCCGAGCGCGTGCCGGACATCCGCGTCAGGGATCGGGCGGTCCTCGGGAGCATCGCCCACGCCACGGCCGATTTCCGCGAGCAGTATTACGGCCTGATACCGTGGGTACGCGAGCAGGCTGCCGGTGCCCAGGAGCCGGAACGTGCCTTGCCCCTTGTCACGACCGGACTGGTAGACCCGCTCGCATGCCACTGGGGCAAATGCCCTGTCCGCTACGCACGCCGGACGTGGCAGGCACCCGTGGTGGATGGCGTGAGCCTGAGCCTTGCCGGCGGTCCCTTGGCGACCTGGCTTGCGGCGAGGCTTCGCCCCAAGGTTCTGGTCACCAGCCAGACCCGCACCCTCGAGGCGGTCGTCGACCAGGAGGGTCGATGGGTTCCGGGGGTTCCCCTCATCTCGGTGCTGCCCCGGCCGGACATCTCCTTGTGGCGGGTCGCGACCGCCATCCTCGCTCCGGCGGCGACAGCCTGGGCGCTCAGGCAATCCGCCGGCTCGGGCCTATCCGCCGACTGTGTCCGCCTGCCAGCCTCACGCCTCGCCGACTTGCCCCTGCCTGGGGATGACGCAGCTTGGCAGGCCGCAGCCAGGATGGCCGGGGAGATGGCCTCCAGGCCACAAGGCCTCACCTTCGAGGCCTGGCTGGCCTTGGCGCGACAACTCGATGCCGCCTGGGGACTGGGCGAGGAACAAGCCCTGGCGGCGTGGTGGTTGGCACGCCGGGGACAGGGACGTTCAGGCCGGGCCTGAGGTCTCGACCGCCTCCCGTCGGAGCCACCGCCGATCGAGCCAGAATGAACCCAACGGCAACGAGGCCACGAAGAGGAGGACCGGCACCCGCCAGAGCGGCCAGCGGGAGGTCCTGGCGACATCGAGAGCAGCCACGGCCAAGGCCACGAAGAGCACGCCATGCGCCATCCCCACGACCCGGACATACTCCGGATGGCCGTAGAGGTACTTGAGCGGCATCGCAATCAACAGCAGGCCGTGAAACGAAAGCCCCTCGAGCAGGTTCATGAAGCGCAGGCGTGCGCCAGGTGTCCCGAACAGCTTCATGTCCTGCTCCAGGCCTTACGGAGGGCTGTACGCGCATCCGCCTCAAGGTGACCGGTCAGGGCCGCCACCACGAGGACACAATCCTCGACCGAGAGGTCGCGCCCCGACTTGGGCGTCTTCCCCAGCACCCGTTGGACGACAGGCATCGCCCGCTTCTCGGCCAACATCAGGGCAGACAGGATGTCCTGCAGACGTCGGGACCCTCCCAGCCGTCGCACGACGTCGTCCAGGGGCAGAGGCTGCAAGGGGCGCTGGCCCACGAGCGCGGCCAAGGGTTTCCATCGCTCGTCCAGGATGCGCCCCAGCACGCGCGCCTGCTCCTCGGAGAGGGGGCCTTCAGTGCGCGGCAGAGCCTTGATGCGGCCGTCGAGCCGCGCGACGTCCAGGCGCTCCAGCAGGTCATGCGCATCGAACCCCGTATGGCGGGCCGCCTCGGCGAGACTGGGGCCAAGCCCGGCCCCCAGGCGGGTCTTCAGCCACTGGGAAGGCATGACCACCTGAACCATGGCAGGAGGAGCCGCGTGGGCGACGGCGGGAATCCGGCGTTCCAGCCCGGCGTTGGCCCCGGGCGGCTCGCCCCCGGGGCCTGAAGCGACGGGGGGACCAGGAGCAGGGACCGGGACAGGCTCAGGGACCCGGGTCACGCGTGCTGCTGCCTCTTGCAGGCGTTCTTCCAAGGCAGCCTGTTGCACCCGCGCCTGCGCCCGCACATCGGACAGCAGCAGCCCCAGTTCATCCAGTTCTTGCCGGGTCCGTGCAAGGCTGTCCTCTCGCTCGGCAAGGCGCGCCGCAAGCCGCTCAAGCTCCGCGCGCTGGGTGGTCTCGCGACCAAGGGCCGCAAACAGCTCGGCCTCCGCCTCGGCAAGTTGCTGGCGGCCATCGGGACTTCCCGCGGCAGGTCCCTGACCAAGAGCGAGGCGTCGTTCCTCAAGACGCTTCCTGTCGGCCTCAAGCTCCTCGATCAGCCGATCCAGGTGCGCCCTGCGCGCCTCGGTTTCCTTGCGCTCATGCCCGACCTTGGCCTGGAGGCGCCGGGCCTTCTCCCATTCGGCAGCGTTTCGCTCCAACCCCTTGAGGTAGCTGTCGCGGACCTCGGCGATACCGCCGAGCAGCCGTTCCCGTTCGCGCAAGGCCAACGCTTCCTCACCCAGCAAGGCCCGCAACATCACCCGCTCCTCGGCCAGAAGACCGCCCGCTTCCTTCGTCAGCCAGTCCCCCAGGGTGGCGACCCCCCGCAGCGTCTCGGGCACGGGCAGGGCGGCAGCCTCCAGCAAGGCAATCGCCTCGCCGGGTTCGCCCGCCTGACGGCATACGATGGCCGCCTCCTCGAACCGGCCGGTGCGGACGAGGGCATCGCGTGCGGTACGCCAGTCGCCACGTCGTGCCGCAATCCGGACAACCCAGAGATCGGGTGGTTCCCGCATGGCGTCGAGCAACCGCTCGGCCATGGCCCAATCCCCCATGCCGACCAGCGTCTCGACACCCCGCTCCTGCAGTTGGGCCAGGATCCCGGCCCCATCAGGCAATCCGAGGGCTTCGACGGCATGGTCCTGCCAATGCACCACGAATGCGGCCAGTTCATGGGCCGCGGCCGCCTCGCGCAAGCGATCGAGAAGGCCATGGGCGTGGTCGGCAAGTACCCTGTCGAGCCCTGTCGTCCACCGCGCGCGCGGCAAACCCGACAGGGCCTTGAAGAGGCGTGCGCATCCCCGCGCATCCACGGAGGAGAGGGCTCCTTCCTCCATCAGGGCCTTGATGACCGGTGTCAGATCCTCACGCCCCATCGGTCCCAGCAGTTGCCAGAAGGCATGACGGACAGAAGCTCCGCCCGCCTGCTGGCCCTGGGCCAGCAGAAGCACGCCCAGTCTGATGGCCTGGTCGAGCACCTCCTGCTGGCGGTGACCGTCCCACTCACGGCTGTCCACCAGCACCAGCAGGGTCTCCAGTGCCGAAACGAATGCGCGGTCCGAGGCACCGGGCTGTTCGTCGATGTCCCGCAAGCCCTGGCGCAACAACTGCTCGATACGACCAAGCGCATCGGCATCCTCATCATCGGCAAGGGCCAGTGCGAAGACCTCAGGACTGGCCAGGCGCCACTGGTTGCGATCCTCCCCGAACATCAGGGCTGACGCCATGTCGGCCTGCGAGGGCGCCCCCGTGTCCACGAATGCCAACAGGCCGGTGGAGCGGCTCAACGCGACACGAAGTCGGTCGATGGCCACGCGGGCCTGCGCCTGAACCCCGGTCTTGCCGAACGCATCCGCGAGGCGCTCCAGCTCACGCCCCGGCTCCACAAGGACCACCTTGTCGAACTCGAGCCCCTTGATATCCTCGGGCGTCCGCACCAGACCCTCGGCATCCTCGGGGGTCAACCAAGAAGGCAATTCGTCGCCAAGCACCACGATGGCAACGCCCGAGCGTCCACGCAGGGCCTGAACGAGCTGGCGGGCATCATCCGGTTCCGCACGCAGATGCAGCAAACGTGCCTCGGTCACGGACTGCGCCTCGAGACGCTGGCTCTTGCCGGGCCTCAGGCCCTTCTCGATGAATCGCCCATAGAGATCGGTAGCCCGGTCGAGGACTTGCACGATGCCTGCAGGCGATCGCAGGTTGGCGGTTGCATCGTAGCGTCGCCCCTGCCTGTAGCGCTTGCCCAGCAGCCCCTTGAACCAGTTGAACGAAAACCCCGAGGGACGGACCGACTGCCCCTCGTCACCCGCCACCAGCAGGAAGGGCCAGCTCCCCCTGGACGCGCCGGACCGACGGGCCAGTTCGACCAGGACGGCCAACTCGACCTGGGTCAGGTCCTGGACCTCGTCGAGCACCAGACGATCGAGCCCCGCCAGATCCGCAGGCACGACGAAATCGGGATCCAACAGGAGACCCAACGCCTCATGGGCAGCTGCCAACTCGGGAAACAGTGCGTCCCGCTCCCGGACATCGTCGAGACCGAGGCGATGCCAGGCCCGCCCGGCCTCCTGCGCAGCCTCGTGGCCAAGCTCGGCGGTCCGATCCTTGACCCATCGGGTGGTCACGTCGGCGATCGACGTGTTCCAGTAGGCATCGGGAACGCTGCCGGCGCGGTGGGCCCGAAGCTCGGCGAACAGGGCCTCCTGACGGTCATGCCATTCGGGCCACTGGCTGCGGCTCCACCGATGGGCGGCCATCTTCCCGAGAAAGGCGCGACGCAGGGTCGAAAGGCTGCGATGGGGGACATCGCGGCCAAGCAGGCGGGCCAGCAGTTGGCGATAGGGCAGCACGTCCAGCGAGGTGCCTGCCGTCAGAAAGCCCGGTGCATCCGGAGCACCCCCGAGCTGCAGCCGGGTTTCGTCGGCCAAGGGGCCGGACCACGTCACCAGCAAGACCTTCTCGCCATCGCGGGTGGCCATGGCCTGCCACAAGGCCTGCGTCTTGCCCCCCCCCGCCTGGCCCAGCATCAGCCGGACAGGCTCGTCCGACCGGACGAATTCGAGCTGCGCTGAGGTCCACGGTGACTCCAGCCCGGGCACCGTGCCCTCGGCATCCAGCTCGAGGGGCAGCCAGGCCCCGGGATCGTCGGCATCGAGGCTGGCGTGATCGTCGTGATGGCGGATTGCCCGCACCAGCAACGTACGCGCCGGCAGGTCGAGGTGGCGAAGCGCCTTGGTGCCTCCGACGGCCCACCACAGGTAGAAGTGCGACCCGCCCGTCCCCTGCAGGCCCGTGCGCAGCCAACCCTCGTTGACGCCTTGGGTGGTCTTGGTCGAGGGACTCGTGCCGCGCAGGGCAAGGTGGCCCAGGACCACGCTGACCCTGCGGGCCAGGAACCGCCGATCAGGATCCTCGAGCGTCCGGAAGACCTCGGGATGGATACGGACCTGCCACGGCCGGCTTCGGGACGCACCCCCCACCATCCGGTCGAGGGCGAGGTCAATCGGAGCAGACACGACCATCACCTCTGGTTACGTACCCCACAGGCCGGAGCGCGAGCGTCCGTAAAGTTTTCTTGCAAAGCCTAAAGGGGCATGACATAAGCGGACCGGACCCGAATATCGGGGGAATGGTTAGCGTATGAACAAGCGCATTTCACTCGCCGTCGTGCCACTCGCGGCGACTGTGGCGTGCAGTGCCCCTGCGACCCTCCAGACCTCCGACGCCGGCGAATCCGGCACCATTGTCCTGGAGGCCGACAGCGGTGCCGACCTGAGCGACATCCCGGTCGGCACCCCCGAGGGTCGTCTGGCCGAACAGCCGGATGGAACGCTCGTGGTACCTGACGCACTTCGCTCCGGCTTCGACGCCCTCGCTGCAAGCAACACGCTGGCAGGGTCGGCCATGGCGAGCTGGCTTCGGGCGCGGAGCCAACACCCTGAACTGGGCCGGACGGCCCAGAACACAGGCGTACGTCGCTTTCTCATCCAGGCCCGCAGGACGAAGGCTGTTCCGGCCCTTCCGGGATGGCGCATTCTCGCGCAGCAACCGCTGCTTCACGCCGTCATCGCGACGCCCGAGGACCCTCGTGCGCTTCAGGACCTGCTCGCGCGCACCCTCGCGCATCCGGATCTTGCGAACGTCGAGGAAGAATCCGTCCGCAAGACAGCGGCCGCCCCGACCGATCCCCAGTACAGCAGCCTGTGGGCTTGGCCCAAGATCAAGGCGGCCCTGGCACACGACCGTTTCGCATCCACGCCGGGGACTCTCTCCGTGGCCGTCCTCGACACGGGCGTCCAACTCGACCATCAGGACCTGTCGGGCAACACGATTGCCCGTGAACCGGGTGACAACCTGACGACCGATGCCGACGGTGCGGTCCATCCCCACGGCACCCACGTCGCAGGCACGATCGCGGCGGTGCGAGACAATGGCCTGGGTGTCGTCGGTATCGCGCCGCAGGCGAACATCCTGGACGTCAAGGTGTTGGGTGATCGGGGCAACGGCTACTCATCGTGGGTCGCAAGCGGCATCGTTCGAGCCGTGGACCGCGGCGCGCGGGTCATCAACTTGAGCCTCGGCTCCACCTCATACTCGGATGCGGAGCGCACCGCCATCGACTATGCCCTGACCCGGGGTGTCTTGGTGGTGGCGGCCGCAGGCAACAGCAATACCATGGCCCTGCACTACCCCGCGGCCTATTCGGGGGTGCTCTCCGTCATGGCCTCCACGCCTTCGGACACTCGGGCGTCCTTCTCGAATTACGGCACGTGGTGCCACCTCGCGGCCCCGGGCACAAGCATCCTGAGTACAGTGCCCGTGAGCACCTACGGAACCCTCCAGGGCACCAGCATGGCTTGTCCCCACGTCGCCGGTGCCGCTGCCGTGGTCCTGCAGGCGGCAGACCAGCAAGGCACGACGTTGCGCCCCCCCCAAGTCCACGAGTTGCTCCGCACCACGGGCCAAGCCCTTCCAAGATTCTGGGGTTCAGCGACGGTGCCCCGACTGGATCTTGATGCCGCCGTCCAACAAGTGCTGAACAACAATGCCCCGCCCGATCGCCCGGCGTCCGTGACGCTTTCGAAGCCGGTCGTCACGGCCAATGCCGCGACGCTGCCATTCTCGGCCAGCGAAATGGTCAAGGTGCGCCTGTGGACACTGCAGAACGGCAATCGCCTCGTACCGGGCGGGCCGGCACCCGGCAACGGGGGATGGCTTCACGACAATCCCTATACCAGCCGCGGACAAGCCGTCATGTCCGGCCTGCGCCCCGACACGGTCTATGCCTACCAACTCGAGGCCGAGGATGCTGCGGCCCAACAAACGGTGTCGGACGTCGGCACCTTCCGCACCTTGCCGTTCACGCTGGGCCTGGCAGCCACCTCGGCCACCAACAGCTCCATCAACGTGAGCCTGAGCCGAAACGTCTCCAGCATCTCGGGACTGACCATGTGGGTGAGCCCGACCAACTGGACCACGACGCCCCCCGGGGACGCGACGAGCAGTGCCTTGGCTGATGACGCCCCCGGCTTCTCGGTAGCGAATCTGCTGCCGAACAAGACGTACTACATGCAGATCGAGGCGACAGAGGGCGTGGCCAACACGACATCGAAGTCGGCCGTGTTCGGCCTGAAGACTGCCCCGCTGCCCCTGACCATAACCTCGACCAGCGTTACCCGGACCAGCGTGACGCTCAACTTCACCAGCACCGTCGCCGGCTTCGGAGGCATCAAGTACGGCTCGGGAACCAAGCCGAGAAGTTTTTCGACGCTCTACAGCAACACCAGTGGCACCAACCATAGCGTCACCGTGACGGGCCTGCGCAGTAACAGCGCCTACGTGGTCACGGCCGTGCTGCGTCAGAGCCACAGCAATGAGGCAGGCCTGTCGAGGAACCTGAGCGTCCGGACCAGCCGATAATCTTCGCGGGCCAGCCGCCCTGAGGCAGCCAAGGGCTATCATGGGGCGTTCTGGAGGAACGACGCATGACGCTTGCCCGCCCCCACTCGGCCATCCCCGTGACCATGCCGGACGGCACTGTCCGCGAAGTACCTCACGGTTCGACCTGTGCGGACCTCGCGGCGTCCATCTCGCGTGGCCTCGCCAAGAAGGCGGTCGGCGCCCGTATCGACGGTGAACTCAAGGACCTCGCCACCCCGCTGGTCGGACCCTGCGGTGTCACGATAGTCACCACGGATGACGCAGACGGCCTGCATTTCCTGCGCCACTCGATGGCTCACCTGATGGCCGAAGCCGTGACCGAGCTTTGGCCCGGCACTCGGGTCGCGATCGGCCCCGTCATCGCGGACGGCTTCTACTATGATTTCGACCGGGGCGAGCCCTTCACCCCCGAAGACCTGGTCCGCATCGAGGAGACGATGCGACGCCATGCCTCGGCCGCCGAACCCATCGTCCGCTCCGAGATGCCCCGGGCCGAGGCCGAGCAAGCCGTAACCCGGTTCCGGGCCGAAGGCGAAGTCTACAAGGCCGAGATCCTGGAGGGTATCCTGGCCGAATCCGGCAGCGTCGTCAGCTTCTACAGCCAGGCTGCCTTCACCGACCTGTGCGAGGGCCCGCACGTCCCCGACACCGGGTTCCTCAAGTATTTCAAGTTGCTCTCGGTCGCCGGCGCCTACTGGCGGGGCAACGAGAAGAACAAGATGCTCCAGCGCATCTATGGCACCGCGTTCTTCCGGCAGGCCGACCTGGACGCCCACCTGCAGAAACTCGAGGAAGCCCAGAAGCGCGATCACCGCAAGCTGGGCCGCGAGCTGGATCTCTTCGGCATCTACGACGACATCGGTCCGGGTCTGATCCTGTGGCATCCCCGGGGATCGCGGGTCCGCCACGAGATGGAGACCTTCTGGCGCCAGGCACACTATGACGGCGGCTACGATCTGGTCTATAGCCCGCATATCGCCAAGGTCACGCTGTGGGACCGCTCCGGACACACCTCGCACTACAAGGACAATATGTTCAGCGGCATGGACGTCGAAGGTCAGGAGTACCTGGCCAAGCCGATGAACTGCCCGTTCCACGTCACCATGTACAAGGGCAGGGGCCGCTCCTATCGAGATCTGCCCCTGCGCTGGGCCGAACTGGGTACGGTCTACCGCTACGAGCGATCAGGCGTCCTTCACGGCCTGCTGCGCGTCCGGGGCTTCACGCAGGACGATGCCCACCTGTTCTGCCGGGTCGACCAGTTGGGACAGGAACTGGACCGTGTCGTCACCTTCGTGCTCGACATGCTGCGGACCTTCGGCTTCACGCGGTTCCAGGCCTACCTGGCCACGCGTCCGGACAAGTTCGTGGGCGAGCCCGCACTGTGGGATGAAGCCACGACGGCACTCAGGGCCGCGCTCGAGAAGCACGGCCTCCCCTACGAGGTCGACGAAGGCGGTGGTGCCTTCTACGGTCCCAAGATCGACCTCAAGCTCGAGGACTCGCTGGGGCGGCAATGGCAATGCTCGACCGTTCAGGTCGACTTCAACCTGCCGGAACGCTTCGACCTGACCTACAAGGGATCGGATGGCAAGGAGCACCGGCCGGTCATGCTGCACCGCGCGCTGCTCGGCTCTATCGAGCGGTTCTTCGGCTGCCTGGTCGAACACTATGCCGGGGCCTTCCCGCTGTGGCTGGCTCCGATCCAGGCTGAGGTCTTCCCGCTGAATGCCGAAGTCGAGGACTATGCCCGTGATGTCGTCGCACGTCTCGAGGCCGCAGGCCTCAGGGTCGGGTTCCAGGACGCCAGCGAACATCTGAACAACCGCATCAAGGAAGCCCAGCGCCTGAAGACCCCCTACATGCTGGTGGTCGGCAAGCGCGAGGCGGAGGCCGGCACCGTGGCCCTTCGGACACGTGGGGGCAAGCAGATGGTGATGGCACTCGAGGAAGCGGTCCAGAAACTGGCCCACGAGGCGGAGAGTCGCGCCACAGGCCTGACCGAAGCCTAGCCAAGTGCCGCTGCCCGGCCTTGCGGGTATCAGGGAAGCAGGGAGTAACCTGCGACCATGACCAGTACGGGCAAGATCGGTTCGACCGGAGCGTCGGCGCGAACGGGACCGGTGGGGCAACCGCAGGGCGCATCCGTTGCGCCACCGGACCGCACCGATGGCTCCGCCATGGCCCGGGACGCGGTCGTGCGACGGTCGGCACATGTTCCCCTGCCGGACCATCGGCAAGGCAACAGCAACGCTTGCGGGACCACGTCGCTCGCCATGATCCTGAGCGGCCTCGGCCATCTGACGGACCGCAAGAAGATCGACGAGAAGATCCGGCGGATGGATTTGTTCACGGCGCCGACGGCCTTGCGGGACTATGCCCGCTCCAAGGGCTTCCCGGCCGAACTGTACAACAAGGGTACCGTCGAGGAGCTCATGGGCCATCTGGACAAGGGCGTTCCCTGCCAGGTCCTGATCGAGCCCGGCAAGTCCGGCGACATGGTCCTGCACTGGGTCGTGGTCAACGGCTATGAAAAGGATCCTGCGACCGGCAAGGTGACCCTGCTCATTCAGGACCCGGCGCGCGGGCCGACCCGCATGGCCGCCGAAGACTTCCAGAAGAAGTGGGACGACCTCAAGTTGGCGAACGTGCCGACAGGCCTGGACAACCTGTATATCGCCGTGGGGCCGCGAGGCACGACCTTGCCGCCGGGACGCACGGACGGTGCGGATGTGGGCCTGCTGGTCTCACGCGGGCTGTCGAACCTGATCAATGGTGCCGATGCCGTGCGCGATCGCTTCCGCGACGCATGGAACGGCGGCAAGAAACTGGCCTCGACGGTCTTCGGCTGGTTCAGCTGACGCCGAGGTCCGGTCTGGCAGGTTCCGGATCGGGCTTTGTGACCGCCAGCAAGAGCCAGCCGACGATCAGGAGAACGCCCCCGATGGGCGTGATGGCCCCGAAAGCGGCTTTTCCTGAGAGCACCAAGGTGTAGAGCGACCCGGAAAAGACCAGGATACCGGCAAGGAGACACCACGCGGCGCGTGGCGCCACGACACGGCCCCGTGAGGCGGACCACGCCGCCAAGGCGAGCAGGGCAACGGCATGGACCTGCTGGTAATGGGCAGCAGTCCCCCACGTCTCGAGGCGAGCCGCGGAGACATGTTGCTTCAGGGCGTGGGCACCGAAAGCACCGGCCAGCACACCCGTGGCACCCAGTGCCGACGCCATGGCCAACAAGACCCGGACCTTCACGTCATGTCCCCCTCCGACGCCGCCCGGACCACGCGATGGGACGGGTCTCGTTGAGGACGAGCGCCATCTCCTCGGGCGAGAGGCCGGCCTGACGCATCAGGAGTCGATCGAGATCCCGCGCGAGGTTCTCGAGTTGCTCCGGCGGGTGGCCGGAAGTCCGGGCCTGCCAGAGCGCACGTGCCTGACGGGCGACGGGCGCGGGTTCCCGCAGGAGAACCGGCAACGGACCGAGGGTGGGAGCATCCATATGCACCGTCAGCGCGGCATGATTCGAGAGCACGGTCCGGAACAGCCACGCGGCGAGCCTCGAGTTGAGCCAGCCCAGCAAGGCCCAGCCATCCTCCGCGTCCGGTGCCTCGCCCTCCCACGTCAGGATGTTGACCGTATCAAGTGGTAAAACACCTTCCGGAAGCATCGTCGCCACCACCTCGGACGCGACGTTCTGAAAGGCAATCGTGGGCCGGGACAAGCCGTCCCACGTCCTTCCGGACAAGGGGTGACGCTCGGTCCACGCCAGCAAGGCCGATGGCTCGACCGCGCCATAACGCGACAGATCACGGCCACGAACCACAGGCAGGCCTTCGGAATCCGGACGCAGGCGTGGATCCCGTGCCGAGATCGCCGCCCCCCGCTGGATGCGTGCCACGAGCCCCAGGGGCCTGGCATCACGCTCGAGACGCGTGATGAGCGGCCCACGGGCACCGGCCACGTAGATCGGCATGCCCTTGCGCGCCGCGAAGAAAGCCGCATCCTGGACACCCAGTTGATGCAAGGGTCCCCCGCGCATCGAGGCAAGCACGACGGGGGGAGGCCCATCTCCATCGAGAGCCGTGCGCGTACGCGCCACAAAGGCCATCGTCTCGAGGTTGACGCCCGGGAAGACGGCCCCGGCATCCAGCAGGGCGAGCAAGTCGGTCCGCTCGCGCAACAGGTCCCTGCATGGTCCGTAGGCACCCGTGCGCGTCACGCCATGCGGCACGACAAGGGCCACGCGACCACCGGGAGCCAACAGGTCGATGGCCCGCTCGATGAACAATGCCGTGGAGTCGTAGCGCCCCCGACCCAACTGGTAGGCCGAGGATACATAGGCCTTCTGATCCTCCTCCAGGGCAGCCCCGTAGGGCGGATTGCCCACGACGAGATGAACGGCATCCACAAGCATCCGATGGCGACGGCCTTCGTCCCGCCGCAACGCGTCGCCGTGGCCCAATCGGGGCAACGGTGCGTGGCGGGCACCAAGCGCCATGGCCTTGAGACCAAGACGGATGCGTGCGACCCGCAAGGCCCAGGGATCGATGTCGACGCCCATCAGGTGGTCGCGAAAGATGACCCCGACCAAGGCCTCATCGTCCCATGGCTCGCCCGGATTCGCCTGGACCAGGGCGTCACGATGGCGGCGGTAGAGGGCCATCAGCCGATCGGCTGCCGCAACCAGGAAATGGCCTGCCCCACACGAAGGGTCCAGGATCCGGAAGGGCGCACGCTGCCTTGGGTCAAAGTCGGCAAGGCCGTGGTCGAGCAACCAGTGGACGATGGTATCCGGCGTGTAGAACTGGCCGAGTAGCTTGCGCGTCTGGCCCAGGCCGGCCTCGAGGAGATGCCCGAGCACATCGGCGCGTTCCGGAGACCAGGCACCGGGCGCGAGGACGCGCGCAACCCTGCTGTCCATGCGCTCGGCAGCGATAGCTTGCCTCCGCCGGGAAACCTCATCCGTCAGCAAGGGGGCTGTCAACATGGAGGCTTCCTGGATGCCGCGGACCAATCCGCGCAGGCGGCCGCCTGCACCATCCCGAAGCACGCCGTCGAGGGCACAGGCCACCAGGAAGATGGCCGCCTCCTCGTGACGTCCGTCGGCGGCTACATCTTCCGGCAGCAGATCCCGGAGCCCCATGGCGAGATCGGCGAGAAGGCCGAGATCGCCTTCCGGGCCTCGCGGTGCAAGCAAGCCAGCCATGGGGTCATGCTCCCACAATTGGACGGTCAGGGAAGTGACGGATTAGACTGAACCGCATGAAGGATGGAGCCGAGATCGAGGCGAAGTATCGCCTGAAACCCGGCGACCGTGAGCGGCTCGTCGAAATGTTGGGCATCCCGACGCGTCGGCTCGACCAGGTGGACCGCTATTTCGAGGTCCCGGGACGTGTCCTGCGGCTGCGACGCGAGAACGGCGCGTGGCTGCTGACCCGCAAGGATCCCACGACGATCGACGCCCAGGGCTACAAGTCACGGCACGAGATCGAGCTGGCCCTGCCCGCCGGCATGGAGCAGGTTCTCGAGGACCTGATCCAGTGGCTGGGGCACGGTTTCCGGCTCGAGGTGCGCAAGGAGCGCCTCGAGTTCGAGCGCTCGGACCATATCCTGTGCCTTGACCGGATTGCTTCGCTCGAGCGTCCGGACTTCCTCGAGCTCGAGAGCAAGGGCGCAGACTCGACGAAGATGGCTGCCATCGCACGCAGCCTCGGCCTTGGCCCGGAGCAGATGGAGCGGAAGTCCTACGCGACGATGGTGGCCAAGGCTACGGGCGTCGACCTCAGCCGCAAGGGCACGCCGCCGGCCCGCCCGGGCCGCCTGCGGCAGGGACGCCGCAGGGCCCCCAAGGACAAGGCCTGACAGGCGACGGCGGGAAGCGGGCCTAAAGCTCCTCGAGGAGCTTCATGTAGGCCTCGCCGACAGCCTTGAGCATCAGGGCCTGTTGATAGAGCGGGGACTGCACCCCGACCTGGAGCTTGGCCTCATGCAAGGCCGAACCGATGGCCATGATGTCGGCTACCGGTGCACGGCCAGAGGCGGCCGCTGCCAGTTGGGCATAAAGGCCATCCAGGTGCATGCGGGCACCCTCGACGCCAGAGGCCAGATGACGGGCCACCTCACCCACCTCCTGGGCTGCCGCATAACGAGCCTCGGGCGTCGCGAGGTCCAGCGCGGGAAATCCCAGATCTGACGCCGAAAACATCGCGGCAGCAGAATTGACCGTGGCAGCAGGGACCACCGAAGCCACGGGGACTACGGCAGGCGGCGGCGACGGAACGGGCTCGGCCTCGATGACGATCGGTGCCGCAATCGCCGCGGGTGCAGGTGGTGGCGGGGGCGGTGCGAACACGACCTCGGGCTCGGGCGCAGGAGGCGGGGGCGGTGCATACACCACCTCTGGCTCGGGCGCAGGGGGCGGTGGGGGCGGTGCGAACACCACCTCGGGCTCGGGTGCCGGAGGCGGCGGGGGCGGTGCGAACACCACCGCGGGCTCGGGTGCCGGAGGCGGCGGGGGCGGTGCGAACACCACCTCGGGCTCGGGTGCCGGAGGCGGCGGGGGCGGTGCGAACACCGCCTCGGGCTCCGGCGCAGGAGGCGGCGGGAGCGGTGCGAACACCACCTCGGACTCCGGCGCAGAAGGCGAAGGGGGCGGTGCGAACACGACCTCGGGCTCCGGCGCAGGAGGCGAAGGGGGCGGTGCGAACACGACCTCGGGCTCTGGCGCAGCCGCCACGAAAGGCTCGGGCTGGGCAACCGGGGCCGCGTCAGGCTCCTGGAAACTGCGGATCAGGGCTTCGATCTCGGCATCGACCGCATCCACGGACTGGGACCCCGAAGGTGTTTCCGGCGCGCCCGTGGCAAAGGGTGCCGGCACGGCATCGTCAGCCACGAAAGGCGGGGGCGTTTCCTGACCCGTCTGATAGAACGACAACAGGTCGTTCAACGTCGCATCATCCTGTCCCAGGCTGGTATCCCAAGTGGGATCCCCACCCTGTTCATGGCTATCCATCAGGTCCAAGGCACGATCTCCGGTTCAGACGGCACGGTTCGGGACAGGGGCGAGGCGTCGGGGGCTCAGGAATCACCCATCTTGAGCACCGCCATGAAGGCCTCTTGCGGAATCTCCACGCGCCCGACCTGTTTCATCCGCTTCTTACCCTCTTTTTGCTTTTCCAGCAGTTTTCGCTTGCGGCTGATGTCGCCGCCATAGCACTTGGCCAAGACGTCCTTGCGCTTGGCGCTGATCGTCTCGCGGGCAATGACCTTGGAACCGATGGCGGCCTGGATGGGCACCTCGAACATTTGCCGCGGGATAATTTCGCGCAGCTTCTCGGCCAGGCCCCGACCGACGGAAGCAGCCTTGTCACGATGAACGATGCACGAAAGCGCGTCGACCTGGTCTCCTGCAAGCAGGATATCCATCTTGACGAGGTTGCCCTCCCGGTAGCCGATCAATTCGTAGTCCATGGACGCATAGCCCTTGGTACGACTCTTGAGCGCATCGAAGTAGTCCGAGATCATCTCCGGCAGGGGCATCTCGTAGATGAGGCGGGTCCGCTCGCTGGTCAGGTAGTCCATCTGCTTGAAGATCGCCCGCCGCGCCTGGGACAACTCCATGACAGCGCCGACAAACTCGGTGGGAGAAAGTACCGTGACCTTCACGTAGGGTTCCTCGATCCGCTCGACCGTGGCGGGCGGGGGCATATGGGTCGGATTGGAGACGACGACCATGTCCCCCTTGGATGTGAAGACGTGATAGCTCACGGAAGGTGCGGTCGCCACGAGCGAGAGGCCGTAATGACGCTCGAGACGCTCCTGAACGACCTCCATGTGCAGGAGCCCCAGGAAGCCGCACCGGAAGCCGAATCCCAGGGCCACCGAGCTTTCCGGCTCGTAGACCAGCGAGGCATCGTTCAGCGAGAGCTTCTCGAGGGCATCCCGGAGTCCCTGGTATTCATCCGAGGAAACGGGATAGAGACCGCAGAAGACCATCGGCACGGCGGGCTTGTAGCCCGGAACGGCCTCTGCGGCAGGGCGCGCTGCATGGGTGATGGTGTCCCCGACCCGCGCATCCTGCACGTTCTTGATGCTGGCCGCCAGGTAGCCGACCTCACCGGCTGCCAATTGCCGGACGGGCGTCTGCTTGGGACTGAGCACACCGACCTCGGTGACCTCGTAGCTGGCGCCGGTGGCCATCATCCGGATCCGATCCCCGACCTTCAAGGTGCCGTTGACCACGCGGAAGAAGATGATGACACCCCGGTAGCTCTCGAAGTACGAATCGAAGACCAGCGCCTGCAGGGGGGCTTCCCGATCCCCGGCGGGAGGTGGCACATGCTTGACGATGGCCTCGAGAATCTCGGGCACGCCCTTGCCTTCCTTGGCCGAGGCCATGATGGCCTCGGAGGCATCGAGGCCGATATCATCCTCGATCTCCTGCCGGACCCGCTCGGGTTCGGCGCCGGGCAGATCGATCTTGTTGAGAACGGGCACGATCTCGAGATCATGCTCGAGCGCCAGGTAGACGTTGGCCAGCGTCTGGGCCTCGACGCCTTGTGAGGCATCGACCACGAGCAACGCGCCCTCGCAAGCCTGCAAGGACCGCGAAACCTCATAGGTGAAGTCCACATGGCCGGGCGTGTCGATCAGGTTGAGCACATAGTCATTGCCATCCACGGCCCGGTAGTTCAACCGGACGGCCTGAGCCTTGATCGTGATGCCGCGCTCGCGTTCGATGTCCATCGAATCGAGCACCTGATCGGACATCTCGCGCTCCGAGAGGGTACCCGTGATCTCGATCAGACGATCCGCCAAAGTCGACTTGCCATGATCGATGTGCGCAATGATGCAGAAGTTGCGGATGCGCTCCTGAGGATGGCTGGCGGTCATGAGACTTCATGCTAGCACGGGCTTTTCCCCCGGCAGTCCGTGACCGTGCGGCAAAGGCAGCGACAAGGGGTATGAAAGTCGGGTGTTCAATCGCCTGATGCGCGTCCTGCCGGCCCTTTGGCTGGTGGCTTGCGCATCCGTCGCCCCGGCACCGGGTGCAAGCAGGGCGGTCCTCGACACGGGCCTCGGCAACCTCGTCGCCAACCCGGCCAAGAACCTGCCGCAGGCCGGTGGGGACGGCCTCAACAATACGAGCGCACTCAACAACACGTCCGCGCTGAACGAAGCGCCCGTGTCCGCCGGACTGCCCGCCCTCAACAACAGCCCGGCCCTGAACAACACGTCCGCCCTCACTGGACCGCTGCTCGTCGGCAGCCTGCGGATGGGCCCGGGCGTCACCGCTGCCGATGCATTCCTGATGCTCTCGGGCGCTATGCCGCTCAACAACACCAGTGCCCTCAACAACACCTCCGCGCTTAACAATACGTCCGCCCTCAACAACACCTCGGCCCTGACGCCCCTGCCGGATGGTGCCGTGAGGTCGCTGGACGGAGCAGCCCCTCTGACATGGGGCGAAGCCCTCAAGGTGCCGCTGAACAACACGAGCGCCCTCAATAACACGTCCGCGCTCAACAACACGTCGGCCCGACGCATCCAGGCAGAGGCCACTCCGTCGGCGGTCCTGATCCTCGAGATCATCGACCTGTCCGACGCGCGGGTCCTCATTCGGCGCCAATGCAGTCCGGATGGCCGATGGGCGCTGCCCTGGGATCCTGCTGGCACCTCGACCCACAGCTTTGCCCTGCAAGCCACCATGCTGAAGGAAACGGGAGTCGTGAACTTTCTTGCAACGACCTTCTCAGGCAAGGAAGCCATCTCCGGCACGGCCAATCTGGACCTTTCACCCGGCAGTACCGTCCTCACCATGGCGTGTTCGGCATTGTCCGGCGTCCGTTCCCTCAACCAGGCCACGGGGTTCCGGGGCTTTGTCGCACCCGATCTGAGAGCTATCACGACGGTCCAGCAGCAGGCCATCCTGCAGGCGGCCGGCAACCGGCTGATCCCCATCCTTCTCAAACATGCCGGCCAGGACAAGAACACGATGCAATCGGCCATGGAGAGCGGATCGGATGCCATCGTCCATACCATCCTGACTCGCCTGATTGCCCGCTCCGAACGCTTCACCGACCTGACGGCCGTCGGCATCGGTGCCGCCGAAGTCCTGCTTCGGCGCATCGTCGAGATCCCCGACAGCCATATTCCGGACGGAGTAGGCCGATCAGTGGGATCCCTCGTCGACTACCTGGCCGACTTCACCGCACGACCGCGCTTCGACCAGGACGCCAACACCGACTGCCGGGCCGCGACCGGCTCCTGCAAACCCATCATCACGCGGGAAGACATCCTCGAGGCGGCCGATCGGATACCTGCAGCCATCAGCCTGCACGGAAACTGAATATGCGTGGCGCCTGGCTGAATGGTCGCCTGACGTTGACCCGGGCCGCCGTCGGCTTGCTCGTCGGGTGCACCCCTGCTCCCCAGGTCAAGGCCGCAAGCACCGGGGTCACGCCGATTCCTGCCGTGCGCGCGGATGTCCAGCCATCCGCAGAACTGGAGGGCTGGGTCCAGGCAGCCGAGGGCGCTACCGGCACGGAGACGATGGCTGTATTCGGCCCCCCGATGGATGAGACGACGGGATTGGCCGAGTTGCCCGTCCTCACGGCTGCGCCCCCCCGGGACACACCGATACCCGCGGGCAACCCGGTGACGCTCGACTGGGCATCCACGGGAGGAGGAACGCCAAGACGCACGGCCGTCACCTCGGAATCCAGGCCTGCCGTGCGGGTTCTGGCCCAGCTCGTCGACGTGGCCACGGGCAAGGTCCGCGGCCAGGCCGTTGTCGGGCCCCGCGGCGACTTCAGGTTGGCCTGGCTTGTCCGGGAAGCCACCGCCAGCCTCGTCCTGCAGGTCACGGCGGTCCGGGAGGACAACCGCATCGCCGGCTGGTTGGCCGCGACCCTGCGCGCCCAGGACTTCCGCAGCAAGGGACTGCCTCCCCTCGTCGTCTCGACAGGTACCACGGCGCACGCCCTCACCCTGTTGCACCTGTCCGGGGGCAGCGCATCGTGGCGTCCGGGGACCGGATTCAGGGGCCTGGCCTCACCCCGGCTCGTCAGCCTGATCGCGGACACCGATGCCACGGCAAGTGCACGATTGGGCACCCTTTCGATGGCACCCGAAGACGTGCCGGCGTGTGGCGAGGATCTGCTTGGCCTCGCCAGCGGGCACGCCGCGGCGCTGACAGCCGCCATCGATGCCCTGGCTGGTGATCTGGGCTTGGAGCGCCCCGCCCGCCCGGCATTTGCCCGAATGCTCGCCGCGAGCCGCCGCCTCCGAAGCCTGCAGGAGGAACAGGCGATACCGCCTGCCGCGCTCTTCGGACCCCCTTTGGCAAGAAGGGGCTGCCCGGACGAGTCGGCGGCGGGTGTACGCCCGATGCCCTCCCCTACTGCCGGCCAGCCCTCGTGGCGTGGCGTCAGCGTCCTTCAGGAAGCGGCGGCCGAACTGGATCGCCTTGAGGACTCAGGCCTGCCCGACTGAAGGCCGGGCGGCCAAGCCGGCACGCTGCAGGATATGCGCGGCAGCACGAGCGACGGCTCCTCGCTCGCCCAACTGCGCCAGGACCGCATCGAGCCCTTCGAGATGAGCGGTCCGCGGCGGTCCGACATGCAGCAGGGGACCGACGGCATCGGCCAGGGCCGTGGGCGTCACGGCCTCCTGCAGCAGCTCGGGGATGATGCCCCTGCGGGCGACGATGTTCGGCAGCGTGACGTAGGGTATCCGCAGCAGGCGCCGGGCCGCGAAGGCCGTCAGAGCCGATACCTTGTAGGCCGCCACGACCGGGACGCGCATCACCGCGGCCTCGAGCGTCACCGTGCCGGAGGCCGCGAGCAAGGCGTCACAAGCCCCCATCACCGCCATGCCCGGCACGCCCTCGAGACGGAGGACCTTGCGCTGGCCGGGTTCCGCACCCGCCTGCCAGCCCGCGTCCCGCAGCGCCGCGTCGACCAGGTCCGTGACGTGGGGAGCCGCCACCGGAAGAACGACGCCCAGCCCCGGGATGCGTTCCTGAAGCAGCGCGGCGGCCTCGAGGAAAGGTGGCAGCAGGCGCTCCACCTCCTGGACCCGGCTGCCCGGAAAAAGGCCAAGCACAGGTGAGGCGCCACCGAACTGCCTGCGGATGTCCGCGACTGCAGCAGCCTCAGGTTGCAGATCCAGCAACGGATGACCGACAAAGGTGACCCGACCGCCTGCCTCCCGGTAGACTTCGGCTTCACGAGCGAAGATGGCCAGGATCTCGTCGACGCCCTCCGCCACCTTGCGGGGCCCGGACGCCAAGCCCCAGATCCATTCCTGCGGCGAGATGTAGTAGAGGGTCGGCAGACCGAGACCGCGGGCAATTCGGGCCAGGGCCATGTTGGCCCCCTGGAAGTCGATCAGCACGACGGCCGCCGGCCGAACCTCGGCCAGTCGTCGACGCGCGGCCCGAAGTGCTCGCCAGGAGGGAACGACAGAGGCCAGATTTTCCGTCAGGCCGACGGCTGCGTGGGCCACCAGATCCGCCTCGAGGGCAACGCCGGCGTCGGCCATCCGGTGGCTGCCCCATCCCATCAGGCTGAGGGAAGGCTCCTGGGCCAGCAAGGCCTTGGCCAATGCCGCACCGTGGACATCACCCGAGACCTCGCCCGCCGCCAGGAACAGGACCGGCGGTGTCATCCCTCGACTTCCGCTGCCCGTTGGCGACGGGCAATTCCGACGAGGCCGCGGGTACCACCCTTGAGGAAAGCCACCAGGTGCCGGACCTCGGCATGGGCCATCAGCGACGCGTCAGCCTCGATGGCGAGAACGGCCTGGCTGACATTAAGGCCTCGCCGATACAGCAGGCGATAGGCTTCCTTGAGGGCCATACGAACTTCGGCCACGACACCTGCTCGACGCAGGCCGACCACATTGGTGCCGGAAACCCGGGGCGGCGCGCCCTCTGCCAGAGCGTACGGCGGCACATCCTGCACGATACGGCTCATGGCACCGATCATGGCGAGGGTCCCGATGCGACAGAACTGGTGCACGCCCACCAGACCACCGACCACCGCGCCATCACCTACCGTCACGTGACCCGCCAGCGTCGCGGCATTCGCGAGCACGATTCCGCTGCCGACGACACAATCGTGGGCCACATGAACGTAGGCCATCAGGAGATTGTCATCGCCCACGCGGGTCTCGCCCGACGCCGCTGTCCCCCGGTTGATTGTGACGCACTCCCGGATGGTGTTGCGATCGCCGATGATGCAGCGCGTCCGCTCGCCGTCGAACTTGAGGTCCTGAGGAATGGCACCCAGGACCGCGCCGGGAAAGATACGGCAGTCCGCGCCGATCGTGGTGTAGGGTTCGACGACGGCGTGCGGACCCAGGGTCGTGCGCGCCCCGATATGGACATCCTCGCCGATGACGGCGTACGGACCGACGACAACACCTTCCGCCAATCGGGCGGAAGGATGGACAACTGCCGTGGGATGAAGGTCGATCATCGATCCACCAGCGCGAACATCAGCTCGCCCTCCGTCACAAGTTGACCGTCCACATGCGCCACGGCACGCGCCTTGCCGATGCCCGAGCGAAAGCGCAGCACCTCGGTCTCGATGGTCAGGGTATCTCCCGGACGAACCATGCGGCGGAACCGACAACCATCGATGCCGACGAAGACCGCGAGGCGTCCGTGGTGCTCGGGCATGGCCAGCATCGTCAGGCCCGAGACCTGGGCAAGCGCCTCGACCATCAGCACGCCAGGCATCAGCGATCGGCCAGGGAAGTGGCCCTGGAAGAAGGGTTCGTTGATCGTGACATTCTTTACGGCCTTTGCCCGGACACCGGGTACCATTTCCAGGACGCGGTCGACCAGCAGGAACGGATAGCGGTGGGGCAGGAAGGCCATCAGGTCATCCGCCTCGAGGGGCCCGATTACTTCAGGGGGCATGCACGGCCTCCGCGGACGTAGCGTAGTCGGTATCAGCGACGACAGCACCCTCGGCAGCCATCACCTCGAGGCGCTCGGCCAGGGCGACATGCAAGGCGTGCCC
>JAYKIS010000066.1:0-17058 GCA_035286125.1 Candidatus Sericytochromatia bacterium
CATCGGGGAGCTCACGTCCTCGAGCATGTCACCGGCGAGACTCGGCAAGGGATTCCTCCAGGGTATCTATGGGTCCGGGGTCATGCCCGGAACGGTTGTATACGAAACAGGAAGCAGGTTGACAGCGTGTTGTGACTGGCGGACAATCTGCTGCGATGGGCCTTGGCGGCGATGATGCTGGCGGGGATGGTCCAGGACCCGGTGAGATCTCCTACATTAGGCACTTCGGGTTCGGGATGCCATACGTCATTAATATTTCTTTAAATCAATCTGGGCAGGCGACTCGTGGCATCTATCAAGGACGCCCTGACCACGAATGTGTTATAGCCTCCGGGGCCCCTGTTCTTGCTTGATTCCGGAGAAAGCGTGCGGAAAGACCGAGAACCGTACGACGGCTATGCCGGAATCTATGACCGGACGGGCCAGGGACGCTTCGGCTTGCGCATGCTGCTGTGGGCGCGCGATTACTGGGCCGGCGCGTGGCCCGAGTCCGTCGTGGACTTGGCCTGTGGCACGGGCCAGGTGGCCGTGGCATTGGCCCTGCGCGGTGTCCGGACTGCCGGTGTGGACCGATCGGAGGCCATGTTGGGCCGAGCAGCCGACAGGGCCCACAGGGCCGGAGTCGACGTACCATGGGTACGGGCGGATCTGGCCGATTGCCCCGATGTCCCCGGCATGCCGTTCGATGTGGCCACCTGTTTCTATGACGCCCTCAACACCTGCCTTACGGAAACCGGACTGGAGCGCTGCCTCGCCGGCGTCGCCCGACTCGTGCGACCGGGCGGCGAACTGGTGATGGACATGATCACAGACCATGGCATCCGGGAGGTGTGGGGCCACGGCGTCGAGTTGCGTGAGGCAGCCGGCATCCTCGGTGTGTGGCGTTCCGCCTGGCATGCCGCACGTCGCGTCGGCACGCTGGACCTGACCTACTTCGTACGCAGTCCGGACGGCAGTTGGGGGCGTTTCGACGAACACCATGAACATCGGGGCTGGGACCCCGTCGAAGTGGGTGCCGCGCTGGCCGCGACGGGTTGGGAGCTGGTCAGCCTGACCGATGGCCTCTCCCTTGAACCGCCAGCACCCGACAGCTATCGCGTTGTCTACGTCGCCCGGAGAAGAGGACCCTGATGCCGGGTCGTGCGCGATGAACCCGGTGCTTGCCGCCCTTGTCGTCATGGTGCTCGTCCTCCCCGGCCTCGCTGACGCAGCCGTAGCCGAAAGTGACCCTCTGGGCAGGGCACTGACCCTCGAGGCCGACGGACGTCCCGGCGAGGGCCTGGCCTTGCTGGAGAGGGAAGGCAGTGCGCGACGGGGCACTGAGGGAGCCGCGCTGATCCTGTCCGCAGCCCGCATGGCGCTTCGGGCGGGCGACGAGAACGAGGCACGCAGGCTCGCGGGCGCTGCCCTGCCCGTTGCGACGGGCAACGGTCGGGTTGCCCTAGAGGCGGCGCGCATCCTGCGTTCGGCAGGGGCACCCCGAGAGGCGCTGGAGCTGGCAGCCCGAGCGGCGTCGACGGACCCCACCGTCCGGTTCGCAGCCCAGGAACTGCGCTTCGACATCATGGCCACCTTGCCCGGGCGACCAGCCACGCCGGGTGCGCCAGGCGTGGCATCGGTCCTAGCCGGTGCCCTCGCCATGCTCGCCATCCGGGCCTGGTGGCCCCGCCTGCCCGGAACACCGAGGCACATCCCCGGAACACCGCTCGAACCCGGACAGCAAGTGGGGGACTGGATTGTGGAGCGCGCCGTCAGTCAAAGCCTGCATGCCCGGCTGTACCGGGGCCGCCATGTCCGCAACGGTTCGCGCGTCGCCATCAAGCAGGCCCTCGTCGGCGGTCGGTCGGACGATCCGGCGTGGGCAAGGTTTCGCCAGGAGATGAACACCCTCGAGGCCGTTGGCCGTGATGAACCCGGTATCCCTCGGCTTGCGGGCACCATCGGTCACGACATCATCGTCAACGCCTGGGTCGAGGGCGAGACGTTCGAGGCGCTGGCTGGCAGGATCGCGTGGGACGAGGCCCTGGACATGGGCATCGCGACGGCTCGGACCCTCGCGCGACTGCACGCACGCGGCGTCGTCCACCGGGACATCAAGCCCGCGAACCTGATGCGCGAGCAGACCACCGGTCGCCCCATGCTCCTCGACTTCGGCATTGCCCGGCTGGCGGCGGGGGAGGGCCTGACTGTCGATGCAGCACTGCCAATGGGCACGTTCGGCTTCATGGCACCGGAACAGTTCGCCTCGGCAAGCCAGGCCGGCCCCGCAGCCGATCAGTATGGCCTGGCCTTGACGCTGTACTGGCTGCTCACGGGGCGGATGCCGACAGACCCCTGGCTCGGCCCGCGTACTTTCCAATACGTCCCCGCGGAGGCATTCCTTACGCCGCAACCACCGGCGGGGATGGCGGGGGGCGAGAGGCCCTCATCGGAATGCGTGGCAGCCATCGGAGCCGTCCTCGCCCGCGCGTGGCAGGAGCGGGCAGACGACAGGTTTCCGGACCTCAACGCCTTTGCCGATGCATTGGAGCGCATTCGTTCCATCGGTCCCCGCCGGGTGTAGGATCACAAGGTCCCCAACCTGACGGAGTCCCCCCTTGGCCGAGATCATCGTCTCAGGCGAACCCGCCAATGCCTTCGAGAAGACGGTGGCCCGCACGCTGGGGCATCTGCCCGATCCCTGCAAGGTCCTGACGAACCTCGTGCTGCCCAGCACGCAGAGCCGCTTCACGAACATCGAGATTGACGCGGTGGTCCTGACGCCACACGCCGTCTACGTCATCGAGGTCAAGTACTGGCAGGGCGAGGTCGAGGGCCACATCAACCGCAAGCATTGGCTGGTCCATCGCGAGGGCCTGTCTCCCCATCAGGTCGAGAACCCGCTCCAACGGACCGAGATCAAGGCCAAGACGGTCAACACGATCCTTTCCCGGTGGCATCCGGGCCTGATGGGTCGGCTGCCCACCCGGGCGATGGTGGTCCTCCCCCCCCACACGCCCACCCGGGTGGACAATCCGACGGAGATCGTCCTGCTGGGCATCGAGGACCTGCTTCCCCGCATCCAGGCAGACGCCGATCGCCTGGCCCACGAGGCCCGGCCGGAACAACTGCCCCAGATGGTGGCGCTCCTGGCCGGAGAAGCTCAGGCCGGACTGCCCGCCCTTCCCTTCTCGAATCTCAAGGTCGACAAGGTCCTCTCGCAGCACCCGCGACGACAGGCCTTCGCCGTCACGAACACCCTCACGGGACGCAAGCTCTTCGTGCGCCGCATGCCCGGAGACGTCAACCTGGCCCCCCAGGCCGCGGATCTCGCCCGGGCGCGCGCGATCCGGGAAGCACGTGCAACCATCGACCTGCGGCATCCCGGGGTCATTCCCGTGCTCGACGTACTCGAGGAGCAAGGGGATATCTATATCCTCGCGCCGTGGACCGAGGGCAGGCAGGTGCTGGACTGCGTGGCCCCGGGTGATGTGGCGACGGCTTGCCGCCACGTCCGCGATGCCGCGCGTGTCCTCGCAGAGGTCCATCGCATGCAGCACGGCCTCGTGCATCGGAGCCTGACGCCGGATTGCCTCCTGGTGACAGACCAGGGCATCCGCATCACGGGCTTCGGGCTGGCTCGCGTGCCAGGCGACCCGACCATCGTCTTCGCCGACCTCATCGAGGACGATGCCCTGCCTTACCTCGCCCCCGAACTGCTGCAGCCTGGCATGGGCGAACCCGACCCCCGGACCGACATCCACGGCCTCGGGGCGATTCTCTACCACTTGCTCTCGGGCCGAGCCCCCGTGCCGTTCGTCTCGAGGGAGCCACCCGTGCCGATCGCGAACCTCGTCGCGATTCCCGAGGGACTCGCTTCGCTGGTGGCCGAGGCAACCCACCCGATTCCCGGGCGGCGCCACGCGACCATGGATGCCTTGGCAGAGGCTCTGGAACCCTACGCCGGGGGCTGACCAGCCGCCTCGGCTTCCTCGGCAAGGGCCAGCCATCGGGCCTCGAGTGCGGCCTGTTCCCCCTCGAGGCGTGCCATTTCGCGCGCGGCCTCCCCTGCATCCGGCCCGGGCACCCCGAGTCGAGCAAGGCAGGCGGCAATGCCGTCCTCTACAGTGGCAAGCGCTGCCTCGACCTCGGCAACGGCGCGGGCATGCCGGAAGGCGTTGAAGCGAACCTTGGGCGGTTGCTCTCTCGCGGGCTCCTGCAAGGGACGGGGTGCAACCGTTCCCTCGGGTGGGACCTGAACCTGATCCATGTGCTGGAACACCCGATCCCACGCATCTTCGTCCTCGAGATCGCGAAGGACGGGGCCGGGCCAGACGAGGGCATGAGTCGCCACGGCCCGGAGCAACCAGCGATCGTGGGACGAGAACACGACAGCACCCTCGTATTGGCCAAGGGCCTCGGCCAAGACCTCCCGTGCCCCCAGATCGAGATGGTTCGTGGGCTCGTCAAGCAGCAGGGCGTGGCGCGGGGAGAGCAGCATGGCCGCCAAGGCAAGTCGCGCCCGTTCTCCTCCGGAGAGCACGCCCGTCTTTCGATCGGCGGCGGCCCCCCGAAACAGGAACTCCGCGAGCAGGTCCCGCACATCCTGAACCGTCCAACCATCTGGCGCGGTCTCCCAGACATGGTCGAATACGGTCTGATCGGGACGGGTGGGCATAGGCGCGTGCTGAGCCAGATAGCCGTGTGCGACACCCGAAGCCCAGGCGATTGACCCGGATCTCGGCTGCTCTTCCAGGGCCAGCAGGCGCAACAAGGTCGACTTCCCGGTACCGTTGGCCCCTACGAGCGCGAGGCGCATGCCGCGCTCGAGCACGAGATCGAGACCTTGCAGGACCTCTCGGTCCCCGTAGCCGTGCGCAACACCCACGACACGGAGTACTTCCCTGGGTGCACCCGCTGCATCGCCGAGATCCAGGCGCAGGCGAGGTCCCTCGGCCTTGGCACGTACGACGCGAACCTCCCGCTCGAGCGCGCGCTCCCGGCTGCGGGCCTGGCTGCTCCGGCGGGCGGACGCCCGGAACCTTTCGATGAACCGGCGCACCCTCGCGTGTTCACGGTCCTGGCGATCGGCAGCAGCGTCACGAGCAGCATCCTCGGCTTCCCGCAAGGCGAGGTGGCGCGTGTAATTGCCGACCCAGTCCCGGACCTCGCCGCGATCGACCGCCGTGACGCGGGTCGCCACGGCATCCAGGAATGTCCGATCGTGGGAAACCACCACGAGCCCCCATGGACGTTCGACCAGATATCGCTCGAGCCAGGCAATGGCCGCGACATCCAGATGGTTGGTCGGCTCATCGAGCAGCAGTACTTCCGGTGCTCCGATGAGCAGCCTGCCAAGCGCGGCCTTGACCCGCCAGCCGCCCGAGAAGGTATCCATCGGTCGCGCCAGATCCTCGGGCGCGAACCCCAGGCCGTGGGCGACGCGGCCGACACGCGCATCCGCAGAGTGCCCCTCGAGGCGCTCGAAGAGCAGTTGCAGGCGCTCCTGCTCGTGGATGCCCTCATCCAACTCGGCACCCTCGGCCGTTTGCAGCTTCTCGCCGACGGCCTCGAGCGCGGCGGCCGCAGCGCGGACCTCGGGAAGCCCGTCCCAGAGAACTTCCGACAGCGTCCTGCTGCCCAGGTCGGGCGGTTCCTGAGGCAGCCAGCCCACTCGCCACTGGGCCGGAAATTCGACCCGTCCACCATCCGGTTGATCCGCACCGGCCAACAGGCGAAGAAACGTCGTCTTGCCTGCGCCATTGGGTCCGACGAGTGCGACCCGCTCGCCAGGCAACAGCCGCCACGTCACGCCATCAAGGATGATCCGATCGCCATAGGCGCGGTGGACGTCCCTTAGAGTGAGCAACCGGGTTCCGGAATCAGGCCTGTGCGGCGCGGGCCAGGACCACCCGCTCGATGCCGGCGAGGTCGTGTCGCACCTGCACCGAGGGCCAGCCCTCGAGCAGGTCCATCACCCTCGGGGCCTGACCGGCCATGACCTCGAGCGCCAGCCAGCCGCCCGGCTTGATGACCTGCTCGACCTCGGCCACGAGACGACGGATGAGGGCGAGCCCATCAAAGCCCCCGTCAAGGGCCATGCGCGGCTCGTGGTCCCGGACCTCGGGTTCGAGTCCCTCGATGTCGACCGACGGGATGTAGGGCAGATTCGCGACCACGTAGTCGAAGACCCGCCCGCCGCCGACGACGGGTTCGAGCAGGTCCCCCTGGACGAACTGGAGGCGATCGGCGACTCCCAGACGCTCCGCGTTGCCGCGCGCACGTTCGAGTGCCTCGAGCGAGCAGTCGACACCCGTGCCCTCGAGGACGCGCACATAGTTGGCGAGGGTCACCAGGATGGCACCGGAACCGGTCCCGACATCGAGCACCCTCGGCCCCGATTCCTGCGTGCCTGCATCCTCGACCAGATCAAGGACGGCCTCGACCAGAATCTCGGTCTCGGGCCTCGGAATCAGGACCGCCGCATCCACGGCGAAATCCAGGGACATGAACTCCTGGCTGCCAACGAGGTACTGGAAGGGCTCGCGTGCTTCGCGACGCTTGAGCAAACGGTCGTATGTCGTCCACTCTTCGGCGGTGATGGCCCGCGCCGTATTCAGGATGAGTTCGAGGCGTGCAAGGCCCGTAGCCCGTCCAAGCAGCAGCGAAGCCTCGAGATCAGCGGATGGCAGGTCGAGGCGCCTCAGGCGGCGACTGCCGAGGCGCAGGGCGGAGCCCAGATCGGGCGGTGGTAAGGTGGCCGTCACAAGGCCTGTCATGTACCCCACGCGCAACGGACCCTACCCGCCAGCCCGAATCAGAGCCCGGATTCCGTCGCCGTGAGCCGGGCCAGTTGCTCGGCCTGATCCGCTGCGATCAGCGGTTCGATGACCATGTCCATCTCGCCGTTCAGCAAATCGGACAAGGCGTGGACCGTGAGCTTGATGCGGTGGTCGGAGACCCTGTTCTCGGGAAAATTGTAGGTCCTGATGCGCTCGGAGCGGTCGCCCGTGCCGACCTGGCTGCGACGCGCAGCCGCCTGCTCGTTGGCGGCGCGCTGATCCTCGATGTCCTTGAGCCTCGTCCTCAACAGCAGCATGGCCTTCTCGCGGTTCTGATGCTGGCTGCGTTCATCCTGACAGGCCACCACGAGGCCCGACGGCACATGGGTGATGCGGACGGCCGTCTCGACCTTGTTGACGTTCTGGCCGCCGGCGCCCCCCGCGCGGAACGTATCGATGACGAGATCCTTGGGGTTGATGGTGACGTCAACCTCCTCGGCCTCCGGCATGATGGCCACCGTGGCCGCCGAGGTATGGATACGCCCCGAGGCTTCCGTCACGGGTACCCGCTGGACCCGGTGAACCCCGGATTCGTACTTCATCCTCGAGTAGACCCGGTCCCCCTTGATCGCGAGGATGGCCTCCTTGAAACCACCCAGGTCCATCTCGCTGACGCTGAGCAACTCGACCTTCCAGCCACGGCCTTCGGCGTACATGCGGTACATCCGGACCAGGTCGCCGGCAAACAGCGCAGCCTCATCGCCTCCCGTGCCCGCCCGGACCTCGAGGACGATGTTTCGCTCATCCATCGGATCCCGCGGCAGAAGAAGGAGGGTCAGTTGCTTCTCGAGCGCACTCAGGCGCCCTTCGAGCTCGGCGATCTCGGCTTCCACCATCTCGCGCATGTCTGCGTCCTGCTCGGAGCGACGAAGCTCTAGCGCCCCCTCCAATTGGCGCCGCAGGTCCTTCCACGACCCGTAGGCGTGGACCGTCTCCTCGAGGGAGGCACGGGACTTGGCGTAGTCGCGGTAGCGACCGGCATCCGAAAGGACGTCCGGATCGGCCATCAGGAGGCCCAGATCGTCGTAGGTCTTGACGATTCCGGCCAGCTTCTCTTCCTGGAGGCGTTCCAGCATGGTGTCCATGATACCCCGACCGGGATGGCCCGTGCCCCCGATTGACGACTTCGGGGCGGGGGTGGTAGCCTACCTTATCCTGCGGATGTAGTTCAGTGGTAGAACACAACCTTGCCAAGGTTGGGGTCGAGGGTTCGAATCCCTTCATCCGCTCTAGCCTCCGGGCCCCGTCAAGAACGACGGGGCCTTGTTGTTCGTGGGTCACTTGGCCTCGAAGCGCCAGATACTCACGCCCAGGTCCCCGGCAACCCACAACCGGCTGCCGTCGGGCGTGAAGCGCATGGCATGGAGCGTCCCGACCCCCGGTTGGATGACCGCGCGGTCAAGGCCTGAGGCCAGGTCGAAGAGTCGGACGCGCTCGTCGGCATCGGCAACAGCCCCGATGAAGGGATTCCCGAGACTCATCGCGATGGTCCCCCCCCTCGCGGCGCCAAGATCGCGACGCCAGAAGGGTACGCCCGACGGGTAGCCCCAGAGGGTCATCTTCCCGTCAGTCTGTGTACCGAGGACAAGCCCTTCCCCTGTCTGCTGGTTCACCCCCCCGATGGCCAGCCCGACCAAGGCCGAATCCCCGCTCGTCCACGTGGCAATGCGGCGCCCGTCACCTCGATCGAGGACGGGGACCGTGCCATTGTCCAGGCCCACGAGCACCCGCCCGTCCCGCCAGTCGCCGCAGGTCGTGCGCCCCGGGCCGACGTCAATCACGGCCGACTCGCGCGTGCCCGCCACCTCGTGTCGGACTTCCCCGGCTCCGACCCAGAAACCGGTGCCCAGTACATCCGGCCCGGCCCACGATAGGGGGGCCGACAGGGTGGCCTGAATGACTGTGTCCGGTTCGGGCGACAAGCCATCGGTTCTTGCACGTGTCCGCTCCAACCGGCCGTCGACGAATGCCACGAAGGCATCCTCGTCCGCAGAGCCGGGGTGCTGTTGCAGACCGAGGGTGCGGGCCGTCCCGGCCGACGTCCACGTCGCCAGCAGCGGTGTGCCGGCAGGCCCGCCGCGCACGACGACCTTGCCCCCAGCCCCGAGCAGGGCTGCCATCTGACCCGCCCGCGCATGGGCGACCGCGACGACCTGTTCACCGATGTCGAACTGGTTCTCGAGGGTGGCGAAGTCAGGTGAGGGCGAGGGTGTCGGCGCTACCGACGGCACAGGCGTCGGGGTGGGTGCCACGGTGGGACCAGGGCTGGGCGTGACCGCAGGCCCCGGCGTCGCCGCAGGCGTCGGCGTCACAACCGCCGCCGGTGTCGGTGTCGAAGTCGCTGAAGGAACAGGGCTCGGGGGCCCTGGGAGAGTGGGCGTAGGCAAGGCAGTGACGGCCGAAGGCAGCGGCACGATTCGCCAGGGCGAACCGGAACCTGGAACCTCCAGCGCGGGAAGTGCAATCTTGCCGGCGGGCAACAACACCATGCCCTCGGGGGGATAGCGCACCGCGCCACGCTCGGGTTGCCAGACCACCAGGTCCATCCTGCCGGCGGGCAGATCCGGCAGGATGAAGGTGCCATCGGCAAGCAAGGGGGCGGCATAAGGAGAACCGGCCACGAGCACCTCACCCCTGGGGGGAAGCGGCCCCCCCCCGAATGCAAGCACCGAAACGCGACCGGAGACCGATGCCGTCGCTGCGAGTGTGAGAGTCGGCCCCAGGACAGCGGCACCCGCCCAGGCATGGCCCGCCAACCAGGCCTTGAGGCCCGGCTTTCCCCGGGCCTCGAGGTTGTAGCGCCCGAAAGGCATCGCCAACCGGAAGACCCCTTCGCCATCCGTCAGGGCTGTTCGGATCGTTCCCGTCACGCCGATCGAGGCTTCCAGCAAGTTCAGCCTGCGCTCCACGACCCGGGAAGCTGCACCGTTGGCCACGAGGCCTGCCGCGTGGTTGGCGACGAGCGCTGCCGCATCGGGAGCCACTTCCCTTGCCGCCGTCCCCTCCGGCAGGAAGTCGACCGGGAACGCACGCACCTCCACGGCCACGACAGGCTCCCCATCGGCATCAAGGACCTTACCGACCAGCAAGTCGGCCGGCGCAGGTGCGACAGAGGGCACGGCGACCAACGACGCTGTCGCGTCGTCCGCCATTCTCGGCAGGCGGCAGGAGGCAAGCAACGTGGCACCCAGGCAAAAACGAACGCATCGCCCTTGCCAGGTGCTTGGACGGCGGATCGGGGAAACCATCCTTCCAAGCGCATACCCGATGTCGCTCCGGCAGGAACACGCTGTTTGACATCCGTAGACTTGGTGCGCTGATTTCGGTATTGTTTACGGCCGTCAGCCCCGCTGTCCCCAGTTACCGATCGAGCGCGCACGTGAACAAGATTCAAGCCGAATACATCTGGATCGACGGGCAGAAGCCCACGGCCAAACTGCGTTCCAAGACGATGATCCTGCCCGGCCCCGTAGCCAGCGTGGACGACCTGCCCGGGTGGGGATTCGATGGTTCCAGCACCTTCCAGGCCGAAGGCCACTTCTCGGACTGCGCCCTCAAGCCCGTACGGTTCATCGCGGACCCCATCCGCGGCGGGGACAACATCTTGGTCCTGTGCGAAGTCCTGAACGCCGACGGCACGATCCATCCGTCCAACACGCGGGCCAGGTTGCGCGAACTGGCCTCGCGCTACGCTGCCCACGAGGCGTGGTTCGGCATCGAGCAGGAGTACACCCTGTTCGAGGGCAACCGCCCCCTCGGTTGGCCCGACCGGGGCTTCCCCGCGCCGCAGGGTGGCTACTATTGCGGTGTCGGTGCCGATGAGGCCTTGGGGCGCGAGATGGTCGAGGCCCATACCCGAGCTTGCCTGGAGGCCGGCATCGGCATCTGCGGCATCAATGCCGAGGTGATGCCGGCCCAGTGGGAGTTCCAGCTCGAGGCAACGGATGCCCTCGAGCAGGCCGACCAGCTATGGCTGGCGCGCTGGCTGCTGTACCGCGTGGGCGAGGACTACGGTATCCACGCGACCTTGCACCCCAAGCCCGTCAAGGGTGACTGGAACGGTGCCGGTGCACACACGAACTTCAGCACTCGGGCGATGCGCGAGGCAGGTGGCATGAAGGTGATCGAGGCGGCTTGCGAGAAGCTTCGGGCCCGTCATGAGGCACACATCGCCGTCTATGGCGCCCACAACGAGGAGCGCCTGACGGGCAAGCACGAAACGTGTGCGATTCACCAGTTCCGTTATGGCGTCAGCGACCGTGGGGCCTCCATTCGCATCCCGATGGGTACTGCCCAGAAGGGCTTCGGCTACCTCGAGGATCGACGCCCGGCCGCCAACATGGACCCCTATGAGGTCTGTGCGATGCTGATCGAGACCGTCTGCGGAGACTGATGGGTCAAAGGGCATCATCGCCGGCGAAACCCGCCCTGGGATGATGCCCTCGATCACCTGCAAGATTGGCAAGAGGGACGCCCCCTGACAGGCATGGCCCTGCACTGCCGAAAGCAAACCCGGGTCGCGTCCGGTTCCGGTCGACGGGTAACGCGCCTGTGTCCGGCATGCCGCGCCCGGCCCCTGTCCCCGGCATCATCGTGAGGCACCCGGCCCCACCCTGCGCACCCTGACGGGGCCGGCCACGGGTCCTGCATGGCGGACCGAGAGCGCGTCACAAGGAATTGGCCGCCTTGTCCCAGGGTACAGGATTCTCTGTGCGTTTCCGACCAGCCCTCCATCGTTTCGCTCTGGCCCTCGTCACGGGGATTCAACTCGCAGGCTGTGCTCCCGACCGCGGGGGAGGGCTGTCCGCCGGCCAGACGGTGAAAGTCGCCCCGGCGACTCCCGGGTTGCAGATTCGCCTGCCGCAGGCACTTGCGGCAGGCGATGGCCGGCTCAGGCTCTGGACAGCCTCGGGCACCTCGATACTGGACGAGCAGGTCAGGTGGCCGGACGTGGGCGCATCACTCCACGTGGATGGCCTTGGCGCCTCCGGTGTCGTCGTCATCGCGTGGGACCCCGCCGCAACGTCCCGGCAAGCGCGATCGTGGGGTGGCTTCGTCGAATTGGTGCCAGGCGAGTCGACCAAGGTCAGCCTCGATGACCGAACCACAGCCGCCGCAGCCATCTGGAGGGCCCTCTGGACCCAGGGCGGGGTACCTGCAGGTGTCTCACCCGAGGGCGCACGGTCAGCGGTCGACGACTTGATGTTCCGGGTCCCGGACAGCCATCCCCGCCTGCTGGACATGCCCGGCATAGCTGACGATCTTCGGACCGGAGTCCAAACATCGCTCGCCCGCGCACCGCGCACCGGCAGCGTGGTCTTCGGCTTCCGGGGCTGGCCAGACGGCGCGCAGGCCACGGTTCGCGCCGACGACGAAAGTTCCCGGGCCCTGATGTACCTTGATGGCGCGACCCAGGACGGCCGCAGCATGCGATGGTCGGGTGTCGCTCCGGGTCGCCGCATCCTCGAACTGCAGATGACGCTGGGTATCGCCGGTACATGGGTCGCGACGACGGCAGTCGACGTACCGGCCGGCGGGGAGGCCACCGCCTCGTGGACGCTTCCACAATGGGCCGAGGCCCCCCCGCTTCCCGAAGCGCGATTCGACATGGCCGCCGTGGCCGTGGATCGGGGCATCTGGGTGCTCGGCGGCAGCAGCATCAGTGGTGCAGGCAGCCCCATATCCCTCGACACCTGCCGGTGTCTCGACATCGGGTCGCCTGCCGCATCCTGGTCCCCGATCCCGTCACTGCCGTTCCGCACGGCGCGCGGCTCGGCCGTGACCCACGGGGGACGCATCTGGGTCCTCGGAATCGAGGGCTATGTCGCCTCTATGGTGCTTGCCGACGGTCCTTGCAACCACGCAGGTGACTGGCGACTGGAAACCGGTCGGGTCGACACCCAGCTTTACGAACCCTTGCTGCTCGCCGTCGACGGACAAGGACCGCGCGCGCTGGTCAGGCAAGTCACCCCTGGCGCTCCCGAGGGCCTTGCCCACTGGCTGCTGGAGCGGGACGACGCACCGTGGCTGTGGCTGCGCCCCACGGCACAGGGCGCTTGGTTTCCCGCCACGGCTTCGGTCGTGCCCGCACCTCGGGCCAGGGACGCAGCCTTGATGACGAGCGGCGACGAGATCGTCGTCGCAGGGGGCCATTCCGTCACGACGTACTTCGAGAATGAGGCACCGCTGAATGGGATGCGCCTCGCCGATGTCGAGGCCATCGACATGGCGCGAAACGTACGCCGTGTGCTTCCTGCACTGCCGGAGCCCCTGTCGCTGGCGGCTCTCGCCCGGACACCCGGGGGACTCGTCGTCTCGGGAGGCGAACGTGACGTCTTGCGAACAGGTCTTTCGAATTGGTTCCTACCGGCGGATGGCCAGACGTGGCGCCCCTTGCCCCCGCTCGGAACAGCCCGCGAGCGCCACGCCCTGGTGAGCATAGGCAATGCCCTCTATGCCGTGGGCGGAACTCGAAGATCCGGGACCTCACAGGGATTCGTACAGGAAGCCATGCCAGACCTTTCACTCGGTTCGGTCGAACGCCTCGATCTGGAATCCCTGGCCGCGATGGGCAGGAAGGCACCGTGATGAGAAGGCGGTTCGCTGGACTGTTGCTTCTGGTCTCGGCATGTGCCGGCCAGAACGGCCTGATTGGGGTCGGGCAGGGAACGATTGCGACACCGCGTCCATCGGGGGCAGCCGATGTCCCATGGACTTCCTTGCCCTCCACGACCGAGATGCGCTCCCCTGAACCCGTTCCGGCGACGCCAGCGGCCCCTGCCCCTGAGCCGGCGACTCCGGACCCCACGGCCCCGCCGCCAGCCCGGCTGGAGGCGATCGTCGCACCAGGCGAGATCGGAGCGTGGCAGGAGATGCCGCCGATGAAGCATCCCCGCGCCTTCCATGGGATGTTCCGGTACCGCGGCACCGTGATGGCGATGGGTGGGGACACGCGCAACCACGTGGAACTGCTGGATGAAACGACGGGCCAGTGGCTCGCGCGACCCTTTGCCGATCCCGGCACAGGTTGGGACCGCCCCCCCTCTGCCGCGGCCTTGATGCATCCCCTGAGCCCGCCAGTCCTCTTCGGCCCGTGGGTCATGTTGCTGGCAAATCCCCTTGAAGTGGGCGGGTTCACAATCGACTTCACGCCGCAACTCTTCAACCCCATCACGGGCCAGATGGGCCAGGGACCTTCTTCCCTATCCTCTTTCCACGCCCACCGCGCGGCGGTCGGTGCCGTCTCGGACGGCCAGGCCGACCATGTCTATGTCGCAGGCGGGGAAGCCACGCGGGAAGGCCCCTTCCCGACACCTGAGACAGGGGATTTCCCCCCTCATCTCAGGGCAACCTTCCGCAGTTTCGAGCAGGTCTCGTTCGGCACGCTGCGCTGGCAGCGCCTTGCGGATCTGCCCGAGCCGGTCAGCGACCCGGCCATGGCTTGGAGAGACGGCGAGATTCTGTTGGCGGGGGGCCTCTCGTGGTTGGACGAGAACGGCCAGCCCGGTGTGACCGAAGCCGGCCACTTCGTGATCGATGCGAATGTCGCGCGGCCCGCTGCGCGTGCCTACTGCTGGTCCTACGACACCAAGACAGACACGTGGACCCGATTGCCCGACCTTCCGCTGGCCCGCCATGGTGCGCGGGCGGCCATAATCGGCCGTCACCTGTGGGTCATCGGGGGGAGGGACGGCAGTGGCGAGACTGTCGCACGCTGTGATGTGCTGGATCTCGACAGCCGTTCGTGGTCGACGGGTCCTACCTTGCGACGGGCCCGCAGCCACGCGGCCGTCAGGGCCGACGAAGCTGGCCATCTCTGGGTGACGGGGGGGCTGGATGCCGGGCGACGCCCGATGGACACTGTCGAACTGCTTCGGAGCGATCTTCAACCATGAAGCCAGCCTACCGTTCCAAGCCCCTCGTGCTCCTGCTCCTTTGTGCTTGCGCCACGCCCCCCCCGCAGGCTTCACCGCCGCCAACCTTGGCGCGGATCTCGGTCGGGGCTGCTGAAACACTGCGTCAATCAGGCCTGCCCACGGCTGACGTCGCCATCACCAACGGAACGCAGCAGCCGGCACCGGTCCGGACCGGACGCCATCTGGTCGGTTGGTCCTCCCCGAGGGAAGCCGACGCGTGGAAAGTGGCGCATCCGAACGCGCGTGTCCTCGGCACCGTCACCTTCCGGAAGACCTGGGCCCTTGTCGAGGGCCTCTCGCCGGCTGCCGCTTTGCTGGCCACGGCAGAACGAAAAATCGCCCTGCCCGTCGCCCACCGGCGCGCCGCGACCGTCGAGCCGCTCGACAGCCTGCAGTGGTCGTTCAAGCCAGGCTACATGGATGTGGAAGGTGCGCACGCCCTGTGGCGAGCGCAAGCCGGACGACTCGGACGGCCGCCAGTCGTTGCCGTCATCGACACAGGCACCGAAGCCGATCATCCCGACCTGGATGTGCTCACCAATCTCGATGGCGCGAACAGTTTCGTCGACGAAGACGTGATCCAGACGACCGAGGCGGACCCTACTTCCGATCACGGTACGGCGTGCGCAGGCCTCGTCGGCTCGAGGGTCAACGGCATCGGTGGTTCCGGGGTGGCACCGGGAGCCCGCATCCTGGGGATCCGGGTCACGGACGGCAATGGCACCATTTCGGACTTCGCCATCCTGCAGGGCCTCAAGCTCGCCTCCCGGTATGGTCAGGTCGGGGAGACCCACCCCAACTTGACTGACAATGGATCAGGACCCGTCCGCGTCGTGTCGATGAGCCTCGGCGGGTATGACCCGGCGATCATCCCGGCCTATGTCGAGGCCTTCGACGTGCTCAAGGACAAGGGCATTCCGGTCTTCGTGGCCTCGGGCAACGAAGCCTGGACAGACAAGGTATCGGCACCGGCGAATCAGCCGGGCGCCCTCGCCATCGGCTGCACGATGCGCTACCTCGATACGGAATGGCTGGCGCCCTACAGTTCGGCAGGTCCCGAGTTGTTCCTGACCGCGGGCGGCAACATGGTCTATGCCCCCGTCTCCCGGACAGTACGGGGCGGCGTCGCTCGGTGGGCGCTGTTCAACGGGACGAGCTCGGCTACCCCGCTGGCGGCTGGCCTGGCTGCGCTGCTGACCTGGGTGCTCGAGGGTACTTACGGTAATTTGCCCCCGCGCAGATGGGTCGATCGCCTGGCGGCCCATATGGCGACCACGGCTGACGACCTGGGCAGCCCCAGATGGGATCCGTCCTATGGCTACGGCCGGATCAATGCCAGGAGAGCCCTCGAGACCCCGTTGGCCGAAGCCCTTCCGGAACGCTTCTGATGCCTATTTCCTGTCCTGCCGCCAAGGTTCGGGAAGATGAATCAAAGTCTTGCTGGAGTTGCGTGAAATCCCGGTAAGGATGGGCACGTGGCGGGAATGCATGCCTAAGAGATCAGTGGCATACCCTTACACGTTGGAGGACCGCATGAGCCTTGACCGCAACCGCGGGCATCTGGGTCAACGGACCACGGCGTTGCTGGCACTCGTTGCCGTAACGCTTTCGGTCGGAACGTCAGCCCAGGCCCACAACTATCCGGACCCCGGAAGTCACCGCTGGCAACTTTACAACCAGGAAAGCGTCAACTACTCGGTTTGCGAGGACGCGATGACCACCACGTCTACCCGGCAGAAGGTGGGCGAGCGCGAACTCAGCAGCGTGCCCGAAGAGACGACCAAGGTCACGACGGAGGAGCGGCGCAACGATGCGGCCATCGTCGAGGTCTACGAGTATCCCGGCAAAGCCACCGATCCTGTCCGGACCGATCGCGAGGGACCCCGGACGACCTTCAGCACGATCTCGGGTCGTATCCAGAAGTTCTACTCGCGCCAGCGCATGGATCATTACCGGGTCACCAGGACCATCCAGCCCTACAAGCTGTACGACGTGACCCGCTGGCAGCGTCGCTACCACAAGGTCTTCGAGGTCACGTACCGCGTGACGGACAACCTGACGTGGACGGACCCGCGGACCGGGGAAGTGCTCTCGCAGGCTGCGCCTTCCTATGACGTGACGGCCTCCGAACCCCGTACGACGTCTTGGGAAAATCAGGCAAGCGAGGTCCTGACCAAGGTCGACCGGGATCCGCCCGTCGACGTGGACACCTACCTGGGTTCCCGCAACATCGACACCCTGATCTACACCCGGGCCCTGACAGCGCTGACCGCCGGCGGTGCAGGCTCCAAGGCCAAGGTCGGGGCCAGCGCCTTCGCCGG
>JAYKIS010000067.1:0-31587 GCA_035286125.1 Candidatus Sericytochromatia bacterium
CCTCTGGTCCAGAGCCTGGACCCTCGGGCTGTGGGTCTTTTGAAGGGACGAGTCTTAACCGCTTGTTCGGGGAGACTTTACCGACCCCGACGCGTCCTTGCCGACAAACCCCGAGGGGGAGCCAGCCAGCATGCCGACCGTACCGTCCTTTGGTGGAGGCTTCGTGCCGACCGCCATGGTTCCGGCGCAGGCAGGGACAGCAGCACCTTCGGCGAACCCCTACAGCCCGGTCCTGCCTTCAGCGCAGGATGCCTGGGTCGGTCAGGCGCCCACCCTCTGGCAGCCCGCTGTCGGCGCGATTTTCGCCCCTGTCCCCTATGCCAGTCTGCTCGCACAGTTGGACTCCCTCGTCAGCGGACCGGTACCCACTCCCCCGGTCCTTGCGCCAATGCCCGGCGCACCCGCACCAGCGCCTGCTCCTGCACCGGCCCGGCCCCAGCCGACTTCCCCGCCGCGTTCGACCCCCCGCGGCATTCCTGCCGACCCGGCCAACTGGTTCATCTCGCAGAACAGAGGGGCGTTCAACACCCGTGAGGACGCTCCCGGAAACGGCAATTGCGGTCCGACAAGCCTGACGATGATTGCGCGTGCGTTCGGCAAGGTTCATGTCACGCCGGAATCGGCCAACGCCGCCATCGAGGAGACGCGGCGCCGCATGGGAGCCGGGAGCCGCCAGAGCGACGAGTTCAAGGGCACCAGCTTCAAGCAGTTGGAGAAGGGTGCCGCAAGCTACGGTCTGAACACCCGCGTCGTCTGGGGTGGCATCGACAAGGTTCGCGCCGAGTTGGCCCAGGGGCGCCTCGTCATCGCCCATGTCTGCGCGACCTATCTGCGGGCCGGGACCCGCACCGGCCACTATTCCGTGGTCTGGAAGGTCGAGGGGGACAAGGTCTACCTGAACGACTCCGCCAATCGCAAGGGCCCGATGGTCATCACCGTGGCCCAATTCCTCGCTGCCCAGAAGGCCCGGGGCACCCACGGCCTGGTCGCGATCGGCGCCTGACGCGGTCCTGCCATCGGGCTAACATGCAAGGCATGCTGCCCGTCGCCGAGCACCTCGATGCCATTGCGGACGCCTTGCTGGCGCATCGCCGGCTCGTGCTCGTCGCTCCCCCCGGGACGGGCAAGTCGACCCTGGTTCCTGCGCACCTCGCGGCAAGGGGCCACAAGGTCACCGTCCTGCAGCCGCGGCGGGTGGCCGCGCGCATGCTGGCTGCCCATGTCGCCGCAGACCAGTCCCTGGGAGCGGCCGTGGGCTACGCAGTCCGGCACGACCGCAAGGCCGGTCCCGGGACACGCCTGCTCTATGCGACGGCAGGCGTGTTCCTGCAGGAACTGCTCCAGGGCGACAGCCGCGCTTGGCCGGACATCCTGATCCTCGATGAATGGCATGAACGGACCGTCGAGAATGACCTTGTGGCGGCATGGGCTGCGGCCCGGCCAGATGGTCCGGCCCTGCTGGTCATGTCGGCGACCATGGATGCCGCGACGGTAGCCGGGTGGCTTGGAGATGCGGCGATCCTCGAGGTCAAGGGCAGCTCCTACCCCGTGACCGTCCGACACCAGGTCCCCATGGCCCGCGAGTCGCTGGGGGATCAGGTCGCCCGCTGCCTGCGCGACCTTCGGGCGGAAGGCCTGGACGGATCCGTCCTGGTGTTCCTGCCGGGCAAGGGAGAGATCGAGCGCGTCGCCGACACGATTGGCGCGGCGGTTCGGGATGCCGGCTTGAAACTGCTGCGCCTGCACGGTTCCATGGCGCTCGAGCAGCAGCGGGAGGCGCTCGAGATACCGGCACGGGAGCGTGCCGTGATCCTCGCGACCAATGTCGCGGAAACCTCGCTGACCATTCCGGGCATCACCGTGGTCATCGACAGCGGCAAGGCCAGACGAACCATGCCGACCACACCCGGAAGTCCCCCGGAGCTTCGGCTTGGATGGATCACCCGGGCCAATGCCATACAGCGGGCAGGCCGCGCCGGACGCCTGGCACCCGGTCGCTGCATCAGGCTCTGGGATCCGGCCTACACGGAGTCGATGGATGCCCAACCCCACCCGGGCGTCCTCGTCGCCAACCCCTTGGCGACCGTGCTCTCGTGCGGCGTACTGGGCACTGGCACGGGTCTGCCCACGCCTCTGCCACCGGAAGTTGCCGCCGATGCGCACGACAGGCTGCTGCACCTTGGGGCGCTCGACGCATCGGGTCAAGTGACGGATCTGGGGCGGCGGATGGCCCGGCTGCCCCTCGACCCCGAGGGGGCCGCTGCCGTCGCTGCTGCTGTGGCCGAACGTCATCCCTGGGCGTGGCTGATTGCCGCCTCGGCCGTCATGCGGCAAGAACCCGGCCATCCAGGCGGGGACCTTGCCCAGGACGCCTGGGAACTGCTGCGATCGCCCGGAAGATTCGGTGAGGCCGGCAAGACCCTTCGGCAGGTGGCGCGTGCCTCGGGTCTCGGTAACGAAACGGATTCACCATGGATGACGGCCCCGGCACCCGATGAGGGCGCAAGGCGGTCGCTGGCCCGTGCGTGGTTGCCGCTGCTGCCTCTAGCCCTCGCCATCCGGGAGGACAAGGCCCATCGGGATGTCCGTGATGCCCGCGTCCACCTGCCGGAGGGCAGCCCACCGCTGGTGCTCGTGCTGCATCGCCAGCCCCTCGAAGGCCCCGGGCAGCGGGTCACCCGTTGCGATGCGTGGCTGGAAGCCAGAGACAACTGGTGGCCGGATGCCGTGACGACCGCAGTCACCACGCGCTGGGACGATCGCCAGGGCCGCGTCCAGCAGGAGCGCACCGTCGTGCTGGCCGGTCTCGTCCTGCGTCGAGAACCCCTGCCACCTGCAGATTGGCAACCCGAGGCCGTGCAAGCCACGCTGGCCGAGGCCATCCGGACGCGCGGCCTGCGCTTGCCCGCCCTGGAGGACGAGGATCTCCAGCAATGGTTGCGTCGCATCCGGATGGCCGCCCGCCTCTTTCCCGATGAAGGTTGGCCCGACATGGAGGCGGACTGGCCGCTGGTCCTGCACGAGGCCTGTGCGGGCCTGCGCCGACCCGAAGACCTGACGGCGGGCGCGATTCGCCGCGTCATCGACGAATTGCTCGGGCCCTGGTTGGTACAGCGCCTTCAGCGCCTGGCCCCGTCTCGCTGGCCCCTGCCCCAGGGCCGTCACGGACGTATCACCGTCGATGACGAAGGACGAGCCGACCTTTCGGCCAGGCTCGGGGATCTCATCGGGCTGACAGGTCCCCAACGTATCTACGAGGGACGCATCGCGCTCAGGTTCGACATCCTTGCCCCGAACATGCGGACCGTCCAGAAGACGGACGATCTGGACCGCTTCTGGCATACGGCCTATCCCGAAATCAAGCGGGAGCTGAAGCGCCGCTATCCCCGTCATCCCTGGCCTTGACGCGGCCCCTCGGCAAGGGTTGCATGGGCGGCATCCCGCTTCCGAGGAGGCTCTGCCTTGACCCCGGTCGATTGGCTGCCGTGGCTCCGCATGCTGGCGCTCGGCCTTGTGGCGGCCGGCCTCGTCCGGGGCTGGCAGGGCGGGCGGATACGTCCGTCGCCGCTGCCTGCCCGAATCTGGGTCGCAAGCCTGGGCATCGCCGTCCTGCCCGTCCTGCTGGTGCCCGCGGGGCCGAAGATGGCCTTCGCCATGGCTGGCTGGGCTTCGGGCAGCCTTGTCCTGATGCTGGCCTTGCTGGTGCCCGTGGCCTCGGATGCCGCCGGGCCACGACTGACGGCCCTGCTGTCCACCGTGCCGGTTGCCCTTCTCGCACCCTGGGCAGGCCGGCCGGGGCTTGAAAGCGGTTATGCATGGGCCGCCGCAGTCGTGCCGGCAGCCCCGGTGGTCGTGGCAACGGGCTCACCGGTCGCTGCCCGTCTGGGTCTCGCACTCGCGGCGACGGGCGGCGCGGCACACGTCCTGGGCCGCCTGGTCCCCGAGGGCCTTGGCTGGGCGTGGACCATGCTGGCGGTCGCCGTGACCGTCTGGCTGGTCGACCGCCTGCCGGATCGAGGAAAGCCTGCCGTCGTGCCGATCGCGCTGGCTGCGCTCACGGTCCCGGCAGGCCTGTGGCTGCTGGATCTGCCTGCGGCTGCGTGCTGGGCGACGAGCGTCGGGGCCTTGGCTGCGGCCCTCGCGCAGGCCACATCAAGGGATGCCACACCGGCGATCAAGCTCGCGCGGCTGGTGCTTGCCGGGGGTGCGATGGTCCTGATCCTTCGTCAGGGCGGCACGCTTGCCCTTGTCATGGCCAGCGCGGGATGGGTCGCGACGGGGGTCGATACGACCGGCATGCTTCTTGCCGGTGCCTGGTGGACAAGGCTGATGGTGCAGGAGCACCTCGACCGATCGTGGCTGGCTCGTGAAGGCGTGGATCTCACGCATCCCTATGCCTTGGCCGGCCTGATGGCCGGCTTGGCGGCAATGCTGCTTCCCGGCGCTTGCGTCGGAGTTTCGGATGCCGGTCCCAGGGCCCTTGTGCGTCCTCTGGCCGCATGGTGCGTCGTCGTTGCCCTGGGGGGTGTCCTCGGGCTGGAGGCGGCCGGTGCCGCGGTCATGGGCGTCATGGTGGCGGCGATGGTCACGGGTTCGGGCATTTCCGGACCCGCGCTCCCAAGGACGACCGGGCTCATGCTGGGTCTGGTTGCCGTGGCCACGCTCTCGGGGCCGGCCATGGTCCTGCTGGGTGAACTCGACCGGCCTTGGCGGCTGACAGTGGCGGCTGCGGCCACGATCCTTGCGGCGTGGGCCTGGCTGGTCTCCCCGGGGCAGGCGGATGCTGCAGCCTGACCTCCCGGTACCGGCGCAGGTGACACGCGCCGCCGAGGCCGCCCTCGAGGGTCGGGTCGGTTGCGTGGTCCTGCGCGCACGCGGTGATGACCGAAGGCTCATCGTGGCGGGCCGGCAGCACGCGCTGGCCGCGCATCCGCTGGGCTCAATCGCCAAGATTCCGGCCATCCTGGCGCTGTCCGGATCGCCCGGTCCGCTCACGTGGACCTGCACCGGCCCACAGGGGCAACCTCCCTGCTGGACCCGGCACGGCCGGGTCGATACGGCCCGCCTGCTGGCACATTCGTGCAGCGCGGCCGCCGCACTGCTGGGGGAATCGGTTGGCCGTGCGGGTCTGCTGGCCAGCCTCGAGCGGTCAGGATTCGGCCAACCGACGGGAGCAGGCCTGGGACCGGAGGCGGCCGGCACGATTCCCGGGGAAGCCGCGCCGGGCCAGTTGGCCTCCGGAAGGGCGTGGGGGCTGTCGGCCACTCCCCTGCAAGTCGCCCGGATGATGCAGCAGTTGGCCGATGCAGAGGGCAAGGCACGGCGGGAGCCCCTGGTCACGGTGCTGCACGGCCTGAGGCTGGGCGTGCGGGAGGGAACGGCGGCCCCTCTCGACAAGCTGGGCTACGTGGCCGGAAAGACAGGCACGGCACCGGCTCCCTCCGGCGGACGCGACGGCTGGTTCGCCGGCTGGACGCATCGCTGGGTGGTCGTCGCGTGGGTCCGGGGGGGGGCCGGCTACGGCGCCGCCCGAGATGTCGCCGCGCGCGTGGCCCGAAAGTTGGGTACCGGCTCGTGATGGCCGACCTGCCCCCGATGCCGGTCACCGTTCGGCTGTCCCGGGAACAGGCCCTGACGCGCTTGCCCCTCGAGACGTGGGTTGCCGGCGTCGTGGCCGCAGAGACCCCTGCAAGCATTCCGCAGGCCGGACGCGAAGCCCAGGCCGTTCTGGCACGGACCCTTGCCTGGCGAGGGGGGGACCACCCCGGTGGTACCCTTTGCGGGACCACGCACTGCATGGCGTGGACGGCCGCCATCGACCCCGGTGCGCGTGCCGCGGCCGAACGCACGCGTGGATGGGTGCTGGCGGCAGGAAACAAGGCCGTCTTTCCGGCCTGCCACGCCTCGTGTGGTGGCCACACGGCAGGATGGCCGGCCGGGTTCCCCGGGGTACCCGAACCGGCCTGCCTGCAGGACCGCTGGGTGCGCTTCTGGCCCCGGACGTGGCTCGACGAGGTCCTGCCCGGACCGGCCCCCCTGCGCGTCCTGCATGCGCCGGACGGTCGTGTCTGGCAGGTGCGGCGGGGTGCGGCGTGGCGGGAGGGGGAGGTCTTCGGGATTCTGATTGGTCGTCGCCACGGCTGGCACGCAGTGCCGTCCACAGCCTTCGAGGTCCGCCCCCGGGCGGACGGCTGGCTGGCCATGGGCAAAGGAAGAGGCCATGGCAAGGGCGTTTGCCAGCGCGGAGCGGAGCGGCTGGCCCGTCTGGGACGCTCGTGGCAGCAGATCCTGCGCCACTACATGCCGTGGGCGCGCCACGTGCGCGCGGCCTCGACCCTGGTTGCCGTGGCGTGGCTCGGATGGCCCGCACCGCCGGCGGAGGCCCTGCCCCTGCCCGAGAAGTTGGCCATGGCGATCACGCACTATGCCCGAGCCGTCGCCGTGGGGCACTACGAGGGGCACAGCCCCGCGGTGCCGTCGGCCCTGGCCAACCTCCCGCCCGGGGGAGTCTTCGTCACATGGAGCGCAAAGGGCAGGACCCGCGCCTGCTGGGGGCGCCTGGAGCCGGACCAGCCCGGCCTGGCGGCCCAGATCGCGCAGGAAGCCGTCCGCTCCCTGGACCATGATCCCCGGACCCCTCCCCTGACCCGGCACGAGGCGCGAACCCTCGATCTGCTCGTATCCCTGCCCGATCACCCGAGGCCGCTCCAGCGCCTCTCCTGGCTGGCGCCTGCCCGGGAGGGCCTGCTGCTGGAGGCGGCCGGTCGCAAGGTCCTGGTCCTGCCCGGTGAGGCCGCCACACCCTCGGGGATGCTGCTGCGCTGCCGCGACAAGGCGGGCGTCGGTCGCCGGGCACCTGCGCGGCTCTGGCACTTCACGACCCGGACGGCCTGGTCAGGGGGCAAGGGATGACGACCCGAGCGTGGGCCGCCTACTGCCTGATGCTGCTGATGCTGGCCGCCATCATCCTCTCCGAGCGGCCCGTAGGTCCTTTCGTCGCGCGCGTTGTCGACGACCACGGACAACCCCTCGCGGGTGCCACCGTCACGCTCGAGGGACCGGTGCGCCGCGTGCTCAGAACGGGCGGCGATGGCCGGTGCCGCGGGGAGCGCCTGCCCGTCGGCAGCTATGACATCCACGTGGCCGCACGAGGCCGGGTGGGGCGCTGGGTATCTCCCCCTGCCGTCATCAGCGAGGCAGGGACTTTCGTGCTGCCCGACGTTGCCCTTGAGCCCCGGGCACCGGAAGTGGCCCTCTCCACGCCCCAGCGCGTATTCGCGGCCCAGAGCCCCGTCCTGCTCGCGGCGCGGGCCGTGGCCGTCTCTCGGCTCGACTTCGCCTTGGACCGCATCGAAGGCAGCCGGCGCGTCCCCCTGGATCGCTGGAGCCGACCCTTCGTCGAGCAGGCGGGGGATGCGGACGGCTGGGGCATCCGTGCCGTCAGGATTCCCGGGCTGCTGCCGTCCGGACGCTATGTCCTGTCCGTGACGGCACAGGCCTTGCCCGGCATGGCCCCTCCGCCCCGCCCCCTCGAGGATCGGCACGTCTTCACCGTCACCCGACTCGCATTGGTCGCCAAGCGTGACACCCATCAGTTGCTCGTGATGGCCACCGACATGGTCACGGGCCAACCCATGGCCGGTATCCGGCTGCGTGCCGGACCCGTCCGGGACGGATCCGGGTCGGGCAGATCGGGAGCCACCGGGACAGTCGGCGTGACGAACGTGGCAGGGCTGTGGCGCGGCCCGATCCGGGGCACGGGCACCTTGGTCGTGACCGGTGAACTCGGGGTCGATCAGGCCGAGGCAATCGTCCCGGCCGCCTACTCCGAGCCGGGCCAACTGCGTGCCCTGACGTGGACCGATCGCCCCCTGTACCGGCCGGGACACGAGATTCACTGGAAGACCGCGATCAGGGCGCAAGCAGAGCCCGACCGTCGCCACTGGGCCGTCCCGGACGGACTTTCCCTGGTGGCGGCGCTCGAATCGCCTTCGGGCAGGAAAGTCGAGGTGCATCCGGTTACCGTGGATGACTGGGGTACCGCCGACGGTACCCTTCGCCTTCCTGCCGAGGCCGAGCCCGGCTATTGGCAGGTCCGGCTCGTTCGTCCCGACCGCCCGGATGAGACCGTGGACAGCCAGATGGTGCGCGTCGCGGCCTACAGGAAACCCGAGGCGCGGGTGGTCCTGACCCCGCCCGTGGCCCGTCAGATCGGCCCCGGTCCGGTGGTCATGCAATTGGAAGCCCGTGACATGACCGGGGGGCTGCTGGCCGATGTGCCCTTTGTGTGGCGGGCGTGGAGCCAGGGCAAGGAGCCACCTGTTGCGGACGGCCTGCCCGCCTGGTTCCAGGGGATGAGTTCAGGCTGGGATCAGGGGATGTCCCGGGGCATGCTGCGGGGTGAGGGCGAGGGCCGGACGGATGAGGCGGGCAGGGCCATGCTCCGTCTGGCTGCAGACGGCCCCTTCGAAGACGAGACATGGACCTTCGAGGCGGAAATCGTCGATCCCAGCAGGATGACGGCCAAGGGCACGGGCCACGTCGACCGGGTGCAAGGGGATGTCGCCATCGCCGTCCGGACGCCGGGCGTACTGCGCGTGGGCCAGCCATGGGCCGTGGACCTGGACCTGATGGCATGGGACAAGGCCGACACTGTTCAGGCGTTCGACGGGGAACTGGTCGTCGAGCGCGTGACGTGGGTCCGGCGCGGCACGGAGACACGCGAGGTTCGAACCGTTGTCCAGAGGTTGCCCTTGTCCCTGCAGGGCAGGAGCGGGTGGCAACTTGATCTGCAGCCGCAGGAGCAGCCGGGCGACCTCGAGGTCCGGGTGACTTTACGAGACGGGGCCGGTCGGACGATCCGGGGCTCGGGCTGGGCGTGGGGCGTGGGTGGGGACGGCCTCGGGGGCACGAGTCCGGCAGACGGGCCCATCGAGGTACGACTGCGTGATCGGATGGTCTTGCCCGGAGCCACGACCTCGGTCCTGATTCGCCTGCCGGATGCCCGCCTCACACCCCTCGTGACGGTCGAGGGCAGGGACATCCACGAGGTCCGCCGTCTGCCCGCAGGTCGTCTCGAGCACGAGGTCATCCTGGAAGCCCGGCCGGAATGGGCACCGGATGTTGCCGTCAAGGTCACGGGGGTCCTGGGGACGGTCGGTCGCGAGGACATAGCCTTCCTTAACCTGATGCCGCAGGATGCCGGCCTTCGACTGAACGTGACGCCCGCCCGCGAGGATGTCCTGCCCGGGACCGAAGCCGAGGTCCTCCTCCGGTGCACGGATGAAGGGGGGAGACCGACGATGGCCGACGTGGCCCTCGCCGTCGTGGACGAGGCGGTGCTCGACCTCGAGCCGGACAAGACGCCCGACCCGCGGCCGGTCTTCTTCGGGCCCCGCTGGGATGCGGTCCAGACCGCCCTCTCGTTTGCAGAATCCTTCACGGCAGGCCCCCCCAAGGAGCTGTTGCCCCCGGAAACCCGCAGCCGCTTCGAGGATACGGCCGCGTGGTTGCCCAAGGTACGCACCGATGCCCACGGTGAAGCGCGGGTCCGGTTCAGGATGCCGGACGATCTCACGACATGGCGCCTGACGGCACTGGGCATGACACGCGCGGCTGCCGGCGGCATCGGGCGCGGCCGAATCCGGACCGTGAAACCGCTCGTGGCGCGCCTCGGTCTCCCTGCGTTCCTTGTCTCGGGCGACAGGATCGAGGTGCTTGGCAGCCTGTTCGGGACCACGGGACAGCCGGGCACTGTGGCACCCTGGTGGCAGTCCAGGGGCCTCCGGATCGAGGGAGGGCCGGGGGTGCCCCTTGCGCTGCGGAAGGGCAAGCCCGCGCTGGTGCCTCTGACTCTGGAGGCCACGGAACCAGGTCCCGCCGAGGTCGCCTTCGGGGGCAGGGGAAGCGGCCTCGCGGATGGCCTGCGCAGGCAGCTGCCCATTCTGGATGCGCGCCCTTTCGAGACGCGCGTACAGCAGGCCCGACTGGATCCGGACAAGCCTTGGCATTGGCAGCCGAAAACACCCGGCGAGCGCCTGGAGGCCATCGCCGCAGGCCTGCCGCAGACAGGAGCGTTGTCGCTCCTCGCCGCGACGGGACTGGCCAAGGAACCTTACTCGTGCAGCGAGCAACTTTCCGGTGCCCTCTACGGGCGGCTGCTGACAGGCGACAAGACCGGTGCACGGGACCTGCTGGCGCTGCTGACAGCGCGTCAGCATCCGGACGGTGGCTGGGGCTGGTTCCCCGATGACGAGAGCGACCCCGAGGTCACGGCCCTCGTTCTGGGTGCGCTAGCCGACGCACGTGACCACGACTTGCCCGTCGAGGCAGAAGTCGTTCGGACGGGTTGTACCTGGCTCGCGGCGTCGGGGCGCAGGCAAGGACCGCTCTGGCAAGTGCGAAGCCGCCTGGTCCGGGGTGCGGGTCCGGACGGACGGGCGCTCGTCGCGGCAACGCTCGGACGCTGGGGGCTTTCCCTGCCCGGGTGGCGCCCCGGGGAGCCCGGCCTCTCGGCCGAGGGCCGGGCCTGGACGCTGCTGGCGCTGCCCGCTGGTGGACGGGGCGTGCAGGACTTGCTGGGCGAACTTGCACGAAGCGTCCAGCGGACGGGAGACCAGGCGTGGTGGATGAACGGGATGGCCGAGGGTCTTGGTGCAAGGCTTCCCGTCGTGACCACGGCCAGGGTGCTGCAGGCGCTGAGGCGCCATGCTCCTGATCATCCACTGGTCGAGGCGGCCCGGGATGCCCTTTGGTCGGAAGCAGCGGCAAGTGAACGACCGGGCTGGCCCACCACGCTCGAGACGGCCGAAGCCCTGCGGGCCTTGCACGGCGATATCCCGGGTGAGGAGAAAGGGCCAGCAAGCATCGAGCTTCGCCGAGAGGGTGACCGGCCCGGCAAGCCTCCAACCTTGGTGGCCTCGCCCCGATTCACACCCGTCGAGGCGCAGGCCGGCCGGGGCGTCACACTGGTCGCGAGCGGCTCCGGACCTGTCCTCGCGAGGCTGCGCATCATCAGCATCGCCGCCGGGGGCTACCGCCAGACCGATGCACCTCGCCTGTCCCGTCGCGTCGTCGCCGTGCCCGAACAACTGGTCAAGGCGCTCTTCGGGGGCACGACAGGACACCTTTACGACACGCCCGAGGCTCGTCCGGACCACGACGCGTGGGGCCGGCTATCGCCTGCGAAGCGCATCCGTCTGCGCGAACCGATGGTTACCGAGGTGACGGTGGAAGCCAGCCACGACATGCGCCACGTGGTCCTCGAGGAACCCCTGCCGAGCGGGGCCGAAGTCTGGCACGACGCCGACGGGTCGGTCTGGTCCGGCACCCAGGTTCTGGACGATCGGATGGTCGTCATGATCCAGGACCTGCCGGCAGGCAGGCATGTGTTCCGGTTCTTCTGGCGCGCCCTGCTGCCCGGACGAGTGGTCCACAGGGGCAGCCGCATCCGCCCGTTCTATGCGCGTGGCGGCGCAGCGGCCCTAGCGCCTGAGACGCGCGAGGTCGTGCCGTGAGCCCTCGCCCGCTGCCTTCTGCCTCATGGTGGGCACTCGCGCTCGTCATCGGTGTGGGCTCCTGGAGCCTTCGTCCCTATCCGGACACATTGGGCGAAGCCCTGACAACCCTCGCAGACCGGGGCCCGGCAGAACGTGCCAACCTCGCAAGGGGCATCGCGTGTCTCAAGGGGGCCACCCTCGCGCCGGACCGGCCTTGGTCGCTCTCGGCGTGCCTCGGCAGCAGGACCCTTGGACATGGCTACATGCCGGCTCCCTCGCGGTTGGGCGAAGCGCGCATCGCCACCCTCGGGGGGGGGCTTTGCCAACTGGCTTCCACCCTCCATCTCGCTGCCCTGAGGGCCGGCCTCGAGCCCCTGTCCCGCACAGGTCACCGGCAACCGGCTGCCTCGATGCCCGTCGGCCTCGATGTGGCGCTGTGGGACGGGAGTCAGGACCTGATCCTTGCGAATCGCGGTTCAAGACCGATCCGCGTCGAGGCAAGGCTTTCGGAGTACGGCCTGCGCATCACGCTCAAGGGTTGGAACGACGGCCGTGGCCATCAGTGGTCTCTGGCCACTCGGGCAGAAGTTCGAGGGCTCAGGACAACAGGTACCCGCAGGACGTGGCTGCCCGATGGGACCCTCGCCGGGACGCTGCGGTGGTCCGGGGCCTACGACACGCGCTGATGGGCGTTCATGCGGGCACGTAGACGCCAAGGACATGGCGATTGCCCGGGGGAAAACTCCCCGCACCGCCATAGCCCATCTCGCCGTCATTGATGAAACGACCACCACCCAAGGAGACGACGATATCGCCAGCCGTAGGGTGACTGGTGCCGGGCGTACCGGGGCCTACCACCACGATGGCGCCACGCGGGGCGTCGTAGGGATTGGTCACGTCCAGCTTGCGCAGCCCCAATCGCTCGAGGTTGCCCGGGGCATTGGCGTATTCGGCAAAGTTCCGGGCGTAGGCCGAATGGCTGTCCGGAACGCCCGTGCCGGGCATCTTGCCGTAGCCGGAACGCTCGATCAGCTTGTAAACGGCCTCGTAACAACGACCACGCGGTCGCTTGCCACCGTTGGTCCGTTCAGCCAGGTCCGCAATTGCCTCCATCTGCCGCGCGGCATCACCGCTGACCGGGCCGACGGCCACTGCCGAGGCGGCCTTGATCTCTTCGGGCGACTGTCCCGGCGCCCAGCCCTTGCCAGCGACCCAGCCCTCCGGAGCGGCACGCAAGGCAGGATTGGCGGCGATCGATTCACGGGCGGGAGCCGGTTGCACGCCCATCTCGGCAAAGAACCGCAAGCGTTGGGGCTCGGGCATCAGGTTCACCTGCTCCCAGCTCACGGCCTTGCCATTATCCGCCCAGACGAGCCGGCCCTGATCATCCTTGCGCCAAAGCTCACCCTCGATGGCCTTGTGGCCGAAGTTGAACTCGGCCGCATGAGGATTCTGCCAATCACCCCACGTCTGACCTGCGTCCGCGACACCTTGGGCCGTCAAGCCCTTGAGGGCCTCGAGCGCGGGCACCGAAGCCGGGCCGGCAGGAGCCTGAGGCAGTGATGCCGTGGGCGCGACACCCCCGGCACGCACGCGCCCGACCTGCAACTGGTCCGTGCCGGCACGCGCTGCCGACTGGGCAGGAGCCGGCACTTCCGCGGCGCCGGGCCGGTTCACCAGCGGCGCCGTCCGAGGACGAGCGGGTCCCACGCGCATGTCTGCACCCTCCGATTCGAGTCTGGCCAAGTTAGCTATCCCCCCGGCTGGAAGACACTTGTTTAAGCCCACTGTAAATCTTCCGGCCGAACGTCCGCCGCGAACCCGAGCCCAACACTCCGTCCGGCGGCTTTCACGGCCTCCCTTGCGACAGAAACGTGGATCGCCAGAACAGGTCAAGCTTGTCGCACAGTGGGGCGACGTACGTGCCGCCGTCCTGGGTGTTCTCCCGATCCAGGTGGTCCCGGGCGGACGCCCGCCATCCATCTGTCGAGCGGCTCAGGAGCGCGATGCGCCTGCCCCATGCGACAGGCCCGATTCCTTGCGGAACCGGGCCTGCATCGCTTTTAGGGGACGTCCGGGCTTCAGGCCGTCGCCGTTGCCAAGCCCATCTTGGCCCGCAGGTTCTCGTCGAGCTTGGCGAGGAAGGCCTGAGTCGTCAGCCAGGACTGGTCCTTGCTGATCAGGATCGCGAGGTCCTTGGTCATGTGGCCCGCCTCGACTGTCTCCACGCAAACCTGCTCAAGTGTGGTCGCGAACTTCTCGAGTTCGGGGTTGCCGTCGAACCTGGCGCGGTAGTAGAGGCCGCGGGTCCAGGCATAGATGGACGCGATCGGGTTGGTGGACGTCTCCCGGCCCTTCTGGTGCTCACGGTAGTGACGGGTGACGGTGCCGTGGGCTGCCTCGGCCTCGACGGTCTTGCCGTCGGGGCTCATCAGCACCGAAGTCATCAGGCCCAGCGAGCCGAAGCCCTGCGCCACGGTGTCGGACTGGACGTCCCCGTCGTAGTTCTTGCAGGCCCAGACAAAGGCGCCGTTCCACTTGAGGGCGGCGGCGACCATGTCGTCGATCAGGCGATGCTCGTAGGTAATGCCAAGAGCCTCGAAGCGGCCCTTGAACTCGGCGTCGTAGATCTCCTGGAACAGGTCCTTGAAGCGGCCATCGTAAGCCTTGAGGATGGTGTTCTTGGTCGAGAGATACACCGGCCACTTCTTCTCTAGCCCGTAGTTGAGGCAGGCGCGCGCGAAGCCCTTGATGGAATCATCGAGGTTGTACATGCCGAGCGTTACACCCGACCCCTTGAAGGTGAAGACTTCCTTCTCGATGACCTGACCGTCGGTACCCTCGAAGCGCATCGTCAACTTGCCCGCCCCGGGAATCCGGAAGTCGGTGGCCCGGTACTGATCTCCGAAGGCATGACGGCCAATCACGATGGGCTCGGTCCAGCCGGGCACCAGGCGTGGCACGTTGCGGCAGATGATGGGCTCGCGGAAAACCGTGCCGTCCAGGATGTTGCGGATCGTGCCGTTGGGGGACTTCCACATCTGCTTCAGGCCGAACTCGGTCACGCGGGCCTCGTCCGGAGTGATGGTCGCGCACTTGACGCCCACACCGTACTGCTTGATGGCGTTGGCCGCGTCGATGGTGACCTGGTCGTCCGTCGCATCCCGATGCTCGATGCCCAGGTCGAAGTACTTCAGATCGATGTCGAGGTAAGGAAGAATCAGGCGGTCCTTGATGAACTGCCAGATGATGCGGGTCATCTCGTCGCCATCGAGTTCGACGACCGGATTCTGGACCTTGATCTTCGCCATGGCACGCTCCTTCGCGAGGCTTGGGTGCGGCATGCTAGCACGGCCGGCGGCCGTCAGCGGATGATGCGGCCCTCAGGCACAGTCCGACGTGCCCACGCCCTGACGAGCGGGAAGACGATTGCCGACAACATCAGGGCAGGGACCGGTGCCAAAAGGATGAGCAGTCCCCCCTGGGCATCCTCCTGGATGGCTGTCATCTCGAGGACAGGCACCACCAGTGTCAAATCACCAGCCATGGCCACCGGAATAGCGGCCAGCAAGCTCGCGCGGGTCCGCGCAAGCAGCGCAAGCAGCAATGCGAGCAGCATCGGTGCGTAAATCCAGAGCGTCAGGACCCCGGGAAAGGCGACCTGCCAAACGTCTGGACCCTCTCCGCCCGCAGCGATGACCACGAGAAAGCCCATGGCCACCATCGTTGTGGCGGCGATGGATCCTGCCACAAGCCGCAGGAACCCCAACGGCTTCCGTGCAAGGCGCTCGCCCAGCGACTGGGGTACTTCCGACTCGATCCCACCGGGCTCCATCATCTCGTACTCCTTCCACCCGGCACGCACGGGTCCACGATCGCCCACGCAACAACATGCCCGGGGTACGGTGGCCTAACCTCAATGGAGATTCGCAGCCCCCAGACGCATCAGGGCCAACCACGTACCCTCGGTCGGAGGCACCGAGCGGGAACCACGCCACGGCGAGAACCACGCCCAAGGCCGGAAAGTGACGAGGAAGCAGGGCCTGCTGACCTCAGCGGAGTGTGTGACCCTCAGGAAACCGGCGGGCTGCCCACGGGCCAAGCCAGCTTGTCAGGGCACCCTGGAGCAGCAGCGACGGAACGGGAGCAAGTCGCAGCAACACGCCTGTTTCCCGACCATGGGTGATGGCAACGGTTTCGGCAAAGAGCATGACAAGGGTCGGCACGACGGCGAGGGCCAGCGGCACAATTGTCACCAGGGCAGCGCGCGTTGTCCGCGTCACGGCAAGGAACATCGCAACGAGAGACGGGGCGTAGCTCCAGATTGCCTCGGAAGCGGGGAACAAGTCGCGCCACGAATCCAGTCCGCCCACGAAGAAGAGCCCGGTTGCCGGGAAGGCCATCGATCCGAATGCCACGACCACGACAAGGAACCTAAGGCATGGAAGGGGCACTGCCTCGATGAAATCTCCGAGGCGCCCCCCCCGGTTCCGCCCGTGCTTGCCTTGCCGCCATCGTGAGCGGCACCTTCCGGGGATGACTCACTGTCGGGATCGGACATCAGAACGACCTGCAAACGGACTGGGGGCCTGTACATACCCAATTCGGTCCGGGCTTGCTAGACTGAAATCATCATGGCAAGTCCGGAAACACCTTACTCAGACGTCCTGAGCCGCCTGCCCAAGGCTGCCATCGGCCTCGGCCTTGTCGTCATCTTCGGCTTCGTCGCCTTCATGGGTTCGGACGTCACGACCAGCATCCCGGTAGGCAATGTCGGTGTCGTGACGGACACCCTGACGGGCAAGGTCGCGGAGCGGCCGCTGGGGGCTGGCTTCCACCTCGTGGGATTCTTCAAGAAGGTCTACGAGTTTCCCTCGGGCATCGTCGACAGCATCAACCTGGATGACTTCAAGGTCAACACGTCCGAGGGCCAGGAAATCACCGTCGATGTCCGGGTCCAGTACAAGCCGCAGCTTAGTGAGGACAACGGCGCCGCTGTCGAGTTGTTCCAGCGTTATCGCAAGCCCTTCGAGGGCGACCATGGCCTGGTCGAGACGCGCTGGATTCCCGTCATTCAGCAGGCTGCCGGCTACGCGTTCTCGCAATCGCGGGTCATCGACGTGTACCAGAGCAGGGGAGCCCGCGCTGCCGCCCTGATGCGGCGCGTCCTGCAGGACGGCCTCAAGGACAAGGATGTCCAGATCGAGGGCATCGGCGACGATCACGTTCTGGTCGAGACGGTGGCCATCAGCAACATCGTGCTGCCCACGGCCATCAAGACAGCCGTCGAGCGCAAGGCCCAGATCGAGCAGGACACGCTCACGGCGCGCCAGAATCTGGAAAAAGCCCGGATGGAGGCTGAGCGCGTCAAGATCGAGGCGCAGGCCGAGGCCGATGCGAAGGTCATCAGGGCGAAGGGTGAGGCTGCGGCTCGCGCTGCTCTGGGCATCAACCCGGAGCAATACGTCCGCCTCGAGGTGACCAAGGAAATGGCCGCCGCGATCAAGGACGGGAAGAACCTGATGGTGCTGCCCTCAAACGCGATTCTGGACGCCCGGACCCTCGCGGCGCTTCGCGACGGGGGCCGGTGACCCCTCGGGCAGCCGACGCGTCCGGAGCAGTGAAGTCGAGCGCCTCAGGCCTGCTGCTGCACGGGGACAACCGCCTTGGCCTTGCGAGGCTGGCCCGGACGCACAAGGGCAAGGTGCGGCTTTGCTACCTCGACCCGCCCTACAACACGCGGCGGGCGATGGAACACTACGACGACAGCCGAGACCACGCGTCCTGGCTGGCCATGATGCGGGAGCTGCTGGAGCACGTGCGCCCGCTGATGGCACCGGACGGCGTCGTCGTCTCCCAGACGGACCGCCACGAATCCGCGTACCTCAAGGTCCTGCTGGACGAGATGCTCGGCCGCGAGGCCTACGTCACGACCATTGCCGTCCGGATGTCGGCCACGTCGGGCTACAAGCTGGAACACGCCACCCGAACCCTGGTCAAGAACACCGAGTTCATCCACGTCCACGCAGCCAACCTGAACCTGAATGAGGCCGCCTATGAACCCCTCGAGGATCTGGATCCCCACTACGCCTGCCTGCTGACGCCGGACGGCAGCCGCTTCGGCCGCCTCATCGCCGATCCCGAGGTACGCCTGATGCTGGCGGGTGCAGGACTGCCTGCGCGCAATGCCTCGCTCGTCACGCTCTACGGCACCAGTATCGCGTTCCGTTCATGGGTACTCGAGCACGCGGGCCGAATCTGCCGCTCGCACACCGCGCCAGCCAAGGCGCAGGCGGCATTCCTCGAGGGAAGGCTGTTGGCGGACGAGCCCGGCGACTCGCCCGTAGTCGTGCCCTTTCCCCAGGGAGGCGACAACTACCTGATCCGACGCACGGCGAGCGCCATCGACCAGTTGATCCCGCTAGCCCTCAAGGTCCGCCCCGTCGAGGTGCCCGGTGACATCGACAGGTTATCCCTGACCAACCTGCTGGGCGATTGGTGGGACGGTTTTCACCTGGACATGGGCAACATACGGCTGGAGGGCGGTGTTCCGTTCGCCAAGGGCAAGAAGCCCGAACGCCTGCTCCGGCGACTGATCCGGATGTTCACGCGCCCCGGCGACACGGTGCTTGATCCCTTTGCGGGGTCCGGCACGACGGCGGCCGTCGCCCACAAGATGGGCAGGCACTGGGTGGCCATCGAATCCGGACCGCAGGCCCTGTCGCACGTCGTGCCGCGACTGGAGAGCGTCGTATCGGGACAGGACCAAACCGGCATCAGCCGTGCCGAAGGCTGGCAGGGTGGTGGCCGCTATGCCATCGAGCACCTGCCCTGAACCTGGCGCCCACATGCCACATTCAAGGGGCAGGCAGGGACACCATGCTGCCGTTTCCGAGCAGCACGTCGGTCGCCCCGTCCTTGCGCGCCCTGATGGCAAGTTCAGGAGCCTTGAGGGACCAGGAGGCCAACTCGGACGCATCGGCAATCCGATAGCGCTCGAGCGCCTGGCTTCTCGCAACGAGCAGGTGGGCACCGTCCGCCTCGAATCCGAGTCGGATGACCGAGGGGCGCGTGCCTGCCGGAAGCCACGCCATGCCGCATCCATGCTTGAGCGAGTCGAGGGCACGAATCCGCACGTCGCCGGCACCATCCACCCAAGCCATCCAGCCATCGTCGACAGCGGCCATCTGCGCGCCGCTTCCAATGGTTCAAGCATACCCGCGACCTGTGGCTTCGGTCCCGAGCAGTCGGAAGCGGAGCTTCACGACACTTTCACGGCGGGATAACCCTGTCGCGACCATCCAGGACGATAACCAGGCAGTCTCCACGAGCACACAGGTACCCCGTTGCCTACCTCCATTCAGCCCCATCGGCAACATGCGCCTCGACAGGTTGTCGCGGGCCGGACCGGGCCCGTTGAACCTGTCCCTCACAAGGCCGGAGATCGCCTCACACTGACGGCGGCTGCGGGGAGCCGGCAGGCCATCGCCGATGCGCTCGATCTGGCCCGCGGCATCGCCTTTTCGGGCGCCAATCCGGCCTTGCGGGACGCCCGTGTCCGCGGCGTGCTGACGGATGCCTTGCCCCTGGCACGCCAGACGATGGAAGCCCTCGACATTGCCCGCGGTGGTGCATTCCTGATCACGAGCATGGTGGACCGCAAGCCCCTCGTGGCTGCAGCCGTAGGACGAGCCATCGACCTTGGTGCCAGCCGCCGGGATCAGGAGCACGTACTCAAGGTCATCGCGATGTACATCTCGGATGAAGCCGACCGAAATGCCTTGGTGGAGCGGGCCCTCGCCCGCACCTGGCCATCCGGTGGGGGGCGGGGAGTCTCCCCGGTTCCCGTCTTGCCGGAGTTGCCGCACACCCGCTGAATTTTCGTGGAGGCTCGACCATCGCGCGAGGCCCGATTGCAGCGAAAGGCCCCTCAACACTCCGCCCACGGCCATGAGATGTTGGGTGAGTCGCGAGTAGCGATGTAGTCGAGGGCGGAGGCCATTTTCGCTGCCGATCCCTGCCCTGTCTTCATCGAGGGGTACCATCGTGCTTATGATGACCCGCTTGATCTTCCGCCGCCTCAGCGCGACGCTGACGGCTGCCGCTCTGGTTTTCCTTGCAGGTTGCCAGGGAACTGCGCTGCAGGCCGTCGGTGGCAATGCATCGGCGCTGTCAGCCGAGGCCACGGATCGCGCCCTTGTCGGACGCGTCGTCGACGCCGAAGGCAAGCCCAAAGCCGGGGTCGTCGTCACCGCCTGGCTCAACAACACGGCAGCGCGTCGCATCCTCGCCAAGGGACCCAGTGCCACCACGGGAAGCGACGGCCAGTTCGTCTGCAGGCTTATCAAATAGGGCCTCTACAACCTCGAGGCCGTCTCGTCGGATACGCAGAAGGCGTGGCTTGGCAATGTGCGATATGCCGGTGAGACACGCCAGGTCGGCAGCATGGCGCTCAAGGCCACGGGTGCGCTGACCGGGCGGGTTACGGCACCAGAACAACCGACCGTGACGGACTTCGAGGGTGTGGAGGTCTTCATCCCGGGGTCTTCCTATGCGGCCAGGGCCGATCGGGCCGGGAACTGGACAATGAGCGGTGTCCCCGAGGGACGCTTCGATCTGGTCGCCATCAAGGACGGGCTGGGGCGGGCCGCGACCAGCGACATCGCTGTCGCATCGGAGGAAGTGACCCGGGCGGGTACGCTCGCTCTGTCGCTCAACCTTCCCGTCATCTCCGGCCTTTCCCAGACCAATGGGGCCAGAGGAACCGAGGTCGTCATCAGCGGCGCCCATTTCGGTGCCTCTACAGGCGCACCCGTCCAGGTCACGTTGAATGACGGGCTGGTCCCCCGCATGCGACGGATCTCCAACAACGAGATTCGGTTCACTGTTCCAGACAATGCCCGAAGCGGGGCCGTTGTGGTCTATGTCGCCGGCCTTATCAGCAACAGTTGGCCCTTCACGGTCATGGAGAGGCTGACCCTCGGTCGTGACTGGGCAACCGTCGTGCCCGGCAGGCCGCGTCAACTGCGGGCTTGGGCGTGGGATACGGAGGGTCTTCGCATCGACCGGCCCCATGTCGCGTGGGCCTTCTCTGGTAACGCCGCCCGTATTGAAGAGGGCCTGCTGACCGGGTTGACGACAGGCACTGGTTCTCTGGCCATCAAGTCCGGCAAGCTTGTCGCGACGTGGTCCATCGAGGTGGAGCAGCAGATGGGATGGTTGAGGACGCTGACGAAGGAGGGAGGCATCACCGATAACAGAGGCGCCCTTCTCCGTCCCTACCATCTGGACGCGGCAGCTCCCGAGGGTCACATGTACGGGCCAAGTTCCCTTGCCATGCTCCCGTCCGGTGACCTCGTCATCGCCGACCACGGCAACGGTCTCCTTCGCAATCTCGCTCCCGACGGCTTCCTCTCTATGTTCTCGGGTCTCGCAACCAACCCGTGGAGTGCTCCCTTGGCCCATCTCTACCCCACCTACGGACCGCCGCGCAGTTCGTTCTACGCACAGCCCCGCGTGCTTGGTCTGGGTGCCGATGGCAGGATCGTGGCCGTCGACTTTGCCGGATTCTCAGCGGGCACGATCCGTCTCGTCTCCGCCGACGGCTCAACCTCCCAGCTCTTACCAGGGATACGCTCCTTTGAATCCACGTATGCCAATGGGCCAGCGGACCAGGCAACGTGGGGCAAGATTCAGTCGGCGGCAACCTTGCCCGACGGCAGCCTCCTCATCGCCGACTATTCCTACAGTTGCCTGCGCAGGGTCACGTGGCCAGGACTGGTCACCTCCACGTTCGCCGGCATCAGCCCCGAAGCGACTCCGGATGAGCAGCCCTCAAGCCGGGATGGACTGGGTACTGAGGCTCGATTTGCCGCCATCGCGACGATGGCCGTGGGCCCGGACGGCGCCCTCTACGTCGCCGAGGGCGGGAGCTACTCCGAAGCAGACGCCGGGGCCGGGTTCCGGGTTCGCAAGGTAACGCCCGACGGCGACGTGACGACCCTTGCCGGCGGTACCAGAGGCTTGGTCGACGGCAGGGGCGCGGCGGCAGCGTTCGGCGATCTCGCAGGAATCGCGGTGGACACCCTCGGCTACGTCTATGTTTCCGACAGCCAGAACGACGTCATCCGTGAGATTGCTCCGGATGGCACCGTGCGGACCCTGACGGGCAGCACTCAGGAGAACCGTTTCCCGGCCGATGGCAAGGACCTCGCGGCGCGAATCCGCTTCCCGGGTGCCATGGCCTTCAACGACGAGGGGGACTTGTACGTCCTGCAGGACTACGACGGAACGCTGCGCAAGATGGAGTAGGTCCATCTGCAACCCTGGGGTCAGCCCCCCAGGGACTCAGCGCTTGCGTCTGGCCTTTGCGGGCTCGGGTTGAGGCGCAGATGGGAGTTCGAGCGCACTGCGCCTGACGGTTCCGTAGGTGCGCAGTTGTGTCCCGTTCGCATCGTCCCGATTGACGGTTTCGCCCCTGTCCTGGCGCGCACGGTCCGCCGACTTCTTGTCCTTGCCCTTTGCAGGCTCTGGCGGAGCAACAGGCTTGGGCTGCGCAACTAGGCGTGCCCCCTGGGAGACCAGACTTCCCGTACCGGGTCCCTTGACTTGCATGACTATCACCTCTTGGGCATGCCTTACCCACATCGGCCGCAGACGGCACGCCCCTCAGTCAGCACCCCGCGGGTACTGCGCACGCCAGTCACGGACGAGCGCATGGCGGTCGGCTGCCGTGTAGGTGCGCCCCCCAAAGTGGACCTCGAATCGACCAAGCGGGATCTCGATGTTGCGCGCGGCTACCAGGACCTCGTCATCGTCCGCGCCCAGCGACAACAGGGAGCCCCCATCGACCCACTTGTCCGCCAGAGTCTTCTCCATGGGGATGTCGGCTCGGTAGACCACGGAAGGATCCTTGCCGTGTGCGAACTTGCGCGCCACGTCGGGGTCCGTCGACCAGGACGCCACCGTATGGTGCCTGATCCTGAGCGTCTGCTGGCCGGGGGTCTCGAGGGCCCGGACCACGTCCTCGACGGGCCCGATACCCCGTACACCCCGATGCAACCGGAAGATATCGGGAGTCTCGATGCCGGTCTTCCGCGCCAACCTCTCCCACCGCGTCCGCCTTGTCGCAAGCAGCTCGCCGACCGAGGCCTCGGCCGTACCGGGACGAACCACACCACGGGCCTCGAGGAGGCGCTCATAGGCATTGCGGATCGTCATCTGGCTCTGGCCGCCCATGACCCACTCCTGCAGCATCTTGCCCGAGCGCGCCTGCAGGTCATCGGATCGATAAATCGCCTTGTGGAATGCTTCTCGCTTCATCGCCACCTTGCCGGAGCTCAGGCCTGAAAGCGGAGTGAGGCGTCCCTCCAATCGGTTCAGGTCCGCGGCATCGAGCATGCGCACGGCTTTCCGGCCAGGCTTGGCCGCCCGAGCTGCCTTGAGCAGCCTGCCCCACGGTCCGATCATGGTCTTCCCCCTCCTCGGTTATGCCCCTTGGAGGGCTCAAGCTTGCGAGAGAGAAGCCAGGCGTCGGTGCAGGCAAGTCCAGTCAGGCATGAGGTTGCCGTACCATCACCCTGTGACCCTGCGTCCAGGCACCAAACTTGCGTCCCCACCTGACAGCGTTGATCCCCGTTGTCGGACTTGCCCCCGAAGCTTGGGCGTACGCGCCGGTCATGGGCGTCTCGGGCCCGCTGCTGGACCTCACGCCCATGCTCACCATCCCCCTCGCCGCACTGGTCTTGCCTCTCCGAGGGCTGCAGGAACCTCATCATCGCCGGGATGCTTGCACCACAGACCGAATCATGGCCCTTGATGCTGCCGTATGACGAGCAGGGCCAAGTGTTGAACGCCGGCTTCGCACGGACCGTGGGTGGCTCCAGCAAGGTGGGATGGAGAAGAATGGTCTGACCGGGCTCCGAACCCGTCATACCGACACCGTTCGATTCATCGCAGCAAAGAATCCTGGCATCATGATGCCCGTGAGCAGGCCCGGCCGGCGATGGCCCCTTCCCCTCGGGCCCACGCTTTGTTAGTGTTAAGAAAATAGAAGACAAGCGTTAAGCCGTGAGCAGGTAATTGGTGTCCTTCCGTCTCTCCCTTTCGCGTTTCTTGCCCCTTGTCCTGATGGTGCTTTCAGGCTGCGGTGCTGCGGCCATCGCCTCGGCACCAGTCGGCGCCGCCCCAGGCGTCGGGGCCCGTGCGGTTGGTGCGCCGCCTCGGATCTTCGTGCTCAAGGCCAAGGGCGTCTGCGACGGTTGCGCCGAAGGCATTTCGAAGATGCTCTTCGCCAAGGGCATACCGAGCCAGATTCTGGGTACCGAGGACCTCAAGAGGCATGTGAGCGCCAACGACATGCTGGTCATCGGTGGCAGCGAACCCGACATCTACGGCGAGTACACCGTCAAGCAGGAGCTCGTGAAGGCTGGTGCCTTCCAGTGGCTCAAGGACCACATCCGGAACGGCGGACGCTATGTCGGTATCTGCTCGGGTGCCTACCTGACGGAAAGGTGGATCAATCAGCAGGAGGGCATCAAGGGCCTCGATATTTTCCCCGGCAAGGTCGACAACTACGTCCTGGGCACCAAGTCCATGTACGTGAAGACCCGTTGGACCGGAGAGAAAGCCGCCCGATGGACCTACTTCCAGGATGGCCCGGCCTTCTATCCTGCGGCCGGCGCCCCCATCGAGGTGCTGGCACGTTTCACGCACGATGACACGGTCGCGGCAGCCGTGTTTGCCTACGGCACGGGCAAGGTGGGTGTCATCTCGCCTCATCCCGAAGCAGACCGCTCGTGGGGTGACATCCACGGCATACGCGACCCAGACGGCGTCGACTATGACCTCGGGGTGTCTGTGTTCCTGAAGGTGCTCGAGTAGGTTCGGGTGCGGGTCAGGGCAGGACCTTGCCTTCGATGACCTCAGGAACCTGCCCGAGGCCGCGACACATCGACCACCGATAGCGCCGCGAGCCAAGGGCCTGTCACCTCGCCCGAGGAGAGACCTGATGGGTAGCCGACTCCCTGCACACTTCGGGCGCCGATGGGGCAACGCCCATCCGGCATCGGGGACATGGCCCCGATCTCGAAACTGCATCAGAACACGAATGTCCGGGCACCATGAAGCCATGCCGCGAACAGTCAGGATCGGGTTCGGCGTGCTGGCTTGCCTGGCGATCACGGCCGCGCCATCAAGGGCCGAGCGTCTCGAGTTCCCCCTCGCACTCGGCGCCGGCCCCTCGTGGGTCACGCTTGGGCCTTCAACGCCACAGGGTGGCCCCCCTGCAGGTCCCTTCACGGCCATCCGGATCGAGGCCGCGGCCGTCCTCGACAGGACCTTGCTGGAACGCAACATGAGCCGCGTACCGGCAGGCTACGGGCGATTGCTCGGCAACACCGACGAGTTGCGTGTCGGCAACCTGTTCGTCCCAAGGACACTCATCCTGTCACGCACGGCAGACACATCGCTGGTCGGCGCCACCTGGGATCTGGTGGGCCTTCGCCAACCCCTGATCAACAAGGGACCCGTCAGGCTGGACCTGAACGGAAGGCTAGTCCTTGCTGCTGCGCGGTTGGAACAAACCGGTCTCGCGGGTTTGACGGGACCACGCATCACGAACTTCATCCGGCCCGGCATCGCTCTGGGCGTGGGCGCGGCCCTTGCGCTTGCGCCGGGCCTGAATCTCAGGGTCGGGTTTGACGAGACCGCTTTTATCCCACAAGCGCTTGGAGGCGGCTTGCACGAAACGGACGGCCCCGGCGGATCGCTCTGGCGCATGGGGTCGCCTTGGGCGATGGTCGAGTATCAGGTGCCCTTCAGGAGCACCTTGCCCTAGCGAAGCCGGGGGCCTGCAGCCTGTGCTCCCGGCTTCGACACGACTTCAGGGTGCTACTGTGGCCTTCACGACCTTGCCATCGGGACCGTAGAAGCTGACGGACTTCACGATACCCTCCTGCACGGTCACGGCCTGCACCTTGTAGGTGGCACCATTATGCTGGACCTTGCCGCCAGCGAGAACGAGCGGCCCTTGGAAACCCGGTGCCTGCAACGTCAAGTCCTTGACCGAGGAGGCGAGGAAGGAGACGGCCTGCCCACCCGTGTAGGAGTAGGCATTCGTGGTGGCCATCGAGGCATTGACCTGACCGGCACCCAGCACGCCGCTGGCCCTGCCCGTGCTTGCCGACATGGCCTCTTGCCCACGGCGACTCAGGTCACCCGACACCGAGATGCCAGCCCGGGCCTTGCTGCCCGCTGCTGGCCCTCCAAGCTTGGCCAAGGACTGCTTGTGGACCAGGACAGCCACCGAATATGTTGAAGTGAGCTTGTCGACCACGACGGGCGGATCCTCGCCAGAAGACAGGAGCGTCTCCCCGGTCTGCGGAGCCCAGGGAGTGAACTCGTTCGACTGCTCGCTCGTCACGTTGATATCCACCAACTGACTGTCTATCGCACCGGAGGGGCACACGACCATCTGATCCCATTCGGTGACCTGGTACGTCCGCTCCACAAGTTTCTGTTGTCGGGACTGCCACTTGGAGACTTCCCAGATCTCGAAGGGCTGGATCGTCGTCGTGCGTGTCGATTTCCCCCAGACCTGCAGAGCGTACTGATTCAGGAAATGGCCTTCCACCTTCTTGACGTAGGAAAAGGAAAGCATCTGGTCGGGTAGCGCCACAGTCTGGACCTGCAAGGGCTTGTTGCGACGTTCATCCTTGGTGCTGGGCGTCGTGCTCTCCGTGGTCGTGCTCAGAACCGTTTCCTGAGCGAGGTTCTTCTTGGTGAAATTGGGCAGGTCCTGATCGGGGTCGCAATCCGAACCCACGTCATCGGAAGAACCGGTGGGCTGGGACGCACTGCCCGGCCCCGCAGGACCGCCCGGATCTATGGAGACCGGACCATCCGGCACAGTGGTGGACTGACTCTCCGTGCCATCGGGCACCCACCTGCCCGCGACGGCAGCAGGTGTGGGCAGCAAGGCGCCAACAAGGGACGACAGGGCAATGAGCGATACGATCCTGGGCATCGACCTACTCCTCGACCGACCGCGTGAAGCGGAGACCCTGACCGATGGGTTCACCATCAATCAGACGTCCTTGCCACGGATAGCTCACCGTAGCCCGCGCAGTCCGGATGGTCGTCCGTCCATAAAGGTGCCGACCCTCGTCCTCGAACCGCACCTCGGTGGTCATCGAGCCATCAGGGACCGGCGTGGTCCAGCGGAATGAACCTGGCCCGGTTACACGACCCTCGATCGGGACGGCCACCATGATGTCCGGATTTTCGGATGCGTCCGGACCGAATGTCGGAAAACTGCGCCCCACGAGGGTCCCTGCGTCGTCCTTGAGCTTGAAGTAGCCACCCACGTTGTCCTCTTCCCGGGTGCCGATCCAGACGTAGATGCCCTCGGTCGGCCGCGACTTGCCATAGGAGATCCAGTCCCAAGAGGCCCCGACCGCAGGTCCGTTGCCGTCACGACTGAAGCCCTGAGTGGCGTGGGCATTGCCGAAACGGTCCCGTTCGGCACGGACGGTGAGAGACGTGATGCCGTAGTCCACACAGGGCCGTACCTCTCCGGGGTCGCTTACGGCATCCGAGTCCGCATCGACCCAGATGGCCAGCTTGGCAAGCTCGCTACCCCTGAGGTAGCCGTCAGCATCGGCGTCGAGGCGCTCCAGAGCCCGATACCCGTCCTTGAACGTTTCACCCCAGGTGTAGTTGCCGAAGAGTTGCTTGCCGCTCGTGATGCGACCTGTGCCTTCCGGGTCCCAGACCAGCAAGCCTGCACCCGGACCGACCCACTCCCAATTGGCCGAGCCCTTGCCATCCAGGTCGAAGAGCCGCAGGCCCTCGGCCGCCAACTGACGCCCGGGACGCAGCTTCCACGGCCCACTGGCCAGCAGGTCCGGCTTCCCCCTGCCGGCAAGGTCAAGAATGATGGGGCTGGCGTGAAAGGTGTAGCCCACCACCTCGACGTACTCCGTCGACTTCTTCTTTCCCTCCAGTTGGACGGACAAATCCTTGCCCTCATCGGTGGACTTGGTCAGGTCTGCCAGCGTCTTCTTGACCGCCTCGTTGAGCTTGGAGGCCTTGCCGCTGATGTCCTGGCCATTCTTGAAGCCCTTGATGGGAACCGTACCGACGACCTGACCCGTATTCTTGTCGAGCAGGATGATTTCATTCGTCCGGCCGCCGTCAACACCCTTGTCCTTCACGGTCGAGACTTCCTTGGCGACGAACTTCTTCACGTCGCCGTAGTCTGCATTCTTGAGTGCTTCCTTGACGTCCTTCTTGCCGCTGACCTTCTGCGCCCCGACGGTCTTGTTGGACAGGTTCTTGAGAAGGTTCTCCTTGCGCGACCGATAAATCGCGACGACCTCCCGAGCCTCCTCGTAGCGCTCCACATTTCGCGACCACGTAATCTTCTTGCCACCCGACACCTGGGCTTCCGTGCTGGTGGCGCCACCGCTGCAACGGTCGCCATCCTTGGGCTTGGCCGGGTAGCAGGGCGGGTACTTCGAACCGGGCACCTTGATGCTCGTCAGCTTCAGCTCCGCGACCTTCTTCTTGGTGACAAGTTCGGCCTTGCCGTTGCCCTTGCTCTTCTTGTCCTTGCCGGAGTCCTTGCCCTTCTTGCCCTTGCCGTTGCCCTTGTCCTTCTTGTCCTTGCCGGCATCCTTGTCCTTCTTGTCCTTGCCGGCATCCTTGTCCTTCTTGTCCTTGCCGGCATCCTTGTCCTTCTTATCGGCAGGCTTGGGCTTCGGTGCCTCGGGCTTGGGCTTTGGTGCCTCGGGCTTGGGCTTTGGTGCCTCGGGCTTGGGCTTCGGTGGCGGCGGAGGCGGCGGCGCTGGCTTGGCAGCCGCGGGCTTCGGGCCGGGCTTGTTCTTGTTTTTTGCATGGGCTGGCGGCACAACTGCCAGGCTGACGGCGGTGACCAGAGCGAACAGAGCAACCGGCCAAGACCTGCGAGCTTCGCGATGCAAGATCAGTTTCCTCGAACAAGGGTGTCAGAGGCAGGGCGGAACCCACCACCACCCACCCTACTGTTCCCAGTCATGTCGAAATTGTTCGGAGATCAAGAACCTTGGACAGGCAGATCACCAACATGGGCACCGCAATCAGAATCGGCGTGCATGGCTCATTGGCCGCGCCATACGCCCGGGGCGCCTACGATGCGGAAAGCGCCCCCGCACGCCCCTTAGCCGCGGCGGGCCCTACGGACTTCGCCGGAGAGGTCGGTCAGGCTCACACGGTGATGCATCCTACCTACGTTGTTGCGTGCTCCGCTGACCAGATGCTCCACCGCACTGGCGCCCCGATTGCCATGCAGGTCGGTTCGCAGGCGTGGGACTCGTCGAGTAGTGGGTAGCCGTCCCTCCTGCCGGCCCCTATGGGTGACGAGAAGTTCCGGTTGAACTGACCAGGCTTGATGGTGGACTCCTCCATGTCTTGCCTGATGCGAGCCTCAGGCGATGTCCAGGAAATCAGGACCCGCCTCCCCCCCGGCCGGCGGCGCCCACATCGAGGTCCGGGGACGCTGTGAACAGGACGGCCTTGACCGTGGTCCAGGTGCCTCATTGTTTCGGAAGTTCCTCGGAAAGTATCCCTGAGCCCTTCCTGCCCCGTATGGCCACTGAAGGTCGGGACCGCAGGTCAGCGCATGGTGCGGACCTGGCCGGTCCGGGAATCGACAGCCCTGAGGCCGCCGTGGTCACCGACATACAGGTAGCCACGATCATCCACAGCCAAGGGGTCCGACATGTTGAAGGACGCCGCCGCGCCTGTCCCATCCACCGTGGCAACGGCCCCACTGCCGGCAAGGGTCGACACCATTCCGGTGGCCAGATCCAACTTGCGCAGCCGCGCGTACCCGCGATCGACGACATAGAGGGCCCCGGCGTGATGGCGGATGGTCCGCAGAGACCCGAACCCGGCCTGTGCGAAAGGCCCGTCGGCGAAGCCGCCACCGACCACCCCGGCCAATGTCTGGACGGCTCCCGTGGAGAGCGTGATCCGGCGGATGACACGTCCGTACAACTCGGACACATAAAGGTAGCCCGCGCCATCCAAGGCAAGGCCGAAGGGATAATAGAAACTGGCGCCGGTGCCGACACCATCACGCACGCGAGGCACACCGTCGCCAGCGAGGACGCTGAGGGAACCATCCGGCCGCAGGACCCGGATGCGGTGGTTGGCATAATCGCTGATGTAGACGTCGCCCGACGGCGTGACAGCGACATCCCGGGGCTCACTCAGGCCAGATGTCGCACGACTTGTCGTCAGGCCATTCGAGATGGCGACGTCCCAGACGCGATGGGCGTAGCCCCCGGCGACCACCAGTTGAGCCCCGTGAACGTGGAAGCCCGAGACATGGCTATGGGATCCCATGGTTGCCAACGTGCGCCAAGAGGTCGCCGAGGAAATGGCGCGGAACGCTGGGCCAATGGCGGTATACAGCACCCCACCGTCGATGGCGGACCAGCCACCCACACCGGACAAGGATGCGTGGGTGGTGCCGTCCAGAGCCCACGGGAAAGGAAAGTCAGACCAGGGAGCCGGTGTCGGAGTCGGCGTCGGGACAGGTGTTGGTGTCGGCGTCGGGGCTGGAGTCGGAGGTCGGCGAGGCACCGCAGGTCTCGGGGTGGGGAGCCTGCGCCTCGGTGGGGGCGAAAGCCGCTGGATCGTCCGGCCGGCGGGTTCGTGCCCCCCCCCCCCAGATGTCGAAGGGTCCGATGGCCATGGGCTTGTCTCGGCCCCACAGCCTGCCGCCAGGAGGACGACCCCGATCGCGGGGAAAAGGCCGCCCCGAAGGCGTGACGCCAAACATGTCTTGACCATCACCTGATTTATGCCCCTCAAGAGTGCAACACCCAACATGTCTGGCGTCAACTACTTTTACCGACCGGCCGGGCGGCCTGACCGGTCGCGCTGACGCCTATCAGAGCCCGTGGAGATCGACATGATCCCCATGGTTACCGACACTCAGGTCCTGCTCTATCGGCGCAAACTCAAGCAAGGAATGACACGGGAAGCGGCGGCCGCGTCTTCCGGCATGACGGCCAAGACCGCCCGCAAGTGGGAGGTGGGTCCATTGCCTTCGGCTCGACGACGTCCTCCGCGTGCATGGCGCACACGGGAGGATCCGTTCGACGACGTCTGGGAACGCGAGGTGGTGCCGATGCTCAAGGCGGACGAAACCCGCGAACTGCAGGCCGTGACCGTCTTCGAGGTACTCTGCGATCGCTATCCGGACCAGTTCAAGCCAGGCCAACTTCGCACCCTCCAGCGTCGTATCCGCGATTGGCGAGCCGTCCACGGTCCTGAGAAGGAAGTCTTCTTCGAGCAGCAGCATCCGCCAGGCCGCGAGGCACAGTTTGACTTCACGGACGCTACTGACCTCGGTGTCACGATCGCGGGCAACACCTTCGACCACAAGCTCTTCGAGTTCGTGCTCAGCTTCAGCAAATGGCGCTACGTGGAGCTCGCCTTTGGCGAAACCTACGAGGCCATGCTGTCCGGCATCCAGGGCGCCGTCTGGGCACTGGGCGGTACGACGGCCATCTGGCGCAGCGACAACCTCTCGGCCGCCACTCATCAACTCAAGGAGACCGGCGGGCGGAGGCTTACGGAGCGCTACCGGCAACTCACGGCGCACTACGGGGTCGAGTCTACGCGAATCAACGCCGGCCTTCCCCACGAAAATGGCGTGGCCGAGAAGCATCACGACCTGCTCAAGAACGCGCTACGCCAAGCGCTCATCGTTCGGGGATCCAGCGACTTCCTCTCGGTCGATACCTACAAGACCTTCCTGGACAAGACGGTCGGTTCTTGTATTTTGCCCAGGCGGATGGGCCTCGAGGCCCGGAAGGGGAGGGTACTATCACCCCACCCGGCAACGGAAAGCGCCTTCTAGGGCCTTGTAGAGAGCCGATCTTGAGCCCGGGCCGGCTTCACTTCGGCTCCGAGCTCAGGACAAGTGTCCGAGGGTTCAAGGATCAAGGGTTCGCCCTCGGCCTACGGCCTCGACCTTACAAGGCGGAAGCCGACGCTGCTGTGGCGGTAGTCCGGGACGTTGTGGCTGCGGTACGCC
>JAYKIS010000068.1:0-24346 GCA_035286125.1 Candidatus Sericytochromatia bacterium
AGATTCGGGTCCGGGCGTCCTGCCGGCTTGCCACGGAACGATGGAGGGTCCGCAGCCCGGCAGGGAGGCTGCAACCGAGAGGGAAAGGAAGAGACGTTTCATTTCGGAGGACCTGAAGGGCAGGGGAGTCTTGCGCCAAGCCTGTACGTCCGGCCCTCCAGTAACCTCCCAGCGGAGGCCGTCACACGTTGGGAGACGACTGGGAGGTAGCCGCCGCAAGGTCGAGGGTGTTCCCCAGCCGTTCGTTCGTCCGGAGTCTCCCATGCCTCACGCCATCCGCCCCTGGGCCGTCGCTGCCACCCTCGTGGCCGGTTGCGGCAATGTTTCCGCCCCGATCGCGCCCTCGGTCAAGGCGACAGCCGTCGACGGGCAGGCCATTCCCGGGGAGTGGATCGTTCAGACCCGCACGACGGCACCACCGGCAATCAAGGGCGTGACGGTCGTCCAGACGCTGGATCTCGGGCCCGCCGGTGCCTTCCACAAGATCGTCACGCAAGCCGACCGGGGTACGGATACCCGGCTTGCCCTCGCCGCCGGAGCGGGCGTGGTGGGCGTGACCCCGAATCGCGCCGTCGTGCTCGAGGCCCCATCGCCGGAGGCTTCCACGCCCGGATTCGTGATGCCTCTGGCCCAGGACCCGTTGGCCAAGGACCAGTGGTACCTGCCCCGCATCGGTACGGAAGCCGCATGGAGCCGGACGCACGGCAGGGGAGTCGTGGCAGCCGTGGTCGACACAGGTGTGGATTATCGCCATCCCGACCTGATGGCCAACATGGCGTCGAATGGCGTCTCGTATGCCGACACCAAGGCCGATGGGCTGGATACCTTCGGGCATGGAACGCATGTGGCAGGCATCATTGGCGCAGTGGCCGGCAACGGCGAGGGCGTCGCCGGCGTGGCCCCGGAAGTGAAGATCCTGCCCGTTGCCGTGCTCGGCGCCAAGGGCGGCGGCAGCATCTTCTCGATCGCCCAGGGCATCAAGTACGCTGCGGACTATGGCGTTACCAACAAGGTCCGGGTCGTGATCAACCTGAGCCTCGGATCGGCCACGACGACGGAAGACCCCATCTCGCGGGCGGCCGGCCTCTACGCGACCTACAAGGGAGCCCTGCCTGTCGCCGCAGCCGGCAACCACAATTGTGAAGTCGGAAGTCCCGCCCGCATCACCGACTACTACATGGCCGTGGCCGCGACGGATCCGCAGGATGCCAAGGCGCCGTTCTCGTGCTTCGGCCCGCAGATTGCCGTTGCGGCACCCGGGGTGGACATCATGAACACGACACCGACCTATCGCGTCCCGCTGAATGACAAGGGCCTGCCCCTGAACTACGCGGCCCTCAAGGGAACCTCGATGGCCACTCCCGTGGCGGCAGGCGTGGCTGTCCTCGTCTGGTCGCAGCACCCGGAATGGAACTGGAAGCAGGTTCGGGAGCATGTCCAGCGAACCGCAACGGACCTCGGCAAGGCGGGAAGGGACGACATCTACGGCCACGGCCTGGTGAACGCGGACCTCGCGACACGCTGACACCGGCACGGCTCGCCCCCGGATGACCGCCAATGGCGTCGGTCCTCCGGGGGCTCACACTAAGTAGCCGATCTCCTTGACCGGTCAGCCAGGGCTTGCCAGGGACCTGGATGCCACCAGGCGGTCGCACGACCCGAAGGTGAAGGCAGAACGTGGACCTCGCACCCAGCGAAGCGCATATCGGGCACCAAGCCATAGGCGACCTCGCGACGCCCAAGCGCCACCTTTGCGGCCTGCTTGCTCGTAAAGGCGAGAACACCGGGCCCTGCGCCGGCAATACGGGCCTCGAGGCCCGGCACATCGTAGTCCGAGATGTCGAGGTCTGCGTCTGCACCGGCCACGTATTTGGCCAGGTCCGTAAGGCCGATGCCCAGATCCAGCACAAGACCGTAGTCCTCCGGAGCCATTCGGACGGGCGTAAGGCCAACCTGATGCAGGGTCGGCCAGAAACGGTTTCCGGGTCCGGCGTAGTAGGCCTGCCGCCTGGCCGAATGATGACCTGCCGCCGTGCCGCAGAACACCAACCGGAGCCCCGGCCGCAGCAGATCAGGCAAAACGACGCCGGGACGCAGTGGCTCGATGATCCTGCCTGCCGGGGCTTCATCGGTGAGTCGAGTGGGCATGGAGAACCCATGATCCTGTCCCGTAGCCTGTCCGCAGCCTTGCTCCTTTCGCTCGGCGTGTCGATGCCGGTCCTCGCCGAACCCGAGGCAGACCCGGCACCGCCTGCTACGGCAGATGCACCTGCCCTTGTCTCGCCTTCCATCGTCGGCGGTCCTGACCCCGTGGTCGCAGCCTTGCTGCCGTTGGTGCTCACCCCGGTCTCCCTGGGCCTCGCGCCGATCACGAGTGGCTTCAGCGTCTTCACCGTTCCCGCCGCAGTGGCTTCGGGCCACGTCTATGCCGGCGATGCCTCGAGGGGGCTGCTGGCAGCCTCCCTTGGCGCGGGTTCGGTATTCGCGGGTGGCTTTGCATTCCTCTACGGTGTTGGGTACTCCAACCCGATAACCGTGCTCTTGACCCTCCTCGGCATAGCCGGTCTCGCCGCTCCCGTCGTTGCCATACCGCTTGACGCGGCCCAGACAGCGCGCAAGAAGGGCGAGAGGCTCGCCATGAAGGCCTCGCTCACAGCCGAGCAGCCGCTCGCTGGCGGACAACTCGAACCCGGGTTGCCTCGCCCCATGGTCGGCTCGTGGATTGCGGGCCTGCCGGCCATCTCGACCACGATAGCCCTGAATGTCTCGGATCCGGGGGCGGCCCAGATTCTGAGTGCTGCGGGTCTGGGCCTCGGTTACGTCATTTCCGGTGACTTCCAGAGGGCCGCCTGGGTCAGCCTGGTGGGCTCCTTCTTCCAGGCCAGTCTGATCGGAGCCTTCAGGGGCACTTCCATCCTGGGCACTACGGATACCGTCAAGCTGACGGGCGCGGTGGGCGCTCTGGCCATCGCAGGCATGACAGCGTGGGATTCCGTCAGGCTGCTCTCGGACAAGCAGGCCCAGAACTCTGACGTCACGACCGAGGCACCGGCAGCTGTGCCAGTGGCGACGGAGTCGGTACTGCCCTGACCGTTCAGGACCGAAGCAATTCCCCGTAGCGCGCCCGGCGGATGAACTGGCCGCGGCCGGTCCGACCGTGGAAGTTGCCGCCCTCGACGATGACCTCACCCCGGGCAATGACGACGTCCGGATAACCCTTCACGGCAAAGCCCTCATAGGTACTGTAGTCGACCTTCATGTGATGCGTCGCCGGATTGTCCACACTGATGACCTCGCGCCGCTCCGGGTCGAAGACCACGAGATCGGCGTCTGATCCGACGGCGATGGTCCCCTTTCGCGGGAACATGCCGAACATCTTTGCGGCCGCCGTGCTGGTCAGTTCGACGAACTTGTTCAGACTGATCCGGCCGGCGCTGACGCCGTGATGGTAGATGAGCGCCATCCGGTTCTCGACACCGGGAGCACCATTGGGAATCTTGGTAAAGCTGTCCCGACCCAGCTCCTTCTGCCCCCCGAAGCAGAATGGGCAATGGTCCGTCGCGATGGTCGCGAGATGCCCCATCTCCAGCCCCTTCCAGAGAACCTCCTGGTTATCCTTGTGACGGAGGGCCGGCGTCATGACGTACTTGGCGCCCTCGAAATCGGGCTTGCCATAGTAGCTTTCGTCGAGCAGCAGGTACTGGGGGCACGTCTCGGCATAAGCGTGCACGCCCCGGCTCCGGGCGCGCTTGACCTCTTCGAGGGCGTCCGCGCTGGACAGGTGCACGATATAGACGGGTACTCCCGCGACCTCGGCGATCGCAATCGCGCGATGGACACCCTCTCCCTCCATCCGCGTCGGCCTCGTCGCGGCATGATATTTCGGTGCGGTCTTGCCCTCCTCGACCGCGCGCTTGATGATCTCATCGATGACGATGCCGTTCTCGGCGTGCATGCAAATCATCGTGCCGTCCTCGCCGGCACGGCGCATCGCCCGGAAGATGGTCGCGTCGTCGCTGTACAAGACGCCGGGATAGGCCATGAAGAGCTTGTAGCTGGTTACACCCTCGTCGGCGAGCCGGCCCATCTCGTTCAGGCGCTCCTCCGGCATGTCCGTGACGATCATGTGGAATCCGTAGTCGATGACGGCCTGACCGGTAGCCTTGGCATGCCAGGTCTCGAGGCCTTCGAGTGTCGCGTGGCCCTTGGTCTGGATGGCAAAGTCGACGATGGTCGTGGTGCCCCCGAACGCAGCAGCGCGCGTTCCCGTCTCGAAGGTGTCCGCACTGGTCGTCCCGCCAAAGGGCATGTCGAGGTGCGTGTGCGGATCGATGCCGCCCGGGAAGACGTATTTGCCTGTCGCGTCGATGACGCGGGCACCTTCGACCTGCAGGTCCTTGCCAATTCGCACGACCTGGCCATCTTCGACGTGGATGTCCGCGAAGTAGTCGTCGACGGCCGTGACGATGCGGCCGTGGCGTATGAGCAGGCTCATGGGCAGTACCCCCGGGAAGTGCAGACAGGACAGGCTGGGCGGGACTGCGACGGTCCCGGTCGGAACGGTCGGTCGCCATCGCCAATTTGACGGGCGACCAACGTGTCACGGTACGATGCTAACGCAATATGAACGACCCTGCCAGCGACGCGGCTGGCAGACACGCAGCCAGCTTCTCCTGACCCCCCGACCGACCCCAGGAGTCCAGCTTCCATGACGCTCTCCCCGCGAGCGAGCCTCGCTGATGGCCGCCTCGAGTGTTCGATTCCGGACCACAAGCCGCTGCTGACGGACACCCAGGCTGTGGCCGAGGCCAACCGCTGCCTGTACTGCCACGATGCGCCGTGCATCCAGGCCTGCCCGACGGGCATCAACATCCCGGAGTTCATCCGGCGCATCGCGACAGGCAACGTCGGCGGCTCGGCCGAAACCATCCTCGAGGCGAACATCCTCGGGCATTCCTGCGCTTCCGTCTGCCCGGTAGAGGTGCTGTGCGCCGGTTCCTGCGTCTACAACGAGATGGATCAACCCGCCATCCAGATCGGTCGGCTGCAGCGGTACGCCACGACCCACGCCTATGACGCAGGGATGCGGTTCTTCAGCAAGGGGGCAGCAACCGGCCGCAAGGTCGCCCTGGTGGGAGCGGGCCCTGCAAGCCTCGCCTGCGCCCATGAACTGACACGTCTGGGCCACGAGGCCATCATCTATGAGGGACGTGATCTCGCCGGCGGCCTGAACACCACCGGCGTCGCCCCCTACAAGCTGCAGGCCGGGGAGAGCCTTCGCGAGGTTGCCTACGTGCAGGCCATCGGCTTCACCATCCGCAACGGGGTGAACGTGGGCCGGGACGTGACCTTCGCGGAGCTCGAGCGCGACCACGATGCCGTTTTCCTCGGCATCGGCCTTGGACCGGATTCGCGGCTCTCGATGCCCGGTGAGGACCTGGAAGGTTGCGAGGGTGCTGTGGCCTTCATCGAGCGGATGAAGAACGATCCCTCGTGTTCCGTGGCCGACATCCGGCGTGCCCTCGTCGTCGGGGGCGGCAACACGGCCATCGATGCGGTCCGTGAGCTGCGTGCCCTCGGGGTCCCCGACGTCACGATGGTCTACCGCCGAGGCGAGGCCGAGATGTCGGGCTATGCCCACGAGATGGCCCAGGCGCTGCAGGAAGGGGTCAAGGTCCGATACTGGTCCGCGCCGCTCGCCGTCACGGGTGAGGGGCGGGTAACAGGCCTTAAGGTCGCACCGACCCGTGTCGACGGCGACGGGAGGCTCGTCATCGACGAGGACCAGGCCTCGGTCCTGCCGGCCGACCTGGTCCTGAAGGCCACGGGCCAGGAGAAGTTGGCTGCCCTGGTTGCAGGCATCGCCGGAATCGAGGTCGACAAGGGCCGGATCCGCGTGGACGCGGCGACAGGCCAGACGGGCCATCCACGCTACTTCGCCGGGGGTGATTGTGCCAATGGCGGCAAGGAAGTCGTGAACGCCGCCGCCGAAGGCAAGCGCGCTGCCCTCGGGATCCACGCCCTGCTGACCGCGCAGACCGGCACCGCCCCGGCCGCCGCCCGCTAGGAGATCGACATGGCAGATCTTTCCGTCAACTTCGCCGGCATCACGGCCCCGAATCCCTTCTGGCTCGCCTCGGCACCCCCGACCAACACGGGCGCCCAGATCATGCGCGCCTACGACCACGGCTGGGGCGGTGCCGTCTGGAAGACGCTCGGCACCCCCATCCGCAACGTGTCGGCCCGATTCGCGGCCAACGATTGGGGCGGCCAGAAGATGATGGGTCTCAACAACATCGAGCTCATCACCGACCGTCCCCTGGACGTCAACTACCGGGAGATCGAGGAAGTCACCCGCAAGTATCCCGATCGCGCCACCATCGTCTCGCTGATGTTCGAGACCGAGGAAGAGTGGAAGGAGAACATCGAGCGCTCCATCGAGGCAGGCGCCAAGGGCCTCGAGTTGAACTTCGGCTGCCCTCACGGCATGTGTGAGCGCGGCATGGGTTCGGCCGTCGGGCAGGAGCCCAAGATTCTCGAACGCATCACGAACTGGGTCATGCGCAGCAGCACGATCCCGGTCATCGTCAAGCTGACGCCCAACATCTCGGAAATCGTCCCGCCGGCCATGGCCGCGCAGCATGGTGGCGCCCACGCCGTCAGCCTGATCAACACGATCAAGAGCCTCATGGCCGTGGACCTTGACACCATGATTCCGGTGCCCAATGTAGGGGGGGCCTCGACCAACGGCGGCTACTGCGGTCCCGCCGTGAAACCCATTGCCCTGCGCATGATCGGGGAACTGGCGCGTCACGAGGACTTCAAGCTGCCCATCTCGGGCATCGGCGGCATCAGTACGTGGCGAGACGCGGCCGAGTTCATCGCGCTTGGCTGCACCAGCGTGCAGGTCTGCACGGCCGTCATGCACCACGGCTTCCGCATCGTCGAGGACATGGCCGACGGCCTGTCGCGCTTCATGGACGAGAAGGGCTACCGGACCATCGAGGATTTCGCGGGCCTGGCCTCTCGGAACTTCCGGCCGTGGGAGGACCTCAACCTCAACTTCAAGGTGGTGGCGCAGATCAACGCCGACAAGTGCATCGGCTGCCAGTTGTGCTTCGTGGCATGCCGGGATGGCAGCCACCACTGCATCTACCTGCCTGGCGACGGTACCGGCAAGGCCCCCGACAACGGCGGCCGCGTGCCGCACGTCGCTGCCGACGAATGCACGGGTTGCAACCTCTGCTCACTGGTCTGTCCCGTCGAGAACTGCATCGAGATGGTCGAGGTCGACCGTGGCCTGCCCGAAGTCTCGTGGAAGCAGTTCACGAGCGGCCAGGCGACCTTGCCCGAATACGCCTGGAAGCACTGATTCCCCCTTCTCCCTCTTCGTCCCCGTCCCCCCAAGGAGTAACGATTCCCATGGCCCGTATCGTCCGGTGTGGCCTCATCCAGGCCGCCAACTGCCTCTCGTCCGACCACTCGGTCGATGAAATCAAGCAGGCGATGAACGACAAGCACGTGACGCTCATCGAGCAGGCGGCAGCCAAGGGCGTGCAGATCCTGTGCCTGCAGGAGATCTTCAACGGGCCCTACTTCTGTGCCGAGCAGACGACGAAGTGGTATGCGTCGGCCGAGGCCATCCCCGACGGCCCGACGACGAAGCTGATGCAGGACCTCGCGAAGAAGCACCGCATGGTCATCGTGGTCCCAATCTATGAGGAGGATCTGACGGGCGTCTACTACAACACCGCGGCCGTCATCGACGCCGACGGCACGTACCTCGGCAAGTACCGCAAGAACCACATCCCGCACTGCAACCCGGGCTTCTGGGAGAAGTTCTACTTCAAGCCGGGCAACCTGGGCTATCCGACCTTCAAGACGGCCTACGGCACCATCGGGGTGTACATCTGCTACGACCGCCACTTCCCCGAGGGCATGCGCCTGCTGGCACTCAACGGGGCCGAGATCATCTTCAACCCATCCGCCACCGTGGCCGGACTCTCGGAGTACCTCTGGAAACTGGAGCAGCCCGCGCACGCCGTTGCCAACCAGGTCTTCGTCGGAGCCATCAACCGGGTCGGCACCGAGGCCCCGTGGAACATCGGCGAGTTCTACGGCCAGAGCTACTTCGTCAATCCCAAGGGCGAGTTCCTGGCCGTGGGCAGCCGGGACCAGGACGAGATCATCGTGGCCGATCTGGACCTTGACCAGATCAAGGAAGTCCGCAACACCTGGCAATTCATCCGCGACCGCAGGCCCGAGACCTACGGCGCGATGGCGGAGGTCTAGTCCGCAATGTCCACGACGACCCGCAAGGCCAAGTCCCGCAAGGACATCGTCACCAAACACAAGGAATACCTGCTGCCCTCGCTGGGGTCGCACTACGCCGACCCCCTGCCGTTCGTCTCCGGCAAGGGCGTCCACCTGACGGATGCCGACGGCAAGGAGTACCTCGACTTCTTCGGGGGCATCGTGACGGTGTCCGTCGGACACTGTGACGAGGAGATCACCGAGCGCATCGTCGATCAACTCAGGACCCTGCAGCACACCAGCACCCTGTTCCCGATCGAGGCCCAGGCGGACCTCGCCGAGAAGCTGGCCACCATTACTCCCGGGGACCTCAAGCGTTCGTTCTTCACGAACTCGGGTTCCGAGGCCGACGAGAAGGCCATCCAGATGGCCCAGGCCCATACCGGCCGCAAGCAGGTCGTGGCCCTGCGGCATTGCTATTCCGGCGGCACGACGGGCGCCATGTCCCTGACGGCGCATGGAACGTGGCGCATCAACGAGCCCAATGCCTTCCCCGTCACCCACGCCGCCAATGCCTATTGCTATCGCTGTCCCTTCGGCAAGGAGCCCACCAGCTGCAATCTGGAATGTGCCAAGGATATCGAGACAGCCATCCAGACAACGACGGATGGCCAGATCGCGGCCTTCATCGCCGAGCCCATTCAGGGCGTCGGAGGCTTCATCACGCCGCCGCCCGAATACTTCAAGGAGGCAGCCGCCATCGCCCGCAGTTACGGGGGCCTGTTCATCTCGGACGAGGTCCAGTCCGGTTTCGGCCGCACGGGGACCAAGTGGTTCGGCATCGAGCAGTGGGGCGTGGTGCCGGACATCATGACCGGGGCCAAGGGCATCGCCAACGGCCTGCCGATGGGCTGGATGATCACGACCGACGCCATCAGCCAGGCGCTCAACGGCAAGGTCTACCTGAACACCTTCGGAGGCAACCCCATCAGCGCGACAGCGGCCCTCGCCACCGTCGAGGCCATGGAAAAGCGCGACCTTCCCGGCAACGCCGCGCGGGTGGGAGCCCATTTCCGGAACCGACTGGAAGAACTGCGCGACAAGTACCCGCTCATCGGCGATGTCCGCGGCATGGGCCTGATGCAAGCACTGGAACTGGTCAAGGACCGCAAGACCAAGGAACCTGCAAAACCTGAGCTGCAGAAGGTCATCGAGATGGCCCGCGAGCAGGGCCTCGTCATCGGCAAAGGTGGGCTGATGGGCAATGTCATCCGCATGACGCCGCCGATGACCGTATCCGTCTCGGACGTGGACGAGGCCATCGGCAAGCTGGACAAGGCCCTCGCGGCCGGATCCGGGGCCTGAGGCACGGCATGTCGATGATCCGCGAGGAGGCCGACGGACGGGTGGAACTGACGGGCGATCTGTCCGGCAGCCCACTCTACAACCACGACCTTGCCCCTACGCCCATCGCGTCACGAACGTGGCGGGCCGCGAACCTCGCGGGCCTCTGGGTAGCCATGTGCCTGTGCATTCCGACCTATCAGATGGCCTCGGGCCTGATTGCGGTAGGCATGAATGTCGGGCAGGCCATCCTGACGATCCTGCTGGGCAACCTCATCGTCCTGGTGCCTATCCTGCTCAACAGCCACCCGGGCACCCGCTACGGTATCCCGTTCCCGGTGTTCGCCCGGGCCGCCTACGGCACGGCAGGCGCCAACCTGCCCGCCCTGATGCGTGCCCTAGTCGCCTGCGGGTGGTTCGGGATCAATGCCTGGATCGGAGGACTGGCACTCAACACGATGATCAAGGCGTTCTGGCCGGGGTGGGTCGCATGGGGCGGGACCCCGGGGGGTTACCCGGCAGGCCAGTGGTTGGCCTTCCTCGCCTTCTGGGGCCTGAACATGGTCGTGGTCTTCCGAGGCATGGAAGCCTTGCGACGGTTCGGCAACGTCTCGGCCGTGCTGGTCCTGATGATGACTTTCGGACTGTACTTCTGGACGGTCAAGGAGACCGGGTCGTGGGGACCGGGCCTGACAGCCGGGGGCAAACTGGACGGCATGGCCGCCTTCCTGCCCGTGTTCATTCCGAGCCTGACGGCCATCATCGGCTTCTGGGCGACGCTGTCCCTCAACATGCCGGACTTCACCCGATTCGCCGCCAGCCAGAAGGACCAGGTCCGCGGGCAGGTCGCCAGCCTGCCGGCCGCCATGGTGGCTTTCTCGACCCTTGGCATTCTCATCACGTCGCAAAGCGGTGTGCTTTACGGCAAGGAAATCTGGGATCCCATCGCCCTTGTCGACAAGCTGGGCAATCCCTGGGTCATCGCCCTCGCGACCTTCACGATTGCCCTCGCCACCACCTCGGTCAATGTGGCCGCCAACGTCGTCTCGCCTGCGAACGACTTTGCCCACGTCTGGCCCAGCCGAATCGACTTCCGCAAGGGCGCGCTCATCACCGGTGTGCTCGGCATCGTCATTCAGCCCTGGCGGCTGCTGTCTGACGCCAGCGCCTACATCTTCGACTGGCTCGGCTTCTACGCCGGCGGCCTTGGCGCCGTGGCGGGCGTGCTCATCTGGGACTACTGGGTCCTGCGGCGAAACCGCCTGTCCTTGCCGGACCTCTACAGTCCGGCCGGACGCTATACCTACAGAGCCGGTTGGCATCCGGCAGCCCTGCTGGCGACGGCCTTCGGTTGCTTCCTGGCCTGGGGCGGGCGCTGGTTGCCCGCCATGGCCCCGGTCGTGCCCTACGGATGGTTCGCCGGTTTCTTCGGTGCCGCATTGGCCTACCACGTCCTGACGCGGGCTCACGCCCTCGGCCAGGCCGTGGTGGCCCCTGATCCTGGCCAGGGCGAGCCTGTCGGCCAGCCCTCCCTTCCCCCGTCGGACGTCTGAGAGGAGATTGTCATGACCCCCGCGACCACGACCCAGGTCCGTACCCTCGGCAACTACATCGACGGCAAGTGGGTAGCCTCAACCAGTTCGGAATTCCTCGACGTCGTCAACCCGGCGACCGAGGAGGTCCTGGCCCGCGTGCCGCTCTCGAACGCCGGGGATCTTGATGCAGCCGTCCGGGCGGCTGACCGGGCCTTCCAGGGGTGGCGCCAGACGCCGCCGGCCGAGCGCTGCAAGGTGCTCTTCAAGTGGAAGAACCTTCTCGAGGAGCACTTCGAGGAGATTGCCCGCATCTGCACGATGGAGCACGGCAAGACGCTCGCCGAGGCCCGGGGCGACCTGCGCCGCGGGATCGACAATCTGGACGTGGCCGTGGGCATTCCGTCGCTGATGCAGGGCGAGGCGCTCGAGGACGTCGGCCGGGGCATCGACTGCGTGTCGTACCGCAGGCCGATGGGCGTCTTCGCTGTCATCGCCCCGTTCAATTTCCCGCCCATGGTGCCCATGTGGTTCATCCCGTACGCCATCGCGACGGGCAACACCGTCGTGCTCAAGCCCTCGGAGCAGGTTCCCCTGTCCCAGCAGAGGATGTGGGAGCTGCTCGAGCAGTGCGGCCTGCCGCCGGGTGTCGTGAACCTGGTGCACGGCGGACGCGAGATCGTGACGGGAATGTGCGAGCACCCGCTCATCAAGGGCGTTTCGTTCGTGGGCTCGAGCCCCGTGGCCCAGTACGTCTACGAAACGGCGACGAAGCATGGCAAGCGTGCGCAGGCGTTGGGCGGGGCCAAGAATTTCATCGTCGTGATGCCGGACGCCGACCTCGAGAAGAGCGTCGACATCCTCGTCGAGTCTTGCTATGGCTGCGCGGGGCAGCGCTGCCTGGCCGGTGCCACGCTGGTCTTCGTGGGCGACGCCTACGAAAGATTCAAGGGGCCGATGCTGGAGCGCATCAAGCGCATCAAGGTCGGCAACGGCCTCGAGGACGGCGTCGAACTGGGCCCCGTCATCTCGAAGGCCTCCCTCGATCGTATCCACGGACTGATCGAGCGGGCGGTCGGGGAAGGTGCCGAGATGCTTCTGGATGGACGCAAGAGCCATGGGCAGGACAAGGGCTACTTCCTCGGGCCCACGCTGTTCGACAAGGTCACGCCCGACATGGAGATCGCCCGTGAGGAGGTCTTCGGACCCGTGATGGCGTGGCTCAAGGTCGAGACGCTGGAGCAGGCGCTGGCGATTCTGGACGCTCATCCCTATGGCAACACCACCTCGATCTTCACGACCAGCGGCAAGCACGCCCGAACATTCGCCTACCACGCCGAGCCCAGCATGATGGGTATCAACGTGGGCGTCGCCGCCCCGATGAGCTACTTCAACTTCGGGGGGGCCAAGGGCTCGATGTTCGGGGACCTCAAGGCCCACGGGAAGCACGGCATCGAGTTCTACACGGACCGCAAGGTTGTCATCACCCGCTGGTTCTGATCGCCTTCCCCTCGTGGGTACAACTCTCTGGGACGGGGTTGGTCCGCGGGGGGATGCATGATCAAGGGTGTCAAGGGCAACAATCGACAGGCGGCGCCCCAGCAGGGGAAGCCGGCCAACAAGGCCGGGCGTGGTGCCGACAAGCCTGCTCATGCGACCGCCAAGGCTGGCCCGGGACCGGACAAGGCTGGTGGCGCCGGCAAGGCCGTTCGACCGCCCGATACCTCAGCCAAGCCCGGCAAGGCCGACAAGGGCAGGCAAGGCGGGGACAGCCCACGCGTGATGGTGCAGGTGCCCCCTCCAGCGGCCAGGGGCAAGGCCGAGCCTCCGGTACCCCGTGCAGTCGAGGCCAACCCCGAGTATCAGGCTGCCATGGCCACGCTGCAGGATAACGGCATCCTGACCAAGAAGTTGCGCAAGCAACTGAACCGCCTGCTCTCCGCCGCGGAGCCGGCCGGGGCTGCGGCGCCCCCTTCGGCCTTCGCTGCAGGCGGAGCGGCGCCGGCAGCTCCCAAGGCGCCGGACAAGGCAGGCCAGTTGCTGCTGAACCTCGTGAAGCATCTGGCCCACCCGGAATCCATCATCCAGGGGGAAGGCACCTGGTCGTGCACCGTTGCCTCGCTGCAGGCCACCGTCGCCCAGATGGCCCCGGGACGCTATGCCCGCATGGTGGTCGATCTTGCCACGACCGGGCAGACCAAGGTACCGGGCAATGCCCGCATCGATGCCGACCATCGCGGCCTGCGCAACGAGGCGGATGGTCGGGATCCCATCGAGGACCTGTTCCAGGAGTCCATGCTGTCGGCCGCCCAGCGCTGGGAGGGCAAGGACAAGCCCGCCCTCGGCCTTGCTGCGGATGGCGACTACGGCGGGGGCGCATACGGCAGGGGCGCATACGGCAGTGGCCGTCGCTACGGAAACGGGACCTACCGTGCTGGCCGCCGCTACGGCAGCGATGACGATTCTGCCGCCGGCCGTGGCCTGACGGCACGAGGCTACACCCGCCTCGTCTCCGAGGTCTTCGGCAAGGCGCACGATGTGTTGCGCGCAACCCCTGAGCAGCCGTTGGAGCGGGCCGAGACGATGCACCTGACGCAGGCTGCCCTGAAGCGTGGACCGGTCCCTGCCGGGGTCTCGTTCCCCTCCGAGGACGGCAAGACCACGCTGCACCATGCCATCCGGATCGTGGGTGTCGAGGATGCTACAGGCCGCAGTACACTGCGACCTGACAAGAAAATCGACGGACAGAAGCCGGGCAAACCTGCCGTCGTCATCGTGGCGGATCCTCAGACGGGCGAGAAGCGTTCCGTGCCTATCGATCGCTTCATGAAGGACCTCGATTTCCTGACGCTCCCGGAGGAGATCCTCCATCCTCCGATGTCTGAGGGCATGGAAGCCTTTGCTGCAGCCTATATGCGCAGCCTGGGGAGTTGATCGGTCCGACGGCCCGGATGTGATACCTTCGGGCAGGTTGTCCCGGAGATTCCACCTTGCCGCTCGCCATTGACCTTGCTGACCTGGCGCCGAGCCTCGCGCCCGTGGCCGACTACTTTCCGTTGGAACGCGGGCGCTACGAGGTCCAGGCGGGCCTCAAGATACTGGGCCAGCAGCCGGTGGACGGCGTGATCGAAACGCACCACTTCACGGCCGACGGTCTGCTGCCCCAATACCTGCGCAACAAGCAAGCCAATATGGCCGAGGCTCCGGAGCGCTACCACCCGCCTGCCGAGCTCGATCCCAGGATGGCCGAGGACATCGGCAACTGGTGGCTGGGCCAGATGCACCGCGACTTTCCCGAGCGCTTCATGGCATCGCTGAATCCGTGGCAGGTCATGCGGCTGCACGACCGCTGGACGAACTGGAGCTTCGAGCTGGACATGGGCCGGAAGGTCGTCGATGCCCAGCGTACCTTTGCGCCTCCCGGACCCTTCGGGAACATCGGCGCTCCGGACCTGTATGGTCGAAACGTCCTCGATGCCCTTGCCCGACTGGTCGCGGAGGATGTGGCTATCGTCCGCAGGGACCGCCATACGGGCCGGGATCGGCTGGTCTGGATCCACCTCAACAGCCCCAATCACTGGAGCGCCGCAGACAAGATGGGCAAGGACTTCCTCGCGGTGCATGAGCCCGTCGCGGATTTCGGCAACATCGCCAAGGCAGCGGATCGCATCCTGGACGCCATGATCACCAAGGGGCCCTTCATCCGTTTCGCGTGGGGCATCGCCACGGATACCGTCCTTGACCACCATCCGGACAGACCTGCCGGTCGTGCGCTGCAGGACATGACACCGGAAGGTGCCCTCAAGGGCACCTGGCTGCGCATCGAGCGGCAGACGCTCAAGGGCTTTCCCGAGCACGATGCCGCCCTGTTTACGATTCGGACCTACTTCAAGCCCGTGGCCGAGGTCGCTGCTCACCCCGAACGCCGGGAACTGCTGCGCGACGCCATCCTCTCGATCTCCCCGGATGCCTTGCGTTACAAGGGAATCGCTCCCTATCGCGACCTGCTGCTCGCAGGCCTTTCCTGAAAGCCGAATGGCCATCAAACCCGCCTTGCTCTCATGCCGCGACCTGGGCCATCGCATGGGTGCACGCGTCCTGTTCGACGGGCTTGCCTTCGGTATCCATGAGGATGATCGCGTCGGTATCGTCGGCCCCAATGGTTCCGGCAAGTCGACCTTGCTTCGGCTGCTGGCTGGTGTCGACGCGCCCGACACGGGCGAACGCGCGTTGCAGCGCGATACGGTGCTGGGCTACGTTCCTCAGGAGGCTGTCTTCCTGCAGGAGACGCCCGAAGCCGTCCTGCGGGCCGCACTCGCCGGCCTGCCCCTCGAGGAACACGAGAAGGACGGTCGCATTGCCGAGACCCTGGGAAGGGCCGGCTTCACGGACCCCGGCCAGCCAACGGCAAGGTTGTCCGGCGGCTGGCGCAAGCGCCTCGACATCGCCCGGCAGTGGGTGCTGGAGCCAGACATCCTGCTGCTGGACGAGCCGACCAACCATCTGGACCTGGAAGGCGTCCTCTGGCTCGAGGGCCTGCTGCGCTCCACGACAAAGGCCTTCGTGGTCGTCAGCCACGACCGAGCCTTCCTCGAGGCGGTCTGCAACCGGATCGTTGAAATCGACCGCCGTCACCCCGGTGGCGTCCTGTCGGTACCGGGCAACTACAGCCGCTTCCTCGAAGAGCGGGAGGCCGCTCTCGATAGCCAGGATGCGGCCCGGGCCGCACTCGCGAATCGTGTCCGCCAGGAGATTGCTTGGCTGCGCAAGATGCCCCAGGGACGGCAGGCCAAGCAGCAGGCCAGAGTCAACCAGGCCGAGGGGTTGATCGACGACCTGGCAGATGCCCGGAGCCGGGCCATCCAGAGGACGGCGGACGTTCAGTTCGCCGCGACGGAGCGCAAGACCCGCAAACTGCTCGAGGCCAAAGGGCTGGGCAAGGGCTACGGGGACCGCAGCCTTTTCGACGGAGTCGACCTGCTGCTGTCACCCGGCTCCCGCATTGGCCTGCTGGGTCCCAACGGATCGGGCAAGTCGACCCTGCTGGGCATCCTCGAAGGGCGCCTGCAGCACGATACGGGCAGCCTGATGCGTGCCGATGGCCTGGTGACGGTCCACTTCACCCAGGATCGGTCCAGCCTGGATCCCGCCCAGACCCTGCGCCGCGCGCTTTGCCCGGAGGGTGACTTCGTCCAGCATCAGGGTCGGCCTGTGCACGTCATGTCCTGGGCGCAGCGATTCCTCTTTCACAAGGACCAGCTCGAGCTTGCGGTCGGTCGCCTTTCAGGTGGCGAACAGGCCCGGCTGCTCGTGGCGCGCCTGATGCTGCAGCCTGCGGATGTGCTGATTCTCGACGAACCGACGAACGATCTCGACATCCCCACGCTCGAAGTCCTCGAGGACAGCCTGCTCGAGTTCCCCGGCGGCCTCGTGCTGGTCACGCACGACCGCGCCATGCTTGGCCGTCTGGCGACGCGCCTGCTGGCCCTCGACGGCGAGGGTGGCGCGAGTTGGCACGAAGACCTGGACCACTGGCAGGAAGCCCGCAGGCAACGGGAGCGTGCACGAAGCAGGCCAATCGACAAGGCTCCGGCCGCGGCCCCGAAGGCCAGGGATCGGGGCGCGAAGCTGACGTGGCGTGAACAGCAGGAATGGCAGGGCATGGAAGCGTCCATCGAAAAGGGCGAGGCCGAGGTCACGCGCCTGGAGGCGGCCGTCGCCGATCTCAGGATTGCCAGCGATGCGTGGGAACTGCAGCAGCGCTGCACGGCGTTCGAGCAGGCCCAGGCCGAAGTGGCCCGCCTGTACGAGCGCTGGGCCGAGCTAGAGGCAAAGCAGGCCGGAGGCTAGCCTTGGGGCCCTTGACCGTGCGATCATGACGCCATGATCGCCTTCACCAAGGTCACCAAGACCCACGGCAAGCGCCACCTCTACAAGGACGCCTCCTTCCAGATCAACCCGGGGGATCGGGTCGGCCTGGTCGGTCCCAACGGGGCCGGCAAGACCACGATATTCCGGCTGATCATGGGCGAGGAGCGCCCGGACGAGGGGACCATCTCCATCCCCGAGCGTTTCCGCATCGGCTACTTCTCGCAGGAGCCTGCAGCGGATACCGAAGCGAGCGTCCTCGCCTCCGCACTCGCCGGAGCCGGCGAAGTGGCCGAACTCGAGGCGGCCATCGCCTCCTTGTCCGAGCAACTGGGAGACCCGGACCTTGCGGAGGACCGCATGAACGTCATCCTCGAGGAGCTGGGCGAGGCCCAGACCCGTTTCGAAAGTCTCGGAGGTTATGACCTCGAGAGCCGTGCCCAGGTGGTCCTGGGTGGCCTCGGTTTCAGCAACGAGGACATGCAGAAGCCGGTCCGGGCCTTCTCGGGTGGCTGGCGCATGCGTATCGAGCTGGCCAAGGTGTTGCTGGGTCAACCCGATGCGCTGGTCCTCGACGAGCCTACGAACCACCTGGACGTCGAGTCCATCGTCTGGCTCGAGGAGTTCCTCAGCCAGTACAAGGGCACCATCTTCATGACCAGCCACGACCGCGATTTCATGAATCGCCTGGTCCGGAAGATCGTTGCCCTCGAGTGGGGTCAGATCAACGTCTATTCGGGCAATTACGACTTCTACGAGCGTGAAGCCGCCCAGCGTCTCGAGAACCTCGAGGCGGCTGCCGAACGCCAGGAGGCCTTCCTCGAGAAGGAGGAGAAGTTCATCGCCCGGTTCAAGGCCCGGGCCTCGCACGCCTCCTCGGTGCAGTCGCGCGTCAAGATGATCGAGAAGATTGACCGCATCGAAGTCCCGAAGGAGGGCAAGGCCGTGGACTTCCGCTGGCTCCCCGGCCAACGGAGCGGTGAAATCGTCGCCGAGATTCAGGGTGTGACCAAGGCCTATGGCACCAAGCAGGTCCTCGGTGGCGTGGACTTCCAGGTCAAGCGGCTGGAGCGCATCGCCCTGCTGGGCATCAATGGCGCCGGCAAGAGCACCCTGCTCAAGATCCTGGCGGGTGACCTCGCGCCGGACACGGGTTCCTGCAAGTTGGGCGCCAGCTTGCAGATGGGCTACTTTGCCCAGCATCAGGCCGAGCAGCTTGATCCGGCCAAGACGGTTTTCGACACCGTCCAGGACATCGTACCGACAACCGGCCGCGGCGTGATCCAGAACCTGCTGGGCTCACTTCGCTTCACGGGAGACGACGTCGAGAAGAAGATCTCGGTCCTTTCCGGTGGCGAGAAGACCCGCGTGGTGCTTGCGTGCCTCATCGCCAAGCCCCGCAACCTGCTGATCCTCGACGAGCCCACGAACCACCTGGACATGCGCAGTCGGGAAGTCCTGCTCGAGGCCCTCAAATCCTTTGACGGTACGTTGCTGTTCGTGAGCCACGATCGCCACTTCCTGCGGGAACTGGCGACGCGGGTCATCCTGATTGACCGCGGCCAGACCCACGATTTCCCTGGTGGCCTGGGCTACTTCCTCGAGAAGTCCGGCCACAAGATGCCGGGCTCCGAGTACACCGTCCGCGTCGGCTGACGGCAGCCCTCGCCTCGCCCCCTGCCGCTTCAGGCTGGGGGAAGGACGGTCGCCGTCGCCTCGACGCTGAGCAGGACCTCGTCGTCGACCGGACGTAGCATCAGACTCGGCCGTTCGACACCATGCGCGTCGAGGCTGATGGGAAAGCTGGCTTCGACCGTGAGCACATCGGGCCGCAAGCGCCCTGAGAGTGCGATCCGAACCGGCTGCTGCACGCCACGCACCTGCACCTTGCCTGCTGCCTCTCCCACGAGGCTCAGGCCGTCAGGGGTCGCGCGCCGCTCACGCCAGACCACGGAATCGAGGACCAACTCCACCACGGGGTGGCGATCAGCCTGCATGACCAAGGCCATGTTGCGATCGCGGCTGCGATTCCCGCTGCGGAAGGAACGCACGGGCACCCGCAAACGCAAGGGAAGCTCCAGCGTCGCCTGGCTGGCGTCCAGGACCCTGACCGTGCCCTGCATCTGGTCCGAGGTCCCCACAGACACATGCAAGGGGTGGACGACCCTGTAGGTGGTCCGGACATCCCTGCCGAACACGTAGGACGCGGGCGCGGCCACGGCCGGCCCGGCGGCCAGCAACAGCGCAAGCAGCGGGCCAGGATGGCGCATCACCCTACGGTACAAGCGCCAGTACCCCTGCGGAGAGACTCATCAGCGTCAGCGCCGCGAGGCCGACCGCCTGGTGGGGTTCGTTGTCCAGCCGTCCCGAGAGACGGGCCACGCCGGAAGCCAGCGTCAGCACCATGGCCGCACCATGCCCCCAGGCCAAGGCACGATGGAGGTCCACGGAGTCCCAGTGACCTCCCACTGGAACAGGGTTCTCCCCGGCAGACGGAGCGGACAGCGAGAGGCCTGCAGAGGCGAAATAGAGCCCCGTCGCCACGCCACCCAGCCCGGCGTGGAGTGCGGTGCCCAGGTTCCGATCGGGAAAGCCGTTCGCGCTCCAGGTTCCCATGCCTGCCGCAAGCGCCATCGTCGTCAAGGTCGCCAGCGCCAGGCCCTGATGGAGCTGCAACTGGTGGTGACGGCGATCCTCTGCCAACAAGGAGGCTTCCGGGTCCAGCGGAAGCGAAGGGTCCACGAGGACAGGCTCGACCCGGGCAACCAGAGCTGCACGAGGCTGGGGTGAAACCTGCGGGTCGGCAGCCCAAGCTGAACCGGGAGCGAGAAGGACACCCGCAAGGGCAAGAGCAATCGGTCTGGACCCAGAGAAGGGCACGTTCAGTTGTCCTTGCTGCCCTGGGCGACCCAGGCCTTGATGCGCAGACGTTCCTCGGTCGAAACGGCTACCCCGCCCCTGGGCGGCATATGTCCCGACTCCATCTCGCGCAGGGCCAGGGCGATGCCTCCCCGGACATCCGCGTGGTTCGCCCTGCCCGAAGCATCAAGGTAGACGGCATCGCGGGCATTGCTGCCGCCCACCGCATGGCAACCGGCACAAGATCGCTCGAAGACCGGTGCCACCTGGGTCCGGAACGAGATGGTTTCCGTCGGCAGGACTTCTTGCTGCGCTACGCAGCCGGCCGTGAGCAGGCCGGCGCAAAGGGGCAGGAGAAGCGCGCGCACGAAGGATTTATGCCCCGCGGGAACCACTCCTTGCAGGCTTGCTCAGGCGGGCAAGAAAGGCATCGCGCCGCGTGGCGGCAATCTCGAGACGGACATGATCCGGCATGATCGCGAGGTCGCGCATCTCCGATACCGGAATACCCGTCTTCTGAGCCAGCCACTGCAGCAGGCGCTTGGGATGTTGTTCGGGCAAAGGGGACATCCGCAGGCGAATCTGCTTCCACGCAGGTGCCTGAGCTGCCGGGACGGCACCCGCCGGACGACGCCCGGCAGGCTGACGGCCATCTCTGGCGCCGCCCGGACGCTGGCCGCGGCCACGTTCGGGCACGGTACGCTCTTCGGGTCCACCCGCCGGCATGGGGCCCGGCTGTGGCGGGATGGCCCTCTCCTTGATGGCCACGCGCTTCGCGATCGGGTGATAGTACTCGGCGTCGTCGCTCGTCACGAGCAGCACGCTGGTGCCTTCGCGACCCGCACGACCGGTACGACCGCTGCGATGGATATAGGTTTCCACTGTCGTGGGCACACCGTGGTGAAGGACCAGGTCGACGCCTTCGATGTCGAGCCCGCGGGCCGCAACGCCGGTAGCGACGAGGATGTCGATCTCGCTGGCCTTGAAGCGTGCCAGCATCGTGTTGCGGGCCGACTGGGACATGTTGCCGTTGAGGAAGCCGACCGGCCTGCCGAGGCAGCGCTCCAGCTTCTGGGCCACGCGACGGGTCTCGTGCTTCATCTGGGTGAAGATGATGGTGCGACCGGGCTTGTCGGCCGCGAGCAGCGACCAGAGGGCCTCGACACGCTTCGCGCGATCCACGCGCACCATCTCGTGCACGATGCGGGCCGGGATACGCTCCTCGGACTGGGCCTCGAGGTTGACGGGGTCCTTTAGGTAGCGGTCGGCCAGTTGGCGGATGGGATCCGGCATCGTGGCCGAGAAGAGGATGGTCTGCTTGCGCGCGGGAAGGCGGCCGACGAGAAACTCGATGTCGCGGCGGAAGCCCATGTCCAGCATCTGGTCGGCCTCGTCGAGCACCAGGATGGACACATGCGAGAGGTCGAGGCTGCCGCGACCCAGCAGATCCTTGAGCCGACCCGGCGTACCCACGACAATGTCCGTTCCCTGACGCAGGGCACGCTCCTGAGGCTCAAGGCCCACGCCGCCAAAGACCGGGGTCAGCCGCAGGTTGCCGCCTGCCGCGACGGACTCGATGGCTTCCTTGACCTGAAGGGCCAGCTCGCGGGTGGGCAAGACGATCAGGACCGTGGGCTTGCCCTGTCCCCGAGGCACCATCGTCAGGAGCGGCAACCCGAAGGCCAGGGTCTTGCCGGACCCGGTCTTGGCCCGGACCACCGCATCGCGGCCTTCGAGCACGGCCGGAATGGCCAACTTCTGGACTGGGGTGGGCTCGTTGAAGCCCAACCGGGCCACTCCTGCCAACACCTGAGGAGACAAGGAAAAGTCGGAAAAGGGCAAAAAATCCTCGCAATCAATAAAAATCAAAGACAATATCAGGGCGGGGGCCGGCGGCCACTCCCGCATCTCCACCCTACCACCCGCCAGCGGCACCGTACAGGGGACACCATGCCGGAGCATCTCGAGATCGCGCCGGGCGTCCGGGTCCCGACGGATGCCCTCGTCGTCCGGGCCTCGCGCGCCGGCGGTCCGGGCGGCCAGAACGTCAACAAGGTCGCGACCCGCATCCAGTTACGGGTATCGGTCGACGCCATCGAGGGCCTGACCGTGGATGCCCGCGCCAGATTGCAGGTCCTGGCTGGCCACCGATGGCTCGAGGGCGACATACTCGCCCTGACCGTTTCGGATAGCCGCCACCAGGCAGAAAACCGACAGTTGGCCGAGGAACGCCTGATCGCCCTGGTCCGGGCAGCTCTCGTTCGTCCCAGGACGCGGAAGGCCACGCGGCCGACCCGCGGCAGCCAGGAGCGGCGCCTGTCCGGCAAGAAGTCCCGCAGCGCCGTCAAGCGCAGCCGGCAAGGGGGGGCGGACGGCGACAGCTAAGCCGGCGCGAACATCGCCCTGTTGCACACGAGCAGTTCGGCCACGTCCCCGCGACCGCTCGAGCGTGCATTGATGGCTCGAGGCATGCCGACGGTCCTCATCGGCCAGTTGCGGTACAGGTCCCGGATGAACGGACAGTCGGAGTTTGAAAGCAGGACAGTGGCCCCCCGACGATCCAGCTCGGCGAACAGGTTCCTAAGGGCGACCTGCTGCGCTTCGCCGAAATCCAGCCCGACATACCGCGTGAACGACGAGGTCCGGGACAACGGGTGGTAAGGCGGGTCGAAATAGACGAAATCGCCGGATCCGACGTCCGCCTGGATAGCGGCGAAAGGGTGGCAGGACAATGCGACCGCAGCCAACGCACGGGATGCCGCCTCGATCCTGCCGCGGTCGGCGATACGCGGGTTGCGATAACGCCCCATGGGCACGTTGAAGCCACCGGCAGCATTTTCGCGGTAGAGGCCGTTGAAACATGTGCGATTGAGGTAGATCATCCGCGCAGCGCGGGCCAGTGCCTCGTCCGGAACCGTGGCCCGCGTGCGGGAGTAGTGCTCGGTGCAGTGGCGGGACTGATGGTCCTCGAGGAGGGTGAGCAGGGCCTCGGGATGGCCCTGGACGGCCCTGTAGGCATCGATGAGATGAGGGTTGCAATCCGACAGGACGGCCCGGGCCGGTTCCAGAAGCCCCTCGGAGACCAGGCCGAAGAACAGGGCTCCCCCCCCCAGAAAGGGCTCGTGGTAGCGACCGTGTGGTGCCGTCGCCCGATAGATGCGGATCAGTTCGGGCAGCAGGCGCGCCTTGCCACCTGCCCACTTCAGGAAGGGGCCGGCCGCGACGGAGCCCGGGACTCCGGGGTGAACAGGCATGTCATGATGGTAGGCGGGGACACCATGCGGGGCAAGACGGCAGGATGGCGGTAGCGGACCAAGGGGTGCCCGCCGCGCGCCAGGCTGTCCGGTGGGAATCCGTCGGGGTGGCATTGGCTGCCTGGGGGGCTCGGCTGGATGGCCAGCCTCGCAGGCATCATCGCCGCGCGATTCTGGCCTGAGGCCGGCACCACGTACCGTTCTCAGGCGTGGCCCTGGGGCTGGGACGGCGGCTGGTATGCCGGCCTCGCGGCCGAAGGCTGGTCCCTGACGCCGGATGGCGACATTCCGCAGGGGGCAGCCTTCCTGCCGGTCTGGCCCCTGTTGCTGCGACTGGGCATGGCCATCGGGCTGCCGGGCGAGTTCGTGGGCTTCGCCTTGCCGGGGGTTTGCCAACTTGCCTGGCTGGCCTTGCTGCATCACATGGTGCGTCGTCAATACCCGTTCAGGCATGCCCTGCTGGCGACGCTCGTGGCTGCCCTCTGGCCCCATGGCTTGACGGGCCGCGTCGCCTACACCGAGCCCCTGTTTCTCGCTTGCGGCACGCTGGTGCTCGCCTGGGGCGCCAGGCCGGGCAAGTCGGGTGCTCTCGCCGTGCTCGCCGCGACGCTCGCCGGGGGGGTTCGTGTCGCGGGCCTCGCCTTGGCCGGGGCGGGCCTCGAGGCCCGGGGCTGGCGGCGCTGGCTCTTGCTGGGGGCACCGGCGGCCGGCCTCGCGATGGTCATGGCCTGGCAGGCGTGGGCACTGGGCGACCCGCTGGCATTCCTGCACGCGCAGCATCACTGGCATAATGGCCGGCCACCCGGAGGCTGGGGATGGCTGGGACCGCTCAGCCTTGGCCTGCTCGGGCCAATCGGGCATCAGGGTGTGCTCAAGGCCATGATGGCCTATGGAACGGTTGCCTTGGTCCTGCGGCACGTCGCGCGACACCCCGGCGTCGCCGCAGCAGCAGCGGGCCACCTTGCGCTGGTGCTGGCTTCGGGCTGGACCGAAAGTGGGGATCGCTACCTATACGGATCCCCTGCGGCCTGGTGGCTGCTCATGCCCCTCCTCGCCAGTCATCCCCGCGTCGCGATGGGTCTGGCCATCCTCTCGGCCGTGGTGACGCTCCTCTGGTCCAGAGCCTGGACCCTCGGGCTGTGGGTCTTTTGAAGGGACGAGTCTTAACCGCTTGTTCGGGGAGACTTTACCGACCCCGACGCGTCCTTGCCGACAAACCCCGAGGGGGAGCCAGCC
>JAYKIS010000069.1:0-60310 GCA_035286125.1 Candidatus Sericytochromatia bacterium
TCGTTCACGTATCGTTGCCAGCTCCCGGAGACAGGCAATCGCGGTCGGCAGGTTGTGCTCGGTACCGCACAACGCCACGGCTTCCTTGAGTGATGCACTACCCTCATCGGGATGGCCGGCCAGCAACTGGGCGCGGGCCAGATGGTGGACGGCATCCGTGAGGAACTGCACGAGGCCGTGCTGGCGCGCCACGACACACGCACGCTCAAGGGTCCGGATGGCAGCTTCCGCCTCGCCAGCGGCGATTTGGACCTTGCCCAGGGAGATGGAGGAATCCACGATACCCGCACTTGCCTGGTTTTTCGTCGCGATGGCCTCGGCACGCGCGAACAGGGCTGCGGCGTCCTCGAGATTGCCTTCTGCCTGAGCCAGCCTGCCGAGGACGACGGAAGCGCGGCTCACGGGGCCAAGTTCCGAGATCCCCTCGGCGATGGATATGGCTTCCTGAGCCAGGCTGCGGGCTTCGTCCGTCTTGCCCACCTGCAGGTAAAGGCGTGCCAACTCCGCCAGAGCCATACCGATGGCCCGTCCTTCATCGGTTTCCCGCGACCAGGCAAGGGCCTGCGCCGCGTGCCCGATGGCCCTGTCTGGCAGTCCGAGGTTGCCGTAGGCACGAGCCAGCGTAAGCTCAGCAGAGCCTGCCGCCTTGATGTTCCCTGCGCCCGACAGCTGTTCGGATGCCTGCAGGCCATGCTCGATGGCTTCATCCAGTTTTCCTCCCAGTGAGTCGAGGACCGACTGATTGCGCAACACAAGCCCACGCAGCGCCGGCGGTGCCTCAGGAGGGAGTGTCGCGAGGATCGCCTCGTTCAGGCTCCTGGACCGATGTGGGTCACTGAGGACCAGGTCCCACGCTTCCTCGATGCGCGCATCGAAGGCAGCGTATGTTTCGGCATCCATAGGGAAAGTGCTCGATTCCGGCCAGTAGCGCCTGCGGCCTTGTCAGCCAGACGCCATGCCCCATGGTGCCTCATCGCGGACGGAACGGGGAGGTCCCTGCACCTGTCCCGCTGTCGCGACGGTTTGCGCGCGCTCCGTTCGGGGGCGCGCAAACCGTCACTTTCCTCCGGGAACGTTGGCCGTGCTTGCCCGGTCCCGGGCTCCAAGGGTCTTCAGCAACTTCTGGATGGCCTCCGCCTGATCGTCGCTTCGGCGACGGACCTGATCGGTCTCGCGGCGGATGAGATCGGCTTCGCGCGCGAAGCGGTCGGCCTCATCCAGCGTGCTTGCTTCGCTACCCTGCTGGCCCACTTCCCAAGCCCGTGCGGCCAGGTTGGCCAGTTCGTCCAGGCGCGCACCGGGATTGGCCGCCTTGAGCGTCGCGAGATCGCGTTCGATGCCCTTGATCTTTCCGTTCATCGCCCCTTGGCGAATCAGGCCCACCAGAAGGACCTTCTGCCACGCGGGAATGGCCGCCACGTCCTGCCGGATGGCGCGGACCTTGTCGGCTGCGCGCGCCTCGGCCCCAATTGTCGCGGGGTCTGCCAAGGCACCTTCCAGTCCCCCGATGGCCTGACGTGCACGGGCGACCACGTCACCAAGCGCCTTCTGGGTCTCGGCCGGCTGAGCGGGCGTCACGCTGGTCTGGGCAATGTTGTGCACCGTGGCGAACAAGGCCGCGTAGCGGCTCTGCGCCGTGCCGTTGTCCATCGCATGGTCCCAGTTGTTCTGGCGCAGCGCCGTTTCCGCCATTCGGGCGATCGTCCGGCTCTGGAAATCGTCATAGGATGCCGCCAACGATCGAATCGCGTCGAGCCGGACCCGCAGGTCCTGGATGGCCTGGCCGAACAGGTAGCGTGTACGGACGTTGCCATGACTGTCCCGATAGGTCTGCTGGTAACGGGCGCCCGGGTACTGCGCGTTTCCCGTCCCGAAGAAGCCCATCGCATCCTCGGCCAGCCTGTTGACGGCACGAAGGGCCTTGATCTCGGGCAAGTTACCCGCCACGGGGGCCTTGCCGGGAACGATGGCGCCCTGGCTCAGTCTGACCTGATCGGCCGCCAGGGCCTGCGCCAGGCGCTCCACCGAGACGGGTCCGTCGAGCAGCCCGGGAGCTGCCACGCGGATATTGTCGTGGACAAACCCGTCGCGGTTGCGGTCCAGTCCACGGGCAATGAGCCTGGGGTCGAGGCTGAACTCGGGCATCGTGGCGCTCCTGACGGTTGCTGGGGCCAAGGGTGGCCCGACCATGTTGTCGACGCCTCAGGCGGGAGCGGGTTTATGTCCGGGTGAAGGTTGGATGGAGCTTTGGCTCTCCCTAATGATGATGGTGCTCGTGGGATCCGGAAGCCGCCGGCGTCAACGTGTAGCTGACGGTTACGGTCCGGATCGATTCCGGCAGGTCCATGTCCAGCGTGTAGACCAGGTCGAAGGTCCGGGTTTGCCTGGGCTTCAGGGTCTGGACACGGTGGCAGAAGCAGGCGAGCTTGCTGAAGTGGGCATCGGCGGCCAATGGAGCCACGTGGGGGATGGCTTCGAAGGAAACGTTTGCCGCGCTGTGGTTCGTGACCTTGAAGGAAACTGTGCCCTTGGTACCGAGACGCAGCGTCGACTCGGTCTCCATCGGGACAAGGGTCACGGGTACGACCTTGCTGGCCTCCCCGGCCCACTTCAGGCGAATCCGGCGCGCAACGGGCCGGGCCTCGGCCGGCTTCGCAAGCAGGTCACCCAAGGTGGCGTCCGGCCGCAGGCGCGCGACGCCGATGTCCACGGCCATGGCCCCGAAGAGCAGCAGCAGATAGGCGATCGAATAAGTGAACAGTCGCATGCAATTCCGAACGTTGGCCTCTTGCAGCACCCGCCAGGCCATCCAGATGAAACCTGCGCCCAGAAGGCCTGCGGCGGCAGCGTACCCTGTACCGCCTCCGCCAAGCAAAGGCAGGGCAAGCGACGTCAGCACCATGATGACGCTGTATCCGAGAATCTGGCGCTTGGTCACATCCTCGCCGGCGACGACCGGCAGCATGGGCACGCCTGCAGCAGCGTAGTCATCCTTGCGGAAGAGTGCCAGGGCCCAGAAATGGGGCGGCGTCCAAAGGAAGATGATGGCGAACATGACGACGGGCGCCCAGGCCACGTCGCCCGTGACGGCGGACCAGCAAATGAGCGGGGCAGAGGCGCCGGCCGCACCACCGATGACGATGTTCTGGGGTGTGCGCCGCTTGAGCCAGCCTGTGTAGAAGACCGTGTAGTAGAGGATGCTGCCGATGGCGATCGCCGTGGCCAAGGGGGTCGTCCACCATCCGAGGACCACGGCGGACAGGACCGAGAGGACCAATCCGAACCGCAAGGCTGCCGCGGGGCCGAGCACGCCTGTGGGCAGGGGCCTGCCCCGCGTCCGGTACATCACGGCGTCGATGTCCCGGTCCATGTAGTGATTGATGGCAGCCGCGCCCGCCGAGGCCAATGACGTTCCGACCAGCGTGGCCAGTGCCAGGACGGGATCAATCGGCTTGTCCCCGATCGCGAGCAACAGGCCAGGCAGGCCGGTGGCCAGCACGGTGAGCAGAATGGTGGGCTTCGTCAGCGTCAGGTAGGCCCGCAGGACGGCCGCCCCACCGGTCGCAGGCGCCGCTGCCCGGAGGGCATCCGGTCCTGCCGCCCCGCCGTTCGCCGACGAGGGCGTGTCCGCCCCGCCGTCGCGCCCTTCAGGGCCATTCGTCGAAAGCGTGCTCATGAAACCGTGTCGAACCCTGAAAACAAGCGCATCATGATGCTAGCATCCTGCCGGGCGGGAGGCGAGTCGTAACAGAGATTCACGACTTGTCGGCCGATCCCCTTTGACAGACGCTCGCCTGCAGGGGGTAAATTGCTAGTGCAACTGCCGGCCCGCACCTGACCGCATCCAAGAACTTCCAGATGATCCACACCACCAGCACCACAACCCGCCGCGCGCCGTTTGCGCGTGTGCTCCTCGGGGCCGGCCTTCTGGCCGCGCTTGTGGCGGGCTGCCATCCCGATCAGCGGATGAGTGCGTCATCGGATCGCCAGAAGCAGTTGTACGCCTATTGCATGCAGTGCCATCAGATCGATGGTGGCGGCAGCAAGCTTGCCGGGGCTCCGAACATTGGCGGGCTTGATGCGGCATACGTCGAGAATCAGCTCAACAAGTGGCGTGACGGAGTCCGGGGCGCGCATCCCGACGACGCCGAGGGGCTGCGGATGAGGCCGATGTTGCGGACGCTCGCGGGCACCGAGGACATCAAGGTTGTCGCGGCTTATGTGGCCTCGATGTCCACGGTCTATGCGCCGCCCTCCCTGTACGGCGACCAGGAAAAAGGTGGCAAGGTCTATCAGGCCTCGTGTGCGTCCTGCCACGGTACCGAAGGTCTCGGCAATCAGGCGATGATGGCCCCGCGCCTTGCGGGCCGCAACGACTGGTACCTCGTGACCCAGTTGCACAAGTTCCGCAGTGGCGTCCGTGGCGCCGATCCCCGCGACGCCCAAGGTGCCATGATGCGGCCAATGGCTCTTGGTCTGGCTGACGAGCAGACCATCCGTGACGTCGCCGTCTATCTGTCCCAGTTGAAGCCGAAGGAGATGTAGCCGTGGCCGAACAGCATCCGTCGCACGAGCGCGGGGGAAGTGGCTGGCAGCCCCTCGCGCGGTCCGTCTTCTTCACGACTTTCCTTGGTGCCGTCATTGTCATCGGCACCGTGCTCTTCTACATCTTTGCGGGTGGCGAAGATCTGATTGCGCGCATGATTCCCGCGAACTCGAGCTTCGCCGGTGACATCGACTTCGTCATCTTGATCATCGCGGGCATTGTCGGTTTCTGGTTCTTCGCCTCGCTGTTCGCGTTCTTCGTGTTGCTTTATCAGTCACGACGCAGGCCAGGACACAAGCCCGAATACCTGGACAAGCATGACCATCAACTGCACACGTGGATCTCGTGGCCGCACTGGCTGGTCATCGCTTGCGACCTCATCATCATCATCGTGGCCGTCAAGGTCTGGCACCAGGTCAAGCAGGTCGCGCCGCCGGCTGATACCGTCATCCGTGTCGTGGCGCAGCAGTGGGGCTGGACCTTCCGGCATCCCGGCACGGACAACAAGCTGGACACGGCAGACGATATCGTCACGATCGACCGCCTCCACGTGCCGCTCGACAAGGTGGTGCACTTCGAACTGCAGTCCAGGGACGTCATGCACGACTTCTCCGTGCCTGTCTTCCGCCTGAAGCAGGATGCCGTCCCGGGACGCACCATCAAGGGTTGGTTCAAGCCGGTCAAGGCGGGTGCCTTCGACATCCAGTGCGCCGAGATGTGTGGCATCGGGCACGGCCTGATGCCCGCCCGGATCTTCGTCGAGACGCCTGAGCAACACGCAGCATTCATCGAGGACAGCGCCAGGAACGCCAGCGTTCCCGGTGGCCAGCCCATCTACTAGAGGTTCTGTCAATGGCTTCGCATTCCGTCACGGCACACGGCCATTCCGAGCCGCATGGGCACCACGATGCCCACCATGAGGAACACTGGTTCCTCAAGTACTGCTGGTCCACCGACCACAAGATGATCGCCAAGCAGTACCTCCTGACAGGCCTTTTCATGGCGCTCATCGGCGGGTTCTTTGCCTACGTCTTCCGCTGGCAGCTGGCCTTCCCCAACCAGCCCGTGCCTTTCTTCGGCATCGTGACGCCGGCCAGTTACAACATGATGATCACCCAGCACGGGACCATCATGATCTTCTTCGTGGCGATGCCCGTGCTGCTCGCAGCCTTCGGAAACTACCTGATCCCGTTGATGGTAGGGGCGGATGACATGGTCTTTCCGCGCCTGAACCGGGCCTCGTACCAGGTCTTCCTGATCTCCTCCATCATCCTGATCTGGTCGTTCTTCGTGCCCGGCGGTGGCTTTGGTGGCGCGTGGACGGCCTACCCGCCCCTGTCGGCCGGCTCCCAATTCAATCTGACGCCTAGTGGCTCCACCCTGTGGGTGGTCGCCGTTGCCGTCGAGTTCGTCGCCTTCCTGATGGGCGGTATCAACTTCATCGTCACGGCCATGAATGCCCGGGCCCCCGGCATGAAGTTCGAGGATGTGCCCTTGGCCGTCTGGATGATCGTCATCGCCAGCATCATGTTCATGATGTCGGTGGGTCCCCTCATTGCCGGGTCCGTCATGCTGATCATGGACCAGAACTTCGGGACCCACTTCTTCGACCCCCGGACGGGCGGCGACCCTGTCCTGTGGCAGCACCTCTTCTGGTTCTTCGGGCACCCCGAGGTCTACGTCGTGCTGCTGCCTGCGCTGGGTTTCCTGGCTGAGATCCTGCCCGTCTTCTCCCGCAAGAAGCTCTTCGGTTATCGGACGTTGCTTTACTCGTCCATCGGAACAGCCTGCCTCTCGTTCTTTGTCTGGGCACACCACCAGTTCATCTCGGGCATCGACCCCCGGATGGCCAACGTCTTCGCGGCGACCACGGTGCTGATCTCGATTCCTATCGCCGAGATCATGTTCGTGTTCATTGCCACGCTGTACCGCAGCTCCATCCAGTTCACCGTCCCGATGCTCTGGGCTCTTTCCTTCGTCGCCGAGTTCCTCGTCGGCGGTGTCACGGGCATCTTCCTTGGGGCAAGTGGTGCGGACATCCACTTCCACGACACCTACTTCGTCCTGGCTCACTTCCACTACACGTTCTTCCCGATCGCCATCATCGGCAGCTTCGCGGGGCTGACCTACTGGTTCCCGAAGATGTTCGGTCGGCATCTGAACGAGGGCCTGGGTCGGCTCCACTTCTGGATCACGATCATCTCGTTCAACTTCATCTGGATGCCGCTGTTCTTCACGGGCATCATGGGCGATCATCGCCGCATCTACAGCTTCGCCAACTTCCCGGATCTGATGACGCCGGACAGGATCCTGCTTCGCGAGATTTCGTCCGTCGCGACCGCTGTGATGGGCGTGGCGCAGATCCTGTTCTTCGCCAATTTCTTCTGGTCGATGTACAAGGGTCGCAAGGCTGAGGACAATCCCTACGGGGCCAATACCCTCGAGTGGCGGTGCCCGTCGCCTCCGCCCCACGGGAACTTCGCGGTCATGCCCACGGTCTACCGTGGTCCCTATGAGTACAGTCATCCCGATCGTGAGTCCGACTTCTGGCCCCAGGACGAGCCTCCTGTCGGTCAGGGCGGCCTGAAGCCGGAGGGTGCACATTGAGCGGTCAAATCATCGCCACCGGCCGTAGTGCTGCGGGTATGCCCACGGGCAAGCTGGCGGTCTGGATGGTCATCGCATCGGAGATCCCGATCTTCGGTGGCATCCTTGCACCCTACCTGATGCATCGCATCGGTCATCCGGACTGGGGCCAGATGGCCGCCAGCCTGAACGTCTGGATCGGTACGTTCAACACGGGCCTGCTGGTGACCTCCAGCCTGTTCGCGATGTTGGCCCACGCCGCCGCCGAGCGCGGGAACGGCCCGTTGGCTGCGGCTCGGCTACGTCTCGCGGCGTACGGTGGCCTCATCTTCCTGTGTGTCAAGGCGTACGAGTGGTACACCAAGATTGCGCACGACCACGTGCCGCAGACCGGTACGTTCTATGGCTATTACTTCTCGGCGACGGGTCTGCACGGCATCCACATCCTTGCCGGCGTGGCCATCCTTCTTGCGATTGCAGCTCAGGCGGAAAAGGGCAAGAACCTGGGTCGGGTCGAACTGATCGGGATCTACTGGCACTTCGTCGACGTCGTGTGGTTCTTCCTCTTCCACATCTTCTACATCATCAGGTAGGCAACGATGACCACCGAAGCAGCGGCGCAAGAAGAGCGCAAGTACTGGCGCATCTGGGCGATTCTGGTCTCCCTGCCCCTGCTGAGCCTTGCGGCCCAGCAGACAGGGATGGGTTGGCTCGCCATCCTGGTCTCCCTGGTCGTGATGCTGACCAGTACGTGGTTCGCTGTGACGACCTGGATGCATGTGCACCTCGAGCCGCGCTTCGTTCCCTATTTGTGCATCCTTGGGTTGGCCGGCATGTTCATGTTCTTCTTCATGGTTGCGCCGGACGTGTTGAACCACGAGGGCAACAACTGGCAGAACCGCTCGGCCGATGCCCCGGCGCACATCGAGCGCCCAGCTGATCCCTTGGCGCCGCCGGGTGCGGCGTCCGACACACACCACTAGAGGTCGCCGTCATGGCAGTCGAAGGTACGCTTCCCGGCAGCACCCCGTTGCGTTCAGGTCGTCCCGAGCCTGTCATCCCCCACGCCGTCTTCGGCATGGTGTTGGTCATCATCTGCGAAGCCCTGTTCTTCTCGGGCCTGATGGCCGCATTCATCGTAGGCGAGAGTGCCAATCCGGGAGCGTGGCCCCCACCTGGCCAGCCTCGATTTCCCGTCGAAGTTACCGGCGCCAATACGCTGGTTCTGTTGGCAAGCGGCGTTTGCGCCTTGCTGGCGAACAGGGCTCACGCGGCTGGCAAGGCCAGTTTTGCAGGTTTCCTGGCCGCATCTGCCGGCTTGGGCGCCGTCTTCTTGGGGATTCAGGGCTATGAGTGGCAGGGTCTGATTCGTGAAGGCCTGACGCTGGCCTACAGCACCCACGCTTCATTCTTCTACCTGTTGGTCGGGATGCACGCGGCGCATGCATCCGTTGCTCTGGGTGGCCTTGTCTGGGCGGTGGCTCGGGCCAGACAGGGTACGTTGGGCAAGGGTGCCCTTGCTGCCTCGACCTTGTTCTGGGGCTTCGTGGTTCTGGTCTGGCCTGTCCTGTACGTGCTGGTGTACCTGCTGTGAAGAACCTCGCTCTTGCTGTTGCTGCGCTGCTCTTTTCGCTGGTGCCCGGTATAGCCGAGGCTTGTACCGTGTGTCCGTTGGGCAGTGAGCGCAACGGACACGCCTATCTGATTGCCGGCATTCTGGTGTCGTCGGTGCAGTTGGTGGCCGGCATCTCACTCGTGCTCTGGGTCCGTCGGCAGAATCGCCCAGCAGCTTGATGCTCGGTTTGTTGCTGGCGGGTGCTTTGCTGGCACCCGGACCTCTTCCCGTACTGGGTCAGGCCCCTGACTTCCGTGCCCTGGCGCAGGATGGTCGGGTGCTTCGGCGCTCGGACCTTGCAGGCAAGGTCTGGGTCGCGGATTTCATCTTCACGACTTGCAAGGATGTCTGTCCCGCGATGACGGCGGTGATGCGTCGTGCCCAGAAGGCGCTTGCTGCCCAGGGTTCCGTCCGCTTCGTGTCCTTCTCGGTCGATCCCGTGCAGGACACGCCGGCTCGACTACGGGCCTTCGGCCTGCAGCACGGGGCGGATTTCCGGACGTGGTCCTTCTTGACCACGGGTGATGTCGAGAGCATGGAGCGCGTGGCCCGCGGCTTCAAGATCTTTGCCGGTCAAGTTGCGCGGCCGGTGTCGCAGGCGCACGGCGCGCACGCCCATCACCACGCTGCCCCGCCGCCTGTCACCCATGGTCGTTACTTTGTGCTTGTCGACCAGAAGGGAGCCATTCGCGGCTACTTTCGCCCTGAGGACGAAGGTCTGGCGAAGCTTGTGGCTGACGCCGGCGCTCTGGTGGCCCGATAGCTTCGTCGCGTGGGGGTAGCGTGCTCGGCCCGCTCTTCAGAAGTGATGAAGCCTGCCAGCGCTTGGGCGCCGGCAGGCTTTCGTGAATGCGGCTGGTTTGCGCCTAGCGCAGCTTTTTGACGTCCGCCGCCGTGACCGGACCACCCGAGTTGCCCCAGCTGGTGCGCTCGTAGGTGATGATGGCCGCGATCTGATCGTCGGTCAGGCGGTCGGCAAACGCCATCATCTGACCGTTGTAAGCCACACCCTTGACCTTGATGGGACCTGAGAGGCCCTTCAGGACGATCTTGATCTGGGTATCCGCGGGGCCATTGGCATATTCGCTACCCGCGATGGGGGGGAAAGCCCCGGGCACGCCCTGACCCGTCGGCTGGTGACATGCGGCGCAATGGGTTTCGTACAGGGCCTTGCCATCGAGGGCCGCGGCGGCCGGTTCGGCAGCGGCGGCGGCATCGGCTTCAGGCGTCGCCTCAGCCGTGGCCTTGTCCTCATCAGCACTCTCGGCAGGTGCGGCTTCAGTAGCGCTGGCCTCGGCAGCCGGTGCTTCGGCCTCTTTGGCTGTTTCCTCACCATGCGCCGCGGCTGCCTTTTCCGCATCGTGGCCGGCTGCCTCGTGGCCGTGTTCGGCTGGTGCCTCGAAGCGCTTGGGATCCCGGGCCATCTCCTCGTGGCGAATGACTGCCCCCGCGCCCAAGGCCAAGGCCAAGGGCACGATGATCCAGGCCTTCAGGTCATTGTCGACAGCCGCTTCGGCGGGCAGGTCGCGGAGCTTGGCGAAGCCCAATACCACGAGGGGAACTGCCGACAGGAACGTGATGAGCGCTAGGACCTCGGTGAGGGACATCGGCTTCTCCTGGGAACGGGCTGCAAGTTGGGGTGGATGATGCCCATTCTACCGCTTGGACGGCTGTTATGCACCGATGGCAATGCCTGTCGAGGTAACGTTGGCCGTCTTGGGAGCCTTCGGACCCTAAGCCGGGTTCGGTAGTCGGGTGTTGGCGCGCTGCAGGTCTGTCAGCACCCGTTATACGGATGCTCCCCTCGTCGTTTTCCTGGGTTCCTGCTCGGTGTCTACGGACTCGCCCATTCAATATGGCCAGTCTGGCCTTGTTGGCCTGGGTCAGGGTTTGCGCCCCGGTGATGGAAACAGGATCTCACGGTTACGATCGCCAGCCATGGTCCGTAGCCACCATGCTGATGACCATCGAGGATGGTGCGACGCGCAACGGTCCGGCTGCTGCCGGCATTGGTGCGTACCCGTGGTCAGGCGCCTGCCGGGACGGCCAGCCAGGTTTCGAGCAGGGACGACGTGCTGCCGTCGAGTAGGTCGTAAACGTCGTCGAAGGCTGCATCCGGTTCGCCATAGGGATCCGGGACATCCCTGCGGTGGTCCGCTGGCGCCATATCGAGCAGCCTCGCCAAGCAGGCCGTGGACGTCCTGCCGTTGGTCAGTGCCTGTACGTCGCGCAGGTTCTGGCTGTCCATCACGGCAATCAGATCGAACGTGTCGAGATCCCGGGCCGTGATCTGGCGTGCACGCTGGTCCGAGATGTCCTTGCCCCGCCTGCGGGCCACGGCCCTGGAGGCGATATGGGGTGGTTCGCCCGCGTGCCAACCACCTGTGCCCGCCGAGTCGATGAAGAACTTCGCCTCGAGACCCGCCGCGGCCACATGATGGCGGAACAGGCCTTCTGCCAAGGGGGAGCGGCAGATGTTTCCGAGGCAGACGAACAGCACGCGGGCTGGGCGGTCCAAGGGTACGGGCGGCAGTTGGGGGGACATGGCTTGGGCTCCTCGCCTGTATTTCACCATTCATTTACGTCATCTTGGGCGTGTGTGCCCGCGCTCGGGGTGATAACCCGTGCAGCCATGTCCCGCGTCAACGACAGACTCGAGCACTGGGTCCTCGGACGGACCCGCGTGCCGGCTCGTGCTGAGGTCGTCAAAAAACTGGAGGACCGTGTCGCGGCCGGTCTGGACATGCGTACCCTTCGGGCGGAGGCGAACCTGCATGTGCGGGATGCCTTCCAGCGCTCCGGGCGCAGGCCTGATGCCGAGCGCATCGCCTTCGAGGCCAACCTTGCCTTGGCAGCCGTTTCGCTCAGGCAACCCTTCGTCACACCCGAGCTTCCTGGGGGTACGGACAAGACGACGCACGCTTTCCTCAGCGGCACACTCACGGCCTGGCTCGCCGACCGCCTCGATCGTGTCCCCCTGATGCCTGTTCGCGTCGCGCGGGGTCTCGGTGCCGGTCTCTCGGCCGCAGCAGGGGTGGTCAAGGAGGTACTGGATATTGGCGGTACCGGCTTTTCTCGCTCGGACCTGCAGGCCAACATGGTGGGCATCCGCAACGCCTTTCGCGACGTCTGAAGCCGACATTCCATTGCCCGGCCATTAGAGATTGCAGTGTTGCCGTCCTCTGCCCGGATGAAACTCGTGTGAGCCATCCGTGAAACCGGGGGGGCTGGCCATCGCGGGCATCGACAAGGCGGCGTCGGCGTTGGTGAAGTCGGGTGCGGCTGCACGCGCCGTGCGGGAGGCGCAGCCTTGCTGCCCGTCGCCAGGGAGGCCGTCCGGGATGTGCTCAGGCCGGCGGCCTACGAACTGCGCCTGCTGGCCCGGGGCCCGGTGGCGTCCGAGGGCATGGGCGCGGCTCGGGGCATCGGGGCAGCCGTGCGTGGCCTCCTGGTGCGTGGTGGCTGGCTGAAGTCTACGGTCGATGAGGCGCCGCCCCTGATTCGGCGTTTGCTCGCAGCGGACCAGCGTTTCGTCAACTTTCGTCCTGTCGGGGATATGAAGGTAGGCAAGGTCTCCGGAGACGTCGTGTCATTCACGGTACCGGCGCGGGAGACGGTCTCGGCCCTGGGGCAGTTCACGACGGAACGAGCCGTGAATCTCGAGGCTGAGTTCAATCTGGCGGATCGGACCTTGAGGTTCTTGAAGGCGGCTGAGCGTGCCCCTCTGCCGGGAGACTCAGCGCCCTCGTTCCCGTCGGACCCCGTCAGGCACTGGAACAACTTCCGTCGGTTGTAGCCGTGGCAAACCTCGACTCCCGGCCGGTCAGGGCTGCAGCACCACCGGCCGGGTCGCGATCCGCAGGACGTGCGGCGGAGTGGCGTTTGCCGGATAGATGAACCGGACGGAAACGGGCGTCGCGGTACCGGGGGGCAAGTCCAGCTCGAGGAGGGGCACAGAGGCATCCTCCCCGGCTCGCTGGTTGACGTTGGCGTAGTGGGTGCGTGTCGCGCCGTCCGAACCCTTCCACGTGAACGCCAGGGTGCCTCTGAAAGCCCGGGACAGGCCCGGTGCCGGTGTCGGTGTGTCGAAGAGGAATGCCACACGCTGTGTCGTGGCCGAAGCGTTGGCAAGTGGCACCTCGAGCTCGTGGAGCACGCCATAGTTGCCGTGTGCCTTGTAGGCCGCGTCCGCGTAGCGATGGGGCAGGGGAGCCGCCTGGTCCTGTCCCGTGCCCAGTGTGTTGCTGGCCTTGCCCACGAGCAGGAATCCCTTTTCGGTTGACGGGCCTGCCAACGTATAGCCGGAACCGGGTTCCAGTTCGAGCTTGCCCTGCCAGGACCGCCCCTCCTGGATTCCGGCTACCCGACCAAAGATGATGGGGCCCGGTGCTCCGGGTTCCGTCGGCGTCTTGTCTCCCGGATTAGGGGGCAGGCGGCGTCCGCCGCGCAGACGGTCCACCATCCGATCCACGCCTGCATCGGCTTCATCGAAGACCACGGCGGCATGGACGGGGCCATCCGTCTCGAGGTCAAGCCTTGACGTGATTTCTGCGCCCTGCGGCACCCCCTTGAGCGAAAGCGGGAGCCATCCCCCCGCGGGGAGGGTCAAGGTACGCGCCTCGCCTTCGAGCAACTGGCGCAGGGCGAGGCTGGCCGTCGCGTCGCCCGGTCCGCTGACGAGGGTCCCCGCCGGGTCCGCGGCGACATCGGATCTCCGGTCCCGATAGGGGGCCTCGGTCGTGGTCCGGACAGCCGTGCTGCGCACCGTCACGGTCACGGGTCTGTCCGAGGGGTTGTGCAGCAGGATGCCCTGGGCCAGGGTCCTGCCGCTGCGGTTGTTGTGGTGGGCGAAGATGCCGAAGCTGCCGGTCTGCGGCTGCCCGAGGTGGACTGCCCCGGACCAGGGCAGCGTGGAGAGGGCGATCCCCGTGTCACGCAGGATTTCGGGGTGGTTGCTGTTGAGCAGGGGCACGCTGTCCAGTTGGCCGGGCAGGGGATGTACCGGCCGCACCTGTGCCGTACGGTCCGCAAGGCCCAGGGTCTCGACCCGTCTCCCGAGGCTGTCCCACCAAGCCTTCAGAGCTTGAAGCGGTGTCCGGGGCGCACGGGGTGCGGGGGGCTCAGGCGGGCGAGTCGTGCCGATGCCCGCCGCCGGTGCCGAGGCCGGGCGCGGACGGACCACCGGTGCGACGACGCCGGCAGGGGGAAGAACAGGACGCATGGGCTGGTTGGCTCCCGGGTACGTTGTCGGTATCGGATGCGTCGGACTTGCCCGCATGCACGCAAGACCCCTCGGCAATTCGACGACAGCATGTCTGGCATCCCCGTGAGAAGCGAACCATCGAAGGCGCGCGTCCAGGTCCGTGACCTGGAGGTGGCCCTTGGGCCTGTCCAGGCCCGCATCCTCCACGGAGACGTCGATCTGGTCGGCAAGGCCGGCGAGGACCGACTGGTGCTCGACGAACGGGTGGTGCCCCGGGTTCTGGCCGCAGAGGCCACGGTCGCGGCCCCTGAGCTGGTGGATGCCGTCAGGGCCAGCCTCGGTGCGAAGGCCGAGGGGATGCTCGATGGCCTCGAAGTCGTCCTGAGTGGCAAGGATCGTTTCGCGGTGCGGGGCAAGGGGCCGGGTGGCGAGCCCTTTCTCCTGGAAGGCCTGGTCCGTAGCAGGGACGGGCGCATCCTGCTGGTGCCCACCAAGGGCGAGGCCCGGGTCGATGGCTTGCCGGTGGCCCTCGATGTCCGCGCAGGTGAGGGTACGGTGCGGGTTGGTCCCGAGGACGTCACGGCCAGGCTGGGCGCGATGCGCGATGCGTCGGGCCGGCAGCAACTTCTGAATCCGTTGGTTCGCAACGCTGGCGAAGGCGTACTGCATTTCAGTGCGACCGTCCGCAAGGACGGCCAGCTCGTACCCCTGTCGGCACGCGTCCGGCCGGAGGTCCTGCCCTCAGGAAACCTCGGGCTCAGGCTGTCGGACGTCAGGGTCGAGGCCGCAGGACATGAGGCCAAGGTCGATCTCGCCCGGGGCAAGGCTCGGGTCGACGCCGGTTGGACCGAGATGAACCGTGTCATCGGGGAGATGCTGGGATCCATGATCCCGGATGCCGCCGTGGCCTTCGACGGCAAGGGTGGCCTGCGCGTCTCCGGAAACGCGACGATGGGCACCTTCGTCGACCTGCCTGACCGCAAGGGCAAGCTGGGCAGGACACCCATCCGCGTCGAGACGGACGTAGCCCTCTCGGCAACGGCAGATGGTCGTCTGCAGGCACACCTGAAGCGCTTCGAGGCCAAGGGCGAGCTCATCAATCTCAAGCTGGACGGTGGGCAGGACAAGGTCGCCGTGCAGTTACCCCGCAAGGGGCTGGTAACCCTGCTGGGCGAAGTGATGGGCCCCGCTATCGCCATTGGGGACATCAAGCCACTTGGCGAGCGCAGCTTCCGCGCGCGCATAGGTACACCCGGGCAGGAACTGGAACTGGATGGCCGTGTCGAGGTTCGTGACGGGGACCTCGAGGTTCGCCTGGAGGCGCTGCAGTTGCCCGGCGGTTGGGGGCGGGCTGCCCTGTCGGGACGCGGCAGCAACCTCGAGGCGCGTCTGGACTGGCAGGAGCTGGCGCGATCGGTCGAACGGCAGTTGCCATTGCGTGGAGTGACGGCGCGAACGCTACCCGACGGTGGCGTCAGGCTGGAGGGGCGGCTGTCGTTGTTGGGTGTGCCCCTGGTGCCTGTTTCCCTGGATGTCCGGCCTGGCCTCGACGCCGCGGGCACGCTCGGGGCTGAGATCAAGTCCTTCAAAGTTGCAGGTGCCGGCCTTCTGGGTGCCTTGGGAGGCGCAGGCCTGTCGTTGGAGCGTCTTGCGGGGAAGGGCCTTTTCGCCGGCAATCGCCTCAAGCTCGGGGATCTGCCCCTGCCTCCCGGACTGGCGCCGGTCGCCATGGCCGCCGGGGAGCGTGGCCTGCTGCTGACCTTGCGGGCGGATTCCCGTGCCCTCGGCATCGGTCCCACGGTCGGCCTGGACGGCCCGACGCTAAGGCTGTCTGCCCAGAAGACCCTAGGCTTGCCGGGCGGGATCTCGGCCGTCCGCCTCGACAGGGGCGGTCTCGAACTCGAGGCCGCCCTCTCCGAGCGGGGCTTGCTGCCCATGTTGCCTCCCATCCCTGGGGTCGATGTCTCCCGTTCACGTCTGGTCCTGCCTCTGGGCCTTGGCGTGGGCGACGCTCAGAGCACCCGCCTCCAGTCCGTGAGCGTGGGCCCTGATGGTGCGGTGCTGACCGTCGACGCGCGGCCCCTGGTCGCGGGCACCGTGGCCGATCTGCCCCAGGGCATGGCCCTGAAGGGCGATTTGCTCGAGGTCGAGATCCCCAAGCCGGCCGCCTTGCCCGTGCGGGCCAGCCGAGCTGAGGTTCGGGGTGACGGCCTTGACGTCGTGGTGGCCTTGCCGAAAGACGATTCTGGCGAGGTCTTGCCGGGGCTGGGCCAAGGCCTGCGGTGGGTGGATGATGGCGTCGAGATCGACCTCGAGGCATGGGCCCCCGGTGCCCGTGTCCGGGAAGCACGGGTCGAGGAGGGTGCCCTGAGGCTGGGCCTTGGCAGGGAGACGGACGCCCCCCGTGGCATGCAGGGTAGTCCGCTGCGCGTCCGGACCGAGGGCAGGGTCGAGGTCCACGGGTTCGTGCTCGAGGGTGCCGAGGTTCTCGTGCGACCTCCGGCCAAGGGCCCGCTGCAGATCGACAAGCTCGGCCCCAAGGACGTGAAACTGCGCCACGGACAGGTCCTCGTACCGCCAGCCAAGCTCGATGTGCTGCTGCGCGACGCCATGGGCAAGGACTATGCCCGCATGGCGCCTCGGCTTGATGGTGACCGACTGGTCATCCAGGACGGACCTGTCGGCCTTCCGGTCTCACTGGCCGTCGAAGCGTCCCGGGACGGCAGCCTCAAACTGACGCCCACGTCCATTCTGGGGCGCTCGGCCTTCCTCGAGATTCCCCAGATGCTGGTCGGTACGCTGCTCAAGCCGTTGACCGCGCTCATTCCGGATGATCCTCGCCAGTCCGTGAACCTGGCCAAGGTCTCCGGCGCCGACCTCCCCCCCTTGCAGGGCGCCCGAATCGATGGGGAAGGCCTCTGGCTGGATTTCGGCAATGCCTGGCAGAAGCAGGCACGGAGGTAGTCCCGCATGACGCGTCCTGTTCAGGGTGACGGCAAGCCGGCAGCTCCGGGGCTGCGCGGCCGACCGCGCGATGCAGGGGCTGCCGGGGACCGTCCGGAGGAGGCCAAGCCCTCGCGCATGGAGGGGGATCGCCTGACGCAGGGCCGTGCTTTCCGCACCCTGGACAGCGACGCCTCCGGGACGCTCGAGGGGGGAGAATTGGGAGGTAGCGCCTTGCCCCGCAAGGCGGCCTCCTACGATGTCAATCGCGATGGCAAGGTCACGCGCGACGAGTTCGTGGACGCGAGGCGCGAGGACATGGCACTGGCTCACGAGTCCCGCTGGAAGGCGGAGTTCCGCCAGCTCTTTCCGGATGTGTCGCGAAGCCGCAAGGCTTCCGCTCCGATGGACGAAGCCGCCTATGTGGCGATGCGTCGCGATGTCTTGCGGGAGCGACGTGCCGTCCATGAGGAGCTGGCCTGGACGCGCGCGGGCGGTGGCCCGGAGGGTCTTGCCGTGGGCGGTACGCCCTACGAGAGCTACGATGCCGACGGCAACGGCCGTGTCTCGCGGCTCGAGTTCTCTGCGGCCTTCCAGGCGGATCGTGCTGCCGCCTATACGCAGAGGATCCTCGAAGGTACGGTTGTCGACGAGGCCTTGCAGGCGCGCCTGCGTATCCACGCAGACGGCAGTCGCGTGGACCGTCAGGAAATCGTGGCCCGGGTACCACTGCCTGACGTCCCCGCAAGGGTGGAGGGGACCGTTGCCGCCGCGGACACGGACCTTGACGAGGACGCCCTGCGTCCCGTGCCCGGTGGCGATCCGCACGCGCGACGCCGGGATTGGTTCATCACGCAGTACCGGGGACTGGGCAACAGCCACGAGGATACGCCGGGCTGGGACAACGCCAACTGCGGCCCGACGTCCCTGACGATGGTGGCCAAGGCCTTCGGCGTCATCGATCCGTCCCCCCGCGAGGCTGACGCGGCCATAGAGAAGACGCGCAAGCTCATGGGTGTGGTCGTCAATGACCGGGAGGGGTCGTCTTTCCCGAACATCCACCTCGGGGCCGAGCGCTATGGCCTGCATGCCCGGACCCGTCGGGATGCCGATGCCCGCACCATCGCCGAGGAGCTGGACAAGGGGCGTCTCGTCATCGTCAACGTCATCCCCAGCTACATCACGGGCAATGGCCGGGGTAGCGGACACTACGGGGTCGTGACCGCCATCGAGGGGGACAAGGTCTACATGAACGATCCGATGAACAAGGACGGCCCCATCGTCATCAGCCGCAAGCAACTGGAGACAGCCATCGCTCAGAAGGGTACCCGGGCGATGGTCAGCATCGCACCCCGGGACTAGTGTATCTTCAGGCGGCGTTCGTGCCGCGCCACCACGGTACTGCCCAGGGCGTCGAACTCGGCCTGCACGAGCCCGCGGCCTGGCGCGAACCACCATCGCGTCGCCTTTGAACCCGGTTCGTCGAAGCGGACGCGCCAGCATTGCGCCGCCGGGCCACTGGGCAGGGTCATGTCCTCGCGTTCCTCAAGCGTGGCCATACCGGACTGAGACGCCCATCTCTGTCCCGGGATGGCCTGCCACGGCAGGAATGGTCGCCCGTCCACGTGGGTGCCGGCTGCGTCCTGGCGCACCGACCATATCTTGCGTTCGGTACCCAGCAGCCCGGTCCGTTCGAGGGCGACCTGCATCACGATGGCGTTGAGGCCTTGCTGCAGATTCAGGACCTCAAGGCTCAGCTGGCCTTCGGCAAAGCCGAGCGGGCCACCCTGGACCCGGAATTCGTCCCGTTGGCCGACGGCCAGAGGCATCGGGGCATCGGATGGCACGACGAAGGGGACCAATCCGGGTTCGACCGTCAGATTGGGCCCTGTGGGGTCCGCAACGCGACAGGCCGCATTCAGTAACAGGCAAGCTGTCACGAGAAAGCGGGCTGCGCGCACGTCTTGCGCCGGTCGGGTCAGGTCCGGCTAAGGGGTCGGTACTGGCGTGGGATCGCCGTAGTACGGAGGATAGCTGGCGTAGGGATCGGGAGATGGTGACTCGCCGTAGTAGGGCGGATAGCTGGCGTAGGGGGCGGGCGAGGGCGACTCGCCGTAGTAGGGTGGAACTGGCGTTGAGAAGGGCAACGGGGAAGGTGTCGGCGGGGGGTAGCTGCCGTAAGAATCCGGCGTCAGGCCTGGTGTCGGTTCGTAGGGCGGGTAGCTGCCATAGGGATCCGGCGTCTCGCCCGGACCGGTCGGCCAGGGCGTCGCCCGATTTATCGGTTGCGTGTAGGTTGGCGCTTGGACCGGGTACTTGATCCCGTCGAGCGGATTCATCCAGCCCAGGGCGTCCGAGTTGTGCCGCAGGACCCGCTCAAGCGGATTCATGTAACTCACGGCACGGACCTCGTGGCCGGTCAGCTTGAGCATCATCCCGGTCGTGCTGTAGTACATCTCGGCAATGTCACCCAGCTGCGCGTGGCGAATCCGCGGCTGGCTGAGATACGCCACACCCGGACGGTCGATGCCAAGGCCCATCACGCTGAGACGACCGAAGGGCAGGGCATACCCGGGTGCCCTGTCCATCAGCCCGTCGCCACCGTTGCCGTAGATGCCCGGCGCGTCGGGCGGGTGGAAGGTGATATCGCCGGTGATGGGGAACTCGATGCCCATCTTGGCGTCCACCATCCTCGCCGCAAGTCGGGCGCCAATCGTGGTGGTGCGTCCGGAACTCTCACCCGAGCGGAAGGTCAGGCTGCCGTCATAGTCGAGACCGGCAAGGCTGCCGTTCCAGACCATCCGTCGCTCCGCCGGTTCGAGGCGCGCCGAGAATTGACCCGCCGCCCCCCCCGGGATCGCGGCAGACAGGCGAATCATGCGCGGGATGGCCACAGGCACCGAATTCGAGTCACCGAAGCGCACGCGGATCGGGCGGTTGTAATCGGTTTCCGGGTAGCAGTTTTCGACCAGTTGGTCATAATCGGGCCCTGCCCAATCCTGGTAGCACCGCTGCCGTGTTGCGTAGCCGCTTGTGAAAAGGTCGTCCAGGAAGGTCAGATCGGCGTTGACGGCGGGACCGTCGCCTTCGGCTTCGAGGATGACCCGGTTCGCGGTCAAGGCATCGGGCGTGACCTCGAGGTGAGCCTTGATGGCCTCAATCTTCGACCAGTCCGGCATCGCCATGGGCAGCAGCCGGTAGCCTTCGCCCAATTCCATGGCCATGGGCGTTTGCCAAGCCGAGGCGCGAACTTCCAGTCGGGCTTCGGCAGAGGCACCATTGGGCGCCTGGGGCACACGGATGACGAAGGCCCGGGTATTGGCCGACAGCGACTGCTGCTCGAGTTCAAGGGCGATTGTCTGCGTCGGGCCAGGACCGTTCGCCGTCAAGGTCATTCGGTCGACATAGCCTGCCTTGTTCTTGCCGAAGGTCGGGCTCGCGCCGTTCTGGAGCATGCCGTTCAGGACCGGGGAAAGGTCGTTGAAAGCCTTCATGCACCTCAGGAGGTCGGGATTGCGGACAAGGTCGACGACGCCCATGTGGTCGTAGATGTAGCCCTCGAAGTCATCAAGCAGTTTCTGCACCGCCCGTACGTCGGGACTGTCCAGCGGGGCCATGCGCAAGTCGAGTGACCCGGGACCCAGAAGGAAGCGCAGTTGCAGCGGCAAGCGCTCTCCGGCCTTGATGATGCCGTCCGTTTCGGCGACACCCAGCAAGCGGCCGCCAGCATCGCGTATCTCGGCGCGGACCTTGACGGGGCCCTCCGCCAGGCCCTCGAAGACCTGGGAAGAAGCGTCGCCGCCCATGGCCGCGACAGGGACCGTTCGCGTCTGGTCGCCGGTCCCCGTCTTGACGATGATGACGATGTCTTTCGCGCCGCTGGGCAATGCCTGTCCCAGAAGGGCGACGCTCAGGAAACCAGCCGACAACGGGTTGGCCGTACCCGCCGCCGAGGTTCCCGAGGCAGGGGCCGAGGCCGCGGGTGCGTTCGTGGCGGGGGGGGCAAGCAGATTGTTGAGGGTAGCCGGGCTGCAGCCGGCCAGAGTCATGGTTGCTGCGGTCGTCAGGGCGAGTCGCTTGGGACGTGACGTCTTCAGGAACACAGGCATCCTCATTCCGGTCGCGAACCATCTCCAATCAACCCACCGGCCTGCCGGGTCAAACGCGGTGTTAGCCTGATGCCACGCTGGGGGTATGGGCCATGTGGAAGACACCGTTGCGCCAGCGGCGCCCCCCCTTGTCTTGGAGAGTCACCACGATGATTGGCAGGATCACGGGCACCGGTCCTTTGATTGATGGACAGTATCGGCCCGGCTTGCCGCAGGCATCGGTGCCCAAGCCGGCAGCACCTTCGGGCGGCGCCTTCAACGGGACTGCCGATCGACTCGAACGTGAGCACAAGGCAGCTTCCGGCTTCAAGTACGACAGCAGGGACGATGCCCTTGAGGCCCTCGGTCAAGACCAGCGTGACAAGCTCAAGTCCGTCGAGCGCTACCTGAGGGACCTCGCGGCAACTGGGCGTCCCGAGGCAATCAAGCAGGCGCAGAACATGCAGGCGATGTTGGACAAGTTGCTGATGCAAGGCAAGCTGGAGGACCGCTCTGCCGAGGGCACGACGGTGCTGGACGAGTTGAAGAAGACGCTCGCTGGCTCGACCAGAACCTTGCAGGGCAACATCGGCGACTGGCGCACGCTGCGTGACGAAACCGGCATGACGCCCAAGGCCTTTGTCTTGCAGGCTGTTCTCGAACATCTGACGGACCCTCGCAGCATCTACCAGGGAGATCGAACCTCGACGTGTGGGGCGACGACCGTGCAGAGCATGCTTGCTGAGGCCAAGCCTGCCGAGTATGCCCGGCTCGTCTGCCAACTCCTTGACGAAGGGAGCGTCGTGACGGCAGCCGGGGACTTGATGAGCGCCGATGTCGGGGGGCTGGGCGATAGTTCGGATGGTCGCAGTCACGTCGAGGACCTCCTGCAGGAGTCCTTCATGTCACTCGCCCGAAATTTGCCCGAGCTCAGGATGACAGGCGATGTCGACCTGGCGCAGTTCGGCAACGGCCGCTTGGGTTGGACATCACGGGGGCGGTTTGGTGCTGTCGAGGGTGCGACAGTTGAAGAGGGCCTGACGGCCGCCCAGATGATCGGCCTCTCGAATTCCGTGATGCATGGCAGTTCGGAAGCAGTCTTCTTCGAGGGCATGGATCCGAAGAAAGCCCTCGATATCCTGCAAACGGCCCTGAAGGCTGGGCCGGTTCCCATCGGCGTCAAAGGGGATGAGATTGGTCATGCCGTACTGCTCGAGTCCATCAGGGGCACCGAGGCCTACCTGCGTGATCCGGCGGATCCCGATGGCAAGCCTCTGGTCGTGCCGGCGGCTGAACTGATGAAGGAAATCTTGTTTGCCAGCGTGCCGGCCGGTGCCAACCCGCGGCTGGGCTCAGGCCAAGCCGAGTTGGGTTGGGTGGGTGGTGGAGGCTTCGGGGTGAACCGGGGTGGGCCATCCGCGAAGCGTTCGGGCTGATCCCTGGCTTGCCTCGCCTCCGAAGCAGTCAGATGGACGCTAGGGCGCGTCAGGTGCCATCCTCGGGATCTGCTTGCCTTCCTTCGCGCAGATCTGGCGCACGACCCGGATGGCAGACCAGGCGGCACCATCCGAATGGCTGCTCTCGGTAAAGTCCCCGGCAAGGTATAGCCTTCCACAGGGCTCTCTTACGGCCCGTGACATCGCGTCGTAGCGCGAGCGACCGACGGGCCATGCCGGGATGGCCCGGGGATGGTACCGGACGAAGTTCATGTAGCGCGTTTCCCTGCCGATGCCAGGCCAAAGCTTCTCCAAGGCCACGGCAATCTCCCGCCGTACGTCGTCTAGCGAACCTGTCCGCGCATTGAAGCGCTCCGCGTCGTCCCCCGTCACCAGCAGGTTCAAGATGGCGTGCCCGGGTTCGGCCACGAGGTCATGGCCCCCGTAGATGACGCCCAGGGGGCCGCCGGTCAAGATGGGCAGGACAGGTTCGCCGTCGCGCGTCCAGAATCGGCTGGCCTTGCTGTCCAGCACGATGTGAGCCGTGAAGTAGGCACCCCAGGACTGGGTACCGATGGCTTGCTGGATGATAGGTGGCAGGGGCGGAACGATCTGGACCTCGTGCAGGCGGAACAGGGGCATGGTCGTGACGACGTGCCGTGCCCGCAGATGACGTACCGCATAATCGCGCGTCCGCAGTGCCGTGACTTCGACTGCGCCGGACCCGGCATCCTGAGCAATTCGCGTGACTTGATGCCCGGTCCTTACGGCCTCCTCTCCGATACGGGCCGCGAGGACCTCTGCCAACTTCTGGTTGCCGCCCACGATGTGTCGGGAGCCGACACCCGTGCCTGAGAAGATATGCCACTCGGCGATGCCGTCGAGCGCTGAGATTCTATCGGCCCCGGTGCCGTACTCGGGCTCGGTCTCGGCCCTGATGAGCGCGATCGCGAGCGGTGACAAGCCGCTCTTGCGCTGCAGCCAGTCGGCGAACGAGATTTCCTGCAGCGGAGCCAGGTCGGCGGGCACTGCCGCGTTCCGGCGCCAGGCGTCCTGAAGGCGCGCGTAGTGGGCCTGCATCCGCAGGTCCCATGCCTTGAATCGGGCGTGTTCCCGCGGTCCCAGGGTCGCCGCCACGAAGGCCTCGTTGCTGTCCTGTACGGCGGGATGCAGCCGGCCCTTGTGGATGAAGCTGGAGAAAGCCGTCGCGGCGCCCTCGGTCTGCAGCCCCAGTTCCTCGATCAGGTTGACGGTCGGGTTGTTGTTCCAGAACTCCTCGAGGCCGGCTTCGGCCCCGACGCCTTCGGGGTAGCTCGCGGAGCGCATGCGGCCTCCGAGATGATCGCTGGCTTCGAGGACCACTACCGAGAGGCCCGATTGTCGCAGCCTGTAGGCCGCCGTCAGGCCGGCGAGACCTGCGCCCACGATAACGACATCCGTTTCCTCGGGTGCGGCGGGATGGGCGCCAGGTGCCGCATGCGCCGGCAACAGGATGGCGCACGCGAAGAGCAAGGGCGTGAGGAAGCGAAGGACGGCAATCATCGGGGTGTTTCCTCAGTGTCGGGATGACGAGGCAAGGCTCCATGTTCCCGCAGTCGGTCCAATCCCACCAACAGCAACGCGCCCGCGACCCCGAGGAGCAACCTTTCGGTGCCCACAGCCGTACTGAGCGCGACGGCGCCGACCACCAGCACCATGTGGACCAGTCGACGGATGACCTGAGGTCTCGGTGCCCAGCCGTGGAACCGGATGGCGAGGACTCCGGAGGCGAGGGCATGCGCCACCGCACCGGCAAGCACGGCCGGACCCAGCAGGTAAAGGACAGGTTGCGATCCCGGCACGAACACGAGCGGCACTACCATCGCCAGGCCTGCCAGCAACTCGACGCCCACCATGGGCCGCAGGTGGGCCCGGGCCGAGAGGGGCATGGCGAGGACCCAGCCCACGGACCGGCAGAGGGCAGCGGGCAGCAGCCACCGGAGCAGGTCGCCAGCGGGCTGGAATGTGGGCGCGAACAAAAGCGCGAGGACCATGTCACGTGCTCCGACGCCCAGGGTCGCGAGCGGTGCCACCCAGCGTCCCACGATGCCCAGGGCCTGGTCGAGCAGCGGACCCCTTTCGGCAGGCTCGCGGGCTGCTGCCAGCAGGGGCAGCAGATGCCCGGCAAAGGTCGAGAGCACCGTAAGCATGTAGCCGTTGGCCACTATCCAAGCTGCGTGGAACAGGCCGGCAGCCTCCAGGCCATCCCTGCCCGCCAAGCCCGCACGGACGCACACGAGGGCGAGAGGGGCGACGATTCCGGCTGCCATGGCGGCCAGCGCCACGACCGGGTAGGCCCGGCTGGTCCGCGCTCCTTCCGGCCACGAGCCAAGGCTCGTGTTCGGGCTCTGGCGGCGCAGGGCCCTTTCCCCGACCACGATCGACACGACCAGGTTGGCGCCGACCATCACGGCAAAGGGCCAACCTTCGCCCGTACGAAGCCAGGGCATCGTGGCCGCGGTCACCAACAGCGTGGCGCCTGCGCCGATCGCATAGGCAAGCCCCTGCAGGCCGACCGCCATGCGTGCCCCCATGCGCCCGACCATCAGGGCCTGCCAGGTACCGAGGGCCACGAGCGGTGCCAGGCTGAGCGCCAGGGGCGTGGGCAGCGCCGTCCGGATCGGCGCGGGGGCCAGCAGCCAGAGCCAACCGGCCGTCCCGAGGATGGCCAGGACCATCGAGATCAGGTGGGTGCGCAGGACCGTCTTCATGAACACCATGTGCTGCGCCACCGGTCTCGAGGACAGCCCTTGCATCAGGGCGGCCGCGCCACCCAGGCTGGCGACCATCAGGGCGGCTTGCATGACCTGGATGAACAGGCCGTAGCGCCCCATGCCCGAGGGGCCTGCCGCGAGTGCGAGCAACTTGGTGCCGGCGACATTCAGCGAGAGTGTCAGACCGGACCAGAGGCCGCTCGACAGGAAGGCCCGGCCCATGCGCGCACCGGATTCGGTCGGGGGGGCGGGGGCTTGGTCGTCGGGCACCCGGCCATTCTAGCGCGGCAAGTTCCTGCGCCGAGAGGGGGGCGGAGGGTATACCTTGGTGCATCCCCCCCCCACCATCGGACCTGCTGTCCGCTGGCTGCCAGGAGACCCCATGGCGCACGTGCTGGTGACCGGCGGTCACGGCTTCATCGGTTCCGCGACCGTGCCCCTGCTGCAGGCCGCAGGCCATCGGGTCACGGTGCTCGATCGCAGCCCACCGCGCTTTGGCTGGTCGGGTGGGGACCGTTGGGTCCAGGGTGAGTTCGGCAATGCCGGAGCCTTGGCCGAGGCCCTCGAGGGTGCTGAGGTCGTGGTGCATCTCGTCTGCACCACTCTGCCCAAGACCTCCAACGACGATCCCGTCCACGACGTGCGCACCAATGTCGCCGATACGCTCGCGCTTCTGGACCAGGCTTCCCGCGCCGGTGTCCGGCGAGTCGTGTTCGTCTCGAGCGGAGGGACGGTCTACGGACCGCCTCTTCAGGACCCCATTCCCGAGACCCATCCGACCGAGCCATCCTGTTCTTATGGTGTCACGAGGTTGATGACTGAGAAGTATCTTCAAGTATACAAGTGGATAAAGGGACTTGATTACACTATCTTGAGGGTCAGCAATCCCTATGGCCCCTACCAGCGCCTGGATGGCATCCAGGGTGCGGTAGGTGTCTTCCTGGGGCGGGTGCTGCGCCACGAGCCCATCGAGATCTGGGGCGATGGCTCGGTTGTCCGTGACTTCCCCTACGTGGGGGATGTGGCCGATGCCGTCACGCGGGCCGTGGACACGCCGGAGGAAGCCGTACGGGTCAACATCGGCAGGGGCAAGGGAACCAGCCTGAACGAACTCATCGACGTGCTGGTCCGTGTCACGGGCCGTGTACCCGAGGTGCGCTACCTGCCCGGGCGCGCGTTCGACGTGCCGCGCAACGTGCTCGACGTGTCGCTGGCGGCCCGGAAACTGGGGTGGGTCCCTGCGACGGATCTTGAGGAGGGACTGCGCCTGACGCTGGATTGGTGGGCCCGCGCCGCGGGGGCCCCGTAAGTCAGCTCGGGGCGACAAGCCTTGCCAGCAAGGCCTCGGCCACGCTGCCGACTTCATAGGTTGCCCGGACGCGTTCGTAGCCGCTCCTGGCCAAGCCGCGCGCCGTTTCGGGGTGCTGGGCCAGATCCGCGATGGCTTTGGCGAGCGCTTCCGGCTGGCTGTGCGGGACGAGGATGCCGCAGCCGCCCTCGAGCAATTCGGGAATGCCGCCGATGGCACTCGCGATGACGGGCAGCCCATGGGCCAGGGCCTCGACCAGCGAGACTGGCGTTCCCTCCGTCTCGCCATCGGGCGTCACGATGCTGGGCAGCACCACCGCATCATACGTGCCGCTGGCCATCTCGGCATGCAAGCGCTCCAGCGGCCACATGCCTGCCAGCGTGACGCGTCCGGCCAGACCGGATTCCTGAAGGTCGCGTTCGATGTCGGGTCTCGATGGCCCGTCTCCGGCGCACGTGACGTGCAGGTCGAGGCCTTCGAGCACGGGGTGGCGAAGGGCCTCGAACAGGACGGCGTGACCCTTCTTGGGCACCATGTTGGCCGGCACGAGGATACGCAGGCGGCCGGCCGGAGGCAGCGGATGCTCCGGGGGGGCGGCGGGCAGATCGACCCCCAGGTGCAGCAGCCAGGGCTCCTTGCCCGAGCCCCGCGCGCGCTCTGCCAATTCGATCGCGCCCGCACCGTCGCTGGTCCGGGCAAAGGCGGCCCGACGTACCTTGAAGGCCAGCATGTTGTCCTCGCCGATGTCCCAGCGATGGGCCGTGAAGCTGAAGGGCACGTCCAGCAGGGTGGCCGCGATCCACGCGGCGGTAGTCGTGGTGCCCGCCCACTGTGCATGAACGTGCGTCGCCCCGAAGGCACGGGCGCGGCTGGCGATCCAGCAAGCCTTGGGCAGGACCAGCAGGTTCTTGGCGAGGATGCGCGGGCTGCGGGCCTCGAGGAAGAGGCTGCCGAGGATGCCCATCAGCACGTGCGGTCGTCGGCCCAGCCAGGCCAGCAGGGCCAGGAAGGCTGTCGGATGCAGCAGGGGCAATCGCTCCGCGTGTTCGGCCAGGGCAGGGGATCGACCGTGGTACAGGGGCCCGGCTGGACGGAGGGGCAGGATGCGCAACGCGGCACCTGCGTCGCGCAGGGCCGCGAACTCGCGGACGACGAAGGCCTCCTGCAGGCCCCAGGGCGCGGAGACGGGGATGAGGACGAGCCTCAGGACGCCACCTTCCCGTCGACCACGCGAATCTCGCGCCCTGCCTTGTCGGCGACGCTGCCCTCATGCGTCACGACAAGCACCGTCTGGTTCATCGTGCGGTTCAAGGTCAGCAGCAACTCGACGATTCTCTCGGTGTTGGCGGTGTCGAGGTTGCCCGTCGGTTCGTCGGCACAGAGCAGGAGCGGCTTGTTGGCAAGGGCTCTCGCGATGGAGACCCGTTGCTGCTGGCCGCCCGAGAGTTGCCGCGGAAGATGGTCCAGGCGGTCCGCCAGACCGACTTCTCCAAGCAGGTCGCGCGCCCGGGCCATGGCTTCCTTCCGGGGGGTTCGTCCACCCGCCAGAATCGGCATCATGACGTTTTCGAGGGCCGTGAACTCCGGCAACAGGAAGTGGAACTGATAGACGAAGCCGATGGCCTCATTGCGCAGCAGCGTCAGCGCCTCATCGTCCATCGCGGCCAGGTTCCGGCCATCGAGCAGGATCTCGCCGGCCGTCGGATGGTCGAGACCACCCAGCAGGTACAGCAGCGTCGACTTGCCGGACCCGCTGGGGCCGGTGATGGCCACGAATTCGCCACGCGCGACCGAAAGCGAGACGCCGTCGAGGATGCGCGCCGGGGGGGCGCCGGCGACGGCAAGTTCCTTGGTGACGCCTCGTGCCTCGAGCAGGCTCATGTGGTTTCTCCCCTCAGCACGTCGACCGGAGCCAATCCGGCTGCGCGGCGCGCCGGTCCGACGCTCGCGATGAGGCAGACCAGAAGGGCCAGCACCATCGTCCCGGCATAGGTGGCCGCATCCTGCGCCATGACGAGCGTCTTCTGGTCCCCGAATTCGTTGTCGCCACCGGCGGGGATGTAGCCCATCAGGGTGCAGGCGACGAAGCCGAGCAACGCCCCGGCCAGCGCTCCCCCCAGACCCAGGAGCAGGCCCTCGATCAGGAACAGGCCCAGGATTCGGTCGCGGGTAAAGCCGATGGAACGCAGCAGGCTGATGTCTTTCTGCTTGCCCAGGACAACGGTGACGAGCACGTTGGCCACACCGAAGCCCGCGACCAGGATCGTGAACACGACGAGCATGCGCGTGATGGTGCCGATGATGCGGAACAGCGTGAAGATGCTGGCGTTGGTCTGCTCCCAGGTCTCGACCACGAGACCGGTACGTGCCTCGAGGGTCGCCCGCAGGGCATCGACCTGATCGAGTCGTCGTGCCCTGAGTTCGAGGCCGGTGACATGGTCGGCCGGCAGTTCCTCGAGGCGCTGGGCGACCTTGAGGTGGACGAAGGCCTGTTCGTCGAGTGCCTTGATGCCGGTCGCAAAGATGGCAGCCACGCGACCATCCAGCACCTGCCCACCGGAGGCGATCAGCCGCAGGCGCTCGCCCGGGCCTACGTCCAGGGTCCGGGCGGCCTCGCGCCCAAGCGCCACGGTGCCGGGGTCGGCCGCGAATGCGGCCCACGAGCCATCCTTGATCCTGCGGCTGAGGCCGACGACGCGGTCGGCCAGCACGGGCGTGACGCCGCGTGCGAAGACCGGGGCCGTCTCGGCGGCCGTCGCCCCGATGACCTGGGTCGCGACGTAGGGACTGACGACCGACAGGCCTTCCAGCCGCGAGACGGCCTCCACCACCTGGGGGTGATGGGCGATGTCCGTGCGGCCGGAGGGCTCGCCGCGATCGGCCAGTCGGACGACGGTGCCGGGCAGGCCTTCGGGCAGCAGCATCCTCGGCGCGGTGCGCGTGCCGCCCTCGCGCCCCGTGATGACCAGGTGGGGGGCAGCCTCGACGATGGTGTCACGGAAGCTGACGAGCAGGCCGTTCATCAGGGCCGAGATCACGAGCAGCACCATCACGCCGAGCGCCACGCCGGCCATCGTGAGCAGGCTTTGTCGACGCTGGCCGGCGAGGTGTCGCCAGGCCAACCCGAGCAGCATGCGCGGGGCCACGTCAGTAGCCCCTGAAGACGGCGACGGGGATCAGCCGTGCCGCTTTCCGGACCGGACCCACGCTGGCCACGACGGACAGCAGGATCGAAAAGCCCATCACCAGGCCGTAGAACCACGGGTGCTGCGTCATCAGGATGCGGTCGGTCTGAACGAATGCGGCGTCCCCGTAGCTGAAGGGAAGGGCACCAATCAGGGTCGAGAGGCCATACCCGAGCAGGGCGCCCACGACAGCCCCCACGACTCCGAGGACCAAGCCCTCGATGAGGAAGATCCGAGTCACCGAACGTGCGGACATCCCCACGCCCTTGAGGACGGCGATGTCCTTGACCTTCTCGAGGACGACGGTATTGAGCACGTTGGTGATGCCGAAGCCCGAGACGATGAAGGTGAAGACCACCAGGATCAGCGTCGTCATGTTGTTCCGTTTGAAGCTGGCGATGATCGTGCGGTTGCGTTCTTCCCATGTGTCCACGACGTGCCCGGTCCGGGTGACGACGGCGGAGGCCACCTCGGCTACCCTGCGCGGGCTGTCTACTCGGGCCGCGAGACCCGAGGCCGTGCCCGGTCCCCACCCCTTGAGATCGCGCGCGACCTCGATGCCCACATAGGCCTGGGCCTCGTCGATGTTCTTGATGCCCGACTTGAAGACACCCACGACCCTGAACGGCCAGACGCGGCCCTCGGCATCCGTCAGCCGGATGCGGTCACCCGTGCCGACGCCAAGGGCCTTGGCCAGCAGCCGACCCAGCACGATCCCTTCGCGCCGCTCGGACAGCGCCTCGAATCGGCCCGCCTGCATCTGTCCGGCAACCCGTGTCACCCGGGCTTCATCGGCGGGCATCACGCCACTGGCCACGATGGGCCTGAACCGGTTGCCCCTGCGGAGGATGCCCCGGACCTCGACGAACGGCGCCACGGCGACGACGCCGGGTTCGGCCGCGACCATCCGGCGCAGGCCCTCTTCGCCCTTGAGCCGATCGGCCTTGGATCGTTTGCCACGCCGCAGCAGCGAGACGACATCCCCTCGGACGAGACGCTCGGGCTTGCCTGCCACCTCTTCGGCCTTGACGACCAAGTGGGGAGAAGCCTCGATGATGGTCTCTTCGATATCCGTGATGAGGCCATCGGTCAGCGACAGGGTCGTGACCATGATCATGGCGCCCAGAGCGACTCCGAGGATGGTCAGCAGGCTCTGCCGCCGACGCGTCAGCAGGTGACGGACGGCGATGGTTCCGGCAAGGTCCAAGGTGTCAGACCCGCACCTTGCGGCCGACCTTCAGTCGGTTGTCGGCGCGCGCCACGACACGGGTACCGGCCTCGAGTCCCCCCGTGATCTCGACGGTCTCGCCACTGGATGCACCCGGCTTCACGCTGGCAGTGGCGAGGCGACCGTCAGCAGCGACGGTCCACACCCACGTCGCCCGTTCCTGGCGGACCAGCGCCGCGGCCGGAACGACAAGGCCCGAGCGCTTCGCCGTGACGAGGTTGACCGAGGCCGTCAGGCCCTCCATGAGGCGGCCGGGCGGCGCGTCGAGCCGCAAGGCGACCTCGGCCGTCTTGGCGACGGGATCGGTGCGGGGTGCCACGCGGGCCACATGCGCCGACCACGTCGCGTCGGGCAGGGCATCCAGCGCCACGACGGCTTCCTGACCGGCCGTGACCTTGAGGATGTCCGCCTCATCGATGGCCGTCCGGATCTCGAAATCGGTGGGGTCCACAAGCTGGGCCACGCGGCTGCCTGCCGTGACCATGTCGCCCTCGCGGACGTCGAGTGCGGCCACCACGCCGCCAAAAGGCGCCGCCAGCACATAGTCTCCGACGCCGGCACGCGCCCGCTCGAGCTGGACTCGCCGCTGCCTGACGACTGCCTCGGAAGCCCTGACGGCCGCCCGGGCACCCTGCACCTGCTCGCCCCGCGTGCCCTTGCGCAGCAGGTCGAGTTGCGCCTCCGCGGAGCGGACCCGGGCCGTGGCAGCCTCACGGCGTTGCTGCGCCTGCTCGAGGACGACCGGGGTGGTCGCACCCGAACCCGACAGGCGCTCGGCGCGATCGAGATCGAGCTGGGCGCCCCTGAGGTCGACGCGGGCCTGGTTCAGGGCGGCCTGGGCCTGGGTCAGTTCCTCGGGCCGGGCTCCTCTTACGAGCACGTCCAGCTGCCGCGCGGCCTGCTGGGCTGCCGCTTCGGCCTGTGCAAGTGCGGCCTCTGCCTCGGCCACGGCCCGACGCGGCTCGGCGGCCTCGAGGGCGACCACCGTGGCCCCCGCCGCGACCCTGCTGCCGACCGGTACCGGCAACTGCCGGACGGTTCCTGCGACGCGAACGCGCATGCCGGATGAGCGGCGGGCCGTGACGGTCCCGGTCGCATAGATGGCCTCGATGACCGAGCCCTGGCGAACTTCGGTGACCTCGGCCTCGAGCGCCCTCGGCCAGGCAGCGGCGATCCCTCCTCCGACCAGTACGACGGCCAGGCCGGCACCCCAAATCTTGCGACGCGTCATGGCTTGCTCCTTAGCGCTTGCCCGGGGTGGGCAGCAGTTGCTCGGGGGGGAGGTCAAGGGCTCGGGCCAGTGCGAGTTCGGCCCGCAGCAGATCCCGTTCGGTTCTCTCCAGGTTCACCTGGGCCGACACCACGGCCTCCTCACGCTCGAGGCTTTCGAGGGCGTCGGCCGTGCCGTTCTGGCGCCGGGCCTCGGTCTGTTCTCGTGACCGGAAGGCGAGCTGCAGCAGGCTGCGCGCGCGGTCCACGGCAGCCTGGCCGCGCGCACGGCGCTCGAGGCTCTCCTGCAGGTTCCGCTGATGATCGAGACGAGCGGCCTCGGCCTCGGCCAAAGCCTGGTCCAACTGAGCCCGGGCCTCCTGCTCGGCTGCCCCTTGCCTGCCGAAGTCGAGCGGCTGCCAGGACAGGTTCGCGCCGCCCAGGGTCGTCGAAATGCCCAGGTCCTTCCCGGCCGCGGTCGCCGTGACGAATGCGCTTGCCTGCGGCCAGCGACCCGCTTGCCGGGCGCGCAAGTGTGCCTCCGCTGCCCGGGCAACGGCTTCTGCGGCCAGAACGCCACGGTTTTCGGGCAAGGCCGTGCCCATCAGGTCCCTGGGCAACTCCAGACGCAGCGTCGAGAGCTTGCTCGTGCCCAGGGCCATGCCGTAGCGGCGCCTGATGTCCTGCAGGCCGAGGGCCTGCATCATGGCATTCTGCCTGCGATCGGCCTCGAGCCGCGCCAGTTCGGACTCGGCCTCGAGGACGGCCAGCTCACGGCCCGAGCCTGCTTGCTGCTCCGACCGGCTTCGTTGCACCCGTTCGCGGGCCGTCACGATCCGGGCATCGAAGGCCAGGGAGTCCCCCTCCCGGTCCAGGGCCTCGAGCCAGGCCAGCCAGGCCGAATGGACGGCCATCCGGCGGACGTCCTCGGCCCTCAACTCGGCTCCCTGCCGCGCGTGGGCCGCTGCTTCCCCGGAGGCCCATGCACGCCCCCCGTCAAAGACAGGCTGGCTCAGGGTCACGGCCGCCGTGGGCCAGACCTGGTCCGGGGACAGGGGAAGGCCGCCAAGCCCACCGGGAAGTCCCCCGGCAGCGCCGCCGGCAAAGGCGCCGAAGACTTGTCCCTGAAGCACGGAGGCGCCCGTGGACAGGCCGAGGACGGGCCACAGGCCCCGGTTTGCCGTGGTTTCGCGGGCCTCGGCTGCCGTCGCGGCGGCGCGGGCTCCCCGGACGGATGGCTGCCGACCGGCCGCTTCCAGAAGCACGGCGGCGATGTCCTCCCCCTCGGCGGGACGGGCCATGACCTCGGGACACCCCAGGACGACAATCAGCAGGCCCGCAGCCATCGCGCCGACGTTCCGACCCATCATGCGGGGTGTCCTCCCGAGGACGATTGACCCGGCATGCTAGGCCTGTGCGCTGCGGATTGACAAGGTCTGGACAGGGCGTACCCTGAGAGCCTTGCGGGGAGATCCGTCGATGGCGACACGCACCTTCGAAAGCACGCTCGAGGCTCCGGCCTCGGCGGTGTGGGACTGGCACGTCCGTCCGGGTGCTTTCCTGCGTCTGAACCCGCCCTTCGATCCAGCTCGGATCGTCGAGGGAGGTCTGGTTGCCGAGGGTTCCCGGGCGCGCCTTCGGATCCAGGCCGGGCCCGTGCCGGTGGAGTGGGTGGCCGAGCATCGTCGCGTCGTGGCTGGCGTGGGTTTCGATGATGTCCAGATCCGCGGTCCCTTCGCCAGTTGGGAGCACCAGCACCGCATCCTGCCCATCGATGCCGGACGCAGTCGCCTCGTGGATCACCTGGCCTATGAACTGCCGCTCGGGGGACTCGGGGAACTGGGCGGCGGAGCCGTGATCGCGCGCAAGATCGAGCGGGCCTTCGCCTATCGCCATCGCCTGCTGATGGAAGACCTGGCCGCCCACGCGCGGCTGGCCCACACGGGGCCCCTGACCATCGCGGTCACCGGTGCCTCCGGTCAGGTGGGTCGTGCGCTCGTTCCCTATCTGACGACTGGTGGTCACCGGGTGGTCGTCCTGCGTCGACCCGAGTCGGGGGCGCAGGGGATCTGGTCTTCGCTGACGCCCCCGCCGGGCGTGTTTCCCGGTGTGCTCGAGGGCACCTGGGACGCCGGCAGGGGCGAGATTCACCTGCCGGAAGATGTCACCCTCGATGCCGTGGTCCACTTGGCTGGCGAACCCGTGGGCGACAAGCTCTGGACCGATGTGCAGCGAATGCGCATCCGTACGAGCCGCGTCGAGGCCACCCGCAGCCTGGCCGAAGCCCTGGCCGCGCTTCCGGTTCGCCCCAAGGTTCTCGTCTGTGCCTCGGCCATCGGCTACTACGGCGATCGCGGGGTTGTCAGCCTGGACGAGGCGATGCCGGCGGGTCGCGGTTTTCTTGCCGATATCTGCCAGGGTTGGGAGGCCGCGGCGGATCCGGCACGCGAGGCCGGCATCCGCGTGGTGCACACGCGCCTGGGCATCATCCTGACGCCGGAAGGGGGGGCCTTGGGGCGCATGCTGCCCGTCTTCCGGTCGGGCCTTGGAGGCAACCTCGGCTCAGGCAGGCAGTACTGGAGCTGGGTCTCGCTCGAGGACGTGGTGGGGGCGATTCACCACGCCATCGCGACCGAGGCCTTGTCCGGTCCCGTCAATGTGGTGGCTCCGGCGCCCGTCACCAACGCCGCGTTTTCGGAGATCCTGGCCCGCGTCCTGGGGCGGCCCCGACCCTTGGCCCACGTGCCGGCCATCGTGCTGCGCGCGGCGCTGGGGGCCTTTGCGGACGAGATGCTCCTGGCGAGCGCCCGTGTCGTTCCTGATCGCCTGATTGCCTCCGGCTATCGCTACAGGCTGGCCGAGCTGGAGCGGGCGCTTGCCGTTGCCCTGGGACAGTTCGACTGGGCAAGGCTGGCCCGCGAGTATCCGGGCAAGGTCAGGCGCGAACTGGCAGCCTGAGCGGGGCTGCAAGGCGCCTGGCGCCGGCACGGCCAATCGACCCCTGATGCGGGATGGTCACCTCTGCTCCAGTCGCGCGAGGCACCGGGCACCCTCCTGACGGTCCAGCTTGCCGCTGGCGAGCACGGGCAGCTCCCGAACCAGATGAATGGCTTTCGGGTGCTTGTAACGGCCGAGGCGAACGCTGAGTGCCGCGACAATGGCTGCGTGCACGGTCGCATCCGGGGTGCCGGGCACGGGGACGACCAGGGCCGCGGGGCGCATGCCCCACTGGGGATCGGGGACACCGGCCACGAGCGCGCCCAGGACTTCGGGCAGTTGCTCGAGCACCGCCTCGATTTCGAGGGGTGAGACATTCTCTCCCCCGGACAGGATCAGTTCACCGGGACGGGGGTGAAGGACCAGCCTGCCGTCATGCGTCAGATGCCCGCAATCCCTGGTCAACAGGGGTGCCTCGGGCCGTGGCGCCTGCCATGAGCCCTGTTCATCCAGCCAGCCCCGGCATAGGGTAGGCCCCGATACGGCAATCCGGCCCTGAACTCCCGGCCCGACCGGCATGCCGTCCTCGCCCAGCACCGCGACTCGGGTCCCGGGCTGGATGCGCATGCCTCTCGTCTGCATCGCGCCGGCCTCCCCGAAAGCGATGTGGCCGCAGGTCTCCGTCATCCCGTAGCTGGCCCGGACGACGGGCAGGGCCCTACCGACTTCTTCCGGCAGCGCTTCGCCTCCTGCGAGCATATAGCGCATGGCAGGACCCGGTTCCACGCCCTCGGCCAGCAGGGTGCGCAGCATGGTGCCTGTCATCGAGGCCATCGTGGGGGCATGGTCGTGCAACGCTGCCTTCACGCGCGCCACCTCGAACCGCGGGAGCAGGACGAGCGTGCTGCCCGTGGCGAGGGCCCGCCACCAGGCGTTCAGGCCGCCGATGTGAAACAGGGGCAGGACGACGAGGACGCGATCCTCACGGCCCAATCCGGTCTCCGACAGGTGGGCGTGGACGTGCGCGGCGTGGGCCTCCGGCGGGAGGCCGATCCCGAGGGGGCATCCCGTGGAGCCGGAGGTCGCCATCAACGTCATCAGGTCCCGGGCCCAACTGCCGCGGCCCGAGTCTGTTCCGGCAGGCTCTAGCTCCTGCCATGCCGGCTTTGCATTGCAGTCATCCGTGTCCGCGTGAAGGATGCCCCGGGTACCGGATCGCGCCAGCCACGCATCGCGTTCGGTTTCGGACCAGCGGATGTTGAGCGGCACGGACACGGCACCCCTCGCAGCGATGGCCGTGACAGCCACCAGCCACGAGGGGCCGTTCAGGCCCAGGATGGCCACGCGGGTACCCTGGCCGACTCCGTGTCCTTCAAGGTCGTCCCGGCACGCCGTGACGTGGCGGTGCAACTCGAGCCACGTCCAGCTCCGGGATGGCCCGATGATGGCGACACCCTGGCCGTTGGTCCGGGCGTGGCCCTCGAGAAGCGCCACCGGGCCGAGCGGCGCTACGTCCCGCACAGGGTCACCGTGGGCAGGCCCCGGGGGGGCGTCACGTGAGGACCGACCGGGCGCGAGCCGCAAAGCAGTCCGTGGGCCATGCCCGGACGGCCTGAGGCAGCGGCGAGGGCGGTCACCACCGCCAGGCCCGCCTGCCCTTCGTAGGCCGAGGATGCGACGACGGGGAGGTCGTGGCGCAAAGCCAGCCGTGCAAGGTCCAGCGTGCGTTCGGGACCCCACAGGCCGGGCTTGATCACGATCGCGGCCGTGCGTGGGTGAACCAGCCAGGCGTCGAGGGCGGCGGGGTCCTGGCAACGCTCGTCGGGGGCAAGAGCGATCGGGCTGAGGTCCAGCATGGCCTGTCCGGATGTCCCGGGCACGCAGGGGTCTTCGAGCCACGCGATCCGGTCTTGCCACGGCATCAGGGCCCGGGTGACGGCCGCCAATTGCTCGAGCGTCCACGCCTGGTTGGCATCCAGCCGGAGGCTTCCCTTCTCCGGCAGCACCTCGAGGACCGCCTCGACCCGTGCCACGGTGTCCGCGACGACGGATGCCGGGGATCGGCTCGCGTCGCCCGAGGCACCGACCTTGACCTTGAAGGTCCCGTAGCCGGCCATCCGGGCTTCCCGGGCTGCACGGACCACACCTGCGTCGTCCGAACCGCCGAGGAGGGCCGAAGCCTCGACGGGGCCCTGAAGGGGCGCAATCCCGAGGAGCGCCGCGAGGTAATCGGCAAGTCGACGTTCGCGCCTGCGGGCCTCGAGGTCAAGCGCAGCCCAGCCGACCGCGTGGGCCAGTGCCGCCTGACGACCGATACCGAAGGCCTCGAGGGCCACCGCCTCGGCCTGTACGGCGCATCGGCCATCCGAGACCGTGACGAGGGCCCGCCACGGAACCCCCGCCGAGCCATGGGCCGTTGGGACACCTGCCGAGGGCAGGTGGGTCACGCTCAGGATGTCGATCGGCACCAGGCAGCCTCTTCAGCCCCGGAACGGGGGTGCCTTGGCCATCAGGATCATGATCACGGCCATGTAGAAGGCCACCCGGAACAGCAGGCGACCGGTCATCGCCAGCGCCACATTGAGGCCCGAGGCCGGGGTGTCGCTCCGGACCGACAGGGCCAGCCGCGTTGCCGAGGGCAGCATAAGCAGCGGCAGGGCCAGCCAGGGCCGTGCGAGGCCTGCGGCGAGGATGGCCGGGACGGCAAAGGGCACCAGCATCATCGCGCGGATCCACTGGACGGCCCGATCGGCTCCGAAGCGCACGGCCATCGTCCGCTTGCCCGAGGCGGCATCGCCTTCCCGGTCGCGGAGGTTGTTGATCGCGAGCACGGCGGCCCCGAGACCGGCCGGGACAATGGACAACCAACCGCCCCAGCCCGATACGCTTCCCGTCAGGGCATACTCCGTACCGAGAACGGCAACGGGTCCGAAGAACAACGCGACCGTGGCTTCGCCCAATCCGTGGTAGGCGAGCGGGAACGGACCGCTGGTGTAGGCCACGGCTGCCACGACGGACGCGATCCCGATGGCGGCAATCGGCCACCCACGGCTCGCCAGCAGCCACGCTCCGCAGAGGCTGGCCGCGGTGAAGCACAGCGCCGCCGCCATCCACAGGGCCCGCGGGGAGGCCAGGCCCGATGCCGCGAGGCGCAGCGGGCCGACACGGTCGGGCCCGTCCGTCCCGCGCTGGAAATCTGCCACATCATTTACATAGTTGCATCCAACTTGAAGCAACAAAGCACCAAGTAGACAAGACAGGAAGAGGTCGGGTCTGACACCTGCCTCGGCCGGACCCTCGGCCGCGAGGCGCGTGACGGACAGACCCAGTCCCAGAAGCACGGGCGCCGCACCGACGCCCAGCGTACGGGGCCGAGCCCCGGCCCACCACAAGCGCCAGCCACGGGGAGGTTCGCCCTGGATTGCGGCAGCCATGCTCAGGGCTGCCTCGGGAAGCGGTCGAAGTCGGGTACCCGGCGCTCCAGATAGGCATTGCGGCCTTCCTGGGCCTCCTCGCTCATGTAGTAGAGGAGCGTCGCGTTGCCGGCCAACTCCTGTACGCCTGCCTGGCCGTCGCTTACGGCATTGAAGCCCGACTTCAGGCAGCGCAGGGCCAAGGGTGAGTGCTCCAGCATGCGCCGGGCCCAGGCCACGGTCTCGGCCTCGAGTTCCGCAACGGGGACAACGGTATTGACGAGGCCCATCGCGAGCGCTTCCCGGGCATCATAGAGCCGACAGAGGAACCAGATCTCGCGTGCCTTCTTGGGGCCCACCAGATCCATCAGGATGCTGCTCCCGAAACCGCCATCAAAGCTGCCGACCCGGGGGCCGGACTGTCCGAACCGGGCGTTGTCGGCCGCGATCGTGATGTCGCAGACGACGTGCAGCACGTGCCCGCCCCCAACGGCGTAGCCTGCCACCATGGCGATGACGGGCTTGGGCAGGGAGCGGATGATCTTCTGCAGGTCGAGGACATTCAGCCGATGCACGCCGCCTTCGTCCTTGTAGCCTGAATCGCCACGGACGCGCTGGTCACCCCCGGAGCAGAACGCCTCGGTTCCCTCGCCCGTGAAGATCACGACGCCCACGTCGGGCATCTCGCGCACCCGGTTGAAGGCCTCGATGAGTTCGGTCACGGTACGCGGCCGGAATGCATTGCGGGACTCGGGCCGGCAGATGGTGATCTTGGCCATTCCCTCCGCCTTCTCGAGGCGGATGTCCTCATAGCTTCCCGCGGACTGCCAGTCCGGCAGGCGGCGATCCCCGGTCTCGGGGGTCCAGAACAGGCCCTGGTTTTCGCGGGTTGCGGGTGTCATCCGTTCATTTCCTCCTTGCAACGGGTCCATGATTCCATGCTTGCGATCACCTGCCGGACGCCGTCGTCGAGCACCGCTTGCCAGGCCGTCATGCCCGACTCGCGCTCGGCCACGATGCGCAGCACGTGGGGGCGATCGTCCCGCAGGGCCTCCTCGAGCGCCCGGACCAGGCCCTCGTCGTCCCGCGGATGGTGGGTCAGCACGCCCAGACCTTCGAGCCCTTGGGTCGGGTCCAGCCCGTGGGGAGTCGAGCACCACGGGGTGCAGGCCTCGGGATGCTCGCCGATGGGCAGCGTATGGAAGATGCCGCCGCCATCATTGTCGAGCAGCAGGACGGCGAAGGGTGCCCCGCCCGGCCGGATGCCCGACCACGTGCCAAGATCGTGCAGGAACGAGACGTCCCCGGTAATCAGCAAGGTGGGCAGGCCTGAGGCCAGTCGGGCACCCAGAGCGGTGGCGACCTGCCCATCGATGCCGGCGGCACCCCGATTCGCCACGACGCGGACGCGCGACGTGCCGACGAAGTCCGCGTAACGGATCGGCATGCTGTTGCCGATCATCACGAGGCCATCGGCCGGCCAATGGCCAAGGGCGGTCCTCAGGGCGTCGGGTTCCGGGGGCAGGGTGGCCTCCCGTGCGTGAGAGGCAGCGGCTTCCCGCAGGGCTTCCCACTGCCCTGACCAGGTGGTGCGGTCATGGGGGGACCCGATGGCGGCGAGGCGCTTCAGCAGGGGGCCTGATGCGCCTGTCAGGATGTGCGTCGCTCGGGCATCGGCATCCCAGCGCTCCCGATCGGGTTGGACATGGACGACGGGCGCAGTGCAGGCTGCAAGCCACTTGAGCGTCGATCCGGAGACGGGTCCCCCGCCGGCACGGATGATCAGGTCGGGCGTCAGGTCGCGGGCCCGCGCGCTGCGTGCCATGACTTCGAGGTGTCCTCCCCGGATGCCGGTGCCGGCATCCCAGGCTGCGGGGTCCCGCAGCACGACCCAGCCCGAGGCCTCCACGTCGCCGATTTCCCCATCCCACGGGGCCAGCAGGGACCCCAGGACGAGCATTGGACGCCGGGCCTCGCGCACGAGGCCCTCGACGGCTGCCCAGGACTCGGGCGCCGGTTCGGGCACGCTCGGCCACCAGCGTGGGGCGGGAGGCAAATCTGCGATCATCCCCTCGAGCATCCCGGAGGCATGGGCCCGCTCCTCGGCCGGATGGAGCCAGTCGCCGAAGGGCACGTCGAGATGGACCGGGCCCCGCGGCCAGCCCTGGGTCGCCGCGACGGCCTGGGTCACCGTGGCCTGAAGGTGCCGCAAGGCCTGCTCTTCGGCACGTGGCAGTCCCAGTTCCCGCCACAGCAGCACCGTGGGTCCGTAGAGTCCGCGCTGGTCGATGGTCTGGTGGGCGTGGGCGTGGCGGACATCCGGGGGGCGGTCCGCCGTGAGCAGCACGAGCGGGATGCCGCTGGCGCGGGCTTCCGCAGCGGCCGCGTGGAAGTGGGTGCCCGCCGTTCCCGACGTGCAGAGCAGGGCCACGGGCTGTCCCGTCCAACGGGCAGCGCCCAATCCATGGAAGGCTGCCGTTCGCTCGTCATGGTGCAGGTGGACCTGCATCTGGCCGTGTTCGGCAGCTTCGGCGAGGGCGAGCGCAAGCGGCGCGGACCGTGAGCCGGGCGCGACCATCGCATGGCGCACGCCCCCTGCCACGAGGGCACGCACGATGACCCGCGCCCACGCCGCGTTCAGGCTGGTTCCGCTCAAGCGTCGCTTCCGAGCAGGCTCAGGATGGCGGCCAGCTTGGCCTCGGTTTCCGCCCACTCGCCTTCGGGCGTGCTGCCTCGGACCAGCCCTGCCCCGACCGTGACCCGCGCCTCCCCGCCCTCGATGCAGGCACCTCGGAGCCAGACGGCAAGGACGCCGCTACCCGCGCCAAGGCAGCCGAAGGGCGCACCGTAACGTTGTCTCGGCCGGCCCTCGAGGAAACGGATCCACGCCTGGGCCTCCGGCGTCGGGGCACCGGCCACGGCGGCCGTGGGGTGCAAGGCCGCGACCAGATCGGCCACGGAGCAACCTGGCGCCAGTCGGCCGGACAGCGTGGCCTTGAGGTGGACCAGGCCTTGCCACGAGGTCGGGGCGGGATGCTCTTCGGCGAGGTCCGTAGCCACGCCCGCAAGCGCCTGCCTGACGCCGTGCTGCACGATGGCCTGCTCGCTGACGGCGGCCGGTCGGTCCAGCGTGCCCAGGCCTGACATGTCAAGCGTGGACCTCGCCGTGCCCGCGACTGCCTCGGTGACGAATCGGTCGCCCTGCCACGCGCACAGGCGCTCCGGCGATGCGGCCAACCACAAGGGACCGCCCGCATCCTGCCACGCCATGCGGTGGCTGTCCGCCGACCGGCGCGCCATCCCCCGGAAGGTGGCCCACGGGTCTACCCGCCCCGTCGTGCGCAGCGTGACGTCCCGCGAGAGCACCACCTTGGCGAGGCCGTCCCCGGACAATTCGCCGACGAGGCGACGCGCCCCGGCAAGGAAACGATCCTTGCCCTGAGCGAGGTGTGGCCGGGTCCATCGCGGGCCGTCGGCGGCCGTCGCTGCGTTGCCCGTCCCCAGGAGCCGATCCAGGGCGCCGTCGAAGGCCGCTTGCCAGTCCGTATCGCCCTCACCGACGAGCGTGCGGCCCTGCCATTGCCAAAGCCCCCCCTCGCCCGCCGGGTCACCGTGCCAGACCCACTCCGGCACGATCCACCCGCCCGTTTCCCGGGGGTCGCCGGGCCAGCCGGGGCCCCCGAGAGCCACGAGGCCGGGGTGGCTGTCCAGCACGGCAAGCAGGGTCTGCATCTCGCCCGGGCCTCCGCGCCACGCTTCACCAAGGCCGAGCACCAGGAGATCCTTGCCGGCCTCCTGCCAGCCGAGTCGCGTCGCGGCCGGATGCCGGGGCCAGACCTGCCACGGCGAGGGACCACCCTCGAGCCGCGCTGTCGTCCAAGTCCACGCCGGGCCCGGTTGGCCCGTCTCGAACGTGACGTGCCCTGAACTTGGCCGGTCGGCAATCTGTGCGGGCATCGGACCTGGGCCTTTCCATGCGAGGCTGGGTTCTGCTACGATGCTACCACGATCTTCAAGACTTTCAAGAAATCTTGAACGAATAGTCGGAGGTGCGGATGGACGCCAGGCGGTATCGTCCCGAAGTCGCGCAAGCCGTCTCCGGCGGTCCGGAGCGATTGCGTTCTGCTGCCGCCCATCTCGAGGGCGAGGGCAAGGCCGTACGCCGCCAGTGTGTTCGTCTGGTGGGTGAGGCCCTCGGGGCAGGCGCTTCCCTGGCGCCTTCGCTCGAAACGCTCGCCGACGCCGTCGAGTGGGTGCATCTCGGTTCGCTCATCCACGACGACCTGCTCGACGATGCCGCGACCCGCCGAGGGAAGCCCTCGGTCCACGTCCGGTGGAATCACAAGGTTGCGGTGCTGGCCGGGGATCTGGTGATCAGCCGGGCAGCGCGTGCGATGGCCGGGCTGGGACTGCCGGTGCTGACGGTGCGTCTGGCCGAGGTCCTCGGGGACCTGTGCGAAGGTGAACTGGTTCAGGACGATCAGCGCTGGGATGTCGGGGTGGACCGAGATGCCTACCTGGAGCGCATTCGCCTGAAGACCTCGGGACCCTTCGAGCTTGCTTGCGAGGGGGCCGCCATCCTGTCGGGGGCGCCGGCCGAGGTCACGGCTGCGTGTCGACGGCTGGGGTTCCACTTGGGCCGTCTGTTCCAGATGGTCGACGACGTGCTCGACTACGGTGCCACGTCGGAGGCGCTTGCCAAGCCCGCCGGACGGGACCTTGCGGACGGCCTGTTGACCTTGCCTGCGCTGGCGGTCATCGAGGACGAGGTCCTCGGCGCGGCACTGCGGCGCAAGATGGAGGAAGGCCGGTTTCCGGAGATGGCCGATGTGGTGCCCGCGCTCGTCCACCCCCGGGTCGTGGCGCGGGTCGAGGCCGCCCTCGCCGTCGAGGCCGAAGGCGTTCACCAGGCGCTGCACGGCCTGCCTGACGGCGCCGCACGCGATGCGCTGGTCCGCCTCGTGACCGATCTCGGCCAACGGGCCGAGCGGGCCTGCCGGGCCTTGGCCGCATGAGTGTCGTGCCGGATCTGGCCGAGTCGAGGACGCCCGAGGGCGTCTCCCGCATGTTTGACGGGATCGCGGCCCGGTACGATCGAATCAACGACCTCATGACCGGCGGCATGCATCGCCTCTGGAAGCGGCGGCTCGTGGCGGTGCTGGGCCTCAGGCAAGGCGATCGGGTCCTGGACCTGTGCTCCGGCACCGGCGACCTGGCCCTTCTCGAAGCCACGGTGACGGGTGCTGCCGGGGAGGTCGTGGGGCTCGACTTCTCGGACCGTATGCTCGGCGTTGCGCGGACCCGGCCCGTTCCGGCCGGGGCTCCCGTCTCGTGGGTCCTTGGCGACGCCACGCGTCTGACTTGGCCGGATGCCACGTTTCGCGCGGTGTCGGTCGGCTTCGGGTTGCGGAATGTCCAGGACCTGGATGCGGCGCTTGCGGAAGCCTATCGGGTGCTCGAGCCCGGGGGGAGCTTTGCCTCGCTGGACCTGGGCAAGCCACGGTCCCGGTTCCTGCGTCTGTTGACCGCTGTCCACGCGTCTCATATCGCTCCGTGGCTCGCCTGGTTGGCAGGGGGGGACAGGGCTGCGTACGCCTACCTGCCCCGCTCCAACCGCCACTTCCCGGATCAGCGGGAGTTGGCCGGCAGGCTCGAGGCGGTCGGCTTCACCGAGGTTGCGGTGGTGGACCTGGGCCTGGGGGCCGTGGCCCTCGTCAGCGGCCGGAAGCCGGTGGCTGGCCCTTCCGCCTGAGAATCCGGCTGAAGCCCATGCCCAGCTGGATCTGGCGCAGCCGGCTGATATCGAGCGTGCCCAGGTCCAGGAACCGGTCAAGGAGGTCGGATCCGACCTCTCCAAGCGAGACCAGTTCGTCCAGACGCTCCCGGGCACGGCGCGTGTTCTCGTCTGCGTTGCCCGCAGCCAGCAGGCCCCGCGCGTCGCGCAGGTCGTCGAGGGCCATCTGCAGGCAGAACAGCTCGCGCTCCCGCAGCACCTTGGCGACGGCACGCCAGATGTCCGGCTCCGCCTTGTAATGCTCCCGTCGGGTTCCCGACTGGGTCACCCGCGTGACGACACCCCAGCGGATGAGCTCGTGGAGGGTCATGCTGACGAGGCCGCTGCTGATGCCCATCCGGGCCCGGATTTCCTGGGCATCGAGCGGGGCGTCGGCCAGGTACAGGACGGTCCACATCACGCCGTGGACCCGCTTGAAGCCCCAGAGCTCCATCAGGGAACCGATGGCCTGACCGGCCTGCAGGGTCGCGTCGCCGGCCTCGGGAGGCAGCCTCGGGTCGTCGTTCATCGCTCCGCAGCGTAGCATGGGGTCATGTGGGTCCTCGCCTCCTCATCCCCCCGCCGTCAAGCCCTGTTGCAGCAGATCGGCGCTTCCTTCACGGTGGATGTGCCTCGCGACGTCGACGAGACGGTGCATCCCCTCGAGTCGGGTGCACTGGCCGCCGAGCGGCTTGCGCGCGCCAAGGCCGCAGAGGTGGCCACCCGGCATCCGGGAGCCTGGATCATCGCGGCCGACACGCTGGTCTGCCTGGGGGATCGCATCCTCGGCAAGCCTGCCGATGCCGCTGAGGCCGTCCGGATGCTCGAGGCGATGTCCGGTCGTGCCCATGTGGTGGTCACGGGCGTCGCTGTCGTCCATCCCGGCGGCATCGAGGCCGAGGTTGACACGACGGAGGTCCAATTCCGCCCCCTGAGCCGGGCCGAGATCGAGGCCTACGTCGACACGGGGGAGCCTCTGGACAAGGCCGGCTCCTATGGCCTGCAGGGTCGTGGCGTGCTCTTCGTCGAGGGCATCCGGGGCGACCATACCAATGTCGTTGGCTTGCCGCTGGGGCGGCTGGGCCTTATGCTTCAACGATTGGGAAGACCGCTCTGAGGGGGGCGGTATGCCGTCCCGAAGCCCCCTCCTGTCAGGAACCGACCTTGTTCAACCAGCTTTTCAGCCGTTTCAGCCGCGACATGGGCATTGACCTCGGCACGGCCAACACCCTTGTCTTCGTGCGCGGCAAGGGCATCGTCCTGCGCGAGCCCAGTGTTGTTACGGTCTCCCACAATCAGCGCAACTTCGTCCACGCCGTGGGCGAGGAGGCCAAGCAGATGCTGGGCCGCACGCCCGGCAATATCGTGCCCATCCGCCCGTTGATGGACGGTGTCATCGCCGACTTCGACGCGGCCGAGACGATGCTCAAGCACTTCATCCGCAAGGCCTCCGACCGCCAGGCCTTCTCGCGGCCCCGCATGGTCATCGGCATCCCGTCCGGAGTCACGGGTGTCGAGCGACGCGCGGTGCAGGACGCGGCCTATCAGGCCGGCGCCCGCGAGGTCTACCTGATCGAGGAGCCGATGGCGGCCGCCATTGGTGCCGGCCTGCCGGTCGAGGAGCCCACGGGTTCCATGATTGTCGATATCGGCGGCGGTACCACCGAGGTCGCCGTGATCTCGCTGGGCGGCATCGTCGTCTCGAAGTCCGTGCGCGTCGCCGGTGACGAACTGACAGACTCCATCGCGACCTACCTGCGCAAGGTCCACAACCTGTCCATCGGCGAGCGCACGGCCGAGGAAATCAAGATTCGCCTCGGGTCCGCCTACCCCACGGGTGAGGACGAGGAGATGGAGGTCCGCGGCCTGTACAACCTGACGGGTCTGCCCCGAACGGTCACCATCACGACCTCCGAGGTCCGTGAGGCCATCCAGGAGCCCGTATCGGCCATCGTCGACGCCGTGCGTTTCACGCTCGAGAAGACGCCGCCCGAACTGGCTGCGGACATCATCGACCGCGGTATCGTGCTCGCGGGTGGCGGGGCCCTGCTTCAGGGGCTCGACCAACTCATCAGCAGCCGGACGGAAATGCCGGTCCACATCGCGGACGACCCGCTGTCCTGCGTGGTCATGGGTACCGGTCGCGTGCTCGAGCAATTCCCGAAGCTGAAGCGCGTGGTCGGCACGGCCTGATCGACCGGGTCCCGCCGGCGGTCCATCCTCCGTGTTCACCATCCTGCGTCGCCTGCCCTGGCTCGAGGTCCTGCTCGTGGCCGGCCTGCTGCTGGGCGCCGGGCTGACCAGCTGGGTCGGCGGCCGCAGTACCCTGCTGCCCGAGGCCTTCAAGCCCCTGCTTGTCGGCGCGACGTCGGTGGCGGGCGGCGTGCGCGGCGGGGCGGGCTTCGTGCGGGATCTCGAAGTTCTGCGCACCGAGAACGCATCCTTGTCCGTCGAGAACGTGCTCCTGCGGTCCGAGCTGGCGCGGTTGGCGGATGTCGAGCATGAGCTGGAGCGTCTCAGGCGCCTGCTGGGCCTCGAGGGCCAGATGCAAGGCGTCGGCCGGGCCGCACGGGTGATCGGCCGCTCCCCCGACAACTGGCACGCACGCGTTTTCCTCGATCGGGGCTCTCGGGACGGTGTGGCTCTCGATGCCATCGTCATGGCCTCGGGTGGCGTCGTGGGACGCATCATGGCTGTTGGCCCCGGAACCAGCGAGGTTTCCCTCGTCACGGACCCCGGGAACCAGGTCGGTTGCCTCGATAAGCGTTCACGCTCGGCTGCCATCCTGGTCGGGACGGGTGAACAGGTGCTCGAACTGCGCTACATGCAACAGCAGGTCGACTTCCGCATGGGGGACCTGTTGCTGACCAGCGGCTACGGCGGCGTCTACCCCAAGGGCCTGCCCCTCGGGCGGGTCGCACGGGTCATCCGCCAGCCCAATGCCATCGTGCCGCAGGTCCAGGTCGTGCCGGAGGTCGCCCTGGACGAGATCGAGGAGGTCCTTGTCCTCGATCCGCTGGCGGGACCCCTCTGATGGCAGCCCGCATCCCCCCGGCCACGCGTGACCCGCTGGTTCGCGAGGGCGGGGTCTGGGCGTGGATGACGGGCATCGGCCTGCTGGTGGTCTCCGGCATCATCCAGGCCTCGGACCTTGCCGTCTGGGGTGGGGTGCGCGTCGATCTCACGCTGGTGCTCGCGGTCTCATGGGGGCTGGTATCGGGTCCGCGGGGCGGATTTGCCTACGGGGTCGTGTCCGGGCTCGTCGCGGACATGCTCGTGGGCCAGTCGTTCCTGTACACCCTGCTGCGGGCCTTGCTGGGCGTCTTGGCTGGCTTGGCCAGGCCCCTGCTCAACGTACAGCAGCCCATGGTCATCCTGCCCCTGTTGCTGTTGGCGTCCATGATCCAGGACCTGGCCGTCGTCGCCTGGCTGGGGTCCTGGACCCGCTGGGCGGCGCTGTGGCCGTGGCGCATTGCCGCCGACCTGCTCGTGGCGGTCCCGGTCTTCGTGGTGGTCCGACGCCTCTGGGCGCCCTCCGGCAACTGGGCCATGGGAGGCCGTCGGGGATGATGGACGCCGGCCAAAGCCCCAGTCGCGCCCGCACGCTGATGCTGGGAGCGGCGCTCGCCCTGGGCTGGCTTGCCGTGCTTGGTCGGCTCGGCCAACTGCAGATCGTGGGCGGTGCGGACTTTCGCGAGCGTGCCGAGGGCAATCGCCTGCGGGTCATCCTCGAGCCTGCCCCGCGTGGTCTCGTGCGGGACCGCAATGGTGAGGTGCTGGCGACCAATCGTCTCTCGTACTCGGTGACGCTCTATCCCATCAAGCTCACGCGCCAGACCACCGAGGAGGTCATCCGACGGCTGGGCAAGCTGCTGGGGGTGCCTGCCGACGAGATTCGCCAGAAGTGGCGCCGTGCCGTCAGCCTGCCGGTTCGCGTGAAGACCGACGTCGACGACAGGACCATGGCGATCGTCGCCGAAAACCAGGCGCGCTTGCCCGGTGTGTCGATCGACCCCATCACCGTGCGCCACTATCCCCGTGGCCAGATGGCCGCCCACCTGCTGGGCCATACGGGTGAAGTCACGGATCGCGAGCTGGAGGTCCTGGGCGAGGGCTACAGGCAGGGCGACATCATCGGCAAGACCGGGCTCGAGCGCGTCTTCGACGGGACGCTTCGCGGTGAGCCGGGCAAGCAGCAGGTAGAGGTCGATGCCCGGGGCCGGGCCATCCGCACGCTGGCCGAGGTCAGCCCGATACCCGGCAAGGACGTCACGCTGGCCCTCGACGGCAACATGCAGGCACTCGCCGAGCGTGAGCTGCAGGGCAAGCTGGGTGCCATCGTCTGCATGGACCCTCGCAATGGCGAGATCCTGGCGCTCGCCAGCGCGCCGGCCTTCAATCCCAACATTTTCGCCGGCCGCTTGCGACCCGAGGACTGGAAGGCCGTCAATGCCTCCACCCGACCCTTGCTGAACCGCGCCATCTCCTCGGCCTATCCTCCCGGCAGTACGTTCAAGATCGTCACGTCGGTGGCGGCCCTCGAGGCCGGCCTGGTCAAGGCGACGACCCGGTTCTGGAGCTCGGGCGAGTTCGTGCTGGGTAATCGGGTCTTCAGGGACTGGAAGGCCGGCGGTTTCGGCGACGTCAATTTCACGGACGCGATGATCCATTCCATCGACACGGTGTACTACGAACTGGGCCTCAAGCTGGGCGTGGATCGCATGGCGGCACGTGCCCGCCAGATGGGCCTGGGCCAGCGCACCGGCATCCTCCTGCCGGGCGAGGCCACGGGGAACGTGCCGGACGGGGCCTGGAAGCGCGCGGCTTTCGGCCAGCGCTGGAGCAAGGGCGACTCCGTGAACATGTCCATCGGCCAGGGGTTCGTCACCACGACCCCCCTGCAGCTGGCTGTCATGCTCTCGACCGTCGCCAACGGAGGGCGGGTCGTTCGGCCCAAGCTGCTTCGCCCCGCCGCGCCCGAAGAGTCGGAAGACCCCGGACAGGTGCCGGCCTGGCGTCCCGAGACGTGGCAGTACCTGCGCCACAGCCTGCGTCGCGTGGTCGAGGCGGGTACCGGCGCGGCGGCCTTCATCCCCGGCAAGACCAGCGCGGGCAAGACAGGCTCGGCCGAGGCCGTGAAGGGTCAGAAGACTCACTCGTGGTTCGTGGGCTACACGCCGGCCGACCAGCCGCGCCTCGTCGTCGTGGTCTTTGCCGAGAAGGCCGGGCACGGCGGGTCGGTCTCGGCCCCGATTGCCGGCAAGCTGTTCCGGCAGTTCCACGGCCTGCCCGTGGACCCCCAGGCCTCGGGCTCCGCGACGGCTTCCGTGCCGGCCTCGGGGTCGCTGCCGGCGGGTGCGCAGCCCGGTGCGGCTGCAGTTCGCCAGGCTCCGCTCGAGGCTCCCCCTCCCCCACCGCCACCGCCGACCCGGCCCGGCGGCGATGCACGGTAGAATGGCGTCATGTTCAAGCGTCAGAGGAAGGCCCCCCGTTCGGTAACGGTCGAGCATGCGCCGGATGAAGCGTCGTCCGCGCCTGCCTTGCCCGAACCCGAGCCTGCCGTCGCGCCCGAGCCTGCGGCCGAGCCCGAGGTCGCGGCTGCCGTGGCCGAGGTCGTCGCGGCGGCCGAGCAGGCGACGACCCTGTTGCGGCTCAAGGGCTGGCGGGGTGGCCTGCTGTTGCATCTGGATGCCGATGCCCCGTGGGACGACGTGCTGGCCGCGCTGCACGACAAGCTGGATGCCGTCCGGGACTTTTGGGCCGGGGCGACTTGCACCCTCGACCTGGGGACCCGTGCCGCCTGCCCGGATGGTCTGGGTGCCCTGCCTGCCCAGCTCGAGGAACGCTATGGCCTGACGGTCGTGGCCATCGCGGCTGCGCGCGACGAGGTGCGCGAGGCGATTGGCGCGGCGGGGCTCGAGGCCCTCGCCGAACTGGAACCCGCCGTCCTCCGGGCCGAGCCCGAGGTTCCGCCGCCGCCAGCCCCCAAGTACGTAAAGGGCACGGTGCGTTCCGGACAGGTCCTGGAAGCAGACGGCCACCTGATCATCATGGGGGACGTCAACGCTGGTGCCGAGTTGCGCGCAGGCGGCGACATCATGGTCTTCGGGACGCTGCGCGGGATGGCCCATGCCGGGGCGTCGGGCGATCGCGGCGCCGTCATCGTGGCGCTCAACCTGCGGCCGACCCAGTTGCGCATCGCCGACCTGATCGCGCGGGCGCCCGACGGTGGCCAGCCCCCCCTGTCCAAGCACCCCGAGCGCGCTGAAGTCCGCGGCCAGGAGATTCATATCCTCTCGATGTAGCGCCCGCTGCACCCCGCAGGGGCCTTCGTGCTGCTAACATGGCCATGTTTGTTCGGGCGGGAGTCCGCTCTTTCTGGAGGCGTGCAGGATGGCCACGGGACGTGTAATCGTCGTGACCTCGGGCAAGGGTGGCGTGGGCAAGACCACGACCACGGCGAACCTGGGCATGGCGCTGGCGACGATGGGCGAGAAGGTCGCCCTGATCGACGCCGACATCGGCCTGCGCAACCTGGATCTGATTCTGGGCCTCGAGAACCGCATCGTCTATGACATCGTCGATGTCGTCGAGAAGCGCTGCAAGCTTCGTCAGGCGCTCATCAAGGACAAGCGCATGCCCAACCTGGTCCTGCTGCCGGCCGCGCAGACCCGCGACAAGTCCGCCGTGACGCCCGAGCAGATGAAGGAACTTATCGCCGACCTGCAGTCGGATGGCTTCGGCTTCATCCTGATCGACTGTCCTGCCGGCATCGAGCAGGGTTTCCGCAACGCGACGGCCGGCGCGACCGAGGCCGTCATCGTGACAAACCCCGAGGTCTCGGCCGTGCGCGATGCCGATCGTATCGTGGGCCTGCTCGAGGCCGCCGAGCTGCGCAACCCGTCGCTCATCGTCAACCGGCTGCGGCCGCACTTGGTCAAGAACGAGACGATGATGTCCGTCGAGGACGTGCAGGAGATCCTGAACATCAAGCTGCTGGGCATCGTGCCCGACGATGAGGCCATCATCAACTCGTCGAACCGCGGCGAACCCGTGACCTTGCACGAGGCGGCCAAGTCCGGCCAGGCCTACCGCAACATCGCCCGGCGGCTGCGGGGCGAGGAAGTCCCGTTCCTGCAGTTCGACGAGGGCGGCCTGATGGGTCGCATCCGCCGTTTCCTGACGGGCGTCCGGTAACCAGGGAGGAGCAATCTTCATGTTCGCATTCCTCGATCGCTTCCTGAGCCGTTCGGAAGCCAGCCGCGACACGGCCAAGAACCGTCTGAAGCTGGTCCTGATGCAGGACCGGTCCGTCATTCCGCCTGCCGTCCTCGAGCGCATCCGCGCCGAGGTGCTCGCCGTCCTGCATCGCTACGTCGAAATCGATCAGGGTGCCCTCGAGCTCAACCTCGATCGCAGCGAGGGCTCCGTGGCCCTCTTGGCGAGCGTGCCTATCGTCCGCGTTCGCGAGGATGCCGCGCAGTTGCTGGCCGAGGCGGTCGCCGCCGAAGCGGCGACGGGTGATGCCTCGACGACCGGGGCCGAGCTGGCGGGCGGGGATGCCGATGGGGCCGTCGAGGTCGCAACTGTCGAGACCCCGGATGCGGTAGCGGGGACTGCGGCCGAAGCCGAGGCCTCTTCCGAGCCTGCAACCGAAGTTGCGGCCGGCGACGCCCAGGCGGACGAGGCATCGCTTGCCCGCCCTGCCGGCGAAGCAGCCCTGACCTGACGGGGCTGCCGTGGCCCTCGGCATGCCGGCGCGCCACTGGCGCCAGTTCGACCCGTGGCTGCTGCTGGCGGTCTTCGGGATCGTCGGTATCTCCCTGGCCTGCATCCACAGCGTGACGCATGGCGGCCACAAGGCCGATTTCGGGGCCCAGGCGGCCCTGCTCGGGCCGGCGCTCGGCCTCGCGATGCTGCTGGCCGTCAGTGGCTACCATTGGCTGCGGTCGGCTGCGCCTTTCATCTACGGGCTCAATATCGTGGGCCTGCTCTCGGTCATGCTGTTCGGGCACACGGCGCTCGGGGCCCAGCGCTGGATTGCCATCGCGGGCGTCAAGTTCCAGCCGTCCGAGTTCGCCAAGCTGGCGCTCATCGTCACGCTGTCCCGGGTGCTTTCGGAGAAGAGCATCCACGCGACGGACGGGCTGCTGACGGTGCTCGGTACCGTGCTGGTGCCGGCCCTGCTGATCTTCAAGCAGCCCGACCTGGGGACCTCATTGGTCTACGGGGCCATTGCCGTCGGCATGACCTTCTGGGCGGGCCTGCCGGTCTCCGTTCTCTTCAAGATGGCCTCACCCCTGGTCGGGGCGGTCTGCTATCACGTGGGCCCGTGGGTCTTCGGGGCCTACCTGGCCGGGCTGGCGGGCTGGTTGGCGTGGAGCCGCAAGGGCCACAAGGTGCTGCCGCTTTCGGTCTGGCTGGCCAACCTGCTGGCCGGAGTGGGTGCCGACAAGGTCTGGAACCTGCTCAAGGACTACCAGAAGCAGCGTATCCTGACCTTCCTTGATCCCGAGGCCGATCCGCTCGGGGCCGGCTACCACGTCATCCAGTCCAAGATCGCCATCGGCAGCGGTGGCTGGCTGGGCAAGGGCTTCATGCAGGGGACGCAGACCCAGTTGCATTTCATTCCCGAGCAGCACACGGACTTCATCTTCTCGGTCGTGGGTGAGGAACTGGGCTTTGCCGGCGGCCTCGTGTTGATGCTGCTCTATGCCGTGGTGCTTGGGCGGGGCCTGCTGGTCGCGATGCAGGCGCAGGATCGCTTCGGGGCCTTGCTTTGTGTCGGCGTCGTGACGATGCTGGGTTTCCACGTCGTGGTCAACCTGGGCATGGCCATGGGTCTCCTGCCCGTCGTCGGCATTCCCTTGCCCATGATGAGTTTCGGGCGTACGGCTCTGGTGACCAACATGCTCGCGATCGGCCTCATCGAGGCCGTGGCCATACGGCGACGAAAGCTGATGTTCTGAGCGGCCCTACCAGAGCCAGTCGATGGACGTCAGGGTGCGCTGCTGCTCGAGGACCAGGCTGCCCAGCAATTCGCGCCGATCGCTGAACTCGGCCCGCCAGTAGGTTCCGGGTGCCATGCGGTTGCGCAGGCCCACGGTCCAGGTCCGGCCGCTGTAGGGACCCATCGGGGTCGCCGGATGGTGGGCCTCGGCCCACTGGGCGTAGGTCGCCTCGCCTTGCTGTCCCGGCAGGCTGAACTCGAGGGCCCAGCCCTGGCGGGCCGTCGGGTTGTCCGTATCGAGGTCCGCCCGGCTGCACCACTCGCCGCGGAGCAACGCAGGGCCGAAGCCGAGGCTCATGTGGACCCCGTACATGCGCTTGGGTGTCACGGCCCCCCAGATGGGCGCCGCGGGAGCGCCGGGAAGCAGGGGACGCCCCTCGCCGGCGAGGTAGGAGACGCCGAAGGTGTCGTTGTTGCCTGCGGTCCATGTCGTGCGCAGCAGCAGGTCCTTGGCCGGGTCGTCGTCCAGACGCTGTGGCCCCGTGCCGTTGAAGAGCCCCACCGTCGAGACGTTGCTGCCGGAACGGATTTCGAGTGCCGTACCGATGTCGAGGCGCCTGACCATCGCAAAGGGTTGGACCGTGCCCCAGCCCGCGCCCGCGAGCACGTCGGTCGCGGCGGTCTCGGCCGCGCTCAGGCCCATCGGGGGTTCGACCGTGTTCCATGAGGCGAGGCCGAAGGGTACGGCAAACTGGCCGAACTGCCACTGGCCACGCCCCTCGGCGTCGATCAGGTGCAGGGAGGCCGTGCGCAGCAGGTTGACGGGACGCGGGTCCTGCGCGGTTCTGGGTGCGAGGCGTGCCTGTTGCCGCTGGGTTGCCGTCGCGAGCAGGTCGAGGTTCGTCAGGGGCTCGCGCAACTGCTGGGTGCTCTCCCAGACGACCTCCCAGCGCGTGCCGGGGTCGGGCTGCCACGTCACGCCGGCCTGCATGTCGGTGGGACGGCCCCCGATGGGTCCGGCCGGCAGCCGCAGCACGGCGTCCTTGAGGAAGTCGGGTACGCCACCCGGCACGATGTTCCCGATACTGCCCTGGTTGAGGGCCTCGAGGCGTGCCGCGAGATGGAGACGAGGCTGGCGCTCGGATGCCGCGGGACCGCCCGTCAGGACGGGGCTCAGGGGACCGCCGAGTCCCTGGGGCAAGGCCGCCGGGGGCAAGAATTGGGGGGTGGTGCCGACGGGGGGGGCGGGGAGGCGGACGCTCTGGGGTTCGCTACCGTCGTCCTCGACCTGGCCGAGGGCCGGCGTGGCCAGCAGCAGGCTGGCGAGGGCAGGCAGCGAAAGGCGGAGGCGGTGCACCCCCTCATCCTGTGGCGGGCCGTGCGCCGGGGTCGGTATGCAGCATCACGGGGCGGACGTCCTCGGCCTGGATGCTCCAGGCCCCGTCCCGGCGCTGCATGCGGCCGGTGACCTGCAGGATCCGGTGCTCCAGCAGCATGGCCCGGTGTGCCTGGGCGCGTTCGGGCGCGAGCACGATGTTGCTGTGGCCCGTCTCGTCCTCGAGCGTCAGGAAGACGGCGCCCTTGGCCGTCGGGGGCTGGTGCCGGACGATCAGGCAGCCGGCGGTGCTGACGGGCCGGCCATGCCGGAAGGTGGCTGCGACGGCGGCCGTCACGACGCCCTGTCGGGCGAGGCGTTCCCGGACGTGGCGCATCGGATGGTCCGTGACGGAAAGGCCCGTGACGGCCAGATCGTGCGCGAGGTGTCCGAGGGGGTCCATATCGGGCAGGGGGGCATCGTCATCCATGTCGGGCCACGCCTGGGCGAGCAGGGCCGTCCGGAGCGCAGGAGGCAGGCCATGCAACTGCCACAGGGCCTGTCGGCGACCTGTGCCGCTGCCGCCGAGGCCCTCGAGGGCCCCGGCCTCGGCGAGGCGTTCCGCGGTGCGTGCAGACAGGCCCGTGCGTGCCAGCATGTCGCCCAGGCTGCGGAAGGGCTGCGCGGTCCGCGCGGTCTCGATGCGGCGTCCTTCTTCCGTCGTCAGGCCCAGGATGTAACGCAGGCCCAGCCTGACGGCCGGTTTGTTGCTTTGATGATTTTCTTCAAGCGTGCAAAGGTAGTTGCTGTGATTTATGTTTATTGAGCGTACTGTGACATTGTGTCTTTGTGCGTCCGTGACGAGCGTGTAGGGGTGGTAGAAGCCCATCGGCCAGTGGTTGAGCAGGCAGGCCAGGAAGGCCTCGGGATGGTGCTGCCTGAGCCAGGCCGTGGCCCACGCGATGAGCGCGAAGGACTGGCTGTGGGCCTCGGGGAAGCCGTACTGCGCAAAGGCCGTGATCTGCCCGACGACTTCCTCGATGGTCTCCGGGGCGATGCCCCGCGCCGTCATCCCCTTGCGGAGCTGGTCGGCCATGGCGCGCATGCGCCCCTCGCCTTCCTTGAATCCCATGGCCCGCCGCAGGCGCTCGGCCTGGGCACCCGTGAAGCCGGCCATCACCATTGCCATGCGCATCACCTGTTCCTGGAAGATGGGGATGCCCAGCGTGCGTCCCAGCACGGGCTCGAGGTCCGGATGCGCCAGGGTGACGGGCGCGCGCCCCGCCCGTCGCTCGAGGTAGGGTTGCACCATGCGTCCCACGATGGGGCCCGGGCGGATCAGGCCGATGGACACGACCAGATCATAGAAACAGCGGGGTCGCAGGCGCGGCAGGATGGCCATCTGGGCCCGGCTTTCCAATTGGAAGACCCCCACCGTGTCACCACGCCCGAGCATGTCCCAGATGCCGGGGTCGTCTTCGGGCAGGCGGGCATAGTCGACGGTGACGCCCTGGTGCGCCCGGATCATGGGCACGGCGTCCTGCAGCACGCCCAGCATCCCGAGGCCCAGCAGGTCGATCTTGAGCAGCCCCAGTTCGGCGCAATCGTCCTTGTCCCAGGCGATGACGGTCCGTCCGGGCATGCTGGCGGGCAGGACCGGCACGATGGCATCGAGGCGGCCGGCTGAAAGCACCATGCCGCCGGAATGTTGCCCGAGATGCCGCGGCAGGCGCAGCAGTTGCCGGGCCAGCCGGAACAGCCAGGGCAGGCGCGGGTCTTCCGGATCGAAGCCCAGATCTTGCAGCAGCTCCGCAGGCGGCATGTCCAGGGGCTCGCCATGCCGCAGGCCGCCGCGCCGGAACAGCTTGCGGCTGGTGCGTTCCATCTGGTCGGCCTCGAAGCCCAACACCCGGCCGACGTCCCGGAGCGCGCTGGGGGCCCGGTAGGTGATGACATTGGCGGTCATCGCGGCATGGTCGCGGCCGTGGCGCCGGTACACGTACTGGATGACGGCTTCCCGCAGCGGCCCCGAGGGCAGGTCGAGGTCGATGTCGGGCCATTCCTCGCGATCGGCCGAGAGGAAGCGCTCGAAGAGCAGCCCCCGGGCCACCGGGTCGACCGCCGTGATGCCCAGGACATAGCAGACGGCGCTGTTGGCGGCCGAGCCGCGGCCCTGGACCATGATCCCCTGCGCGCGGCAGAACCGCACGATGTCGGCGACGATGAGAAAGTAGCCGCACAGCCCCAGTTGGGCGATGAGGGCGACCTCGTGCCGCAGTTGCCGGACCACGGCCTTGGGCGGCCCGTCCGGGTAGCGCAGGGGGAGGCCTTCGCGGACGAGGGAGCGCAGGGCCTCCTCGGGCGTCACGCCCTCGGGCAGGTCGATGTCCGGGAATCGGTAGCCCAGGTTGCCCGGGCGAAAGGCGCAGGCCTTGGCCACATGCCAGGTCTCCCGCACCGCCTCGGGCAGGTCCCGGAAGCGGTGCGCCAGCTCGGCCGGCGTGACCAGGCCATGGTGACCCCGCGCCGCAGGGGCGAGGGCCTCGAGCGTCCGGCCCAGGCGGATGGCTTCCAGCACGTCGAGCAGCGGGGCTTCGTCGGGATGCGCATGCCGCACGTCCGCGCCGACGACCATGCGGATGCCCAGGCGTCGCCCTTGCTCGAGCGTCTCGCGGATGCCCCGTTCGTCCCGGCGCAGGCCGGGGCGCATGAGCTCGAGTCGCAGGGCCTCGGGGCCCCAGTGTTCCCGCATCCGCAGGACCAGGGCCTCGGGGGTGCCCGGGGGCAGCAGCACCAGGCCGCCTGCCCTTGGCCAGCTGGCCTCCGGCAACCAGGCCCCGCCCAGCAGCGTCTCTTCTTTGGGCCGGCCCCCCCAGGCGAGGGTCAGCGCCTCGCAGAGGCCTTGCCAGCCACTGGTGTCCCGGACCAGCCAGGTGGCCCGGGCCATGCGGGACTCGCCTCGTGCGTCCTGCCAACTCCAGGCGAGGTCGGCCCCGGTGAGGGGGACGAGACCGGCAGCCTCGGCTGCACGCCAGAAGCGGGGTTGCCCGAAGACCCCGTCCCGGTCGGCCAGGCCCAGGAAGCGGTGCCCTTGGCGGACGGCCGCGTCCACCAGGGCTTCGGGCAGGCTGGCCCCCTCGAGGAACGAGAAGGCGCTGCGGGTACGCAGCAGGACGGCTTCAGTCGTAGCTGCCATCCCAGAACCACGCTCCGCTGGTCCGCTCCCGGAAGATCCGGATGAGGGCCCCATGCCCCAGTTCGAGATCCCACTCCTCGCGCAGCACGGGATCGGGCGTCCACCAGGCGGCCTCGCGCGGCCATGGGCCTGCGGCCTGCCGCACGGCCCATGCCTGCTGCCGCCAATGGATCGTCCGGGGGCGGCCCTGCTCGAGGACGACCTCGAGGGGGCGCGGCGGACGCCAGAGGGCCAGCGCCAGGCGGGGAGACGCAGGCAGTTCTGCGGAGTCGGTCGCCGTCGTCGCGGGGGATGTCGCCGCAGCTGGTGGTGCGTTGGTCGCGGAGGGGTCGGCTGCGCTCGGGATGCGGCCGGGATGGGGCTGACCGTTGCGGCGAAAAGGTGCCAGCAGCCATTGGCCGGGGCGACGGACCGGGTCGGGCCGCGGGCTGCCGGCCTGCTGGGTACCCAGCAGGCCACCCAGTCGTGCCAGTGTGGCCCCGAAGGCCGCGGGTGCCGGTTGGTGGCGGACGAACAGATGGCCTTGTGCCCAGGGGCGCGGGGCTTCCTCGGCCACGATCCGCACGTCCGTCACGCCACCGGCAGGCGGGTGGCGTTCCAGAACCGGGGTCATGGCGGCCAGCAGCGCCCGGGCATCCGAGAGGGGCTCGGGGAAATGCCAATGTTCCAGATGCTCGCCACGCGGTTCGAGGCCGAGTGTCAGCGTGAGGCCGCGCAGGGCCCGGTCGTCCCGGGTCATGTCCTGCACCATGTCGGTCAACAGCGGGGCCAAGACGGCTTGCAGCTCGTCGAGGCGCGTGACGACCCACCCGTCTTCGCAGCGGAAGCGGCGCTCCCGGGCGTGGGGCACGGGGTCCGCGGCCCACGGGGGGGATGGGCTGTCGTACTGCAGGAAGGACGCGAGGCGCGTGGCTTCGGGGCCCAGGCGGACGGCGAGGGCTTCCGGTGGCAAGGCTGCGACCTCGCCCAGGGTCACGAACCCCCAGGAGGCCAGGCGGGCCTGGGCCTCGGGGGCCAGCGGCAGGCGGGACAAGGGCATGGCCATGGCCCAGCGGGCTTCTTCGCCGGGGGGGATGACGTGCACCCCCGGTCCCGCCAGGCTGGCCAGCAGGGCCAACGGCCTGTTGCGCGAGAGGCCCACGCAGTTCGCGAGGCCGCGGACCCGAAGGGCCTCGTGCAGCCGGGTGGCCCAGTGCCTTTCGTCCATGAAGGGGGGCGCGAGTCGGCCGACGGAGATCCACAAGCCATCCGGCGCCTCGAGGGCGACATGGGGCGAGAACCCGAAGCCCGTCTGGCGCAGGACCTCGCGGGCCTCGTGCTCGGCTTCGGGGCTGCGGATGAGCATGGACAGGCCAGGCAGGCGCTGGCGTGCCTGGGCCACGGTCATGCCGGCACGGACGCCGGATTCCCGGGCATCGTCGTCGCACTCGAGGACGAGGGCCTGCCCCCGGGGATGCGCCGCGAGCACCGCGGGACCGTCGGCCTCGGGCAACAGGCGGCGGCAGGCCGACAGCCCGAAGGGCGTCACGCGCACGAAGGCGACGCGCCCGGTGCCCTGATCGACATGAGGGGTCATGCGTCCAGGTCCAGATGCACGTGGTCGGGCCGTCCCGATGCCTGACCATGGCGGCGACGCGTCACGTGCATGCCGAGGTCGGCCCCCTCGAGCGTGCGGGGGGTCCGGCCCTGCCCTTGCCAGCAGGGGCGCGGGGGATCGAGCAGCAGGGTGGTGTGGGCAGCGGCACCGGCCGTGGGCTGGCGTGTCCCGGTCACCAGCAGGACCCGGTGGCTTTCCGCGCGGCGGGCCAGACGGATCCATGCAGGCAGCCCCTGCGGCATGTCGCTGGTCCGGGGGGCATGGGCCAGGTCGAGCAGGATCAGGGGGACGATGCCGCTGCCGAGCAGCATGTCGACCAGTGCCGGAAGCGCACGTACCTGACCCGCGGGGATCCAGAGCAACCGGGCCAGGTCCGTGCCCGCCGCCTCGAGGCCGGCGATGTCGAGGCAACACCCGGGATCCAGCCATGCGGCATCCTCGCCGGCACGGGTACGGGTCGCGGCCAGGCGGTGCATGAACGAACTGAGGCCGCCCCGGGGCGCCACGACCTCGACGAGGCCGGCCTCGGGGAGGCCGCCGTCCAGGGCCCTGTCGAGGGGCGCGAAGCCCGTCGGATGCGTTGCGCCTGCCTGCCGGGGCAGGCGCGAGCCCTGCCGCAGGCCATGGTAGGCGGTCACGGCGGCAAGGGTTCCGGTGTTCTCCATCGAACATATATTCTATCGGCCGCGTCCGGAATGCAAGCCCCGGAGAGGGCTGCCCGCCTGCCTTGACAGGGTGGCGCGCAATGGGGACAATCATGTGCCGTTTCTTTGCTGAAGCGGTCTCGCAGTCGTCCCCTTGGGGGCGTCTGACGGGGGGATTCCCGAGCGGTCAAAGGGGCCTGACTGTAAATCAGGTGGCTCTGCCTTCGAAGGTTCGAATCCTTCTCCCCCCACTGTTTCCCCCACGCCCTCGTAGCTCAGTCGGTAGAGCGTATCCTTGGTAAGGATAAGGTCACCGGTTCAATCCCGGTCGAGGGCTCCATATTCCAGGCACCCACTCAAGGAGGCACCACCAACCCCATGGCC
>JAYKIS010000070.1:0-17279 GCA_035286125.1 Candidatus Sericytochromatia bacterium
CCGCAAGTCCAGGGCTTCCCCAATCACTACGACGAACTGGCGCGACGCCTGCTGGCCCGGTCGCGGGCCGGGGAGCGCGTCGTCATCGCCTCGAACCAACCCCAGCGTGTCTTCGCCTTGCTGGAGGAACACGGCTGCCACAGTACCTACGGCGCCCGCCTGCCCGGTCCGGGCGGTGCCTCCTACGGGGGCGTCTGGATCTTCCGCGAGGGTCTTGGGTCAGGCTTCGAGTGGCCCGAGCTCAAGCTGGCCGTCTACTCCGACCACGAGATCTTCGGCTGGCGCAAGACGAGCGCCGGCAAGGCCAAGGCACGGCCCAAGCAGGCCGGCACCCCCATCACCAGCCTCGAGCAACTGCGGCCGGGCGACCTCGTGGTCCATGCCAAGCATGGCATCGGCCGCTACCAGGGGCTACACCGCATCGTCATGGATGGCCAGGCCAAGGAGTTCCTGCTCGTCCTCTACCAGGGCGATGACCGCCTCTACATCCCCGTCGACCAGACGGGCCTCATCCATCGATATCGGGGTGCCGGGGACGGTGCGCCACGCCTCTCGAAGATGGGGGGGGCGGAATGGGAGAATGTTCGCAACCGCGTCCGCAAGGCCGTGCAAGCCGTTGCCGAGGACCTGCTCCAGATCCACGCGCGACGTGCGGCCTTGCCTGGTCACGCCTTTGGCGCGGACTCGGCCTGGCAGCGCGAGCTCGAAGATGCCTTCTCGTACACCGAGACGGTCGATCAGCTGAGGGCCATCGAGGAGACGAAGGCCGACATGGAAGTCGCCCGGCCCATGGACCGCCTGATCTGCGGGGACGTGGGCTTCGGCAAGACCGAAGTCGCCATTCGCGCGGCCTTCAAGGCAGCCGTCGGCGGCAAGCAGGTGGCGATACTCGCCCCCACGACACTGCTGGCCCACCAGCACTACCAGGTGTTTCGCGAGCGTTTCGCCCCCTACCCGGTCCGGGTCGCCCCCTTGTCACGCTTCCGATCGGCAGCGCAGCAGAAGGAGACGCTCCGACAACTGGCCCTCGGCGAAGTCGACGTCATCGTGGGCACGCATCGGCTGTTGTCCAAGGACGTGCAGTTCAAGGACCTGGGGCTTCTCGTCGTCGACGAGGAGCATCGCTTCGGCGTCAGCCACAAGGAACGCCTCAAAGCCATCAAGACTCAGGTGGATGTGCTCTCGATGTCCGCCACCCCCATTCCCCGGACGCTGTACCTCGCCTTGTCGGGCGCCCGGGACATGAGCCTCATCACCACGCCGCCGGCCAACCGCCTGCCGGTCAAGACCATGGCGGGGCCCTGGGAGCCCGACCAGGCCCGGCAGGCCATCCTGCGCGAACTGGAACGTGGCGGCCAGGTCTTCGTCCTGCAGAACCGCATCGACCAGCTCGAGCCCCTCGCAGCCCGTATCGTCGATCTGGTGCCCAATGCCCGGGTGCGTACGGCGCATGGCCAGATGCCGGAGAACGACCTCGAGGAGATCATGCTGTCGTTCGTCGCGCACGAGTTTGACATCCTCATCGCCACGACCATCATCGAGTCGGGCCTGGACATCCCCCGTGCCAACACGATCATCATCATGGACGCCGACCGCCTGGGACTGGCGCAGCTCTACCAACTGCGTGGCCGCGTCGGCCGCAGCGACCAGAAGGCTTACTGCTACCTGTATCACGGGGAGCGCCAGGACCTGACGGAGGAGGGCCGGGATCGCCTGGTCGCGATGGTCCAGCACACGGCGCTTGGCTCGGGCTACCAGATCGCGCTCAGGGACATGGAGATCCGGGGCGTAGGCAACATCCTGGGCGCCGAACAGCACGGCCAGATGATGACGGTCGGCTACGACACGTATATGCAGTTGCTGGAAGAGGCCATCGCCGAGGGCCTGGGCGATCCTATCGTCCCGCAGGTCGAGACCGTCGTGGACCTGCAGGTGTCGGCCATGCTGCCTGACGACTGGTTCGAGGACCCGGACGACAAGATGATGCAGTATCGGCGCCTTGCGCAGGTCGGTTCCGTGCGGGAACTGGAACTTCTCACGGAAGAATGGCGCGACCGCTTCGGCGTACCCACGGCCCCGGTGCGCAACCTGCTCAAGCTGGTGGGCCTGAAGCTGCGCGCCACCGAGATGCGCATCCCGACCATCAAGGCCGAGAAGGGCAAGGTCCGCGTCGCTCTGGCTATGCCACGCCCCCTCTGGTCGGACATCCAGATGCAGGTCCCTGCCCTTGCCCATTGGCAATGGCAAGCTGACGAGCTGGTCCTGGACCGGAAAGGCTCGGTTCCTGATGAGCATCTGCTCGCCTGCGAACGCCTGCTCGAGGCCGTGACCCGCCCCGTGCCCGTGCTAGACTGACCCACCCGACTGCCCTCGAGACGGAGATTGACCTTGTCTGACGCCTTGTCCGAGAACGCCCCAGACGCCCAGGCGCTGATGGCCCAGGAGGGCGTCGCGGCTGCGCGACGGGCCTGGTGGATCTTCGGTGCGGCGCTGGGCGGGGCCTTGCTCATCGCCGGGGGCCTGTGGGGAACCCAGGAGTTCAATGACAAGGTCGGCACGGTCAACGGCGAGCGCCTGCGCCGGACCGACGCCGAGAAGTTCCTCGAAGCCTCCAAGAAGCAGTACAGCCAGCGCTTCGGGCTCGATTTCTCGACGCCCGAGGGCAGCCAGATGCTCGCCAACCTCAAGCAGGACGCCGTCGAGAAGCTGGTCCAGCGCACCTTGATCCAGCAGGAAGCCGAGCGGCTCAAGGTCGAAGTGACACCGACGCGCATCGACGAGCGTATCCAGCAAATCCGCAAGGGCTTCCCGGATGCCGAGACGTTCCGCCGGGTGCTGGCGGAGAACGGCCTGTCCGACACAGCCCTCGAGGCCGAAATCGCGGAAAGCCTTCGCATGGAAGAGGTCCGCAAGTCCGTGACGAAGGAAGCCACGGTCTCCGCAGCCGAGGTCAAGGCGTTCTTCGACGGCAACCCGCTGCAGTTCCAGCAACCCGAGCAGGTCGAGGCGCGACACATCCTGCTCAAGACCGAAGCCGAAGCCAAAGCCGTCCAGAAGGACCTGGCCAAGGGCAAGGACTTCGGTGCGCTGGCCAAGGAGCGCTCGGCGGACCCGGGCAGCAAGCCCCAGGGCGGTAGCCTCGGCTACTTCCGTCGTGGCCAGATGGTGCCCGAGTTCGAGAAGGCAGCCTTCGCGCTCAAACCGGGGCAGCGCTCGGGCCTGGTCAAGACGACCTTCGGGTATCACCTGATCGAAGTCACGGGCCGCAAGGAGGCCCGCAAGGAGGCCTTCGCCGAGGTCAAGACGCGCCTCGCGGATCAGATTCTGGGCCAGAAGCGGGATGAGGCATTCGGCAAGTGGCTCGAGGGTCAGCGCAAGGTCGCGACAGTCAGTCTCGAGCCCGGTTGGTCCAAGGAGACACCGGCGCCGGCGTCCGGCAGTGCCGGGGCCTCGGGCAGTGCATCCGCCTCCGGGGACCTGGCCCCGGTCAAGAGCCACCCGTGATCACCGTCGTGGGGCTGGGCCCGGGTGATCCGGAGGCCCTGACCCGCGCAGCGGAGGCGGCCCTGCGGTCGGGTGCGCCCGTCCACCTGCGTACGCGCGTTCATCCGACGGTCCGGGCCTTGGAAGCCTGGGGCCTGGTCTTCACCAGTCACGACGAACGGTACCGCACAGCGGGTGACTTCGATGCCGTCTATGCCGGCATCGTGGCCGAGTTGCTGGCGGCCGGCGCCAAGGGCGACCTGATTTATGCCGTTCCGGGACATCCGCTCGTGGGGGAACGGACGGTACGCATGCTCCTTGCCCAGGATGCCGTGCCGATTCGCATCGTGGCAGGTCTTTCGGGACTCGAGGCGGTCTATGCCACCCTGGGCGTGGACCCGGGAGACGGCGTGACCATCGTGGATGCGATGGACGTCGACGCAGGCTCGCTGCAACCGGATCGGGCCATCCTTGCGCTGCAGGTCTGGTCGGGCCGCGTGGCGTCGGAGCTCAAGCTGACGCTCATGGAAGTCTTCGAAGACACCCATGAGGTCCTGGTCGTTCGTGGCGCCGGCATTCCGGGCGAGGAGCGCACGGCCCGCATACCCTTGCATGACCTTGACCGACTGCCCTGGCTGGATCACCTGACGTCCGTCTGGGTACCTGCCGGTCCGCGACGTGGCGTGCCGCGTGCCCGGGCATTGATGGCGCGGCTCAGGGCCGAGGACGGCTGCCCCTGGGACCGCGAGCAGACGCACGCGACCCTGCGGCGTTATTGCCTCGAAGAGGCGTATGAAGTCGTCGACGCGATCGACCGTGACGATGATGAGGCGCTCGAGGAAGAACTGGGCGACCTGCTGCTGCAGGTACTCTTTCACGCGCGCATCGCCGAAGAAGAAGGCCGGTTCGACCTCGGTACCCTCGCCGATCGTCTGTGCGACAAGCTCGAGGAACGCCACCCGCATATCTTCGGGAGCGTCGTGGCCGACACGGCGGAAGAGGTCCTGTCCAATTGGGAGGACCTCAAGGCCAGCCAGCGTCCCGAGACGTCTGGCGCCCTCGAGGGCGTGGCAGAGGCCCTGCCGGCCCTGACGCGATCCGAAAAATTGCAGCAGAAGGCCGCCCGGGCAGGCTTCACCTGGCCGGACCGCACCGGGGCCCGGGCCAAGCTCACTGAGGAAATCGACGAGTTGGACGAGGCCCTTGCGGGCCGGGGCGACCTTGAACATGAACTGGGCGACGTGCTGATGGCCGTCACCAACCTGGCGCGCATGTCCGGGGTCGATCCCGAACTTGCGCTGCGCGCCGCCAACAAGCGCTTCGAACGCCGCTTCGCCGCCACCGAAGCCGCTCTCGGAGGCGACATCACCGGAACGGACCTGGCGCTGTTGCTCGAGACGTGGAACCGGGTCAAGGCAGGAGCCGACGCCGGGGCCTGAATCCCGGCCACGGCCCGACAACACCTCAGGCCGTGGGCACTGCGGCCGTGGCCAGACGGTCCACCCACGCCTTCGCGCTGGCAGCCTTGTTCGTGGGCTGCACGGCGACCACGCGGACCTGGCGCTGGGGAAACATCCAGTTCACAAGGCCACAAGCCATCTCCCCACCCAGTATGGCCATCAGCAACCACGCCAGCAGGAACTGCAGGTGGCTGGCGAAAACGGGCCTGTCCATCGCCTGACTGCCCGAGACCGGTGTCGCCAGGATGCGCACGTCCGGCCGAGGATGGCACTGAACCGTGCGACAAGCCGCGGCAAAGGTCTCGCGGGCATCCGGACCCATCGAGGCAAGGGGATCCATCCGCTGCTCGACCATCCAGTCGGCGATGTCGACGGCCAGGCGGGCCATGGCCTTGGCCTGAGCAGGGTCTCCTTGGCAGGCGTGGGCCTCGGTGGCCCAGAGAACCACGTGGAAGTAGGTCTCCGCCGTGCCTTCGGCAAAGGCCTCATGGACCACGCGATCGATGAGTGCCGCACGCAGGGTCCTGTCGCCCGCCTGGTCCAGGTCACAGATCCCTTGCATCGAACCCGTGCGCGCGAGGAAGGCGTCCACCTTGTCCTGCAGGGAGGCGCCCGCACCGGGGACTCCGCCGCCCAGCCAGACCGCGAGGCGCTCCCGGGCCTCGAGTGCGGGACCCAGGCCCGCGTGGTCCGTGCCGGGACCCGCCTGGTCGGCGACACGCTCGAGAAGCTGGCCAGCCTTGGCCGTGCCAAGAACGGGGTTACCGGCGAAGTCGGCCGTTCGTGCCTGACGCAGGGTGCCCGTCAGGGAGCTGGTCGAAGCTGCGGTAAAGGACATGGGGGGGTTCCTCCTGGTCCTTACGTCGCGAATCGCCATGGAAGCCTGACTCTGCAGAACGTAGGCTTGACGCAGGTTTCATCCGGGACCGGGCGTCGGGAGCAGCCTCACCCCCGCGTCTTCAGAACGTCACGTTCAGTTGGACGCCGACCGCCAGATCGCCACGGGTATCGACCGAACCGAACATACCCACGACGCCGTCGCGGCCCAGCACCTTGTCCCACGATGCCTCGAGCCGCGGACGCCCCTCGCGAGGCAAGACCGCACCCAGAGACGCACGCGAACCCGCTCCGAAAGGCCTTGCATGGGCCCGCAACGCGGCGTGATCCCAGTCGACCGCCCGCGCACCCGCGACCCGGATGCCTCCGGACGCATGGAGCGTGACATCCTCGAACGACACGATCTCGGCGCTGCCCGTGCTGAAGCGGATGCCGCCATGACCCTTGCCATAGGCGACCGCACCGGCGATGGCCGCGGCACCGCTGACAGCCAGGACCGGAAGGGCGACGGCAGGATTCTCCTCCGCCCACGCCTTCGACTCGCGCAACAGCCAGGCCCCGGCGGAATCACCATCGATGCGCAGATTGCTGACACGGACCTCAGGGCGCACATGCGCGCGCCTGCCCTCGATGTGTGCCAGGGGTCCCTCATCCAGGCCAGGCGACGCCGCTTCAATCGGCACGCGAACCTTGATGCGGGCATCGATGCGCCCGACTCCGACCCGCATCACCGTCTCGCGCACGTCCTGGCTGGTTCCGTCAGGGCGGGTGATCCGCTGGTTCCGGACCGAAGCCAACTCGGTCTGCAACCCACCCGCGCCTGCGGGGCGTGGCTGCAGCGTGCGAGCGGACGAAACTTCGGGCATGACCTTCTATCGACTTGGCTGTCGACGGGACACCGCATCGAGGCTGAAATTAGAAGAGGCTTAAGGACGGGTTAACCGAAGCAGGCACGCCAGCCCAAGGGCATCAGCGACGAGCACCCACGCCGTCTCCTGGTCATCAGGTAGAATGGAAGCAGGCGAACCTGGGTGCCGGTGTTCGCCCGATGACAGGAGATCGCGCATATGTCGACGCTAACAGCCATCACGGACGCCACCTTCAAGAGCGAGGTCCTCGAGGCCTCCGTGCCCGTGCTCGTGGACTTCTGGGCCCCTTGGTGCGGCCCCTGCAAGATGATCGCCCCCATCCTGGATCAGGTCGCGACCGAAAAGGAAGGCACGCTGCGGATCGTCAAGCTCGATGTCGATGACAACGGTGCCACGGCGCAGCAGTTTGGTGTCATGAGCATCCCGACGCTGATCATGTTCAAGGGGGGCCAGGAAGTCCTCCGCGTCACAGGCTTCAAGCCCAAGGACCAGTTGCTGGGGTTGATCGAGGCCAAGCTGGCCTGATTCGGCTCAACGGGGCCGGTACCGTGCGCGGTGCCGGCCCCGTTGCCTTGGGGACGCCCCGCGGACCTGCACGAGCGTGGCGCAAACCACAGACACCGGGGAGCAATTCGTGTACGATTGACTTATCAACATGGAGTAAATGCCGCGATGGAGATCGACGTCAGCTACGTGTCCGCCCGTACGGCGCGGGCCCATATGCGGCAAGGCGTCCTCCACGTGAAGATGCCCCAGCATTGGCCCGCAAGTGAACAGGAACGTGTCATCGAGCGGTTCCTGCAATGGGCCCGCAAGCGGACGGACGCTTGGTCGGACCTGCCCGCGCCCGTCCAGCGTCCCCCCTTCAACGAGGCCAGCCTGACGAAGTTGGTCCGCAGCATCAACGAGCAGACCCTGCAGGTGCCGCTCCAGGGTGTCCGCCTGGGCAAGGCTCGACGGACACGCCTCGCCCAGGCCAATGTACGGACAGGCATCCTGACGTTCTCGCGCCACGCTCTGGACGGCCTGTGCGACGAGGCCATGACTTACCTTGTCGTCCACGAGTTGGCGCACCTTCGGGTGGCGGACCATTCGGCAGCTTTCTGGGATCTGGTAGCGCGCCACGTACCCGACTGGCGCCATTGGAGGCGCGTGGCCCAGGGTCACTTCGAGCGGGCCATGGCGGGCGAGGATACAAGCCGGCCGCTGTCGGCGCCCCCTTTCCGGCCGGAAGAAGAGCGGGTGGTTCCTTTTCCTCCGCCAGCACCCCTTACACTCGAAGACATTCGTCCCAGCGGTCCGGCGGCCTGGGTGCCCCCGATGCCCCTGGCCAGGGGTGGCCATCGCCAGCTGGCGCTGTTTCCCGTTCCGGACCAGCAGGACTGAGGACCCGCCTCATGGCAAACGGGGCGTGTACCCGTTTATCACAGGCACACGCCACGTCCCGTTGATGCCGACCGTCAGGCCGAGACCTTGGTCCGCTTCGGATCGGCCAGAACCTGCAAGGCCGTCGAGGAACGACGTTCCACCAGATCCTTGGTCACGACAACCTTCTTGATGTCCGTACGCGAGGGCGCCTCGTACATGACATCGAGCATGATCTCCTCGACGATGCCCCTGAGCGCACGTGCGCCCGTCTTGCGCTTGAGCGCCTCCTTGGCCATGGCGACCAAGGCGTCGGGGGTGAAGTCGAGATCCACCTGATCCATGCCGAGCAGGCGCTTGTACTGCTTGACGATGGCGCTCTTGGGCTCGGTCAGGATGCTGACCAAGGCATCTTCATCAAGCTGATCCAAGGTGGCAATGACCGGGATACGGCCGATGAACTCGGGAATCAAGCCGTATTTGAGCAGGTCTTCCGGCGACAGGTCGCCATACAACTCGCCCAGATTCTTCTCATCAGCCGTCTTGACGTCCGCCCCGAAGCCGATGCCCTTGCGCCCCACACGCGTCTCGATGATCTTGTCGAGACCCACGAAGGCACCGCCCACGATGAACAGGATATTCGTCGTGTCGAGCTGGATGAACTCCTGGTAGGGGTGCTTGCGGCCACCCTGAGGCGGCACGTTCGCAACGGTCCCCTCGAGCATCTTGAGCAGGGCTTGCTGGACGCCTTCGCCCGAGACATCGCGGGTGATGCTGGGATTCTCGCTCTTGCGGGAGATCTTGTCGATTTCGTCGATGTAGATGATGCCGCGCTCAGCCCGCTTGATATCATAGTCGGAAGCCTGCAGCAAACGGAGCAGGATGTTCTCGACGTCCTCGCCCACGTAACCGGCCTCGGTGAGCGTCGTCGCGTCGGCAATGGCGAACGGGACGTTCAGGATACGTGCCAACGTCTGTGCAAGCAGCGTCTTGCCCGACCCGGTGGGTCCGATCAGGAGGACGTTGGACTTGGCCACCTCGACCTCGTCCTCGGCTCCGCCTGCGCGCTCCTTCATGGAGAGGCGCTTGTAGTGGTTGTAGACGGCCACGGACAAGGTCTTCTTGGCCTGCTGCTGACCCACGACGTACTGATCGAGAATCCCCTTGATGGACTTGGGCTTGGGAATCTCGGTCAACTCGACAGGAGCGGCCTCGGGCTTCTGCTGATTCTCGTACAGTTCCTCGTCGAGAATCTCATTGCAGAGATCCACGCACTCGTCGCAGATGTAGACCCCGGGAGCCGCAATCAGCTTGCGGACCTGGTCCTGCGTCTTGCCGCAGAAGGAACACTTGGGATGCCCCTTCGCGCCGTCGTCCTTCGCCACGTAGCCTCCTGATTTCGTCCGGGAATCCGACCGGCGCTAGGCGCCGGCCTTGTCCGCCTTGTCGCCGCGACGCGGCTCGAGCACCTCGTCGATGAGGCCCCACTCCTTGGCCTCGTGACCGGACATGAAGAAGTCGCGGTCGGTGTCCTTCTCGACACGCTCGATGGGCTGGCCGGAGTGGAAGGCCATCAACTCGTTGAGCTTGCCCTTGAGGCGCAGGATTTCCTTGGCCTGGATCTCGATGTCCGTCGCCTGACCCTGGGCACCGCCGAGGGGTTGGTGAATCATGATCCGGGCATTGGGGAGCGAGATACGCTTGCCCTTGGCACCGGAGTTGAGCAGGAACGCACCCATCGATGCCGCCTGGCCGATACAGATCGTGCTGACCTCGGGCTTGATGTACTGCATCGTGTCGTAGATGGCCAGACCAGCCGTCACGACGCCACCGGGGCTGTTGATGTAGAGGTAGATGTCCTTGGCGGGATCCTCGGCCTCGAGGAACAGCAACTGCGCGATGATCAAGCTGGCGACCATGTCGTCGATGGGCGTGCCGAGGAAGATGATGCGCTCCTTCAAGAGGCGGCTGTAGATGTCGAATGCTCGCTCACCGCGGCTCGTCTGCTCGACGACCATCGGGACGAGACCGGCCACGGCGGGCTGCATGTGGGGCAGGAACATCGGTGATACCTCGTGGTGGGGGAACGAAGCGGGCTACTCGGCAGTCTCGGACGTGGCGACCTCGGCCTTGGGGGCCTTGGCCTTGGCAGCCTTGGGATTGGCGGTCTTCGCTGGCGCTTCCGCGGCGGGCAATCCGGCCTCGGGAGCCTCCACAAGCTTTGCCCGCTCGAAGAGCCACTCGATGATCTTGTTGGAGAGCACCTCGTCAACAAGGGCCGAGTAACGACCGTTCTTGACCAGGTCCTGCTGGAACTGCTCTGGAGCCTTCCCGAGCATCTGGGCGTACTCGATGACGGCCGCGGCCACTTCCTGCTGCGTGACCTCGAGGCCCTCCTTGCGGGCGATGGCCCCCAGCGTCAGGCTCGTCCGGATGCGCTGCACGGCCTCGTCGCGGAAGCGGTTCTCCCACTCGGACCGGGTCTCCTCGTTGAAGAGTTGCCCGATGTCGGCCCCTTGACGCTGCAGGTTGGTGAAGTGCTGCTCCAGCAGGAAGTAGATCTCGCGACGCACCATCGTGTCCGAAAGCTCCATCTGGCTCTGGACCACAATGGCCTCGAGCATGGCCTTGCGCTGAGCGACCTCATGGGCCTCGGTTGCTTCGCGGTCCAGGTCCGTGCGGATTCGGTCCAGCAATTGATCGACCGACTCCATGCCATGCGCCTTCGCGAACTCCTCGTCCACCTCGGGCAGATGGCGCTCCTTGACCTCGTGGACCGTCAGATCGAAGGTCGCGGCCTTGCCGGCGAGGTCGGCGTTGCCGTAGTCGGCAGGGAACGTGACATCGGCCACCTTGGTATCACCGGCCTTGAGGCCGACCAACGCCTCGACGAACCCGGGAATGAAACGACCGTCGGCAATCTCGATGGCCATCTTCGAAGCTTCGCCACCCTTGAAGGGCACGCCATCCAGCTTGCCGAGGAAGTCCGCGACGACCACGTCGCCCTTGCGGGCCTCACGATCGACCTGATGCAGGTGGGCCTTGCGGTTGCGCAGGTTGTCCACGACCTGATCGACCTGCTCCGGCGTCACGGCATCCTTGGCGACAGCGACCTCGACCTCGAGGTAGCTGCCCACCGTGACCTCGGGCCGCACCTCGACGGTGTAGTGCAGCTCGGCAGGCTGGCCCTTGCCGAAGACCTTGACCTCGACGCGCGGCTGGTCGACCGGCTCGATGGCCGCCTCGGCGACAGCCTGCGTGTAGGCCTCGGGCACCAGATGCTCGAGGGCCTCCTGCGCCAGGGCCTGGGTCCCGACATGCTTCTCGACGAGGGGCAGGGGCGCCTTGCCCCGCCGGAAGCCCGGGATGTTCACGCGCGACCGGAGGTGGCGGTAGGCGTGGTCCCACGCCTTCTGGACCTGAGCGGCGTCGACCTCGACATGGAGGTGGACATGGTTCTGCTCGTGCTTCTCGAGGGTGACCTTCACGGCGTCTGCTCCCAAAAAACTGGATGACCCGCCCATTGTAGCAGAGCCCAAGGCGCCGCGGCGCCGTGTCGTCAGGGACGGCAGGCCGACACAAGCGCACCGAACAGCGCTGCCGACACGGCGCGCGCCACCTCGCTGTCCGCATCGTCAGGGCGCTCGGGGTGCCACTGGACGCCGTACAGGAATGCGGACGAGACCGAACCCGCATCCTCGAAGGCTTCGACCAGACCGTCACGCGTCCACGCGACGGCACGCAGGCCCGGTGCCAGCCGGCGCGCGTCCGTCGTGCCCTGGTGGTGCCACGAATTCACGGCGAGTTCACGTCCCGCAGTCCACGCCGCGAGCTGCGAGCCCGGCGCGACCTCGAGCGCGTGGATGGCGCCCTCGCGATGCTCGATGACGCCCGGCAACTGGCTGGGAAGATCCTGGATCAGGCCGCCCCCGCAAACCACATTGAGGAGCTGGAAGCCCCGGCAAACCCCGAGCACGGGCCGCCCTTCCCGCAGGATGGCTCGCGCCAGCGGCAGCTCCAGATCGTCCCGGGCCCCATCCACCTTGACGGTATCCGTGGCCACGTCCTCGCCGTAGTGTCGCGGCGCAACATCCGGACCGCCCGCAAGCACCCAACCGTCACATGCATCTGCATCGGCACCTTCGAGGACCTCGGCATAGCCCGAGCGACGATGTGCCAGGGCCGCACGCGCCAGCCCTCCCCACCCCGGTGGCATGACCGCGACAGGCCGGGCTCCGGCAGCCAGCAAGCTGGTGGCGTACCGCTCGAGCTTGGGCCACTGCTCCTCAGTGACGGCCGTCCCCCATGTGACTCCGATGCGCAGCGTCACCTAGTGCCCCCGTGTGTCGGTCCGACCACCCTCCACGGGCACACCGACGGGACGGGGCACCGGCAGGTGCCAGTCCGCCATGTCGGGCAGACTGCCCGTATGCGTCAGGTCATAGTGAATGGGCGTCACCGAGATGCAGTTGTCGCGAATGGCCGTGACATCGGTGTCCGGGGCCTCGTGCAGGTCCTCGGCCTCGCCCGCGAGCCAGTAGTAGACCTTGCCGCGCGGATCGACCCGGCGCTCGAAGGCGTCGTTGTAGCGACGCTGCCCCAGGCGGGTGACGCGAACGCCGGCGATATCGCCGATCTCGACGGCAGGGACGTTGACATTCAGCAGCACGGCACGAGGCAGGGTCCTGCTCGCGAGTTCGCGCACGAGATCGAGGGCGAAGAGCGCCCCTTTCTCATAACCAAGGTCGCTGAAACTGGCTAGCGAGATGGCCACGCAAGGCCGGCCGAGCAGGATGGTACCCTCCACGGCAGCCGAGACCGTCCCCGAATAGATGACGTCGACGCCCAGGTTCGGACCACGGTTGATGCCGCTGACGACGAGGTCGGGCATGTGGTCGACCATCAGGGCGCCCAACGCCAGCTTGACGCAGTCGGCGGGAGTGCCGTTCACGCAGCGGCTGGACGCCGTCCCCTCGATGGGCACCTCCTCGAGGCGCAAGGGCTTGTGCAGCGTCAGGGCGTGGCCCGTGGCGCTGCGCTCGCGGTCGGGCGCGACCACGTGGACTTCGTGTTCCAAGGCCAACGTCGACGCCAGGATCTGGATGCCCGGGGCGTGGATGCCGTCGTCGTTCGAGACCAGGATGCGCACGGTGGCATCCTACCACGCCATCGGAACTCAACGCTGCGCGAACAGGGAGGCCTGAAGACGATCCGGGTCCACCTTCATCGCGTCGATCATGTCGAGGATGAAGCTGAAGTCCATCCACGACGACACGAAGTCGAGGTCATCCCCGGGCAGGACGAGCTTGGGAGCGCCGTCGAAACCCTCGACCCATTCATCGTAGAGGTCATTGAGCTGGGCAATGTAATCGCGGGGGATCTCCTGCTCGTAGCTGCGGCCACGCTTGGCGATCCGTCGCATCAAGGTCGGCACCGAGCACTTCAGATAGAGCAACAGGTCGGGTGGCTGAAAGAAGTTGGCCATCGTCCTGTAGAGGTCCTGGTAGTTGTCATAGTCACGATCGCTCATCATTCCCTGGTCGTGCAGGTTGCGGGCGAAGATCACGGAATCCTCGTAGATGCTGCGATCCTGCACCACCGAACGGTCCCCCTCGGTGATGCGCCGATGATTCTCGAAGCGCCGGGAAAGAAAATAGACCTGCGTGTGAAAGCTCCAGGTCTTCATGTCCCGGTAGAAGTCATCGAGATAAGGATTGTCGTCGACGACCTCGAAACACGCTTCGTAGCCGAGGCGATCGGCCAGCCATCGCGTCAGGCTGCTCTTGCCGGAACCGATGTTCCCGGCAATGGCGATGAAGGTCTTGCGTCCGGCCATGCGTCCCATCGTAGCATCCGGGCCCATCAGCAACCCGGGGCGAAGACCCGCAGCCCCGAGGGCACCACCTCGAGTGTCACAGGCGTGGTCCCGACCAGGTCACCATCAACCTGGAACGGCACGGGCTTGCCCGAACGGATGGTCAGCCTCCTGCAGCGCAGGGTCTCGTAGGTCGGCAGGTTCCTGACCCGCCCAAGGGCGATGCCGAAGAAGTCTCGCCAGGCCTCGAGGAACGAACGGGACCGCAGGATCGCGACGTCCAGGACACCGTCGGACACGCTGGCTTCGGGCGTCACCTTGAGAAAATCCACGCCATAGAACGCGGTATTGGCCACGATCATCATGTAGACCAGCTTGCGCTGGCGCTTCCCGTCGACATCGAGCAGCAGCCGCGAGGGACGGTGATGCAGGCTGGTCCGCATCGCCGTCAGCGCGAAGGCCCCCCGCCCTAGACGCTCCTTGAGCAGCCCCAGGTCCTCACCCATCATGCTCACGGCATCGAATCCCACGCCCGTCATCGCGCAGAAGAAGCGGTCCGGCTCACCCGGGCGCATCAGGCGTCCCACGTCGATGCGCCGGGTCCCGCCCTCCAGGATCGCCGCAAGGGCCCGGTTGACGTCGGTGGTGATGCCAAGTTCCCGCGCGAGGACATTGGCCGTCCCCACAGGCAGAATCCCCAGCGGGACCTCGGTCCCGACCAGGACGGGAAGGACCTCGTTCAGACTGCCATCCCCCCCGGCGACGAGGATGGCCTCTGCCCCGTCCGCGAGGGCCTGGCGGGCAATGACCTCCCCATCCCCGGCCTGACGCGTGGGCACCACCGCCAGCTCCCAACCCCGGGCACGCAAGGGCGCGACGAAGCGCTCCCAATCCGACTTGCCGGTCAGCGGCCCTGCCTTGGGGTTGTGGATGAGGCATGCGCGACGGCCCGGTTCGGCACCGGACGGCCGGGTCGTCCAATATATTCGGGGCCCCATCGCTTCCATGGCGTCCAGTGTACCGCCCCGACATGCCCAGCCACCCCCGTCCATCGTGGACAGGGCCCGCCGGGCAATGCCCTGACAGGATGCGGTCGGCGGGACAGGAGGGCCAGGCAGGCCCGATGCGCCAGCACACGCAACCTTCCGGACCCTCGGGCCCGGTCCAGCATGCCAAATCTCCCGAAGGCCTGGGCCGCGCCCGCGGAAAGGGGAACGGAGATGATCGGCAACAAGCCGGGACCGGCCAAGGGAGACCCGAGGATGGTCGAGGCCGGACGCAAGGGCGGAGAGACCGTCAAGGAAGAGCGAGGCAAGGCCTTCTTCCAGGAGATCGGCAAGAAGGGCGGGCAAGCCACCAAGGCCAAGTACGGTCCGGAGTTCTTCTCGGCGATCGGCCGCAAGGGCGGTGAAGCTGTCAAGAAGGAACGCGGGGTCGAGTTCTACAGCTCGATCGGCCGGAAGGGCGGATCATCGACCCGGCAGGGCCGGAAGAAGGCGCCACCGAAGTCCTGAACTTCCGGGCGGCCGCCTTGGCAGATCGAGGCGGCCGTCTTGCCCTAGAATGGGGCGTGAACATGGACGGGGATGCCACCCTCGAGACCGCCGCAAGCCTTGTCGGGGCCATCTCGGCCGGAGACCTGACGGCCCGCGGAGCCACGCGTGAGGCGCTCGACCGCGTCATCCGGATGGACGCCAGCCTCGGGGCGATGGTGCATATCTCGGCGGAGCGCGCCCTCGCGCGGGCGCGCCAGCTCGACGAGGCCCCGCCGTCCGGCCCCTTGCACGGGGTGGCCATCGCGCTCAAGGACAACATCTGCCGCGCGGATGAGCCCACGACGTGTGCCAGCCGCATGCTGACGGGGTGGGCCCCGCCCTATGACGCGACGGTGGTCCGACGTCTTGAAGCAGCCGGAGCCGTGCTCGTCGGCAAGACCAACATGGACGAGTTCGGCATGGGCTCGTCCACCGAGACCAGCGCCTTCGGGCCGACCCGCAACCCCTGGCAACTGGGCTGCGTGCCCGGAGGATCTTCAGGAGGAGCGGCAGCGGCCGTGGCCACCGGGATGGTGCAGGTGGCCATCGGCAGCGACACCGGTGGCTCCATTCGCCAACCGGCGGCGCTCTGCGGCGTCGTCGGCCTCAAGCCGACCTACGGCCGGGTCTCCCGATTCGGACTCGTGGCCTACGGCAGCAGCCTCGACCAGATGGGGCCCCTGGCCCGGACGGTCGCCGATGCTGCGCGCGTGCTCGAGGTCATGGCAGGCCCGGACAGTCGTGACGCCACATGTATGGACGAGGCCCCATGGAGCTGGACCCCCCGCCCCATTGCGGGCGTGCGCATCGGTGTGCTGACCCGCCTGGTCGAGGGACCGGGCATCCAGCCCGAGGTCGCCGAGGCGCTCGCCAAGGCGATGGGCTGGTACGAAGCGGCCGGGTGCACGTTGGTCCCCATTGCCATGCCCGAGCTGGACTGGGCCATTCCGACGTATTACCTGCTGGCCACCGCCGAGGTCTCGAGCAACCTGTCCCGATTCGAGGGCATGCGCTTCGGCCTGAGGCGGGAAGCCGAGAACCTGGGGGGCACGCTGGAACGCACCCGTTCCGAAGGCTTTGGTGCCGAGGTGAAGCGACGTATCCTGCTGGGCACCTTCGCCCTCTCGGCAGGCCATCAGGAGGCCTACCATGGTCGTGCCCGCAAGGTCCGGCAACTGCTGACCGAGGCTCATGACCGGGTGTTCCGCGACGTGGACGTGCTGCTGTCGTGCACCAGCCCGACGACGGCGTTCCCGCTCGGCAGCCGCCTCGACGATCCGCTGGCCATGGTCCTCTCGGATGTCGCGACGGTCGGGGCCAACCTGGCCGGGCTTCCGGCCCTGTCCGTCCCCTGCGGCTTCGACCGCAAGGGACTGCCGATCGGCATGCAGCTGCAGGGCCCCAGAGGCGGTGAGGCGAGCATCCTCGATGCAGGTCACGCCTACGAGCGCGCCCACCTCTGGTGGACGGCACGACCGCCCGTCGCCTGGGACCTTCAGCCGCTTGCCGGGGGGACCCGCGCGTGACCAGCACATGGGAAGCCGTCATCGGACTCGAGGTCCATGCCGAATTGGCCACCCGGACCAAGATCTTCTGCGGCTGCCCCACGACCTTCGGTCAGCCCCCCAATAGCCAGGTCTGCCCGGTCTGCGCAGGCCTGCCCGGTGCACTTCCGGTCCTGAATGCCGAAGCCGTCCGCATGGCGGCTCTGGCCGGCATGGCGCTGGGCGGGAGCGTGGCGGGCCGTAGTCGGTTTGACCGCAAGAACTACTTCTATCCTGACCTGCCCAAGGGCTATCAGATTTCCCAATTGGCCATGCCCATCGTCAGCGGAGGTCATCTCGACCTCCCGTTGGCGGAGGGCCCCAGGCGTATCCGGCTCATCCGCATCCACCTCGAGGAAGATGCAGGCAAG
>JAYKIS010000071.1:0-13687 GCA_035286125.1 Candidatus Sericytochromatia bacterium
TGGCTACACCCGCCATGGGTGTGTCGTCCACGACCGCCTCGATGGCGCGCCCGGCTGGATTCGAACCAGCGGCCAGCCGCTTAGAAGGCGGCTGCTCTATCCCCTGAGCTACGGGCGCTCGTAGCACGACGAGGACAGTATAGCACGCAGGGATGAAGCGCGGGAGTCCTGCCGTCAAGGACCTGTAAACGGCCTGCTTGACGCTCTCCGAGGTTCTGCTGCATCATGTTTCTTGGCGGTTGTCCCTTGTTCTTCTTTTCTGATTACGGGTCCGTCGACCTGATTTCGGGACGCCCCAACCCCTTGCGACGCCCCCGGAAGCCTGGCTTCCCGGGGGTGACGCAGCCCTTCATGCTGATGGCGTCGAGACGCCCAGCCGCCCCTCCCGGTGGAGGAGGTCGGCGATCTGCACGGCGTTCAAGGCCGCACCCTTTCTCAGGTTGTCGCCCGATACCCAGAGATCCAGCCCGCACGGGTGCGAGCGATCCGTGCGGATGCGACCCACGAGAACGTCATCCGACCCTGCTGCGTCACGGGGCGTCGGACCATCGGGCTCCTCGACGACGTGCACGCCCGGGGCTTCGTGCAGGATCGCAGCCACGTCTCCGGGGGCCACGGGCCGATCGAAGGTCAAATTGACCGAGGCGCTATGGCCGACGACCACCGGCACCCGAACACAGGTGCACGTGACGGCCAGATCCGGCAGGGCCAGGATCTTCCGGGCCTCCTCCTCCATCTTGGCCTCCTCGCTCGTGCGACCATCCGGCAACAGGCGCCCGATCCGGGGCAGGACATTGCCCGCAAGCGGCGCGTGGAATACCCGGTGTTCGGGTGCGCGTCCCTCGAGGTGGGCGGCCATCTGGGCGTCGAGCTCCGCGACGGCTTCCTTGCCTGCACCCGAGGCCGACTGATAGGTACTGACGACCAGCCTTGCGAGGCTGCCGAGGGCGCGCAGGGGGGCAACGGCCATCAGGACGATGGCCGTGCTGCAATTGGGGTTCGCGATGATGCCGTGATGGTCGCGCACCGCACTTCCGTTGATCTCGGGAATGACCAGCGGCACGTCGGCCTGCATCCGGAAATGGGCGGTGTTGTCGACGACGACAGCACCGGCGGCAGCGGCGCGCGGCGCCTCGCGCGCGCTGATTTCCTCTCCTGCGCTGGCGAGGACCAGATCGACGCCCCGGTAATCGAAGCCGTCTGTGCCGAGGACGGCGTGGGGACGCCCGGCGAAGTGCACCGTTCGCCCTGTCTCCCCACTGCCGGAGGCCAGCGGGACCAGGGCGCCGACGGGAAAGGCCCGTGCCTCGAGCACGCGCAGCATCTCCTGGCCGACCATGCCCGTCGCGCCCAGGACGGCAACCTTGTAGCTCACTTGGTTCCTTCCTCCAGAACGTGTTCCAAGCCGATAGCCAGCCCTCGGACCCGATCCAGGCCCCTGATGGCCAGCAGCAATCCGGGCAGGAAGCACTCCCTGCCCATGGCATCGTGCCGGATCGTGAGGACTTCGCCTTGCCCCCCGAAGACCACTTCCTGATGGGCCAGAAGGCCGGGCAGGCGGAGAGCATGAACCGGGACGCCCGAGACGTCGAGGCCCAAGGCCGGCTGATCGCCGCAGGACGACCCGACGCGGCTACGACTGGCCGCGATGCGTTCGGCGGTTCGACGGGCCGTACCCGATGGGGCGTCACGCTTGGCGGGGTGGTGGCCTTCGATGATGGCGACATCCGGCAGCCAGCGTGCGGCTTCCTCGGCAAAGCGCATCATCAGGACGGCACCCAGCGAAAAGTTGGGCACGACCAGTACGGTGCCGGGACGTGCCGAGAGATGGTCGCGCCACGCCTCGAGCGTCGATGGGGCCATGCCGGTGGCGCCGACGATGACCCTGAGGCCCGCCTCGAGGGCAAGGGGGACATGGGCTGTCGCGGCCTCGCCCGTCGTCAGGTCGAGCCAGATGTCCCCGGGACGGCTCTCGGCGAGCAGGGTGCTCGCATCCGCAGACCAAATCGTGAGCCCAGGCAGGTCCGTCGGCGCGGCTTGGCGGCTGAGCGCGCCGATGATCTCCACGTCAGGGGCTGCCGCAAGGCCAGGCCACATCGCTTGCCCCATCCGGCCCGATGCTCCCGCCAGGATGATCCGGTAGGTCGTCGTGTTCAAGGGGTCTCCGTGCCCGTCGAGCCCCAGCCCTCGGACCGGTTCGTCGGGTCGAGCACCGACGTCTCGGTGAATGCCGGTGTCCACGAAGGTTCGATCGCGAGTTGGGCAATGCGATCCCCTACGGCAAAGCGGAACGGCGTGTCACCGTGGTTGAAGAGCAGGACCCCGATTTCGCCCCTGTAGCCGGAGTCGATCAGGCCTGCCCCAACGTCGATGCCGAACTTCATGGCGAGGCCCGAGCGCGGCATGATGCGGCCTCGGGTTCCCGGCGGCAGGGCGATGGCGAGGCCAGTCGGCACGACGGCGCGCCCACGGGGGGGGATTTCGCCGGCCTCTGCTGCACAGAGGTCGGCAGCGGCATCGCCGGCCTGCATCACGACGGGAATCCGGGCCTGGTCCGAGAGGCGTCGCAGGGGCACTTGCACCGTGCGGACCCCGGGTTCGATCACAGGGCCTTGATTCGTCGGAGGGGCCCGACGATGGTGAACGAGAAGCGGTCTGGCGTCATTCGGGCTGCCAAGTCCGAGACCTGTTCCACCGTGACGGCCTCCATCCGCTCGAGAATCTCCTCAATCGGGATGAAGCGACCATGGAACAGTTCGTTGCGTGCCATGCGGTTGGCCCGGGTCCGGGGCTGTTCGAGCGCGAGCAGCAAGTTGCCGCGGGTCTGACGCTTGGCCCGATCGAGCTCTTCGCGGGTGATGGGGCGCTGCAACTCCTCGAAGGTCACGGCAAGCAGGTCGTCGACCTTGCGGGCGTTCGTACCCGCGTAAATCCCGAACATGCCTCCGAGGCGATGATGGGCGCCGTAAGAGGAGATGGAGTAGCACAGGCCGCGCTTTTCGCGGACCTGTTGGAAGAGCCGCGCACTCATGCCTCCGCCCAGGATGGCGTCGAGCATGTGGTGGATGTAGAGGTCGGGATGGTCGACGGAGACACCGTCCGTCCCCAGCAGGACCTGGACCTGCTCGGTATCGCGGTACTTGACGACCCGACGCGTGCTGGCTGTAGGTGCCGTCAGCGTATGGGGGGCGCTCTTGCGCGGCAGGTCGGCAAGCAGGTGCTCGAGTTGCGCCACGACCTTGTCGCCGTCGATACGTCCAGCGATGGAGACGACCAGGCGATCGGCTGCGTAGAACCGTTCCTTGTACGCCAGCAGGGCCTCGCGGCTCAGGCGACGGACCGAGTTCCGGGTGCCGGCGATCGGCCGTCCCATGGGATGGTCCGGCCAGAAGATGGTCTGGAACAACTCGGACGCATATTCGTCCGGGTTGTCCTCGTACATCTTGATCTCCTCGAGGATGACCTTGCGCTCGCGCTTGACCTCATCCGGGTCGAAGAGCGAATGCAACAGCATGTCAGAGAGGACGTCTAGGGCGAGTTCCACCTGGTCCTCGAGGACCCGGGCGTAATAGCAGGTCTGCTCCTTGTTGGTGAAGGCATTCAGGCTGCCACCCGTGTCCTCGAGTGCGCGGGCGATCTCGAGGGCCGACCGACTGGGCGTGCCCTTGAAGAGCATGTGCTCGATGAAGTGGCTCGCCCCCTCGATCTCGGGGGTCTCGTTGCGGCTGCCGGTATCGACCCAGAAGCCGATGGAGGCCGAGTGGACATGCGGGAGCTCCTCGAGGAGCACCCGCACGCCGTTCGACAGCGTGACCTTGCGAGACTGGGGGGGCGCGACCACGTTGGTCATGATGCTACTTGCCGCTGACGGCAAGTTCTTCGGCCAGCACGGCCTTGCGGCTCAGGTTGATGCGGCCCTGGGAGTCGATTTCGGTGCACTTGACCGAGATGATGTCCCCGATGTTGACCACGTCCTCGACCTTGGCGACCCGCTCGGGTGCCAGCTGGCTGATGTGGACCAGGCCCTCCTTGCCGGGCAGGATCTCGACGAACGCACCGAAGTTCAGGATGCGCGTGACCTTGCCGGTATAGAGGCGACCCACCTCGGCCTCGGCGGCGATGCCCTGGACCCAGCGCATTGCCGCGTCGGCAGCCTGCGCGTCCGAGGTCGTGAGGTAGACGGTGCCGTCGTCCTCGACATCGATCTTGACGCCGGTTTCCTCGGTGATGCGCTTGATCATCTTGCCGCCGGGGCCGATCAGCGCCCCGATCTTCTCGGGGTTGATCTTGAGGGTGATGATCCGGGGGGCGTAGGGGGAAAGCTCCGTCCGGGGCTTCGCAATCGCGCCTTCCATGATGTCGAGGATGCTCAGACGAGCCACACGGGCCTGCTCGAGCGCCTGCTGCATGATCTCGAGGCTGATGCCCGCGATCTTGATGTCCATCTGGAGGGCCGTCACGCCTTCACGCGTTCCGGTGACCTTGAAGTCCATGTCGCCGAGGTGGTCCTCGATGCCCTGGATGTCGGTCAGGACGGCAAAGCGCTCGTCTTCCTTGATCAGGCCCATCGCGATGCCCGCGACGGGGGCCTTGATGGGCACGCCCGCGTCCATCAGCGACAGCGTCGAACCGCAGGTCGAGGCCATAGAGGTCGAACCGTTCGACTCGAGCACTTCGGAAACCAGGCGGATGGCGTAGGGGAACTCGTCCACGCCGGGCAGCACGGGCACGAGCGCACGCTCGGCCAGGGCGCCGTGGCCGATTTCGCGGCGGCCCGCACCACGGCTGGGCTTGACTTCACCGACCGAGAAGCCGGGGAAGTTGTAGTGGTGCAGGTACCGCTTGGACGTGATCGGGTCGAGGCCGTCGATCTTCTGGGCGTCGCCCATCGAGCCCAGGGTGCAGATGTTGAGGACCTGCGTCTGGCCGCGGGTGAAGAGGCCCGTGCCGTGCGTACGGGGCAGGACGCTGACTTCCGAGGTCACCTTGCGGATCTCGGTGGTCCGGCGGCCGTCGATGCGCAGGCCCTTGTCGAGCACCAGGCTGCGGACGATGCCGGCCTCGAGCTCGTAGAGCGCCTCGCCCAGGGCCTTGGCGCGACCGCCGGTCGAGGCCTTGACCGGATGATCCTCGGCCATCGCGGCGAACTGGGCCTTGATGTCGGCCATCACGGCGTCGGTCGCGACGTCCCGGGCCTTCTTGTCAGGGTTCTGGATGGCGGCGGACAGCTGTCCGTTGAACGACGCGACCCAGGTCACGAGGGCTTCAGGCAGGGCGACGAGGTTGGGCTGGAGCTTGGCCTTGCCGATCATCCGGGCGATTTCCTGCTGCCAGGCAACCAGCTCCTGGACGGCCTGGAAGCCGACGTCGATGGCGTCGAGCACCTGATCTTCGGGGACGATCCTGATGCCGGCCTCAACCATCATGATGGCGTCGGCGGTGCCGGCCACGACGAGGTCGAAGTCGCCTTCCTCGGTCTCCTGGAAGGTGGGGTTGACCAGCCACTGGCCGTTGACCCGACCCACCCGGACGCCGCAGCAGGGGCCCTGGAAAGGGATGTCCGAAACCGTCAGCGCGGCCGAGGCGCCGACCATCGCCAGCATGTCGGGCTCGACCTGCTGGTCGCACGACAGGGTGTAGGCGACGACCTGCACGTCATTGCGGAAGCCGTCGGGGAAGAGCGGACGGATCGAGCGGTCGATCAGGCGCCCCGAAAGGATGGCATGCTCGCCGGCGCGGCCTTCGCGGCGATGGAAGCTGCCGGGGATGCGACCCACCGAGTAGTGCTTCTCCTCGTAGTCCACGAGCAGCGGGAAGAAGTCGATGCCTTCGCGGGGGGACTTGCTCATCGTGGCCGTGACGAGCACGGCGGTCTCGCCCGACTCGACCAGCACGGCCGCGTTCGCCTGCTTGGCGTACTTGCCGAAGGTCATCTTGATCTCACGGCCGCCCAGGGCGTACGTGAAGGTCTTCACATCAGTCAAAGGGATACTTCTTTCTTGGCACCATGAGCGGCCCGCCCGCACCGGGCGTCCGCATCATGGCAAGGGGAGGGTTCAGGCACGACAACGGCCGTGCCAGGGGTCACTTGCGCAGGCCGAGCTTCTCGAGGATGCCGCGATAGGCATCGAGGTCGGTGCGCTGCAGGTAGCTGAGCAGGCCGCGGCGCTGACCGACGAGCTGGAGCAGCCCGCGACGGGACGCGTAGTCCTTCTTGTGCTTCTTGAGGTGCTCGGAAAGCTGGTTGATGCGCTTGGAGAGCAGCGCGATCTGGACCTGCGTCGAGCCCGTGTCGGTCTCGGCAATGCGGAAATCGCCGATTACCTGAGCCTTCTCGGCGGTGGAAAGGGGCACGATATCTCCTCCAGGGCCGGCACACTGCCAGCCAAAACAACATTATGAATACAGCGTGACGATTGTATCAGGATTCGGGGCGGAGTGCGAGGCTCAGGTGCCTGGTACTGCGACGAAGCCCGGAGGGGGCTGAAGCGGTCCTGTGACCTTCCGCAACACCGACTGGATCTTGGTGTGCAGGATATCGACGGCCACTTCGTTCATGCCGCCTTCGGGGACAACGACGTTGGCGAATCGCCGGGAAGGTTCCACGAACTGCTCCTGCATCGGACGCACGGTAGCGAGGTACTGGTCGATGATGGACTGGGGGGAGCGGCCGCGTTCGACGATGTCGCGGCGCAAGCGACGGATGAAGCGCAGGTCGGCGTCCGTGTCGACGAAGACCTTGATGTCGAGATGGCGCCGGATCTCCGGTATGGCCAGAATCAGGATGCCTTCGACCAGGATGACGCGCCGAGGTTGCACGATCTTGGGTTCGGGCAACCGGGCGTGCCGCGTGAAGTCGTACAGGGGCGTCTCGGCCGGCTGCATCCGCTGAAGCGTACGCAGGTGCTCGACGAACAGGGCGTTGTCGAGGGATTCGGGGTGGTCGTAGTTGACGGCCGCCCGTTCCTCGGGCGAGAGGTGCGCATGGTCATGGTAGTACGCGTCGTGGCAGAGGTGGGCCACGTTGTCCGCGCCGGCCAGTTCGAGGATGTTGCGGGCAACGGTGGTCTTTCCCGAGCCCGATCCGCCCGAAACGCCGATGGTGAGGGGTTTGCGTCCCGGTGGTTGCACGGGCTTCAGCGCCCCCCGGCCAGCATGGCGGCCTGGCGGGCGGCGCGCAGGTCGACGAGGCGGGCGTCGAGCGCCTTGAGTTCCTCGTCCCTGCGCGTGGCATCCTTGACGTGGTCGGTGAAGACCTTGCCGTCGAGGTGATCGATCTCGTGCTGGATGCACCGCGCCAGCAGGTCGGACGCCTCGAAGCGAAGCAGCCTTCCCTTCTCGTCTCGGCCTTCGACCAGGATATCCCGGGGACGCGTGACCTCGAGGAAGACCCCGGGCAGCGAGAGGCACCCCTCCTCGTCGGTCATGGGAGGGCCCGAGCGGCGCTTGAGGACGGGGTTGACGAGGCAGAACGGCTCGAGGTCGTGTTCGGACATGTCGATGACGATGATGCGCTTTGCGAGGCCGACCTGGGGCGCAGCAAGGCCGATACCCTGTTCCGCGGCACACGTCGCGAACATTGCCTCGATCGTCTTGCGCACCTCGGAAGAGATGGCCTTGACGGGTTCGGCCACCTGCCGGAGGACATCGTCACCCAGGTAGGAGAGCGGCAATGCGCCCATCGGTCCCCTTCCGTGCGCCTCCGCGCACCGCTTCATCATAGCTCCAGACCGGCATTGCGGGCCAGTCTCCCCGCAGGCGTGAACGCACGGGCTCGCGGCGGGTACAAGGGGCGCATGTCTGCCGCTGTTTGCAATATTCATCGCGCCCCGGCCTCGGGTCAGTGTGGCAAGTGCAAGACCCGGACCTGCCTGCGCTGCGGCGAGGTGGGCAAGACCTGCTCGTTCTGCCGCGAGGGCGTCATCCAGGCGTTCGAGGTCGCCCAGGAGGACAGCGATGACTGCGTCAACCATGACCGCATCCGCTCCGTCTCCGCTTGTCCCTCCTGCCGGCGGCGCTTCTGCGCGACGTGCCTGAATACGCAGGGTACGTGTTTCAGTTGTGCCCAGCGGGCGATCGACAGGGCGGTGCAGAAGGAGTCCCGGACGAAGTCGCTGGAGGGCAAGCTCAAGCGGCAGCGCCAGAAGCGCCGCCAGATGACACGCCGGATCGGCGTCGTGGCCGGCGTCATGTTCCTGCTGGTGGTGGCTTCCGTCATCTACCGCGGTCACCTGCCCTTCATGGGACCGCGCGAAGAGGTTCGCATGGGAGGACTGGCGCCTCGCAAGGTCTACGATGCGGACAGGCGGGTCCAGCCGGGAAGCAAGATATGGAAGGCCCCGACGGGCAGGACCCAGGGGGAGAGTGGCGCCGGTCTGCCGCCTGCCCCCGGCGTGGTGGCCGTGGGTCGTCCATCGCAAGGTGCCAGGATATCTGGCCGCACCGTCGTCGATGCCCGTATCGCCCAGGGCGTCCCCCAGAAGGTCGAACTCTATGTCAACGGGACGTGGCTCGGTGTCAGCGACCACGCCCCCTACCAGTTTGTCTGGGACACGCGGTCCACCGGCAGCGGCCAGGCCCGCATCGAGATCGTGGCCTACGGTTATGACGGTTCCTCTCGGCGTTCGTCTCCCGTCACCGTTCAGGTCGGGCCGTAGAACAATCTTTTAACGTCAGGAGCGGCGTCGGGGCGGGCACACCATGAAGGTGAGCCTTGCCAAAGCCCTGATCCCGAGCCGCCTCGCGCTGCTGTCCGGCGTCCTCGCGATCTCCGCCTGCGTGGCCCCGAAGACCGGCGTCGCGCCGTCCCGCTATGTCCGACAGGTCGACGAGAACCAAGGGGTCATCGCCAACGAGTGGGTCGTGCGCATTCGTCCGGGTACCGCCTTGCCGATGGACCATGACCTGCTCTCGCCCGGCATGGCCCTGGTGCGCTCCGAGGATGCGGCTTCGGCTGGCCGGATGCGGGAGGTCCTGCTGGAGACGGGTGGGGTCGTCGATGTGGCACCCAACAGGGTCTTCCGTGCCGTGGTCGATTCGGCAGCCGTCACGGACCCGTTCCGGTCCCGCCAGTGGGGCCTCGACGTAGTCGGTGCCGAAGTCCTCGATCAGTTGCCGCCGGGACGTCAGATCAAGGTTGCCGTCCTGGATACCGGTGTGGATCGGGCCCACCCGGACATGACCGAGGTGACGCTGCCGGGGTTCACCGTCATTGCCGGCGGCCCTGCGCTGGGCATGGACGACCAGGAACACGGCACCCACGTCGCGGGCCTCATCGGGGCCTCCATCCGCAACGGCATCGGCATCTCCGGTATCTCGGACCGGGTGCGCATCCTGCCGGTCAAGGTGCTGGATGCCGACGGGTCCGGGACGCTGGATGACGTGATCCGCGGCCTCGCCTACGCGAAGTCCGCCGGTGCCCAGGTCATCAACATGAGCCTGTCCTCGCCCGCATCCTCCAACCTCGAGCGCCAGGCGGTCCAGGACCTCGTCAACTCGGGCGTGGTCATCGTCGCGGCCGCAGGAAACGAGGGCAGTTCCCAGCCCATGTCGCCGGCAGCGCTGCCGGGTGTCCTTGCTGTCGGGGCGACTGATCCGGGCGATGCCCGCGCCGGCTTCTCCAGTTACGGGACGCACGTGCGGCTCGCGGCACCCGGCACGGACATGTTGTCGACGGTTCCCGGCTCGGCATACCGTACGCTTTCCGGAACCAGTCAGGCTGCTCCCATCGTGGCCGGCATCGCGGCTTCCATCCTGTCCGTGGCCCCCGGTACGTCGCCCAGGGTCATCCAGGACCTGCTCTACGAGACAGGCGCGCCGACATCGGGTTTCCCACAGGAGACGCGCAGGGTGGACTTGCGGCGCCTCGTGGCTTTCATCAAGGCTTACCTGCCCCAGCCCACACCCGCGCCTACGACCGAACCCGCAACCCCTGCGCCTGCCACCCCTGCACCTGCCACGCCCGCGCCCACGATGGCTCCTCCCCGGGTACCTACGCCCGGACCCGTGGCCACGCGGCCGCCCGAAACGCCGTCCCCGCGTCCGGTGGCGACCCAGCAGCCGCCGGTGGCCGCCGACCCGGTACCCACCGCACGGCCGGGTGCCGATTACTCCAATCTCATTCCCGTGGCGGACGGCCCTGCGCGAGAGGGCGGCAGCGGTTCGGGACAGGGCGCGGGCCAGGACTACGGCAAACCCGGTTTCGTCTGGGTCCCGGACTTCGGGGGTGGCTCGGGTCCTGCGATGCGCCCCGTCGAGGACGGTGCCTCGGCAGGCGACAACTCGCTGGTGCCCGTCGTCAGTCCGTGGTGGTAGGGGCCGCCAGGGGCGCCGCGGCAGCGTGGGCCCGCGTCGTGGCGTGAGGCTGGTTTTCCTGCTGCCCCGCCGATGAAACCTTGACGAGCTCGATCGTCTGTTCGTGCAGGTCCTGGATGGATCGGGCGTTGCAGTAGGACAGGCCGCTCCGGACGCCTCCCTCCAGTTCCTCGACCAATGGGGCCACCGGACCCTTCCAGGGAATCCATGTCTCGACGCCTTCGGGCGTCCGGGCGACCCCCAGGACTTCCATGGCTCCGGCGGACGCCATGCCGCGGTACCGCTTGCAGGGCTGCCCGGCCCGGAACAGGACTTCGCCGGGGGACTCCTCGGTGCCGGCGAAGAGGCTGCCGATCATCACGGTGTCGGCGCCGGCGACTAGGGCCTTGACGATGTCGCCCGAATTGCGAATGCCCCCGTCGGCAATCAGCGTCGGGGCATGGGCGGCCCGCGGGCGGGCCTTTCGTCGTTCGACCTCCCACCAGCGATCCATGGCGGCGCGCGCGCGGAGGACGGCGGTCAATTGGGGGACACCGCAGCCCGTGACGATGCGGGTCGTGCAGACGGCCCCCGGGCCCACGCCGACCTTGATGGCATGCGCCCCGGCCTCCAGCAGATCCCATGTGCCTTCCGCGGTGGCCACGTTGCCCGCGATGATCCACAAGTCGGGGAATCGATCCCGCAGCTCGTGGATGCGATCGATGACCCGGTCCGAATGTCCGTGCGCCACGTCGACGAGGACGGCGGCCAACCCTTCGGTCCGGGCCACCAGGTCGAGATCGCCTTCCTTGACGCCGATGGCGAGCACGCGCGGCCCCGGCACGGCCGCCATCTCGGAGAGGTGTTGTTCCGGCGAAAGGAAGCGGTGGACAACCCCGAGTGCCCCCAATCCGTGCATCGCGCGTGCCATGCGGGATTCCGTCACGGTGTCCATGTTGGCGCTGAGGAAGGGCAGGTCGACCTCGATGTCGCCCACCAGACGGGTCCGCAGCGAGGTCTCCTTGCGAGAGTAGACGCTGCTTCGGCGCGGGACGATGAGCACATCGTCATAGGTCAGGGCAGGGGCATCGAGGATGCGGACGGACATGGCGACGACTCCGGTCAAAGACGCCCTACTCTAGCATGGGCCGAGTGGTATCATCGCCATGGGCCATGGCGGGTCCGAGGGTGCCGATGACGACACAGGCCGCGTCCGCTTGGCGGATCGAGACCGATCCGCTGGGAGACGTGCAGGTGCCCCGCGCCGCCTATTACGCTGCTGCCACGGCAAGGGCCGTCATCAACTTTCCGGTGTCGGGACGGCCGCTGCCAGCGTCTCTCATCCGATCCCTGGCCCTCGTCAAGGGATGCGTCGCGCAAACGCATGCTTCGCTGGGTTGGCTGGACCCCCGGATGGCGGCTGCCATCAGGCATGCGGCGGATGAGATCGTCGCCGGTGAACTCGCAGACCAGTTTCCGGTCGATGTCTACCAGACAGGCTCGGGCACCAGCACGCACATGAACCTGAACGAGGTGCTGGCGCGCCGGGCCGCCGAGTTGCTGGGGCCCGGCCGCACGGTACATCCCAATGACCACGTCAACCTGGGCCAGAGCAGCAACGATGTCTTTCCCACGGCGATGCACCTGGCTGCGGTGGCTGCCGTGCGCAACGGGCTGATGCCCGTCCTGGATCGCATGGCCGACGTCCTCGAGGCACATGCGGCCGCCTGGACCGGCATCCTGAAGCTGGGCCGGACGCACCTGATGGACGCCACCCCCCTGACGCTGGGCCAGGAGTTCTCGGGCTATGCCGCCCAGATACGCGCGGCGCGTCGTGGCCTGGATCCCTTGCTCGAACCGCTGTTGGCGCTGCCGTTGGGCGGGACGGCGGTGGGGACCGGGCTCAACCGGCATCCCGAGATGCCGGCCCGGGCCTGCGCGTTGCTGGCGGAGCGGACGGGTGAGGCGTGGGAACCGACCCGTGAGCCCTTCGCGGCCGTGGCCAGTCGGGATGGTTTCGTGGCCTTGTCCGGTGGCATCCGGACGGTGGCGGTGGCAGCCGCCAAGATCGCGGGGGACATCAGGTTGCTGGGTTCCGGGCCGCGGGGTGGCCTTGGCGAGCTCGAGCTGCCGGCCTTGCAGCCGGGTAGTTCGTTGATGCCGGGCAAGGTCAATCCTGTCCAGTGCGAGATGGTGCTCCAGGTCGTGGCGCGCGTGGTCGGTTGTGACGCAACGGTGGCGTTCGCCGCCATGGGCGGGATGCTCGAACTCAACACGATGATGCCGGTGATGGCGGCCAGCCTGCTCGAAGCCGTCGATCTCCTGCGGGCGGCGTTGGAGGCTTTCGTCGCCGGCACCCTGACGGCGCTGCGTCCCGTGCCGGAACGATGTGCCCACTGGCTGGAGCAGAGCCTGGGGCTCGTCACGGCGCTGACGCCCTTGCTCGGGTATGACCGTGCTGCGGCCCTGGCCGCCGAGGCGCGCCGCTCCGGCCGTACGCTACGGGCTGTCGTCCTGGCGGAGTCGGGCCTCGCGCCCGAGGTCGTGGAGAAATGGCTGGATGCCGGGGCCATGTGCGCGCCGGATGCAGGGAGGTCGGGCCATGGAGCCGGTTGAGGCGACGACGGTTGAACCCCGCGCGGGGACCATCCGGGTCCTTGCCGACGGCGATGGCGACCAGGTTCTGACCTTGGTCAAGAACATGCTCCTGACCTACGGCTTCCGCTGGGACCCGGAGGGTCTCGATGCGGATGTGCTGGCTCCCGAACGCTATTTGCAGGAAGGGGGGACCTTCCTCGTGCTCGAGCGCGACGGACACATCATGGGGACGATCGCCGGCCGTCGACTGGATCGTGAGCGCCTCGAACTGTGCCGGATGTACCTGCATCCTGCCCTCTGGGGTGAGGGCTGGGGCTCCCGACTTTTCAGCCGGTTGCTGGCCTGGGCGGGGGAAGGTGGGTATCGGAGGGTCGAACTCGAGGCGGATCCCCGTTTCGACCGCAGCATCGGTTTCTATGAGCGAAAGGGGTTCCGGAGAATGCCGGAAGAGCCCGGTCTGGCGACCGGGCCCTTGCGTTATGCGCTCGACCTGCGTTCGGCCTGACGGTGGTCAGTACTCGACGTACCGACCCAGCGCCCGGGCCCGGCTGATCCATACGTTGAGCGTGGTGACCGAGGGAATCCGATCGGACAGGTGGAAGCCGCCCTTGATATGGGCCTTCTCCAGCGTGGGACGCAGGTTCCGGGCATCACGACGGGCCAGCTCCGCGACCGTGTCGACGCCGGCTTCCTCGAGCAGGCGGGCATAGACCGGACCTGTCCGGGTCATGCGCATCAGATCGGCGTGGTTGACCCACGTCAGCAGCAGCTTGGTGCTGATGCCGGTCTTGCGCGC
>JAYKIS010000072.1:0-20836 GCA_035286125.1 Candidatus Sericytochromatia bacterium
TCGGGCTTCATGGGCGAGAACGCCCTGTTCCTGCGCGGCTACAGCTCGGGCTACAACCACTACAGGGTCCGCTTTGGCGACACGGGGGCCGTGGCAGGCGTCGACTCGTGGCCCAGCCTGAACAACATGCCGATCAACCACTACTTCAAGGGCGGCATCCTTCTGGGTAACTGGATGTACTGGTTCAATGACGGCAACGACTACGCTTCCGTCTATCGCGCGGCCTATGACCGCTCGAATGACAACCTGGGCCAGTTCAGCTACTACCAGGGCATGCCGACTGCCGGTTACAACCTGGCCTTGCAGGTGGACAGCCGGGTCTATGTCTACGACATGTCTTCGGCGTGGACCGCGAAGCGCTATGCGACCATCGCGAACGACGGCTCGCTCAGCGGCTGGGTCAACCAGGGGGACAACTGGGGCAACTACCGCTACGCGGACATCATCCGCGTGGGCAGCTACCTCTATCGCTTCGGCGGGGAGGGTGACCCGTCGGGATGCTCGCGCGCACCCATCGGCAACGACGGGACCGTGGGCAACTTTGCCTACTACAGGGGCATGCCGAACGGCAACTACAACGGGGCGTCGGCGGCCCTCGTCGGGAACTACGTCTACGTCATCGGCACCAACTACGACGGCGTCTGGTGCCGGGCGACGGTCAGCGGCCAGGGTGAACTGGGTGGCTGGGAGAACATGTCCGGCAGCACGGCGCCGAATGCCTACAACCATGCGGACCGCTTCTACGTGAAGGGTGAGTACGCCTACTTCTTCAACTACTACGGGCTCTATCAGTCGCGTGTCCTGAACTAGCCCATTGTCCGGGCGTCGCCATCACCTGCCCCGCTACTGGTCGGGGCGGGTGATGACAGATTGTTTTTCTTTTGTTAAATTGGCGTCATGTTCTCTTTTGTTGTCCGTTTTCTTGTCCTGGCCTCCCTGGTGGCGTGTGGCCGCCTGCCGGCCTTTGCGCCGGGGGATGCGCAACCGGATACCCTCCGGGGCGCCGGTCTCGACCTGTCCGGCCCGTCGTCGGCGATGTTCGGCGATTGTCCCAACTTCTCCCAAGTGGCCAACGGGGATGTCATGGCCGTCGTTTCCCGGGATTTCGGCAGGCTCTCCTCGCTTGGCGGCCTCATCGCGTGGCATGCGCCGAACCTTACGGAGAACCGCCTCCGCTTGCTGACGGTGGGCTTGCACGACGGTACGCGGCATCGCTGGGCCGAGACATGGAAGCTGGTCGATCAGCGCGTCCTGCCTGACACCGGCATCGTCGAGACGCGGTTGCAGCACCCGGAGTTGCCGCTTGCGCTCGAAATCTCGGACGTGGCCCACCGCACCTTGCCGGGCGTGGTGCGTCGTGTCCGCCTGATCCACGTGGGCAATCGTCCCCTCGGCGGCCTCAGGCTCACGATCTTCGGACACGTCACGCTGGACCGTACGGGCAAGGGTGATGCCCTCGTGGTCGATACGGGTCGCCGTCGCCTCGTGCAGACCAACCCAGCGGAAGAGGTGGCTGCGGTCATCGGCGTCGATCAGCCCGTCACGGCATGGCAGGCCGGTCGATCGCTGCTCAGGGTCGGGTCGGGCGAGGATGCGTGGTTCGATGCCGATGACGGGCGCCTCAAGGGGGCGACCAAGGTCTCGGGCGTGGGGGCCAACGGTGCGTTGCAGGTCCAGGTTCCGGTTCTCGGAGCCGGAGAGCGCTGGGATCTGCAGGTCGCCATGGCGACGGCGCCCGATGCCCCGCGCAGTCAAGCTGTGGTCGATCGCCTGCTGCAGGAAGGACATGCAGCCCTCGTGGCCGCCGATGCCTCTTGGTGGAGGACCTGGCTGCAAGGCTCGGTCATGCCGGCAGGTCTGGACGCGCGCGAGGCCGCCGTGGTCCGCAGGGCGCTGGTCGTCCTGCACCAGTTGCAGTCGGCGACCGGGGGTGTGCTTGCATCCCCCTCGGCCTTGAGCCCGGCCTACAAGTATGTGTGGCTGCAGGATGCGGCCTTTGATGCACGCGCCCTGATGGTCTCCGGTCATCGCGAGCAGGCGGCGGCCATCCTGCGTTTCCTGGCCCGGGTCCAGAAGCCGGACGGGGATTGGTGGGTCACCTACTTCACCGATGGACGGCCCAATTCGCTCTGGGAGCACGGCACCGAGTTCATGGGTGCACATTTCGTGACCACGGCGGGTGCCTACTTGGCGACCTATGGTGTCGACGAGACAGTCCGGGCGATCTGGCCGGCCGTGGCGCGGGCCGCGACCTTCATGGAGCGGCAGATGACGCCATCCGGCATCCTGGTTCCCTGCCGGGACCTCTGGGAGACCTTCACGGACAAGTCGTGGACCTACACCAATGCCTCGTTCGTCGGCGGGCTCGAGGATGCGTCCCGGATGGGGTACGCACTCGGCATGCAGGCCGAGGCTCGCTCATTTGCCCGCTCTGCGGCGGATTTGCGCCGGGACATCCTGACGAAGATGGTCGTTGCCGAGGGCGGCTGGCTGGGCAAGGGTCTCAAGCCCGGTGCTGCCGCTCCCGATCCCGTGATTGACGCCTCGGTCGTCGGAGCCGGCTGGCCGTATGGCCTGGTGCCGCTTGACCACCCCGTCATGACGGCCACGTTGGCCCGCGTCGAGACTCGCCTGACGGTGCCGGGCGGGGGCATTCGCCGGTACGAGGGTGACGGCTGGTTCGGTGGCCAAGGCTGGCCCGAGCTTCAGGACTGGATGGCCATCAGCCGGGCCGCCCGAGGCGAGCGTGCCTCCGCACTGGCGCACCACGGGACCAATACCGAGCGGGCCTGGACGACGGGCAGCTTGCAGATTGGCGAGGTCTACGATGCCAACCGCCGGGTCTTCCCCAGCGCCTTTCCCCTGGGCTGGGCCATGGCCAAGTACGTCCTTGCCAGCCATGCCCTGCATGGTCCCGGCCATCCTGTCCTGCCCGCACGCCGGAATCCCTAGGTCTCACGGCTCCTGCGGCGTCCTGCTTCGGTTCGCAAGTCCCGCAGGTGAAGGCGCGATAATCAGCGGGTGAAGCTTGCTGTAACGCGGCTGTAACGGGGTGACAACAAGGTGTTCCGTGACGGCCGGCGGTCGTCCGGACGGGGGGGCGGGGTGCTGGGACGCGTATCGGCGATGTCGCGGGGGCTTCGTGCCCTGGCGTTGCTGCCTGCGCTCGTCGGGTGCGGGGCACCCGCTGCCTCGCTCCAGGGGCCTGTGCCCGCAGGCGTGGCCGCAAGGGCTGCAGCGGGCCCTACGGCCACAGGCTATGCGATCACCCGCAAGACCAACCTTGGCGTCTGGGCCTTCGTCGAGCGCATGGACCACGGGGCTGCAGCCTTTCCCGATGAGGCGAGCCGGCCCAATGGCCGACAGCGCGAGGAGACGGTCGTGGCGGCATTCGGGACGGAGCGGCCTGCGTCCCGGCAGGTCCTGCTGCACGCCATGCCGGGCTGGGATCGTCGGAATACCGTGCCGGTCCTGCTCGTGCACGGGGCCATCGCCGATGCCGAGAGCGCGTGGGTGGCTCCTCACGGCAAGGAAGGACTGGCGCCCTGGTTGGCTGCCCGGGGGCGCGCGGTCTTTGCCGTCACCTTCGCCCATCGGCATGGGGACAACCTGCTGCAGGCCGAGCACGTCGCGGGCGCCATGGCCAGGATCAGGGAACTCACGGGCGCGCCCCGGGTCGATGTCGTGGCCCACTCCAAGGGCGTGGCTGCCGTCCGGGCCCACGTCAGCGGCGTGCGGATGCCCTGGGGGCGGCCGTACGTCGGAGATGTCCGCAAGCTGGTCCTGCTTGGCGGGCCCTTGCTGGGCCTCGACTACACCTACCGCCACCCTTCTGTTCATTTCGGGCTCGTGCCCGAACTGGATCATCCGCTACGCAACGCGCCCACGGCGTGGGAGCGGATGGTGGTCTTCGGACTCTGGAAGGACATCGGTTCCCAGTCTTTCATGACGGACCGTGGCAACTTCTTCCCGGGCCAGGCGCAGCTGCTTCATCGGTGGGACCGCGAGTATCCCCTGTCGCCCCTCGAGCCCGATGTCCACGCGACCTACCACGGCGGCAAAGGCCTGATCAGCGAGAGCCGGGGCATCGATGCTGCCATCAGGGCCGGTGGCAACTTCATCGATCGACTGCGCCGCCATCCCCTGCCCAAGGGGCTTGACCTGGCGGTGGCAGCCGGGAACAGGGCCACCATGACGACGGTCCTGAACGAAAAGGACGGCCCTTCGGACGGTGTGGTGTTTGTCTCATCGGCAACCCATACCGACGACATGCTCGAGGCGGGTGCGGATCTGGTGGCGCGCGACGTGTTGCCGGTCAACCACATGGAATTGCTCTACCATCCCCGCTCACGGGCGTGGCTGGCTGACGTCCTGGATCGCCCGGAGCTGTAACGGGCCTGTAACCGCGACCCTGCAGGCTGTATTCGTAGATGGCCAGAGGGCCATCCGAATCACCCGAGGATCGATAGGATGCCTGTTGCCAGCCCCTTGGAAAATCTGGCTGCCCAGTTGTTTCGCGAAGGGTATGCCTTTGCCGAGACGGTCGTCAGCAAGCCCCTTCAGGCGGCGCTGGGCACCGATGCCGCCGGCCAGATGCTGAGCGCGGTGCGCGACACCTACGCCCTCGGACGTCAGACGGGCGACGAGGCCCTCGAGCAGGGTTGGCAGCGGATGAGGCTGGCAAGCCACGGTGAATTGGCGCGTGTCGCCGGTTTGGTCGTGCAGGTGGATGGCCGGGCTGCCGACATCGAGGACCGTTTGGCTTCCCTCGAGGACCTCGTGCGTATGCAGCACGCGTTGATCGCGCGTCAGACAGAGCAACTCGAAGCCCTCGTTCAGCTTGTTGGCACGGGTGCCGACGCCGTTTCGGGCCCGGTATCCCGTCCGGTCAGGCCAACCCGCAAGCCTGCCCCCTGATCCTGTTTCACGAACCCGGGCGGCGTGCCGCCCAAGCGAGCCTGAGGAGGGCACCGATGGAGAAGATGGTCGAGATGATGCAGCCCTGGATGAACGCGGTTGATCCCACCCGGCCGATGATTGCGATGATGCGTCACGGCCTGGAGACGATGGAGATCGCCGGCACCCGCTGGGAGGAGGGCGCACGGCAGATGCTGGACTTCTGGTCCGTTGCCCGCAAGGACGCCGTCAAGGTCATGGGCGTCACGCTCGATACCGTGGCCACCGAAGGCCCGGCCTACGTGGGCCGCTTGGCCGATGTGATGGCCGAGGTGGTGCCGACCCCCAAGTCCGCCGCTTAGGCTGACCCTTCGAGGAACTGCAAAGATGACGCGTCCGATGCTCCCGCTGGCCACCGAAGAAGGCCTCGGCCAGGCCCTGAAGGCCCTCAAGGGCTTTCGCGCCGCCTTTCCGTTGCAGTCTGCCCGCGTGGGGCAGACCCCGAAGCAGGTGGTCTGGTCCCGCAACAAGGCAAGGCTCTACCGTTACGAGGGCCAGGGGGAGCGTCGGCACGCCACGCCCATCCTGTTCGTCTACGCCTTGATCAACAAGCCCTACATCCTGGATCTGCAGCCGGGCTCGAGCCTGATCGAGTACCTGGTGGAGCAGGGCCGTGACGTCTACATGATCGACTGGGGCGTGCCGGGGGAGGAAGACGGGGGCATGACCCTGGCCGACCTCGTCACGGGGATGATGCCGTCGGCCGTCCGGGCGGCCTTGCGCTGCTCGGGTGTCGAACGCCTGACCATGTTCGGCTATTGCCAGGGTGGAACGCTGGCTGCGATGTATGCGGCGCTGGACGAGGGGCGGACCCTGGCAAACCTGGTCCTGCTGACGACACCCATCGACTTTGCCGAGGCCGGTCTCTATTCGAACTGGCTGAATCCCGAGCATGCCGACATCGATCGCCTGGCCGACAGCATGAAGCTGGTTCCGGCCGAGCTCATGGATTTCGGAGCCAAGATGCTCAAGCCGATTCAGAACTGGGTCTCGCCCTACGTCCGGCTTTTCGAGAAACTCGACGACGAGGATTTCGTCGACAACTGGCGGGCAATGAACGGCTGGGTCTCGGACGGCATCCCCATGCCTGCCGAAATCTACCGGCAATGGGCCAAGGACTTCTACCAGGGCAACAAGCTCGTCAAGGGCACGGTCAAGTTGGGCGCGAAGCGCGTGGACCTCTCCCGGATCAGCTGTCCCCTTCTGGTCGTGCATGCGACGCTCGACCACATCGTGCCGACGTGCCAGTCCACCGTCGTTGCCGACCTCGTGTCCTCCAAGGACGTCACGGTGCTGCCCGTCAAGGCAGGCCATGTCGGCGTCGTGGTGGGCAAGGGGGCGCGCAAGCACTTCTTCCCCCAACTGGACGCGTGGTTGCAGGTCCGCTCCTGAGCGGACTTGCGGCCCGTGCCGCCGCGGCCTAGCATGCCGGGGTGTCCGGCTTGTCGCATGGTGCGCTCGATCCCGAGCTGCGGGATGACGAGCCCTTCGATGACGGTGCCTTTGACCCGGTGGCAGCCGGTTCCCCGGGCATCCTCAGTTCGAGCACGGTCCATGACCGCACGCAGTTCGAGGCCAACTTCGATTTCGACGTGCTGCCGCCCGGCCCGGGCGTCCACAAGCGCTACGAGATCGATACGTGGTTCTTCGTGCCCCACACGATGGGCATCCACGAAGGGACCTATGGTCGGGACCAGTTCTTCTCGGACCTGACCAACTATCTGCGACTCAGGACCCCCGAGGACGTGTCCTTCGAACGTCTGGATCCGGACCACTGGCATCTGCCCGCCCTCGATCGCTATCTGGCTGCCCACCTCGACACGTCGGCCCGGCAGCGGATGGTGGGTCTGGTGCAGCAGGAGATCCGGCTGTTCGGGTGCCTGATGAACACCCAGTTCAAGCGTCTGCTCCGCGAGACGGCCAGCAGCGAGGCCCTCGCGATGGTCGGTCGCCTGAAGTCGGTCCTCGATCGCTACCGTGCGGCTTATGTGCAACGTGTCCTGACGGAGCCCCTGCTCGTGGACCGGGAAGTCCGGCGGGCCCTGCGCCTGGTCGACGAGTACCTCTCCTATCGTTTCGAGGCCGTGGCGATTCGTTGTCTGCGGCCCATGGCCCGGGAGGGCGGTGCCTTGGCCACGGCTTTCCGGGCTTGGCTGGACGACGAGATTCGCCATCGGGCCGAGGCCGATCTCGTCAGGCTGGATGATGACGCGACGGCACCGGAGCAGGCCGAGCGCCTCAACTATCGCCTGGGCCTGCTCAAGAAGTATGTCGCCGAGGTACTGTTCCTGCGCGTGGCCAGCGTCAAGCGCGAACGTCTCTACCGCAACGTGATCGCCGCCATTGGCGCCGGTCTGGCGGCTGCGTGGGCGACCATGGCCGACATGCAGCGCCTCGCCATGATGAATGACCCTGACCTGGGCTACAGGCTCGTCGTGGTGCTGGCCATCGGTGTCGGAGCCTATATCTTCAAGGACCGCATCAAGGAGCTGACCCGCGAGTGGTTCAACGAGCGCCTGAAGAAGTACCTGCCGGATTTCGACCTGCGCCTGACCTTTCCGCTTTTCGATGCCGACGGCACGATGCGTGAGATCGCCCTGGGTTCTGCCCGCGAGTACATGCGCTTCCTGACGCGTGAGGCCCTGTCCCCGGACGTCCTTTTCATGCGCGATCTGGGCAATCGGCCCGACCTCGATCCCGAGCGCCATGAGACGATCATCCACTACAGCAAGCGGCTCAATTTCGAGGGCTTGCTCGGGGATCATCCCCTGCATCAGGTCCGCTACATCCGGGACGTGATGCGGCTCGATGTCTCCGAGTTCCTGCCCAAGCTTTCGGACCCTCGCAAGACGCTCGGGTACTACCATCCCGTGCGTGGACTGCAGACGCTCAAGGCGCCCCGGGTCTACCATGTCAATGTGGTCTTCCGATATGCCGTCAGCCACCTGATCGGAACGCGGCGCATCCATCGGGACGTGTCGTACGAGCGGGTCCGGATCGTGATGGACAAGGAGGGGATCCTGCGCATCGACGCGGTCGTTCCGCGAGGCCAACTGGGCTATCTGGAGGGGGGCACGACACCGTGACGCCCTGGTTCCAGGCGCTCGGGGGACTGGGCCTGTTCCTGCTGTCGCTGCGCTTGCTCACGGGCGCGCTGGATCGGACCCTGTCGGACCGGTTCAAGTCCCTGTTCCGCCATCGCCTGCAGGCCCCGTGGGCCATGGGCGCCATGGGACTCGGGGCAACTGTCGTGCTGCAAGCCAGCGCCGTGACCATCGTTGCAACCATGGGCCTGTTGCAGACGGGCTGGCTTGGTCTGGAGCAGGCCTTCTTCGCCATGCTCGGCGCGACCGTGGGGACGACGCTCAAGGCCTGGGTGGCCGCCAGTGCCCATTCCGCCGTCGGCCTGGCGCTGGTGGGGCTGACCAGCCTCGGGCTGGTGGCCGCGCGCTCCCAGCATCTGCGCGACCTGCTCGAGGCCGTGCTGGCCATCGGGCTCTTCCTCGCGGCCCTCGAGATGCTGGCGGGGGGATCGGCCGCCCTGCTGGTAGAGGCAGACCTGTTGTCGGCCATCGGCAGGCTCGACGGCACGGGTCTCGGGCCCCAACTGCTGGCCGTGCTGCTCGGCTTCGGCCTGACGGTGGCCATGCAGTCCTCGAGCTCGGTCGTCTTCCTGGCCATGGACCTGGCGGCCCGCGGCATTGTGGACCTGCCGGCCGGCGCGGCCTTGCTGCTGGGTGCCAATGTCGGCACGGCCATCACGCCCCTGCTGGCATCCGTGGAATATGAGGCCCGCGTGCGTCAACTGGCGCTGAGCCATCTGTTGATCAAGGTCGCCGGTGTCTTCGGGGCCCTGATGATCTTTCCCTGGTTCCTCGATATCGTGACGGCACCGGTACGACACCTGTGGCCGGATGCAGCCATCGGTTGGCAGTTGGCCGCCTTTCACACGGGCTTCAATGGGGTCAACGCCCTGATCTGGGCGACACTCGCGGCCTTTGCCCTCAAGGCCGTGCGCTGGCTCTGGCCCGATCCCGAGTTGGAAGGTGCGCAGGCCTTGCCTCTGGCCGTGCGCAGGATGCTCGTCTCGGCGCCGGACCTGGCCTTGGCCGAGGCTCGGAGGCTGCTCGGCGACCTCAGGCACATGGTCCGGGATGTCATCGATCCTTGTCTTGAACGTATGTCGGGACGTGTGCATGATGCGCTGACGCGGCGCAGGGTGCGTTCATTCCGGGCCTTCGAAGCCGTTCGCGAGAGCCTGCTCGACCTGCTGATGCAGCTGGGCCAGAGGGCGCGCAGCCCCCATGTCCAGCTCGAGATTGGTATGATGCTTCGCGAGGCGGGCCAGTGCGGCATGCTGCACGACCTCGCCACGGATCTGGAGAGTCATCTGGTCACCGGCCTCATGGTGGATCGTCACCCGGTTCCAGCCGCGTTCCAGGCCGAAGTCGTCGCACTTCGGTCCGAACTGGACGCCTTCTGGCTGGCCGTGCTCTTTCCGGGCCAAGGGCAGGCGCCCTTACCCGATCTCGATGCGCGATTCGATCGCATCGATCAGGAACTCGTGCAACACTTGCGTCTGGCCGACGGTCGCCACCATGGCTCCGATCTTTGGCTGCAGGACGCCGTGGCGCAGTTGCGCCAGATCTGCCTGTCCCTGCGTGGTCTTGTCCGGAATGCGGATCCGGGTACCACTGATGCCCATCCGCAAGGAGTGTCTGCCTGATGATCGCTGCCCTGATGCCCCGCGAGCGGAAGTTCTTCGACCTGCTCGAACTTTCGGCCCGCCAGATGCACCGTCGCGCCGAGTGCGTGGCCAAGCTGCTGCGCGAGCCCGATGACGCCCTGGTTGCCGAGATCAACGCCGAGCGGCGGGCGATGCACGGGGATCACACCGTGACGCACCAGATCATCGACCAGCTCAACGCTACCTTTGTGACCCCCATCGATCGTGAGGACATCCACGCCCTCGCCTTCAAGCTCGATGACATCGTCAATACCATCCTGCTCCTCGGGGATCGCTTCGCGCTCTACGATGTCCGCCCGACGGGCGAGATGATCGAGCTGGTCGACCTGCTCGTCCGCTGTGCGAACGAAATCGTGGTCGGGCTGGAAAAGCTGCGCACGCCCCGACTGATGCGTGAAATCCAGGCGCACTGCGACCACATCTACAAGCTCGCCATCGATGCGGACGACCTGATGCGTCGTGCCCTGTCGAGCCTCTACGGCGAGCCGGTGCTGCAGCCTGCGGACGTCGTGGATCTGCTCAAGCGCCGTGAGGTCCTCGACCTGATCAAGAAGTCGGTCGAGCGTTGCGAAGTGATTGGCGACCTGCTGCACGGAGTGGCGGTCAAGCATGCCTGAGATGGCCTTGCTGATGCTGGGGCTGGTGGTCTTCCTGGCACTGGCCTTCGATTTCATCAACGGTTTCCACGACACGGCCAATGCCATTGCCTGCTCCGTCTCCACGGGGGTCCTGACACCGCGCCTGGCCATCATCATGGCCGCGGTCATGAACCTGGCCGGAGCCATGTGGTCGACCAAGGTCGCGGCTACCATCGGCAAGGGCATCATCGACCCCTCGATGGCGACCTCGGCGCTGGTCATCGCGGCGCTTGTCTCGGCCATTGGCTGGAACCTGCTGACGTGGTGGTGGGGGCTGCCCTCCAGCAGCAGTCACGCGCTCATCGGCGGCGTGATGGGGGCTGCCGTGGCCGGCCACGGCATCGGGGCCCTCAGGACCGAGGGCATCCTGAAGATCGTCCAGTCGCTCATTGCTTCGCCCATCCTCGGGTTCATGCTGGCCCTGTCGCTGATGGTCGGTCTGTTCTGGCTCTTCCGCGCCTGGATTCCCAGTGCGGTGAAATCGACCTTCCGACCCTTGCAGATTCTGGCCGCTGCCTTCATCTCGTTCACCCACGGGGCCAACGACGCCCAGAAGAGCATGGGCATCATCCTGCTGGCGCTCATCGGGGCCCACCAGTTGCAGAGCGGGGATGGCGTCCCCTTCTGGGTCAAGGTCTCCTGCGCGCTGGCCATGGCGCTCGGGACCTCCGTGGGCGGATGGAAGATCATCAAGACCATGGGCTCGCGCGTGACCCGTCTCGAGCCCATCAACGGCTTTGCGGCCGATCTCGCCTCGGCGTCGATCATCCTTTCCGCGACCCAGTTGGGCCTTCCTGTCTCGACGACGCACGTTGCCGCCAGCTCGATCATGGGCGTGGGCTCGGCGCGCCGCGTCAGCGCCGTTCGCTGGGGCAAGGCCGGGGAGATGTTCGTGGCCTGGATCATCACGATTCCCATCACCTCGGCCATCGCGGCCATCGTCTACCTGTTGGCGCGGATGCTGGTGGCCTGAAGCCTTGGGCGCGGGTACCGGCGCTCAGGGACCTTGGCCGCGCCAGGTCCGGCCTTGCGTGAGCCGAACTCGCCTGCTCGATCGGTTGCCCTTGGCCGAGACCGGAGGCCGGGTCGAGCTCATCGCCGGTGCCGGGGCAGGCAAGACGGTTCTGGCCGTAGCCTGGGCAGCGGCGCTGGACCTGCCGGTCGTCTGGGTGACGCTGGTTGCCCGGCATGCGGATCCCCACGCCCTTGCCTCGGCGCTTTGCGGCGCCGTCCGTCGTGTCCGGCCCGGCCTCGATGCAGCCGCGCAGGAGGTCCTCGCGCGCTCCGGTGGCGGCGGCCTGCATGGCGAGGAGGCGATGTGGTCCCTGGCCGGCGAGGTGCCGGTTGAGGAGCCTTGGGCGTGGGTTCTCGATGGCATCGAGGTCCTCGAGGACGCGCAGGATGCCGTCCGGATGATGGATGAGCTCTTGCGCCATCTGCCCGAGACCCATCTCGTCATGCTTGCCGGCAGGCTGGCCTTCAGCGGTGCCGGCTGGCGCAAGGCTCGCCTCGAGGGTCGGCTGACGGGGCTCGATGGGACGTCGTTGCGCTTCTCGGCGGAGGATGTCCGCGATCTGGCGCGCCTGCTGGACCGCCCGGACGATGAGGGTGCCGTGGAGAGGGCGTTGCAACGGGCCTCAGGTTGGCCCCTGGGTGTCTCCCTCGTCCTGCGGGGCGACTCGGATCGTATGGCCTCGGATCTCGAGGGCTACCTCGTCGACGAGGTCCTGGCGGGCCTGTCGCCCGAAACGACGGCCTTGCTGGAAATCCTGGCCCCGCTGACTTGCATTCCGCCATCCCTCGTCCTCGGGTTGGGGGCGCGTGCCACGGCCTCCCGGATGACCGAGCTCGTTCGGCAGGGCGTCCTCCTGCCGCCGGCGGGTGACGGGGGATTTGTCGTGCCCGAGGCCCTGCGGGAGGTCCTGCTGGCTCGCCTCGATCGACGCGGGGCTCGCGACGCCGCGTGCGAGGCCCTGCTCGGCATGCTTCTGGACACGGGGCTCGAGGAAGAAGCCTATCACCTCGCGTGTGACCGGGGCGATCGTGTCCTTGCCGTGACTCTGCTCGGACGGTTGGCGCCGGGATGGCTGGCCGAGGGCCTCCTGCATCGGACGCGGCGCGAACTGGCCGTATGGGACCGTCCCGGGGCCGAGCCTTCGGTGACGGTGTGCTGGCTCCGCGGCGAGCTTGCACGCGTCGAGGGCCGCTATCCGCAGGCGCTCGATGCCTTGGTCGAGGCCGCCGGATGTTCGGATGCCGTAACGCCGTGGCCGGCGCTCCTCCTCGTCGCGCGCGCGGGTGTCCACCTCGAGACGGTGGAGCCGCTGCTGGCTCAGGCTGCCCTGGACGAGGCCCAGCAACTCGCGGGTGAAGGACCGCTCGCCCGCAGCCTGGGCCTCGCCCGCGCGGAGAATGCCCTTAACCTCGGCCAACCGGCCGAGGCGACTGCCTTGCTCGCGACCTTGTCGGGCGACGACGCCGAAGTGCGCCTTGTCCGTGCTCGTCTGGCCCTGCGGACCGGTCGTCATGCCGAGGCAGCGACCCTGTTGCCGCTCGGGGCCGGACTATCGGGCAGGGGCGGTCATCGCAACCCCGAGCTCCTCCAGGCCTTGATTGCCTCCTGGGACGGTCGCCCGGCCGAGGCGCTCGACCGTGCCGAGGCTGTCGCCGCGGCTGCCGAGCGGGCGGCTTCACCCGTGACACGGGTGGTCGCCATGACGCGTGCCGGCCACGCCCTGGCGGCTCTGGAGCGACCCCGGGAGGCACGCAATCGCTACGCCGAGGCCCTGCGGCTCGTCACGCGCCTGGCCGTGCCACGCCTGGGGGCGGAGGCCGAATTGGGCCTTGGCCTGCTGGAATCGTCCTCCTCGGGTGCCCTCGACCGACTCGAGCGTGCCGTGTTGCTGGGGCGGGAGACCGGCGATGTCTGGTTCGAGGCCCTTGCGGCCACCGCTTTGGCGCTCGCTGCGCCCGGGGCGGGACGAGGGGAGAACGGACGGCGCCTTGCCGAAGCCGTCGGTGATCCATGGTTGGCCGGCTTGCCCGAGGCGGGCGGTGCAGGATGGCTGCGCGGACGGTCTGTCGGGGATCCTGCAGGGGAGTCCGAAAGGGAGACTGCCCCGGCTCTTGTGGTTCGGACGCTGGGGGGCCTTGCGGTGCTCCGGGACGGCTTGCCGATACCGCCGCGTGCGTGGACGCGGGACAAGGCCCGGCAGTTGCTGGCCGTGCTCGCGGCCCATCCCGGGGAAGTCCTGCCCAAGGCGAGGCTGGTCGACATGCTCTGGCCAGAGCTGGATCCCGAACAGGCGGACGGGACCTTCCGCGTTGTCCTCAATGCCTTGCAGCGCATCCTCGAGCCGGATCGTCCCCCCAAGGCGGAGCCGCGCTTCGTGGTTCGCGAGGGGCCGGGCTACCGGCTGGCCGGCCCTCCTGATGTCGCGATCGATCTGACGGCGCTGTGGCGCCTCCTCGACCAGGCGCGTGCGATGCGCGATGACGATCCGGACCTCTTGCCCCTGCTGGCACGCCTGCCGGCCCATGCCCCCGGTGACTTCCTGCCCGAGATGGTCCTCGACGATCCGTGGTGCGACCGTCTGCGCGATCAGGTCGAGGCCGCCTTGAATGCCGCAGGCCTGCGCTGGGCGAGGTTGTCGTGGCACGCGGGCGCGCTGGATCAGGCGGCAGCTGCCGCCGAGTTCCTCGTTGGGCGGGACGCTTCGCTCGAGGAAGCCTGGCGCCTGTGGATGGCCGTCCAGGCGCGGGTCGGTGAACGGTCGGCGGCCCTGCGCACCTGGGACCGTTGCGTCGCGGCCATGGACCGGGAATTGGACCAGTCCCCATCCGAGGCGACCGAGGCGATGGCGAACGCGATTCGCGCGGGGCACTCCTTGCCCGATCCGTGGTCGGCGTAACGATCCTGTAACGCCGTGCCCTGAAGGTCGAACCAAAGGGAGGACCGACCGATGGCACTGGGACGCTGGCTCGATCGCTGGGGCACGTATGCGCCGGACAGGACGGCGCTTGTGGATGCCCACTCCGGACGGCGCTGGACCTACGAGGCCATGGCCTTCCGGGTCCGCAAGCTGGCCGGGGCCATCGCGACCCGCTGGGCCGTCGGCCCCGGAGACCGGGTCGCCGTGCTGGCGCACAACACGCCCGAGACGCTGGAGCTGCTTTTCGCCTGCGCCAGGCTCGGGGCGATCCTCGTGCCGATCAACTTCCGCCTGGCGTCGGCCGAGGTCGCTTATGTGCTCGGCGATGCCGAGCCCAAGGTGCTGTTCTATGGTCCCGAGTGCCGCGAGTTGGCCTGGCAGGCCCTGGCCCTGCAGCCGGGGGCCCAGCCCGTGCCGTTCGTCGCCGACCGCGAGGAGGAGGCCTATGCCGACGTGCTGGCCTCCGGTCGGGAAGAGGCCAGCCGCGAGGTCGACCTCGATGATCCCCTGTTGATCCTCTATACGTCCGGGACGACAGGTCGTCCTAAGGGTGCCATCCTGACGCACGGCACGATCACCTGGAACGCCGTCAATACCCAGGTGGGCTGGGGGCTGCGCCACGAGGACGTGACGCTCACGCATACGCCGTTCTTCCATACGGGCGGCCTGAATGTCCTGACGACGCCCCTGTTTCACATCGGCGGCACCGTCGTCCTGCAGCGTTCCTTCGATGCTGCCGAGGCGCTTGCCCTGGTGGCGCGCGAGCGTTGCACCGTACTCTTTGCCGTCCCGACGATGTTCCAGATGATGGCCGAGGCAGGGACCTTTGCCGATGCCGACCTGTCGAGCGTCCGCTTCTTCATCACCGGTGGGGCGCCTTGCCCCGTGCCCCTGATTCACCTCTACGACACGCGGGGCATCGTTTTCAAGCAGGGCTACGGCCTGACGGAGGCCGGTCCCAACTGCTTCACGCTCGATGCCCGCGATGCCGTTCGCAAGGCGGGTACCGTCGGCTTTCCCAATATGCATGTCGAGGTCCGCATCGTGGACGACGAGGGTCGCGACGTTTCGCAGGGGGAAGTCGGGGAGCTGCTCATTCGCGGTCCCCATGTCTTTCCGGGCTACTGGCGCAACGAGGCTGCAACCCGTGCGGCACTGCGCGAGGGGTGGCTGCACACGGGCGATCTCGTGTGCCAGGACGACGAGGGCTACATGCGGATCGTCGATCGCAAGAAGGACATGTACATCTCGGGTGGCGAGAATGTGTATCCCGCCGAGGTCGAGCGCGTCCTGCTCAACCATCCGGCCGTCCGGGAGGTGGCCGTGGTGGGCGTTGCCGATGCCAAGTGGGGTGAGGTCGGGCGCGCCTACGTCGCCTGCGAACCGGAAGCCGCAGTTACGGCGGTGGATCTCGATGCTTGGCTGTCCGGGCAACTGGCCCGCTACAAGATGCCGCGCAGCTATGTCTTTCCTGCTGCCTTGCCTCGGACGGCCACGGGCAAGGTCCACAAGCCGGGCCTTGTCCGGATCGATGCCGACGTGCACACCCTCGAGCGGGCCCGTACCCGCGCCTGACCTCATCCAGACAAGGAACCTATGCTCATGTCCCCGTTGTCTTCCCAAATCGCCCTCGTCACGGGTGGTGCCCGCGGCATCGGACGCGCGACCGTGGCGGCCCTCGCCGGCGCGGGTGCCCACGTCTCCCTGTGGGACCGCGATGCCGCTGCTGTCGCTGAGGCCGTCTCGCTGCTCGCCGGTCAGGGCTTGTCCGTCTCCGGGATGGCTGTCGACGTGACGGATCGCGAGGCTGTCCAGGGCGCGATCCAGCGCCTTGCAGACGCCCACGGCAGGCTTGATGTCGTCGTCAACAATGCCGGAATCACGATGGACGCCCGGCTCGAGAAGATGACCGAGGCTCAGTTCGACACCGTCCTCGACGTCAACCTCAAGGGTGTGTTCAATGTCACCCAGGCCGCCGTGGCGCCGATGATTGCCGCAGGCAACGGCGGCGTCATCCTGAACGCCTCGAGCATCGTCGGGCGCTTCGGCAACTTCGGCCAGACGAACTACGCGGCCACCAAGGCCGGCGTCATCGCGATGACCCAGACCTGGGCCCGCGAACTGGCCCGTCACCGTATCCGCGTCAACGCCGTTGCCCCCGGCTTCGTGCTCACGGACATGACGGGCAAGATGCCCGAGAAGGTTCTGGGCATGATGGCCGAGAAGACTCCGTTGGGACGCCTGGGGTCCCCCGAAGACATCGCGGCGGCCTATCTCTTCCTGGCGGGGCCGGGCGCGACCTTCATCACCGGCCAGGTTCTGGGTGTGGATGGAGGCCTGGTCCTGTGACGACAGCCGTCGCGTCGACGCCCTCTCCGGCGCAGGCCGGAGCAAGCCGGACCCGCTGGCTCGTCGAGGCCCTGATGTTCCTGACCTATGCGGCCTTCGGTCTCTCCTGGGTCGCCACGACGCCCCTGATGACTGACCTCAAGGTCGCCTACGCGCTGACGGATGCGCAACTGGGCCTGCTCTCCACCGCCGTCTCCATCGGCAAGGTCGTGGCGCCCCTGATGACGGCGTGGCTGGCCCTGCGCGTCGGCGTCGCCCGCGCGATCGGCCTCGGCTCGATTCTGATCTGCGCTTGTGCGCTGACGCCCTTCACGACGGATTTCCCGGGCTTCCTCGCGACGCGATTCGTTTTCGGTCTGGGCGGGGCGATGGTCGTCACGTTGCTGTCGCCCATGGTCATGCAGTGGTTCGGCCAAGCCGAACGCGCGCTCGTCAACTCGCTCAACAACGTGGCTGTCAACACCGGCATCACCGTGACGCTGTTCGCGACGGTGCCTGTCTCCGGCATGCTGGGCTGGCGGCGCACCCTGATGGTCTATGCAGCCTTTTCACTGGCACTGTGCTTGCTCTGGTGGCTGTTCGGCAAGGACGCACCGGCAGACGAGGCCTCGCCGGTTGCAGCGGGCGCGGAGCAGGCCGATGGGGCGGCACCCGGCTATGCCGAGGTCTGGAAGCGGACCGAGACGTGGCTTGTGGCCCTCGCCTTCGCGGGGCCGCTGGCCCTGTACCTGTCGCTGAACACGTGGCTTCCTCGCCACCTGATGGAGACGGCCCATCTCGCCAAGGCAACGGCCAGCCAGTACACCGGGCTCTTCAACCTCGTCGGCATTCCGACGGCACTCGTGATGGGCCTTCTCGTCCAGCGTGCGGGTCTGCGGCGGCCTTTCATCATCGGTGCAGGTGTCGTGATGGGCCTGTCGGCGATGGCGCTGGTGTTCGGCGGGGGGCCGGTCTTCTGGTGGCCGGCCGCCATCTTGCTGGGGATCTCGTTCTTCACATACACAGGACCGCTCTTCACGCTGCCCATGGAACTCGAGGGCTTCACGCCCAGGCACGTGACGCTGCTGATGGGCACGGTCTTCAGTTTTGCCTACACCGTATCCTCGTTTGCCCCTGTCGCCGTCGGTTACCTGCGGGACCTGACGGGTTCCTTCCTGCCCGGGCTCGGCATGTGGTGCGTGTTCTCGTTCGTCCTTGCGGGAGCCGGCATGCTGCTGCCCGAAACCGGACCCCGGGCGAGGCGCTCCTGAAGCCGCAGGCGGGCCATTGTCTGTCCGTAGCCGGCAAGTGTGGCATACTTATGCAACATGATTGCATTTGGGGTGCCCGTGGCCGTCGTGGCTCAGGCGCCGGCTCAGGCTCCGGCGCAGCCCGCCGCCGAGCCCGCGGCCGGGGTTGACCGGGAGCTCGAGGAGGCCTTGGGCGGCGATGCCCAGGTCCTCAAGGGCCGTGCCGTGCCCGTCATGGCGGATCCGGGACCGGCAGGCGGGGGCTCGGGGCCCGCTGACGACGGTGGCGTCACGACCAGCCCGCTGATGCCGTGGCCCACGGGCCAGGGCGGTGGCGGTGGGGACTCGGGCAATCCCGACCTGGCTTTCATTCTGGATGTGGCTGCGGCCGTTTTCGATACGGAACGTGGCCGCCAACTCGGGGCGCACGACCCGAGGGAAGCGGGGTTCAACCTCCAGCAATTGGAGTTGTCCATCGGCTCCGCGGTGGATCCCTTTTCGCGCTTCGACGGCAACCTCGTGTTCTCGCCTTTCGGTGTCGAAATCGAGGAGGCCTACGCGACGACGACGGCCCTCGGCTCCGGCTGGCAGCTTCGGGCAGGCCAGTTCCTGACCCGCTTCGGTCGCGCGAACGCCACCCATCCGCATACCTGGGACTTCGTCGATCAGCCCTTGTGGATGGGCAAGTTCTTCGGGGGCGAGGGCAACCGCGGCCTGGGTGCCGAGGGGTCGGTCCTGCTGCCTTTGCCCTGGTATGTCGAGGCGGTCGGGTCGCTGACGGACGCGCGGGGTGCGTCCACCAACCGCTCGTTCCTCGGAACGCGCCTTGCCCCCCCGCGGACACCGCTGGACCTGCTCGCCACCGGGGCCGTCAAGCAGTTCTTTCCGTTGTCCCGCGACTGGTCCCTGTCTGCCGGCTTGTCGGGTGCCACGGGACCCTCTGCGCTGGGTGCCCGGGACAGGGCCGATCTGCTCGGGACCGACCTCTACCTGCGCTACCGGCCCCTCGAGGCGGGCGATCCGACGGTCGTGACGGTGCTGCTCGAAGGTGCCCATCGTCGTCGGCAGGGGCCGGGCCTTCTGCTCGAGGATACGGGCTGGAACCTCTCGGCCGTCTGGCGCTTCGACTTTCGATGGGGCGTCGGCCTGCGGCACGAGGAGGTCTCGGGCATGCCGTGGGATCCGCTCGACCCGGCGTGGCCGGACATGCGTCGGCGGACGAGCGCCCAGATCACGTTCTGGCCCTCCGAATTCTCGAGAATCCGGGGGCAGGTCAGCCGTGACGAAGGGGCAGGCCAGGCCGTGGGTCATGCGGCCATGCTGGCCGTCGAAACCGTCGTGGGGGCCCACGGCTCCCATGCCTTCTAGGAGTTTGTGATGCGACCCTTGACGATCCTGCTCACCCTGTTGGTGGCCCTGCTGCCTGCGCGGCCCGCCGAGGCGGCCCGTCGCGTTTCCGTCGTCGCCACCGTGCCTGATGTCGGTGCCGTCGTGGCGGCCGTGGGCGGGGATGACATCGCCCTCGTCGTGATGGCCGAACCCACGCAGGATGCCCACTTCGTCGACGCCCGCCCGCACCTCGCCCTGCAACTCAGCCGGGCAGACCTGCTGGTTGCCGTCGGGCTCGATCTGGAGGTCGGTTGGTTGCCACGCTTGCAGGTCGGGGCCCGCCAGCCCGAGATCCAGGTGGGGCGAATGGGTTACCTCGAGGTCGGACCCTTCGCGCAGTTGCTGGAGATCCCCCGCATGCGCATGGACCGTTCCTTCGGAGACGTTCACGCCAGCGGCAATCCGCACGTGCTGCTCGATCCTCGCAACGCGGGGCGCATTGCGACCGGTGTCGCCGATCGCCTCGCGCGCCTCGACCCCGAGCGGGCACAGGCCTATCGGGATCGTGCCAGACGATTCAAGGCCGAGAGTGATCGTGTGGCGGCCTCGTGGCAGGCGCGTGCGCGTGCCATCCCGGTCGAGCGGCGCAGGATGGTCACGTACCATCGCTCGCTCAGCTACCTGGCCAACTGGTTGTCCATCGAGGTGGTCGATACGCTCGAGCCGCAACCCGGGATCGCGCCAACGCCTGCACACATCAAGGACGTGCTGGCTCGCATCCCCGCCATGGGCGTGCCCCTCATTGCCCAGGAGCCCTGGTACCCCGAGCGTGTGGCCGATCTGGTGGCACGTCGTACGGGCATCCGGCGCGTGACGCTGCCGGTCTTGCAGGAGGCGACCAGGCCCGGCGCCTACATGGCCTGGATCGAGGCCACGGCCCGGATGGTCTGTGGGGGGCTGGAACCCTGACCACCAGAACCGCTTGGTTGGCCGTCGTCCTTGTTGCGGCAGGTTGCGCCACGCTGCCCGGCGAGGGCTTCGGGGTCGTCACGGACGCATCCCTTGTCATGCGATGGCAGGGGCAGGGTCGTGCGCCCGCGGATGTTCCCGGTACCTGGCTCTCGGCCGGCTACCGCTACGTGCTGGATACCGAGGGCCTGTCCGTCAGGATCGGGCAGATGGTGCTCGAGGGTACGGATGGTGCCTCCTCTGCCGGTGCGATCGGAACGGTCTTCGATCCTGCACGGCCTCCCGCGGGCTTTACGCTTTGCCACAACGGCCATTGCCACGCGACGGACGGCCGACTGGTGCCGTATGAACAGGTCCCCATGGAGGCCGCTCGCGCCGCCGGGACCCTGGTGACGCGTTCCTTTGCGGATCTGCTGCCCCAAGGCATCCTCGCCGCTGTCGGCCCGGGGGTGCCCGAAGTGCGCCAAACCATGTCCTGCGGCCGATGCGCCATGCCGGAAGGTCAACTGGTGTCCGTGGCCTTGCCGATTTCCGCCGTGACGCTGAGCGGTACCGTGACCAGTCGTGACCCCGGCGCGCCGCTGGTCGGTGGTACGCGTCGCTTTGCACTCGACCTTCAGGATGTCGACCTGAGGCTGCGGGATGCCGTGGCCTTGTCCTTGCGCTGGATCCGGCCCGAGCAGGTCC
>JAYKIS010000073.1:0-37274 GCA_035286125.1 Candidatus Sericytochromatia bacterium
CGCACGGCGGCCAGATCGTGCCCTTCAACCTGATGGTTCGCCTGGACCAGCCTCACGTGGCCGGCCTGTTCCGGGAAGGGGGCACGTGGCTCTACGTCAGTCGCGGCACGGGCTGGTGGGGACCGCCGATGCGTCTGGGCGCACCTTCGGAGATCACCCTGCTCGAACTGGTGCCGGGCTGACCAAGCCTGGCGGGTGAGCCCTCGGGCTCAAGCCTCGGCCGTGTCCAAGGCGTCTGAGGCCTCTTCGGGCTGCTCACCATCGACAACGGCCGGGTCGCCAGACCGAAGGCCTCGACGACGACGGGAGCGGACCTTGCGCTTGCGAATGCCGAACGTCCATTTCCGATAGCCCGACTCGAGCTCCTCGACGGAGTCGAAGCCGGAAAAGACATTGACCCAGTGCACGAAGACATCCTTCAGCAGGACACAATCGGCAAGGGCACGGTGCAGGACACCCTGAGGCAAGCCCAGCGTGTCCCCGATGACCCCCAGCTTGTAGCCCGGTGACTCCGGCATCAGCTTGCGGGCGATGTCCAAGGTGCAGTAGACCGGCAAGCGCGGCAACTCCATGCCGGAGGCCTGGAAGGCCACCGACAGGTAGGACAGGTCAAAACCGGCGTTGTGGGCCAGGACGATCGGTTCGTCAACCTCGAGGAAGGCTCCGAACAAAGGCATGACCTGCTCGATGCGCGGCTGATCCTTGAGATCGGCCGTGCGCAGGCCGTGAACCTTGGTTGCGAAGGGCGAGACCGAATGCCTGGGCCGGATGAGTTGGCTGAAGGTCCCCAGAACCTCTCCTGAACCGCGGAAGCGCACAGCAGCAATCTCGATGAGACCGCCGGCCGAGGTCGGGCGCCCGGTCGTCTCGGTATCGACGGCAAGAAAGACCTGATCGCGCAAGGGACGCGGCATCAGAGACATCCGGACACCTGGTCACGAGGCTTCATCGAAGACATCAGAGAGCGGGAGACGGGGCTCGAACCCGCAACAGCCAGCTTGGAAGGCTGGAACTCTACCAATTGAGTTACTCCCGCAGGTCTCCATCCTAGCACGAGTGCCGACAGGCTCGCAGGGGCACGGCCCCGCACCAAACCCGGCGCAATCTCTACACAACCACGACAAAATCGCTACAATGGCACCATGCCTGCAAGCGCGCTTTGGATTGACACGTGCCATGGGCACGGCACCAGCCGTCTCGGAACGCGCTGGACGGCTTTTACAGACCAGGTCATGGGCGGCTTGTCCCAGGCTCAGGCGCGATACGACACCGTCGACGGCGAGGCCTGCCTGCGCCTGGATGGCTTTGTCCGGCTCGAGAATCGAGGCGGCTTCATTCAGGTCGCCCTGCCCTTGGTGGTCCGTGACCATCCCTTTGATGCCTCGCACCTCGGGGGGCTGCGGCTGAGGGTCAGGGGTACCGGCGCTCCGTTCCAGGTTCATCTCCGGTCGACGCAGCAACGGATGCCGTGGGAACACTACAGCGCCGAGGCGTGGGCGGCGGACGCATGGACCCACATTGACGTCCCCTTTCACGCATTCAAGCCCGAGATGACCCAGGGCATCCTGGATCTGAGCCGGCTGACGCGTCTGGGGATCGTCGTGGCCAAGCGCCCCGGACCCGCAAGCCTCGCCATAGCTGGCGTCGGCTTCCACGCCTGACTAGAGCTCGAGCTCGCGATCCTGAATGGTGCGTTCGACGCGCCTGACGTAGGCCGACTCGTAAGCCAGCTGGCGCCCCTTGTAGAACCTTCCGAGAAGCCATTCACCCGAGCGCGCATCGAAACCGACGGCAGCGCCCTCCATGCCACCCGGCAGGCGCGCGCCCTCGACGCGAATCAAGGCCACCTCGCGTTGCCCCAGACGCTCACGCCCCGCGAGCACCAGGCGAGCGGTCGGCTGGCGCATCAGACCCGCGAAACTGGCTGGTGTGACCTCATCCGGATACAGGCCCACCAGGGAGCGGGATCTGGAATCCCGGCTGCTGACCGTCATCTTGACGAAGGAGAGTGCTCCGGGAAGCTTGATCTGGACGGTCGGACCGCCGTGGGAGAGCACGGCCATGCCGACGGGTGGCCCATTGCCCGAAAGGAACTCGCTTCGGGCCGTGGAGGGTGGCCGGAAAAGCAGCTTTGACTGGGACCGTTGCTGCTTGCCCGTTGCCCACTCCTGAACCTGATTGACCGCCTCATAGGGACGCAAGGGCCTGGTGCTGGCCTCGATCCTGGCCAGCAAGGCAGACAACTCGGCATCACCGGGACCGGGCAAGCTGGGCATCGGCAGCGAGGGGGACGGCCCCGGATCAGGAAGACCGGTCTGTGGCGGATTTGTTCCCGAAGAAGGGGCACCACCGCAAGCAGCAAGACAGACGGCGAGCGTGCTCGGGAGGAGACGCCGGACAAGGACCGAAGGCTGAGGCAAAAAGGACGCTCCGGGACGGAAGGCTGTCCATGATTTTAAGAAGCCGTGAAACGCCTGTCAAGGAATAGGAAATCAGCCCGTCCGGCCTGACGGCACCTGGGGCGTCTCGAGGTGGAAGCGGTAGACGGCCTCGCCTCGCCGCAAGAAGCATCCCCATCGCACGGTCCCGTCGGGGGCAAGCCCTGCCTCAGCACCGTCGACTCCGGGCGGAAGACCCTGCGCAGCCGGCAGATGGACGCCAACGAGTCCCTCGGGGAGCCCTTGCCGGACGCCGCGCTGCCAGCGGTCCGCCTGCGCAAGCACGGCCCGGGCCAAGGCCACCGGCGTCACATCTGCCGCCTTGAAGCCCTGCCGGGTCAGGGCCCGGGGATCCCCTGGCGAAACCCGGATGGGCAGGACACCCAGCAACCCGGGCAACCGCACCTCGAGTTCCCCGCCCGGAATCTCCTGGATACGCAGGCCACGCGGCAATCGTGCGCTGCGGTCGACCTCGGTCGTGACGCGACCGTCCGGGAATGTGCGCACGAGGTACCGGTCGACGGACCAGCCACTGCCGGTGGACTCTTCAACCGTGAGCACCCCGGAAACCGGCACCGGATGCCGAAGGGCCCTTTCGACGCGTTGATAGAGGTCGACGGCAGAAAATCCGCCGATGCCCAATCCGGCAACGACCACGGAGCTGCCTGTGACAGTGAGGAACATGGATTCAGCCTAACGCTGAAGCTAGACAAAATCAAGACAAGAGATACACAGCAGATCGGCAAATCTGGCCCTTATGGGACCTCCACTTCCGAGGCAGCCGAATCGAGGGCCGCGCAGGCCGTCACGAAGGCCATCTCCTGGTCCGGCAAGCCGATGCCCCACGCACCATCCGATCGGATGCCCTGCCACGTGGCCTGATCGGTCCGGAAGGCCGTGTCCCTCGCCGAGGCGAGCGGCACGAGCAGGCGACCATCGGCGTGCCACACCTGACGCCGCGTGGCGCCCGGATGACGGTGTTCCACGAGGATTGCCGTGCTTCCGTCGCTCCCCTCGAGCTCGAAGCGGCATCGGCAGGCCTCTCCGTAGAGAAAGACCCGGACCCGGGCCGCTCGCCATCCGCCCATGAGGTCCCACAACATCCTGAGCCTCCCGGCAGCCTGGGTGGCATACCGCCCCCGGGCCAATCCTTCGCCCACCCACGCGGGACATCCACCCTCGAACCCGACCTCCCAGCGCATCACCCGGACAGCATCGGCCTCTTGCCTTATTGCCCGGCCCTGGGCCGTGTGCCAGCCCAGCCAGGAAACGCGGATGCCGCGCCCTGCCTCCCGCGCGACGTCGGCCAGTCGGCCGGCATCCCTCGGTTCCGTCACCAACGGGTACTCGACAAGGACATCGGCACCGGCACCGAGGCCCCAGGCCACCCCTTCCGCGTGGGCCCCATCCTCGGTCGCGACGACGAGGACATCGGGAGCAGCCGCCCGGATCGCCTCGACCGGCGACCGTTCGTCCCGCCGCGACCAATGGCCGACCAGCAAGGCACCCTCGGTCGCCTGGATCGCCTCGGCCCGGGCCCGACCTGCGCGCCCTTTCCCGAGTACACCCCAGCGCACCATCTTCACCACCGCCCCCTCCCCCACAACTGGTAAAGTGTAAGCCCTGCCCCGGAAAGACGTTCGCTGCCTTGACCGTCCACCTCGTCTGGTTCCGTGATGCCTGCCGGATCACGGACCACCCGGCCCTGCTGGCCGCAGCCCGGGCCGGCCGCGTCGTGCCGGCCATGGTCGACGATCCCGAAACGCCACCGGGCGGTGCCAAGGCGTGGTGGCAAGAGCGTCAGGCAGTAGCGCTGGACCAAGATCTGGCCGCGCTTGGCAGTCCGCTTGTCCGCCGCCGCGGACAAGTTGTTCCGACCCTCACCGGCCTCGCCCGGGAAGCCGGGGCGAGTGTCGTGCACGTGACCCGGGCCCTCGACCCTGCGGGTAGCCGGGCGCAGACCTTGCTGGCACGGGAACTCGAACAATCGGGCATCCGGATGGAACGGCACGGCGGACAGACGCTCTGGGAACCCGAGACCGTGAGCACGGGCAGTGGTTCCCCCTACCGGGTCTTCACCCCCTTCTGGAAGGCGTGCGCCCTGCGCGAGGCACCTCCGAGGCCTGTTCCCGCGCCTGACCGGTTGCTTCCGCCCGAGACCCTCCTGCCCTCGGACCCCGAAGCTTGCCGGATGCGCCGCCCCGTTCACCCCTGGACGGAAAAATTGGCGGCCGCCTGGTCGCCGGATGAGCGTACCGGTCAGCGTCTGCTCGAGGCCTTCGCTTCGGAAAGGGTCCAAGCCTACGCTGCCAAGCGGGACCTGCCGGCTGAGCCGGGTACCTCATCCCTCTCACCCTGGCTCGCCAATGGCGGCCTCTCCGTCCGGCAGGCCTGGTGGACGGCGATGGACGCCTGCGCCGGGCATCCCGACGCAGGCACGGAAACCTGGCTCAGGGAGCTCGGCTGGCGAGAGTTTGCCTGGCACCTTCTGCATCACTTCCCCCATACCTGCGACCAGCCTCTGGACCCGCGATTCCGTGACTTTCCCTGGCGGGCTGCGCCGGAAGAGTTGCGTGCGTGGCAGCAGGGGCGGACGGGCTTCCCCGTCGTGGACGCCGGGATGCGCCAACTGTGGCAGACCGGCTGGATGCACAATCGTGTCCGGATGATCGTCGCCTCCTTCCTGGTCAAGGACCTTCTGCTGCCCTGGCAGGAAGGCGCACGCTGGTTCATGGACACCTTGGTCGACGCGGACCTCGCCAGCAATACGCTGGGGTGGCAATGGGCCGCAGGCTGCGGCGCCGATGCGGCACCCTTCTTCAGAATCTTCAATCCCACGACCCAAGCCCGCAAATTCGACCCCGAAGGCGCCTACATCGGCAGGTGGGTGCCCGAGTTGGCAAACGTGCCGCTTCCGTGGCGCCACGAACCCGAAACGGCACCACCTCTTGCCGCCCCTGGGACCTATCCCCGCCCCATCGTGGACCACGGCGCGGCCCGGCGCAGGGCACTGGCGCTGCTCGCGGAACGGAGCGCAACCCGGTCATGACTGCGCGTCCGCCCGTCGTCGTCGTGGGCGCCGGCATGGCCGGGCTTGCGGCCGCCACCCGCATTGCGCGCGCGGGACGCACCGTACGCATCCTCGAGGCCGCAACCCGTCCGGGTGGCCGTGTCGGTGGCGGTACCGAGCGAGGCTTCGTCGTGGACGACGGGTTCCAGGTCCTGTTTCCCGCGTATCCGCACCTCAACAGACTTTTGGCCATTCGGGAACTGGACCTTCGCCCGGTGGACCGGGGTGCGTGGATACGGGATACCGGTGGACGCTGGGGACGCCTGATGGACCCGCGGCAGGATCCGTTGGCCCTCGGCCAGTTGGTGACGGCTCCTTGGAGGCGCCTGCCGGATGCCCTTGCACTGGGACGTCTGACGCTCCTGGCTTTTGGCAACGACGCCACGAGGCAAGCGGGGAGCACGGCCGACCTGCTGCAACGGGTCGGCATTTCGGAGGAACTCCTCGAGGCGTTTTTCAAACCCTTCTTCGGGGGCGTCCAGTTGTCGGACACGCTCGAGGCCGCCGCTGCCGACATGCTGGTGGCCTGGCGCATGCTGGCCCTCGGCGGAGCTGCCCTGCCGGCCCGGGGGATGCAGGCTGTGGCAGACCAACTGGCGGCAGGATGTGGCGCGCCGGTTGAAACAGGCATCCGGGTCACGGGTTGGCTGACGTCCGAGACGGGACGCATCACCGGTGTCCAGACCGCTGATGGCCGTAAGCTGGAGGCCGATGGCGTGATCCTGGCTTGCGCCCCCCCGGAGTGGCGCAGCTTGCTTCCCGAATGCCGACCTCCCGAGGGTCGCCCCGCCTTCAGCATCCACGTGCTGAGCGACAGGGCGCTCGTTCCGGGAAGACGCCTGCTGCTCGGCAGGCCGGCCGATACCTTCCGGGTCGCGTGTCCGGTCTCGGCTGTTGCCTCTGCCTATGCCCCAGCCGGACAGCACCAGACGGTCTTCCAGTTGCGCGAGACCGAGGCGGGAGCCGACCCGGAATCCTGGTTGCGGGCCACGCTCGCGGACCTTGCTCCGGGCATCGCGGTAAAGGCGACAGTGGAAGCTTGCCATAGCTCGGCCACGGCGCAGTTCATCCGGGAACCGGACCCGCAATGGCCTGCCGAACCGCGGCCTGGCCTGTACCTCGCCACCGATGCGCAAGTCCGTTCAAGCATTGACGGTGCCCTCGCGGCAGGCCTCGAAGCTGCCGACCGCCTCTTGGCACGCGACTCGGGCTAGGAGGGCCTGCCGGGCTTGGGGACGCCGGCACCGAGCCCGCCATCGATACCGATGACCTGGCCCGTCATCCAGGCGGCCTCGTCCGAGAGCAAGTGTGCAGCAAGAGCTGCTACCTCGTCCGCCTGGCCGACGCGGCCCAGCGGATGCATGGCCATTGAAGCCGCTCGGGCGGCTTCGGACCGCAAGAGCCCTGCGGCCAAGGGAGTATCGACCAGCGCAGGCGCAATGGCATTGATGCGTATCCCGCTCGAGGCATAGGTGATGGCCGCGCTACGAACCAGAGCCGACACCGCGCCCTTGGCCGCGGCGATGGCCTCGTGATTGGCGAGACCGACCTGGCCCGCCACGCTGCCGAAGGCGACCACGGCGCCTGAGCGTCGGGCCTGCATGCCGGGCAACACGGCCCGCATGGCATTCCAAAGGGTGCGCACATTGGCATGAAAGGCAGCATCCAGGTCCTCGATCCGCGTCAGATGCATCGGCCGGATCAGGATAGATCCCACGGCGTGTGCCAAGCCGTCGAGCGGCCCTGACGCGGCCTCGGCCTCACGAACGGCCGCCTCCATCGAGGCGGAGTCGCCGGCATCGGCCGGCAAGGCCACGGCAGCCTCCCCGAGTTCGGCCGCGAGGGCCTCAAGTCGTTCCTGACTGCGGGCGACCAGGGCCACGCGGTCGCCGCGGGCGACAAGGCGACGGGCCAGCGCGGCCCCGATGCCGCCAGTGGCCCCCACGACCATCAGGTGCCTGCTCATGCGTGCTCCATGCTAGACAATAACTGCACAGAGCCTAGCACATCAGGACGAACCTACAAGGCCCATGCAAGCTCCGGGGGACCGGTCAGCCGCCGCGATCGTCCTTAGGGAACCAGGGCACGAAGGCGCTCGTCCGTGCCACATAGGCCGCATAGGCCGGTTTGCGTGCCTTCAGGCCGGATTCGAGCAGGGTGACGCCGGAGACCCGCAGCAACATGAAGGTCATGGCCGCCGGCCCGAGCCAGACCCACCACGATCCAGTGGCCGCCATCGCCACCGCGCCATAGCCCCACCAGAGAAGGGATTCGCCGAAGTAGTTGGGGTGGCGACTGTAGCGCCACAACCCTCGATCGAGGACCTCATCGGAGCTGGTCCGGGTCCTGCGGAAGGCCGCCAACTGCGCGTCCGCCAGCACTTCCCACAGCAAGCCCACCCCAAAGCAGACGCATCCCGCCACATCCCATAGCCCCGGGAACAGGCCGGCCGGAGCCAGCAGGGCAGCCTGCATTGGCAGGGAGAGGCCCCACGCAAGAAAGGCCTGGAGCTGGAATACCTTGAAGAAGGAACGCCACCAGAAGGTTTCACCGTCGGCCGCTCTGAAGGCAGCATAGCGAAGATCTTCGGGGTGGCCGAATTGCCGGCGCCCCAGGTAGATGCCGAGCCGCAAGGCCCACAGCACGATCATGACCGTCAACAGGACGGCGCGCGGCCCTGACCATCCGGCGCGCCAGACGACCACGCCTGCGATGACGGCAAAGGCAGGCCCCCAGAAGGCATCGATAATCGAGGCGTTGCGTATGACGAGAGAGACGCCCCATAGCACGGCAAAACAAGAGGAGACGACAGCGAGGCTCCAGAGACAAGCCTCGGGAACCATCAGACTGCCGCCCCGGCTTCCGTTCGCAGGCCGCTGTCCAGCAGCAAACGGACAACGGCATCCGCCCAATGCGGTTCGGCGTTGAGGCCCGGCACAAGCCGCAGCGACTTGCCCCCCGCCGCCTCGAAGTCCTCGGAAGCACGCATCCCGATTTCCTCGAGCGTCTCGAGGCAATCCGCCGTGAAGGCCGGACACGCCACGACGACATCGCGGGTGCCTTCGCGCGCCAACCCGGGAAGGACCTCGTCGGTGTACGGACGAATCCACGGAGTACGGCCGAGCCGGGACTGGAAGGCGACGGACCATGATTCAGGGGCCAGGCCCAGCATCTCCGCGAGGCGTCGCGACGTCTCCATGCACTGGGCCCGGTAGCAGTGCCTGTTGGCCTCGACAATGGCGGCACAACATGAATCCGAGGCAAGGCAATGGGCCCCTGTCGCATCCGACTTGCGACACTGGCGCTCGGGAAGCCCGTGGTAGCTCAACAGCAGATGGGCCCCGGGCACCGCGTCAAGCGTCGTCCGGATCTGGCGTGCCATGGCCTTGAGGAAGTCGGGATGATCATAGAATGCTCCGACGACACGCACCTGGGGAACATTCCACGTCCGGGCCACGAGTTCATAAACCCGCTCGAGTGTCGAACCCGTGGAAGACGAGGCGTATTGCGGATAAAGCGGAAGCACCATCAACTCGTCCACGCCGGCTGCTTGGAGACGAGCGATGGCATCGGGCAAGGACGGACGACCGTAGCGCATGCCGAGTTCCACCGGCACTTCGGGCCCCAGGCGCTGGCGCACGGCCTCGGCCAGGTCCAGACCATGGACGAGCAGAGGGGAGCCACGGTCGGTCCAGACCTTGCTGTAAGCCTCGGCGGAACGCCGTGGGCGGAAGGGCAGGATGACGAGACGAAGCAGCAATTGCCGGGCCAGTGCCGGGATATCGAGTACCCGAGGGTCTGACAGGAACTCGGCGAGGTAACGCCTGACCTCGGGCGCACGCGGGGCGTCCGGTGTCCCCAGGTTGACCAGCAGCACGCCCTGCCTCGGGGCCCTCACGGGAACGACGGACGTCATCGCTTCAGGATCTCGCCCAGGGCCAACTGGGCAATCGAGGCACCCGGAGCCCAGACGCGAACACCCGCGGCATCGAGCCCTTCGTCAGCCACAACGCCTTGCCCGCCCACGTGAAAGGCGACCCGGTCTCCCCATCGCCCGGCAAGCTCGATCAACGACCCACGGTGCTGGCGGAAGAGTCCGTCCCGCATCACCGAAAGATAAACGGCCTGGGGATCCAGCTTGGCCAAGGCCCGCTCCAGATCATCGAAAGGTACGGATGCACCCAGGTGCAACACCCGCGCGCCGGCCTGGGAGATGTAGAAGGCGACGAGGAGAGCCCCGAACTCGTGCCACTCGTCAGGGAAGCAAGCCGTGATGACATAGGGCAAGGAAGCATCACGGTTCCTGGAGATGTCGAGGAGGCGATGCAGGCGCCGGGTAAAGGCCTGGCTCGCCAGATGTTCCCCCGAAACCGTGCAGACACCCTCGTGCCACAGGTCCCCGATACGCACGGTTGCGGGCCGGATGACACTCTCGACCGCCACGGCAACGCTGTAGCGCGCAAATGCCTGATCCAACGCGGTTTCGAGGGCCGTCTCATCCATCTGCACGGCACCCTGGACCAACCGCTCCACCAAGGCATCGAGCATCGCCGACCGTCCGGAATCCGGGCCATGATCCTCGGCCGGCTCGAGCAATCTCGCGGAAGGCTGTTGCCGGGCAGGCACGGGCAGAGGTTCGGCCAGCAAGGCCTCGATACCGAGTCCGGCCACTTCCCCGATGGAACGCCCTTCGTCCAGCAGGGCACGGACGCGGCGCAGCACCTGCAGATCCTGATCGGTATACAGCCTGTGGCCCTTGGGCGAACGAATCGGCCTGAGCAGGTCGTAGCGCTTCTCCCACGCGCGGAGAAGCATCGGTGAGAACCCGGTCAACCGGGCCACCGAGCTCATCTTGTAGGGACCGAGTTCACGCACAGGCAGGCCTCGCCACGGGACACTCCATCCTCCGGCAGGGCCCGAGGGATTGTCAAGCAATTGCCAGCATCCCGTACACCCCCACAATCTCGCCCAGCGGGCAAGTCCTCCAGCACCCGGGGGTACAACATGGACAGGTTGCTCGCTTGAACACCCGTCTTCCGTCCCATCACCCCGGCGCCGCGGCCCCCGGGGCAGTCCCGGGCGTGGGCAGGCAATCCGGTCAACCGGCGGAAGTCTCTCCTGCCCCCTCGATGTCGGCAGACCGTATGGTTTCCACGCACGGAAACCGACCACCAGGTGCGCCATCCCTCTCAAGGACGGTCGCAGCAGTTCGGGCTGCCGAGGAAACACGGCCGCGATTTGCCGTGCCGCGCATCGAGGTCCTGGGCGCTGCCGGCCGGGATCCGCTGCAGCAGAACACGCAAGTCACGCGCGACTACCACCAGCTCTCCGAATCGTTCCGGACCTGGCTCGGGTCACCCGAGCATCCCAGTTGGATGGCCTTCGGCCAGCACGCCTCGCACGAAGTCGGTGTCGCCCTGCGCAGCATGGCCCTGACGCGCCGACTGCTGGCGGACCTGCAGCACGGATTGACCAAGGCCCCTCATCGCGTTCATGAATGGGGACCTCGCGTGGCCGATGACCTCGCAGGCATCCTCGCCCAGCAAGGCGCCCTGAGGCAGGCCGTGTCGATGGTCCTGGCCGAAGCTGACCTCAAGACGGTCGACCTGATCGCCCCGGGCCTCTGGCCGGCTGCCAAGGTACTGCGTGCGCTGCCCCGCGTGACCCGCTCCGTCGAGGCCATGGCCGTTCGCCTCGAGGAGGGCAACCGCTCGGTCCACGACCACATCGCACCCGCATTTGCCACGTTCCTCGACGCCGAGTCCCAGGGCCGCGACGGCCTCAAGGCACTTGCCGACGCCGGCTACGCCCGGGGCTTGCCCAAGGACCCGGATGGCTTGATCCAGCAGGCCTTCGCGGCCTACACGGAAGCCCGCCGGAATCCGGATCCCGACCTGCGAGCCAAGGCGATGCATCGAGGCAACCTGCTGCTGGGCATCCACGAACAGAAAAACGTCCTGCAGCCCATCTTCGACACGGTCCGGCGCGAGTTTGCCTCGGCCTCCCGTGGCCTGGCCATTCATGATCCAGTCGGGACTTACCCGGTCCTGCGGACAGGAAAAGGCAACTGGGCAGACTACGACGACCGGATGGGTCGCCTGCCGGACGGACGCTACAGCGAGGCGCCCGGGACCATCAGCGGCTACTTCCGCGCGCGCATCGAAGACACCCGCCTCTTCCAGCCACCGGCGGACGACGTGCGCATCAGCGAGCGTCCCGGCCAGCGACCGGGCTGACCTACGCCGGCAGCACTGACTAGACAAATATTGGACACGCCGACCAAGCTGGAGCACGATGGGCGTGACGCCCCCGCTTCCAGAGGAGTACGAAATGTCCAAGCGGTCGCTGTTCCTTGCCTGCGCCCTGCTGGCCCTTCCCGCCTTGCCAGCCCGGGCAGAGTCCGAGGACACGGGGTCGTCGGGCTCCGTGCCGGCCACGTGGGGCTTCCCCGTACCCAATCCGCCCGGTAGCGACGTCCGCATCGACGGGCAGATCGAAATCGGGGCTGTCAGCGTCATCACCCACAAGATCCAGTACGGCACCCAGGGCACGGTCTTCGACTACGTGACGGACGGCCGCCAGGACACACTCTTCCCGTTCCAGCGGTTGCAAGCTGGGCTAACCTTTGGCGAGCGTCACAAGTGGGCCTTCCTCTACCAACCCATCGACTTGCGGACGCAGACCGTCCTGACCAAGGACGAACGGGTCGAGGAGATCACGTTCAAGCGGGCCACACCGATGGACATCCGCTACGGGTTCGACTTCTACCGCACCAGCTACCTCTATGACTTCGACCTCGATCCGGACCGGGAGTTCGCGCTCGGCCTCAGCCTGCAGCTCAGGAACGCGGTCTCGGTCTTCGCGTCGGCCAATGGCGAGCAACGTGTGGTCCGCACGGATCTGGGTCCGGTGCCCCTGCTCAAGCTGCGCGCGCGCCAGCCCCTCGCGGGCCGGGCCTGGTGGGCTGTGGATGCCGATGGCTCCTATGCCACCAGCGCCGGCTTCAACGGCGTGGACTTCCCCTTCGAAGGGGCGCTGCTGGATGCCTCCCTCCGCACAGGCCTCGCCCTGTCGCCCTCCTATGACGTCTTCGCGAACCTGCGGTACATCGGAGGCGGGGCCAAGGGAACGGAACGCATCAAGCAACCCTTCAGCGACGGCTTTGCCGAGAACTGGCTGCAGACCGTGACGGTATCCTTCGGGTTGGGTTTCCGCTGATGGCTCGCAGCGCCCCGGGCCTGTCGGTCCGGGGCACTGCCTCAATACATGTTGAGCTGCAGTTTGGCGACTTCGGACATCATGTCCCGGGTCCAGGCCGGTTCCCACGTCACCTCGACCTCGGCAGTCTCGATGCCCTCGATGGCTTCGATCTTCTGCCGGACCTCGCCGGGCATGCTGCCAGCGACCGGACATCCCGGTGATGTCAGGGTCATGACCACGTAGGCCGTCCGATCGGGTGCCACCCGATGCTCGTAGATCAGACCCAACTCATAGATATCCACGGGAATCTCGGGGTCGTGGACCGTTTTCAGGACGGCCACCATCTCCTCCTCGAGGCGCGCGATGGTCTCCGTGTCGAGCGTGTCGGTCTGGACGGAGAGGGGCGACCCGGCAGGGGCATCGGACATGGTTCAGGCCTCCGTCGACACGGCTTGGTCGACCTTGCGATCGAGGGCTGCCAGCAGCGTGTGCCATGCGAGGCTGGCACACTTCACGCGGGCAGGATATTCGGCAACACCGGCCAACGCCGCCAGCTTGCCCAACTGGTCGAGGTCCGCATCGCCCGTCGTGACAAGACGATGGAACTGCTCATGCAAGGCCCGGACTTCGTCCTCGCCCTTGCCTCGGACCCCTTCCGTCATGAGCGATGCGGAAGCCGTCGAGATGGCGCATCCGTCGCCTTCGAAGGCCGCCTCGAGGACCTGTCCCTCCGCACAACGCAACTGGACGACAATCTGGTCGCCACAAAGCGGGTTGTGGCCATGCGCCCGATGGGTCGCGTCGTCGAGGGCACGACGGTTCCGCGGCTTGCGGTTATGGTCCAGGATGACTTCCTGGTAGAGGTCCCTCAGTTCGTCCATTTCCCTGTCCTCAAGCGAACATGCGGCGAATGGCCACCAAGCCCTCGGCGAGGGCCTCGAGGTCCTCGCGCCTGTTGTACAGGCCCAGCGAGGCACGCGCCGTGGCGGCAACTCCGAAGCGTTTCATGACCGGCTGGGCACAGTGATGGCCCGCCCGTATGGCGATACCGCGGGCATCGAGGAGCGTGCCGAGATCGTGAGGATGAACGCCTTCCATCACGAAGCCCAGGACCCCCGCCTTGTCCGGAGCCGTCCCGACCATCCGCAGGCCGGGAATCTCCTGCAGTAAACCGGTACCGTACGCCAGCAGGTCAAGCTCGTGCGCCTGAATGCGCGCGAGACCGCAGTCACCAAGGTACGAGAGGGCCGCGGAAAGGCCGATGACCCCCGCCACATGGGGCGTTCCGGCTTCGAACTTGTGGGGAATCTCGTTGAAGATCGTTTCCTCGAAAGTCACGGAAAGAATCATGTCCCCGCCCAGGTGAAAGGGAGGCATGGCCTCAAGCAGCGATTCACGCCCCCAGAGCACGCCGATGCCGGTCGGCCCGTAGACCTTGTGGCCGCTGAAGACGTAGAAGTCGCACCCGAGTGCGGTGACATCGACAGGCATGTGAGGTGCTGCCTGCGAGCCGTCCACAAGCGTCACGGCGCCGACAGCCCTGGCAGCCGCCACCATGTGCTGTACCGGATTGACGGTACCCAGGGCGTTGGAGACATGAACCATGGCTGCCATCCGGGTCCGGGAGCCCAGCAGGGCCAGCCACGCCTCAAGATCAAGGGAACCATCATCCAGGATCGGCGCCACGACCATCCGGGCACCTGTCTGCTTGCACAACTGCTGCCACGGCACGAGGTTGGCATGATGCTCCATCCCCGTGATCAGGATCTCATCCCCGGGGCCGAGGTTGGCACGCCCCCAGGTAGAGGCCACCAGGTTGATGCCCTCGGTCGCGCCCCGAACAAAGATGATGCCCCTCGGCCCGGGCGCCCCGATGAACCTGGCGACCTGAGGCCGGACGGCCTCGTAGCGCGCCGAGGCCTCCTCCGAGAGCTTGTAGACACCGCGGTGGACGTTGGCATTCTCCCAGGAATAGAAACGTGTCACGGCATCGATGACCGCCTGCGGCTTCTGCGTGGTGGCCGCGCTGTCGAGATAGACGAGTGGCTTGTCGCGAAAGGTCCGGGCAAGAAGCGGAAAGTCTGCCCGCCACGCGCCTGCGTCGGTACCGATCCTGTGGCCGAGTCCGTTCACGCCTGGTCCTCCGCGAAACCTGCCTCGGCCAGATCCGACCGAATCGCACGGACGGACGGGGCCGACAAGCCCTCGAGGGCAGGCCGGGCGAAGGCCGCCGCGAGAAGTGCCCGCGCCATCGCCTCATCCAGGCCGCGCGCACGCAAGTAGAAGACGGCATCCTCGTCCAGTTGGCCGACAGTCGCCCCGTGGCTGCAAGCGACATCATCCGCCAGAATCTCGAGCTGAGGCTGGCACAGTGCCGAAGCCCCGGCAGCGAGCATCAAGGCACGCAACTCCTGATCGGACTTCACGGAGCGGATGCCCTCGGCCACATGAACGAGCCCCGTGAAGACTCCCCGTGCACCGCGGCCGTGAAGGCCCCGATGGACCTGACGGCTGGTCGTGCCGGAGGCCAGGTGGCGCAGTTCCAACCGGACGTCTGCATGGGCATCCTCGGGTCCTGCGATGAGGCCACGATATGTGAAGTCCGCTCCCTCGCCCACCAGGTCGACCGCAATATCCTGACGATGCCAGGCTGCGCCCGTCACGGCCACGTGAACCGTCAGCCGGGCACCGGCCTCTACCGAGAACGACTGGCTGTCCTGCCACCACGTCTCGCCCAACGCCCGGGCCGTGTGCCGGACCCAATGCAGTTCGGCATCGGCGCCGACCACGGCGTGACCTGCCGACAGGACCGTTCCGGAAACGGTCCCGTGATCCTCGACCACCACGCGCGCCCCGGGCGCCAGGACCACCACCAGTGGCGGCAACACCCCTGTTCCGACAGCCGGTCGACGCCAGACACGCACGGGTTCGTCGAGAATTCCGTCCACCTCAAGCACCCCGCCGGCGAAGGCGCAAGCCCGGGTGACATCGGCAAGGCCGCCGCGGCCCACGTTCCCCTCGGCCCATGCAGCAACTGCGCCTCCTTCAAGGCAAGCTTCAGTCAGAGCACGACAGCGAAGTCCCACACGACCGACACGAGGCATGGCCCACGTCCCGTCGCCGTTGAGCACCCAGGCATCCGCGGAGGGCTCCGACGCCGTCGCCGAACCCGCCTCGGCAAGCCGCGCGAGAAAGGGGGCAGGGTCCGTGGTGCGCCACGCCTCGATACGGCGATGCGGCAACCCCTCGCGCTCCAGGCGCTCACGGGCGCCCCCCCGCCAAGCCGTGACGCCATCCGGTTCGTCAGCCGGCAGCAACGCCTCCAGCAGTCGCGGGGTCACGCCTGCACCTCGGCACGCAGCCAGTCGTAACCGCGATCCTCGAGTTCGCGGGCAAGATCGGGGCCGCCGCTACGGACGATCCGCCCATCCATCAGGACGTGGACGACGTCCGGCACGATCAGGTCGAGCAGCCGCTGGTAATGGGTGACGAGCAGCATCGAGCGATCGACGGCACGCAAGGCATTGACGCCATCGGCGACAGCCTTGAGCGCATCGATGTCGAGGCCGGAATCGATCTCGTCGAGGATACAGAGTCCGGGTTCCAGCATGGCCATCTGGAAGATCTCGTTACGCTTCTTCTCGCCACCCGAGAAGCCCTCGTTGACGTTGCGTTGCAGGAAGGCCTGGGGCATGTCCAGCAGCTTGAGGCGTGCACGGGTCTGGGTCAGGAAGTCCATGGCATCCAGTTCGTCCAGTCCTCGCTCCTTGCGCACGGCATTGACCGCTGCCTTGAGGAAGTAGGTGTTGCTCACTCCGGGAATCTCGACCGGATACTGCATGGCGAGGAACACACCAGCGCGGGCCCGTTCCTCGATGGCCATGGCCAACAGGTCCTGGTCCCGGTAGGTCACGGACCCGGCCGTCACGGCAATGCCCGGCCGACCCGCCAGGACCGAGGCCAACGTGCTCTTGCCCGCCCCGTTGGGGCCCATGATCGCGTGGACCTCCCCGGCGGGCAGGTCGAGGTCGAGGCCCCGCAGGATCTCGCGTTCGCCAGCCCCGGCATGAAGTCCCTTGATGGTCAACATCTGGCCTCTCTCCTTCAACCCACGCTGCCTTCGAGGCTCAAGCCAAGCAGCTTCTGAGCCTCGACCGCAAATTCCATGGGTAACTCGCGCAGTACGTCCTTGCAGAATCCGTTGACAATCAGCGAGACCGCATCCTCTGCAGACATGCCGCGCTGCTGGCAATAGAAGAGCTGGTCCTCGCTGATCTTCGAAGTCGTCGCTTCGTGCTCGATGATGGCGGAAGCGTTGGCGACGTCGACTGTCGGGAACGTGTGGGCTCCACAGCGATCTCCCATCAGCAGGGAGTCACACTGAGCATGGTTGCGGGCACCCTCGGCACCCGGAAGCACCTTGACCAGGCCTCGGTAGGTGTTCTGGCCACGACCCGCGGAGATGCCCTTGGAAACGATGGTGCTCCGCGTGTTGCGGCCGACGTGGATCATCTTGGTGCCCGTGTCGGCCTGCTGGCGATTGTTGGCCAGCGCCACCGAGTAGAACTCGCCCACCGAGTCATCGCCAAAGAGGATCACCGAGGGATACTTCCAGGTGATGGCGGAGCCCGTCTCGACCTGCGTCCAGCTGATCTTGGCCCGGGCAAAGGCCTTGCCGCGCTTCGTCACGAAGTTGTAGATGCCCCCGCGCCCCTCGGCATCGCCCGGATACCAGTTCTGGACGGTGGCGTACTTGATCGAGGCATCGTCGAGTGCCACCAACTCCACAACGGCGGCATGCAGCTGGTTTTCATCCCGGCGTGGCGCGGTGCATCCCTCTAGGTAGCTGACATACGCACCGGCATCGGCAATCAGCAAGGTACGCTCGAACTGGCCCGTACTCGCGGCATTGATGCGGAAGTAGGTCGAGAGTTCCATCGGACAGCGGACACCCGGCGGGATGTAGCAGAACGATCCGTCGCTGAAGACAGCCGAGTTGAGGGCCGCGTAGAAGTTGTCCGTAGGGGGCACGACGCTGCCAAGGTACTTCCGGACCAGCTCGGGGTGCGTGTGAACCGCTTCGCTGAAACTGCAGAAGATGATGCCCAGCTCGGCCAGCTTGTCCTTGAAGGTGGTCGCGACGGACACGCTGTCGAAGACGGCATCGACGGCAATGCCCGAGAGACGCATCTGCTCGACCAGCGGAATGCCGAGCTTGTCGAAGGTCTTGCGGATCTCGGGATCCACCTCGTCCAGACTCTTGGGCGCCTCGGCGGCCTTGGGAGCGGCGTAGTAATGGAGATCCTGGTAGTCGACCGAGGCGATCTGCAACCGGGCCCACGTGGGCTCACCGTCCCGCTCGAGCATCCGCTGCCACTGGCGGTAGGCCTTCAGACGCCACTCCAGCAGCCACTCGGGCTCACCCTTCTTGGCCGAGATCGCCCGGACAATATCCTCGGAGAGCCCCTTGGGCAGGGTCTCGGTCTCGATGTCCGTGACGAATCCGTAGGCGTATTCCTGTTCGGTCAGACCCTTGAGGGTGGCGGCATCGTTCATCGGCTGGCTCCCGCAACGGACACGGACCCGCAGGTCCCGGACGAACATCCCCCGGCGTGGGCCGGCATCGGTACGAGCGGCGCGGCCGAGGCGCCAGCATCGAGATCCGCGAGGACCACCTGGGCCAGGGCAGAGCGCAGGGCAACATTGATGCGACTCCAAGGCCCCCTCGCCGCGCATCGGGCCTCATAGGCACAACCCGCTTCACCAGGTTCCACGCACTCCGTCACCGAGACGGGGCCCTCCATGGCTTCGAGGACCTCGAGGACCGTCAAGGCTTCCGCCGGCCGTACGAGTCGGTACCCCCCCCGAACGCCCCGGACGGAATCGAGGACACCTTCCCGAGCCAGCATCTTGAGAACCTTGGTGACGGTCGGCAGCGGCAACTGGGTCGCCTCGGCCAGTTCGGCAGCACTCTGGCTGCCTCCGCGGCCAGCGGAGGCGAGGCGCCCGAGAATGACCAGGGCGTAGTCGGTCAGTCGATTGATGCGAAACACGCTAAACGGGACCAAATGGGTACCCTTTCAGGATACCAGCCCCCGTGACCGCGTCAACCTGAAGAGGTGATCAGGACTTGGACAATTGTTTCTTCAAGGTGCCGGCCTCACGCAGGCGCCCGGTCTTCTCCAGCACCCCGATGAGAACCCCGACGGCGGCGACACGCCGCGCGTCATCGGCAGGCATGTGCGCGACCGATTCCACGACGGCACGAGCCAGAGGTTCTGCCTCGCGGGCCTTGCCGGCGGCCAGCAGCACGTGAGCCAGATTGTGACGCGCCGTCAACAACTCGGGATGGTCCTTGCCGAGCATCGCTTCCCGAACATCAAGCGCCTCACGTGCGGCGGCCACGGCCTCGACATGCTGTCCTGCCTGCTGCCTCGCTCGAGCCAGCCCCGTCAGGGCCTGTGCACGCCCCAGGCTGCGGGCGCCGCCCCGCAGGACCATCTTCTCCGACAACTCCTTGAAGTGCCCCCCCGCCATCTCTGCGGCGCCGTGCTCGAGTTCAGCCGAAGCAAGATGGAACAGGGCATCGAGGTGGGCATCGGAGGGCTTGGACTCGGCGGCAGTCGCCTCACTGTCCGGCGCCGCCGCCACGGGCTCCGTCAGGCGGACCCGCTCCCGAAAGACCTCGAGGGCAGCTTCCTCACGATCCGTCTGTTGCAGCAAACGCGCCCACTTGTCCAGGAGGCCGTCGAGCTCCTCCGAAACCCCCTCGCGCGCCGCGCCGAGAGCCTCGGCAAGATGCTGCTCGGCCTCGACATAGGCTCCCGACTCCCGCTCGGCCGCGCCCAGGTTGGCCAGGGCCACCACACGGGCACGTGGCTCGCTGGCCCGCTCGAGGGCCTCGGCATAACACGCCTTGGCTTCCTCGGACTTGCCCAGTCCCTGCAGGATGGTGCCCAGAAGATTGAGCGAGGCGGCAAGGTCGTCCGCCCCCTCGGGCAGGGGCAAGGCACGGGCCAATTCGACCGCCTTGCGCCCGGCTGTCTCGGCCTCGATCCATCGGCCACCGCTACTTGCGGCGAGCGCCTGCTTCAGTGCCTGAGACCACGCCCTCTGGGCCGGGGTCAATGGGGTCACGAAAGGTTCCTGAGTACCGAAGGTCATGCCATGTGCATACCCCGGCGAACCCGCCTCAACGAGCCTTCGCCGACTTCCTGTCGCAGGCTGCCGCGAGTTTGCCCAGCGCCGTCGACAGATCGACCAACGCGGCCGCCGGCAACACGACAGCTCCGATGAGACCGAGCCCGTTCTCCTGGTTTCGCTCGATGAAGCGCATCAGGTCAGGCGACATGTAGTCGGGGCAGGCCTCCTTGCCCGCGGCAGGCTTGCCGGGAGCCGCGGGGGAGGCGCCTGCCGCCCGAACGCGGTCCAAGGCGACGTGCCGGTCAAAGACCTGACTGGTCAAGCCCGTGAAGGTCTCGAAATCCAGATGCTTGTCAAACCACGCATCCCGCAACACCTTCATGTCCTTGTCAAGCGCTGCCAGCACCGCACTTTCCCGCGTGACCCACGCCTTGCGGCCTGCGGCATCGGCGGGCACCTTGCCCGGCGCGCGCGCCAAGGTCACGCGCACCCGGTCGAGAACGTCGGACCACGATTCCGCAACCGTCGTCGAAGCCAGGGCGGGTGCAGCGGGGGTCTGGGAACCGATGGGCTTGGGCATGATGGCGGGCCTCCTGACCCTGCTGCCTTATCTATCGCGTCATGGGCACGGGAACCTGCTTCCCATCGCAGGGGGACAGCATGGGTCCCTCACGACCGGCAGGACGCACGGTGCAAAAGATGCTGTGCAAGATGACCCCTTCCAAAGCCCCGGGGATCGTTACGCTCTTGTCAGAACCCACGCTATAAGGGGATTATTGATGAGGAAACAACATATGTCCGGGACAGCCACCTTGATTCGCAACGGTGACGTCCCAAACAAGGTCAAGGAGACTTGGATGCCGAGAACGCGAACAAAGCCTGCCGCAAAGAAGGCTGCCCTGGTCCAGCGCAAGCCACGACGCACCGCTTACGAGTTGCTGCAGGACCTTGAAACCAAGCGCAACGCATTGATTGCTCAGTATGAAGCCAAACTTGGCGCCTTGGACACCAAGATCAAGAATCTTCAGTCCCGGCATCAGGATCGCATCGAAGTTTCTCGTATCGTCGAGTCGATGACACCTGAAGAGATCGCTGCGCGTGAGCTTGAAGTTCGTGCCCAGCTGAGCGCCCTCAAGAAGGCCAAGCGAATCAAGAACGCCTAGTTTTCAACGGGCTTCGACCGTCAGGTTCCCAGGTACACCCGGGGCAGGCGACGGCCGAAGCCCGTGAGGATTTCGTAGGGAATCGTGCCGGCATCGCGCGCCAGGTCCGCGACATCCAGGGTTGCCGCCCCTTGTCTCCCGACAAGGACCGCCTCGGTGCCCACGGGAAACTCGGCGAGGTCGCCCGGCCCGAGATCCGCGACGACCTGGTCCATGGAAATCGCGCCCACAATAGGACGGGGACGCCCACCCACCAGGACCTGCGCACGCCCCTCGAGGGACCGGGGCAGTCCATCGGCATAGCCGACGGGCAGGACTCCGAGGCGCGTCGGCGCATCGACCGTATGGCGTTCTCCGTACCCGACGCGTGTCCCTGACGAGACCGAACGGACCTGCATCAGCCTCGCCCTGAGCGTCCAGACCGGTCGCAAGTCGAGTCCCGATGGCACCGGGACGCCGGGTACAAGCCCGTGCAACAACAGGCCGGGTCGGACCATGTCCCAATGACATTCCGGAGCGCGAAGCGTTGCCGCCGAATTGGCGAGATGCCGCAAGGTCCCGGCGGGCCAGGCATGCGCCAGCACCACGCGGCGGAAGCTTTCCTGCGCCTTGCGCATGGATGCGGGGTCCGGATCATCTGCCGACGCGAGGTGACTGGACAGACCGACCAGGTCGAGGCCCTCGGTACCAAGCACCTGAGACAGCATCTTCCCTACTGCGCCGGGCTCCGTGCCGACCCGGGCCATGCCCGTGTCCACCTTGAGGTGGACGGGTGCCTGAAGACCCGATTCCCGTGCCGTGGTCGCCAACGCTTCCAGATCCGCCGGGGCGGACATCGTCAGTTCGAGGCCGTTGCGAAGGGCGGTCGCCCAGGCCTCGGCAGGCACCAGGGACAGAAGCAGGATCGGATGCCGGATGCCGGCTTGCCGCAGGCGGATGCCCTCGCCGACCGTGGCGACGGCCAAACGGTCCGCACCGGCCTCGACGGCGACCCGGGCAAGCGGCAAAGCCCCGGCGCCGTACCCATCAGCCTTGATGACGGCCATCAGGTGCGTATGAGGCGCCAGCCAGCGCCGCATTGCCGCGACATTGTGCCGGTAGGCCGCAAGGTCAATCTCCAGCCACGCGCCGCGGAGATTGGCGAGGGAAGGCAGATCGTGCCGGTCGGGAACCATGGCTCTGTTCCAAGCCTAGCATGGGCGGCAATCTGCCTTGACCCGATTCCTTAGACATGACTTAACCCGCCCTTGGGGCGCTCGGCGGCGCACTTGGCGATAACCCAGGATAGGAGAGAGCGTAACGTGATCTGCATCTACCACCAGCACGAGCCCGGCACCGTCCAGTGCCAGCGCTGTCGCATCCCATTGTGTTCGCCTTGCGGGCAGGACCAGGTGTGCAAGGCCTGCCGTGCAGCGCGTGACCAGGCCCTCGGCCAGCGGGCCGCCGGCAGCAGGCCGGCACGCCTTGTCGAAAGCCCCCGAACCCGCTCCGTGACCCGTCGCCTGGTGACCGCACGTGCCGAACGCCTGGCGTCCGCTCCCCGCGCCCGTCGCCGGACCAAGGGCGATGCGACGCTGGGATGGGCAGTCGCCGCATTGGTTGCCGCGTTCGTGCTCGGCAGGACGTGGGGGGGGGCTCAGGAGACGCCTGCCTCCGCCCCACCGGCCCCTGCACCCATCGCGACCGAAGTTGCCGCACCCGGCGGATACGTCAGCCAGGTTCCGAATGAAGCCGCGGCCCAGGTGCGCGAGACCGTCTACGTCCCATCCTCATCCCCGGAAGCACGCACCGCACCGCGCAGTCCCGCCCGACCCGCCATGACGGCCGAGCGATTCGAAGCCCTGATCGATGCCCGTATTGCGGCCGCGGCGCAGCGGGCCGCTGCCAGCCGCGCCACCTTGCCGGCCGAGGCTCCGCGTCAGGTCGCCCCCGCGGCCGAGGCACCCGCTGCAGCGCCGGTCCAGGCAGCAGAGCCCGTCGCGGGCAGCGTGAACCTCATGTGGCCGACCCCCGGCAACACCCTGCGCTACACCACCTACCTCAAGGTCCGCCTCGACAAGCCCCAGGCATTCCGCCTGCTGCAGGTCGCCGTCGACGGGAGGGCCGTCGTGTCGGAGACGCGCCTGTCGGCCCAGATGGAGATCCCGCTCGACACGACCGGCCTCGAGGACGGGCCCCACAAGATTCGCCTCTATGCGTGGACCCACGGCGGTCGCCACCAGGCCAGCGAACCGGTGGACGTCGAAATCACCAATAGCCCTTGAGGGTTACCCACCGCCTTCCACCAAGGAAGGGTCAATTTCCACCGACTTTGTTGCAGATTTCCACCAATCTTGGGGGAAATCTGCCTTTCGTGAGCCGGAAATCACGTGTTAAGTTGGTGACCGTTGCACAAGGTTCAGTCTCAGGGAGCCTTTCACCTTGATCGCCGATACCACCGGCCCCATCCGTCGGATTCCAGCAGCCACCGCACAGCGCGTGCTGGCTCGTGTCGCACGTCTCGAAGCCCGCTGCCTCGAGGCGAGACTCGAGGTCGCCAACCTGCGTGAAGCCCTGGCGCAGGCCGAGCGTGGCCAGGACGACCTGCGGTGCCGCCTGGCGGAGCGGGAAGAACACCTCGAGCGCACCGTCCTTTTGCAGGCATTCCGCAGCCAGGAACCACGTCGGGCACTCTGGCCGTTTTCCCTGGCAGCGCGTTAGCACACGCTCACCAGGGTGACGACCTCACGAGATCGTAAGGTCGTCACCCTCTTGGGTAGGCTTGCGCAGCCTGCGCCGCGGCAGCCTGCTGCCTGCCCCACCTGCGCCCAGATCGCCTTCCTGACGGGCATTGCCGGACCTGCCCCGCCCCTCGACCGCAATCTCCACCTTGTCCGCCTGCAACTGGTGCTGGTGCAGGATATCCCGGATCTGGCCCATCTTCTCCGCCAGTTGTTCGCGAGCCGCCTGGGATTGCGCCACGATGACGACGCTGACTTTCTGCTGGGCATAGGTGAAGGAAAGATCCAGCTTGCCGAGGTGCTCCGGGGCCAGTTGAAAGCGCAGGGTCGTGGCCTGTGGCTCTCCTGGACGGGACCGCAGGACTTCGGCCCGAACGAGTCCGGGCAACGCCGACACCTCGAGCCCGGGACGCATGCGGACGACCGGGCTGTCATCGGCCGATACTTCAGAAACCTGCATCACCGGAGCCTGCAATTCGGGATGAGGCTGCTGCTGGAACCAGGTCTCCCAGGACGTGCTCCCCGCTTCCCCACGGGCAGTCTCCCCCTCGAGGACGAGTCCCGCGACGGCACCTGCCGCATCCGTTGCCGCCAACGCCTCGGTCGTCATGTCCTCGGGGACGAGCCCGGGCACCCACTGGGCCAGATAATGAAGGAAGGGCCGACGCGCGACGGCCTCGCGGTCGTCCTTGACCTCCTCGACCTTGCGGTCGTGGTCCGGGTTCTCGACCTCTTGTGGGCTGACCTGCCTCACCTTGGGGGGCTGGATGGGCGGCACCGACATTATGGTTGCTCCTTCCTGACCAAGCCCAGGCGACGGGGCGCCTGCTGCTCGGAGGCCTGGATCAGGCCCGCCATCCAGGGAGATTCGGGTTCGGCGGCCAAAGCGGCTTCTCGCGCCGCATCCTGCTCGTCTTCCTCGATGCGGAGACGCTCCTTCTTGAGGTAGCCCTGCACGGCCATCTCGTCGAGGAGCATCGCGTCCTTGCGGGCCATCTCCGCAGCCCATCGCTCCCTGGCCTTGTCCTTGTGCTTCTCCAGAATCTTGACCTCGCGCTTCGCGAGCTTCAGATCCTGCTCGGCCTTGTCCACCGCGGCCTCTGCTTCACGAAGACGTTGCTCCTGGGCTTCGAGCTTCTTCTCGAGGACGGCCGCATAGTCATTGCCCATCTGCACATTGGCAGCCTGACCGGAAGCCAGCGACGCGCCCATCGACCGGCGGGCCCCTGCCAACCGGGCCTTGAGTTCGTCCCGCGCATCGCGCTCCTGGTCCCGAGCCCGCTCGACCTTGGCCTTCTCCTGAGTCAGCTTGTCCTCGCGCTTGACCCGAAGGTCGAGGACCGTGGCCATCCGGTAGCGGAACTTGGCAGGCACGATCAGCGCGCCTTCTTGGGCGACATCCAGCCGAACAGCATCTGCCAGAGGGTCTTGCGGCGACGCTTGAGACTGCGAACACCCTTGACCTCGACATCCGGGCGACGCCTCGGCTTCTTGCCGCGCGCCTTTGACGGCCGCTCATCGGCCTGCGCGGCCTCCGCCTCCTGCGCCTCGCGTTGCAGGCGACGCATCAGCTTCTGCGCAGCCTCGTCCTCCGGATTGAGACGCAAGGCCACGTCGAGCTCGGCCTTGGCGTAGCTGCTCCAACCCTTGCGGGCGTAGAGGGCGGCCAGAAGGGTACGGTAGGCCGCCTCCTGGCCATCCAGCGAGATGGCCTCCTTGGCCGACTCGATGGCCTTGCCGATCTCGCCCTCCGCCTGCAGGGCCATCGCCGCGTTGTAGCAGGACTTGGCACGAGAGTTCCGGAAGTCCGTATTGGGTGCGGCGGCCGGAGCGGCCTGGGTGTTGCCCAGCATGCGCCGGGTGAAGTCGTATTCCGAGCGCTGCTCAGGATCCTTGAGGACGTTGTAGGCACCAGATACCTTGGCGAAGCGGGCCTGAACCTCCTCCTGCTTGTCCGTGTCTCCCACGAAGCGATCAGGATGCAGTTCCCGGCTCAGGCGCCGGAAGGCGTCCTTCAGGGCGGCATCATCCGCATCTTCGGGAACGCCCAGGATTTCGTAGAGGTCTTCGCTCGTCGCCGACATCGTCATCGCAGCAGGCTTCTGGCTGAATCCAGCCTCGTGGGATAATCGGCATTGAGCAACAGCTCACGCCATGCCTCATCCAGGTCCAGCCGATCCATGGCCGGTTCAAGGCAGGAAATGACCGTACGCGTCACGGGATGAGCCGTCAACGTGTCCCGATCGTCCGGACGTGCACGGACGGCACGCTCCCAGTAGTCAAGGGCCGCACCGTAGTAGGCAAGCCCGTCCTGCTCACCCAATGCGACGCACACGTGACCGGCCAATTCGAACGTGACCCCCAGGCTCCACAGACCGCCGGGGCCCGGCATCGATTGATCCGACGCCTCCCGGAGGGTCTCCTCGACAAAGATCAGCGCCCGGCGGAAAACGGCGCCAGCCGTCCGGGGGCGCTTGGCACGGCCGTACAAGACACCCGCGCGAAGCAACAGCAGGATGGTGGCGTGGAATGCCCCGAAGACTGACGACTCCGGATTGAGCCAGTCGCGGGCCGGCGTCTCGAGCCCGAGGCCTTCCTGGGCCAGGACTTCGAGGCAGCGCGCCGCCTGGTGGTACTGGCCGCTGGCCAGCAGCGCGTCGACGACCCGGGCCGCCTCATCCCCCCCCGACCTTGCGACCTCGAGGATGGCCAGATGTGGCCGAAGGGGCCCACCTCCGGAAGGAGGCAGCCAGAGCGGGGGAGTGATTTCCTGCGACGGCTCTTCCATGGCGTCCCGATGCTGTATACCCAAGTTGCCGACAGTGCTCTCCGGGGCTAGGATCGGCCACATGCCCCGCATCCACAGACTGCCCGACGTGCTGGCCAACCAGATTGCTGCGGGCGAGGTCGTCGAGCGTCCGGCACAGGCGGCACGCGAACTGGTCGACAACGCCCTCGATGCCGGGGCGCGACGCATCGAGGTCCTCGTCGCCGATGGCGGCCGGACGATCCAGGTCGTCGACGACGGGTGCGGCATCGCCCCCGAGGACCTGCCCATGGCCTTCGAGCGTTTCGCGACCAGCAAGGTGCGGGTCCTCGCCGACCTCGAAGAGCTGGTGACGATGGGTTTCCGTGGTGAGGCCCTCGCCGCGCTGGGGGCCGTGGCCCGCGTGACGCTCCGGTCGCGACCAGCCGCGCAGGACCAGGCGTGGAGCCTGACGTGCGTGTCGGGTGAGTTGGGCACGCTGCAACCTGCCGCGGGAGCACCGGGCACCAGCGTTTCGATCTCGGATCTCTTCGCGGCCACCCCCGGACGCCTCCGGTTCCTGCGTTCGGACGCGACGGAGTCCGGCCACGTGGTGGACGCCCTCTCTGCCGTCGCCCTCGCACATCCCGAGGTCGATTTCAGGGTAACGGTCAACGGCAAGGTGGTCCTCGACACCCACGGCCTGCCCGACCTCGGGTCCATCCTTTCCCGTATGCTGGGCCCCGGAAGTTCGGACCTCCTGCTGCCCGTCCACGCAGACACCCCCGTCGGCGAAGTCACGGGGTTCGTGTGCGCACCCGAGTTGATCCGTGGCGACCGCAGCCGCCAGTGGCTTTTCGTCAATGGACGTCCGATTCGCCATCCCGCGCTTGCCCGGGCCGTCGACGAGGCGATGGCGGGTCATATCCCCTCGAGCCGACATCCCATCTACGCCCTGGACCTGCGCCTTGACCCGCGGCGCGTCGACTTCAATGTCCATCCGACGAAACGCGAAGTCCGCCTCGCGGATGCAGGCGCCCTGCATGGACTGATTCGCCAGGCCGTGGGTGCTGCGCTCAGGCAGCGTGGCATCGCCCAGCCCGTACCCGCGCCATTCGGGGAGAGAACACGCTCGATCCCGGCCTTGTCCTCAGCAGGCCACGCTCCCGAGCCGACCGTCGCCTGGCGTCCCGAGGCCGGTTTCCCGGACGCAGCGGATCGAGCCGAGAAGCCCCCCGTAACGGTTCTCGAGAGCCAACCGAGGCAGGAGCGGCTCACCTGGGACCTGCCCAGGCCGCAGCAGAGCGCACCTCTTCCCTTGTCGGCTGCTGTCGACGGTCGGACGTTTCCGTGGGATGACCTCCGGGTCGTCGGTCAACTGCACGACACCTACATGATGGCCATCCATCCCGATGGCCTGCTGCTGATCGACCAGCACAACGCCCACGAGCGGTATCTGTATGAGCAATTGGGCGAAGCTCCCCCCGTGTCCCAGGCCCTGCTGCTGCCCGAACGCCTTGACCTTGCGCCCGAGTGGCAAGGCCTGCTCGAGGAACATCAGGAAACCTTCGGCAAGATGGGCTTCGCCTTCGGGGAACCGGGCCATCTGACAGCAGTGCCGGCACTGCTTCCCGAAGGCCAGGGGCCGGCAACGATCGCCCGCATGCTGGAGCAGGTCCGCGACGGAGGAGAACTGGCCCATCTCGATCCCTCCGACCGTTGGCGCGTCACCCTTGCTTGCCACGGGGCCACCAAGGCCGGCGACAGGCTCGACCAACCTCGCATGGAGCGTCTGCTCGCCCTTTGGCGACAATGCACCCAACCGTTCACCTGCCCGCACGGCCGTCCCACCTCCGTCCTTGTCTCCATGGACGAGTTGCACCGGCGCTGCCTGCGGGGTATGCAGACACGGTGATGAACGCGCAACGCTGGCTTCTTGCCATCCTCGTCCTCGGCCTGACGACTGCAACCCTGGGGCTGCTTGCGCTGGCCGGAACCCTCAGCTACCGCGAGGGCTCCGTGGCCATCCTCGCGGCGGCCGTCGCGATGGCGGCGGCCACCATCGCGGCTTGGCGGCAAGGCAGCCAGGGCCTCGAAGACGATGGCCTCTGGCAAGCCATGGCGGGTCGCCTGAACACAGGCAAACCCCAGGAAGCCCGCCTGCGTGCCCTGGTTGAACAGGTTGACCGGGGCATCCTGGCCAGCCGCGACCTGCTTGGCGTCCTGGGCGACATCGGCAGGGCAAGCGAACGCCTGCAGGCCGAGGCGCGTCGCCAGGCCGAGGGATCCCGAAACATCGCCGAGGGCATGCGCCAGTTGGGGGAGACCGTGGCCGAGGGCCTGATGCGCTCCCGCAGTCTTGGCGATGCGGCCACCCAGGCGCAGAGGCAGGCAGAAACGGGCAGCAAGGCGGTTGCGAGCCTGGTCAGCGAGATGCGCGGCGTCGAAAGCCTGATGGGCAAGGCCACGGTGACATTGGACCATCTGGCCCAGCGGTCGGCCGAAGTCACCCAGATCACGACGACGATCCGGGCATTGGCAAGCCAGACGAACCTGCTGGCACTCAACGCGGCCATCGAGGCCGCACGCGCCGGCGAGCAAGGTCGCGGCTTTGCCGTCGTCGCGGAGGAAGTGCGCAAGTTGGCCGAAGAGAGCGCCCGCAGCGTCGAACTCATCGACCAGATCCTGCTTGCGACCGTCAAGGAGGCGGAAACGGCCCAACAGGCCATGGGCAGTTCGGCAGAAGCCGTGCGCGCCGGTGTGGCCGCGGCCGGAGGCGCCGACCGGGCCATCAAGGACATCCTCGAGGCGGCCCGTGCGACCGGAGGCCACGCGTCCCGCGTCGTCGAAGGCATGGTCCTGCTTGAAAAAGAGCGGGCCTCGATGGGCGATCTCGCCTCCACGCTTGTGGTTCAGACGGAGGGTCTGGGCCAATGGGTCCGGGATGTCTCCGGCAGCCTCGCGGAGGCTTCCCGGCAGACCCAGCGCCAGGTCACGTCATGGACGGAAGTCCAAGGCGCGATCGAGGAACTCGAGAACCCGCCCGTGGAAGCCGAGGCAATCGCCGCTCCTGCACAGACCGAGGGTGCCGTCGCCACGGCCTGAGCGTGGCAGGCCTTGCGGGGGCGACGCCCGTGGAGACAGCCTACCTGGACTTTCGCGTCGACACGACCCGGAGATCGTGCGCCGGCACCGTCACCGTCAAGGTGCCTCGCTCGGCCACGCGCTCGTCACCTGTCACGAGGTCGAACCACTTGCCCTCCCGGACAGGTACGGCGAGCGTCAGGGACCGGTCGCCCTTGTTCAACAGCACCAGGGCATCCTCGTCCGAGAGATGGCGCCGGAAGACGTAGTGGTCCCGGCCGGCCTGCACGCGGTGCTGGGTCCCGCCCTGCAGGGCAGCGCTCGAGGCGCGGAGCCTGTTCAGGAAGGCCAGATGAAGTGCCATGGTGTGGGAACGCGAGGCCCGGATGCCCGACTGTCCCAGCATGCGACGATTATCCGGCTCGCTGCCGCCTTGCAGCAGGACTTCGGTGCCATAGTAGACGCAAGGGATGCCACGTGCCGTGAAGTACCAGTTGAGCGCATCCTTGGCCTGCACGGCGGTCGCCTGCCGCGAACCCTCGTCCCCATTGCCGTTGAATCGCGGCTTGTCGTGGTTGTCGAGGAAGGTCACGAGCCAGGTGGGGTCACGATACAGGCTGTCGTGGCGAAGGACCTCGTCGGCACCCTGGTAGTCGCCACCCTTGAAGACATTTTCCATGCGGCCCCAGCCCCCCATCCCGGAACCGGGCATGTCGAGCATGCTCATGCCCGACTGCATAGGGGAACCCTGCGTGCCTGGGAGACGGGTAAAGCTGGCCAACCACGCAAAATCCGAGTTGGTCCAGGCTTCGCCGAACATGAAGAAGTTGCTGCGATGGCGATGCATCCTGTCCGTGAAGCCCGCCCAGAAGGTCGGCTTCATCCAGCCGACCGTATCGATGCGGAAGGCGTCGACGCCCCTGTCCTGCCACTTTTCGTAGACACGGGAGAGCCAATCCAGCACTTCGGGTGAATCGTCGCGGAAATCCATCAGGTCGTACAGGCCCTGCCCGTCGTGATGGAAGAAATTGCGCCGATCATCGTGGAAGTCCAGTTCTTCACCGTTGCCGGCGATATAGCCCGACTTGTCCTTCCAACGGGTCGCCGCACCCACCTCGACACCATGGCCGTGGTTGCAGACGACATCCTGGATGATCTTGAGGCCACGTGCGTGACAAGCCCGGATCAGATCGTCATACGTGGCACCGGGAGATTCCAGATGTGGATCGACCTTGGAAAAGTCCCAAGCCCAGTAGCCGTGGTAGCCGCTGGCCCGGTAGTTGGCGTTCTTCGCGAAGTAGGCGCCGGGCGGTTGCAGGACGGGCGGCGTGATCCAGATGGCCGTGAAGCCCATCTTCTGGATGTGATCGAGGTTGGCCATCAGGCCCTTGAAATCACCGCCCTGGTTCAGGAACAGGTCACCAGGTGCGTACTCGTCGCCGTGCAACTTGTTGTTGCGGGCATCCCCATCGACGAAGCGGTCGGTGATGACGAAGTAGATGGACTCTGCCCGAAAATCCTTGCGCGCGTTCAGATCGGAACGCTTTGCGGCCTGAGCCTCGACCACTGAGGCCCCACCCGGCTGTCCCATGTGCGTGGTCGCTGCGGAACCGCAGCCCGCGAGGGCAAGACAAGCCCAAGCAAGGGCACGACGCCCTCGAAACCCCTGCTCCCGAATCACGCTCCGGATGCCCCCACGCAAAGGAGAATGCTGCCCGTTCCACGCACCCGACCGACCGACAGGCTCAAGAACGGGTTATGAACGATTATAGGCGAGGTTTGCGCGAAACCTGCTTGCCGGGCTTGCGTCTCTTTTCCTTGCCCCCGGTGCGCCCGACCCGCGGGGCCTTGCCCGGTGGCCGTGAGACCTCCGTCAGGTAGGCCTGGGCATCGACTGGCACGGCACCGGGAGCGCGCGAGGCCCTGCCCCAGTTCCCCTCCGCATCGAGAACACGCGCCTTGACGTCATCCGCCAGGTAGGAGGCGAGGACTTCCTCGCGAATCCGGCGTGCGGCCCCGGAATCCCGGACCGGGAACAGGACCTCCACGCGATGGTCGAGGTTTCGGGCCATCATGTCGGCGCTGCCCACCCAGATGCGCGCATCGTCGCCCTGACCGAACAGGAAGACACGGGAGTGCTCGAGGAATCGTCCGACGATGCTGCGGACCCGGATTCGCTCCGACAGGCCGGGTACCCCCGGACGCAGGCAGCACATGCCCCGGATGACGAGATCGATGGAGGCACCGGCCTGAGATGCCGCATACAACTCGCGGATGATGGGAATGTCCGTGAGGGCGTTGCACTTGAAGATGATGCGCCCCTGCTCGCCCTTGGCCGCTTCCTCGCGAATCAGGCCGACGAGGCGACCGCGCATGCCGTCCGGGGCCACGAGCAAGCGCCGATAGGCCTGCTTGCGCGAGTAACCCGTCAGCGTGTTGAACAGGTCCGTGGCGTCTGCGCCCACCTCGGGGTCGGCGGTGAACAACCCCAGGTCGGTATATCCCCGAGCGGTACTGGGGTTGTAATTGCCCGTGGCCATGTGGACATAACGCCGGATGCCGTCAGGCTCCCGTCGCACGACGAGGGCCATCTTGCCGTGCGTCTTGAGGCCGACGAGGCCGTAGGTGACGTGCACGCCACGCTGCTCGAGGCGCTTGGCCCACAGGATGTTGTTCTCCTCGTCGAAGCGGGCCTTCAGCTCCACGACGACGGCAACCTGCTTGCCGCGCTCGGCGGCCTCGCCCAGGGCCTCGATGAAGCCCGAGTCACCCGTCGTCCGGTACAGCGTCTGCTTGATGGCCAGCACGCTGGGGTCCTCGGCCGCCTGCCAGATGAAGTCCACGACGGGATCGAAGGCCTCGAAGGGATGGTGGACGAGGACATCCCGATCCCTGATGACGGCGAAGAGGTCCTCCTCACGCCGGAAGGGCTTGGGCACGACGGGCAGGTGCGAGGGAACCTGCAACTCCGGCACCGGCAGGCGCGCCACCTGCATCAGGTCACCCAGGCCAAGAAGGCCGTCCGCTGCGTAGACATCCTGCTCGCTTAGCGACAGGGCGCGAACCAGCATCTCCCGCATGCCGGCGGGCATCCGGTGCGTCACCTCGAGCCTGGTGGCCCGCCCGAAGCGCCGCTTGCGAACCTCCTGCTCGACGACCTTGAGCAGATCGACGGCCTCGTCCTCGGCGATTTCGATGTCGGCATGCCGCGTGACCCGGAACGGGTGGATCGCCCTTACCCGAATCTCGGGGAAGAGGGTGTCCACGTGGGCCGTCACCAGATCCTCGAGCGGCAGGAAGGCCAGCCCCCCCAGGACAGGCACGAAGCGGGGCAGGTTGGGCGGCAGCTTGACGCGGGCGAAAGCCTCTCCGCCGTGGGGGCCGTCGACCAGGATACCCAGATTCAGGGAGAGGTTCGAGATAATCGGAAAAGGGTGGCTCGTGTCGACAGCAAGCGGCGTCAGGACCGGGAAGACCTCCTCGAGATACCACCGTGCAAGGCGCTCGCGCTCGGGCGTCGGCAGATCCTGGTGCCGGACCAGGCGAATCCCGTGTGGCTCGAGTGCAGGCATCAGCTCCCTGGCGAGGATGGCCTCGAACCGCCGGGTCATCTCGAGGACGCGACCCCGGATGACCTCGAGTTGTGCCGTGGGTCCAAGCCCATCGGGTGACAGGACGTGACGGCCGCTGGCCTGTTGCTGCTGCAGGCCGGCGACCCGGATCATGAAGAACTCGTCCAGGTTGGTGGCCGCGATGGCCAGGAAACGGAGCCGCTCGAGCCAAGGCAGGCCGGGGTCGGCGGCCTCCTCGAGGACCCGACTGTTGAAGTCGAGCCACGAGATCTCGGCGTTGAGGTACGGTGTCCGCACCCCGCGCCGCGGCAACCTAGGCACGCTGGAAGCGTCCGATGAGCTTCTCGAGGCTGCGGGTCTGACCCGCGAGGGCACCGACTGCGCCACTGACCTCCGCAAGCGCCCGGACCTGGTCATCCCCCTGGGACGCCATCTGCTTCGTGCCCTTCTGCGTCTCCTCGGAGAGGTTCGACATGATTGTCAAGGTCTCCACCAGCCGATCCGAAGCGCTGCGAATCTGCGCCGTGGCCTTGAGAATCTCGGTGACCTGGTCCGTGGATCGCCCCATGGCCGTCCGGGTTTCGGAGATGGCGCGGCCCGCATCCTTGGCGGCCGTCTCGCCCTCGGAGACCTTGCGCGTGCCGACGCCGATCGCCGAGGCCACCTCCTTGGTGCGCCCCTGGACGCGCAGCAGGATGTCCTGGATGCTGGCGAGCGCGCTGGACGTCTGGGTCGCCAGAGACCGGATCTCGTCGGCGATGATGGCGAATCCCTGCCCCTTCTCACCAGCCTGGGCCGCCGCGATGCCCGCATTGATCGCCAGCAGATTCGTTTTCTTGGCGATGTTGTGAACCGTCTGGACGATGTCGCCAATCGACAGGACCTCGCGGGACAGCTCCACGACCCCGTCTGTCGAACGATGCACCGAGTTCCGAAGGTCGGCGATGGCGTCCAGCAGCTTGTCCAGGGACTCCTTGCCCTGGGTCACGGTGTCGTGGGTCCGGCGATAGAGTTGCTCGGCGTTGACCGCATGCCGCTCGGCCGACTGGATCACGGCCTCGAAGGCCATCAGGCTGGCAATGGTGTCCCGGATCAATTCGGCCTGCTTCACCACCATCTCGAGCACGCGCTGGGACTGGCCGGAGAGGCCCCGAGCCCCGCGTGAACCCCGCTCGGACACTCCGTGAAGTTCCTCCTGCAGGCGTACCAGGGTCCCCGAGGCACCGTGGGCCTCATGGACGAACTGGACAAGCCCGGCACGGGTCTCGCCCAATTGGCTTGCGACCTCGGATAGCCCCGGAGGCAGGCGACCGTGATCGACGGGCTTCAGGTCACCTTCGGCCATCGCATGCAGTTGCTCGGCAAGGCGCTGCGCGGCCCGTTCCCAGCGCTGCCGGAACAGCCAGGTCCCCGCAAGTGCCGCCAAGGCCGCTACAGCCGGGGGGACCAGCCAAGCCATCACGGGGACAGCCTGCAGGGTGCCCCCACCCGCGAGGCCGACCAGCAGGCCCAGCCCCTGGAGCACGAGCACGACGACGACCAGGACGAGCCAAAGGGAGAACGTGGCCATAAGTCCTGTCCTTATACCCTGTGGCGACTGCGGGACACGCCGGCGGCGCAGGGGCCGGATCAGGTGCGCCGGACCGCGCTGGCGAGGAGGACCAGCAGGCCCGCCAGCAGCGTCTGGCTGGCGCCCACGGGCAGGTCAAGCACATAGGCGGCGGCGTAGCCCGCTACACCGGCCACGGCCCCCAGCACCGCCGCGAGCACGAACGCGGCGACCGGACCGCGCACCAGACGGCCTGCCGCGATGGCCGGCAACACGCCCAGCGCAAGAACGGGCATGGCACCCAGGACACGCGTGCCGACCGCCACGGCGAGCGCCACCTGCCCCACGAACAACCACTCGAGCCAACCGGTGGGAAGACCGCGCAACGTGGCGCCGCGCGGGTCCGCCGACATGGCCAGCACCGCGGGGGAGAACCACCAGGTCGGCAGGATCACCACCAGGGCCACGACAGCTCCCCAGACCAGTTCCTCGGGTGCCACCAGGACACCTGTCCCGAACAGCAGGGCATCGAGGTCGTGGCGCTCCCGCGCCAACCGGGTTCCGATGGCGATGGCCACGGCACCCGCCATCAGTTGCACCCAGGCCAACTTGCCCTCGCGGGCTCCGCCCCCGGTCCAGGCCAGAAGAAGGCGGAAAGCAATCAGGGTCGCCGCCAGAGCAAACCATCTCGGCCCGGGCAGGCCCGGAATCACTCCAGCCAGAAAAGACAAGGCAACAGCCATCGTCGCGACCTGCGTGAGTGCCGCCGAGACGAAAACCAGCCGACGGGCGACCAGGTGCACGCCGAGCAGGCCCAGCGCCGTGCCGAGCAAGGCCGAGGTCAGCAGGGGATCACGAAAGAGGCTCCAGAGCTCTTCCACCTGGCTCATCGCGAGCTCCATCCCGGACCGGGCCAGGTCGCCGTCGGGTCGGGCAACGGTCCGGTGGCGAGCCTGAGCGCCTCGGAGACACCCGGCTGGGCTTCCAGAAGGCCTGGCGCTCCCTGCCACGTGCGTGGCGGATCGCGATCGAGCCAGAGCACCCTGTCCACACGACCGAGGACGCTCGCAACCCGATGGGAAACCAGCACCACGGCGGTACCGTGCTCCTTCCGCAGCGCATCGAGCCCGTCGAGCACACCTTGCTCGGCCACGCCATCCATCGCGGCGGTAGGCTCATCAAGCACGATGAGTGCCGGAGGCACCACCATCGCCTGGGCCAGCAGGACCCGCTGGCGCTGGCCTTCGGAGAGGGCATGGAAGGAGGCCTCCATGACCTCCGGGATGCCCAACCTGCCCAGCACCTGCTCGATGCCGGAACGAACGGCCGTCCTTTGGCGCCAACGCTCCCAAGTGGTCCGGTGACCGAAGCCCATCGCCACGACATCAGCGGCGCGAAGAGGCAGGTCGGGGGCAAGCGGGGACCGCTGGGGCACCCAGGCCAACCGGACCGACTCGCGGCGTACACGGCCCGCAACGGGCGGCAACAAGCCCAGGAGTGTTGCCAGCAACGTGCTCTTGCCGGATCCGTTGCGCCCGAGGACGCCAAGCGCGGTTCCGGGCTCGACCACCAGGTCGACGGGCGGCAGCAGGCCGCGACCGGCCCGCCCGATGACGAGGCCTTCGGCCACCACCACCGGTCCGGTCGTTTCCACGGCCCGCTGCACGCCCTGAACCCCTACTCCTCTTCCGCCTCGGGCGTCTCGTCGAAGACCACCAGAGACAGGGTGGAGACGGACGCGAGCAGTTGCAGGTCCATCTTCCCATCCGTCAGCGCCCAGGAGAAGCGCGATGCGGTCTTCATGCCGGGGCACGCCGCGGCAACAGGTGAGGTCAGGGGCACGAGGGTCACGGCACGGCCGGTCTCGACGGTGCGGACCGACAACGTCGCGGGCTCGGAGGCAAAGACGAAGACCTGACCCTCGGCAGCCGGGGAGAAGCGCAGCCAGCCTTCGCCCGAGGCCGGCAACGTCACGAGCAGACGCTCGTGGCTGACGGGAGCCGTCACGGCCGCGTCCTTGCTGGCACCCGCCGTGATCGCCACCGAGGCTTCCTCACCCAGGTGGATGCAACCGTCACCATAGGCCTCTGCATAGGCAGGAGGGGTCGGCACGGGAGTCGGGGACGCCGTCGGTCCCGCAGGCACGGGAGTCGGGGACGCCGTCGGTGTCGGCGCAGGGGAGGTCGTCGCGCAGGCGACAAGGACACAGGGAAGCAGCGCCGGCAAGGCCCGACGGAGCGCGGTACGGTCATGCAACATGAAGAAATCTCCTCGAATCGATCATGGGGTGGGGGACAACAAGCGGACGTCGAGTCGGGACTTGGACAGGGCGGTCAGCAGTGCCTCCCGGAAGGCCGATTCTGCGCCGGGCTGCAAGGTGCCTGCAGGAAACCCCGCTGCCGACTCCTGCCAGGGCAGGGCGTCCAGCAGGCTCTCGGGCAACACCAGAACGGCCTCGACGCGGACCTGCTCGGGCCGGATCCAGCGCAAGGACAAGGCCACGGCATCCCGCAGCCTCAGGTCGACATCCTGAAGGTCGAGTGCAAAGCGACGCGTACCACCGACCAGCGGCGCGCCGGGGTCACGACT
>JAYKIS010000074.1:0-2866 GCA_035286125.1 Candidatus Sericytochromatia bacterium
CCGATGCGCCCGTCCGTCAGCCGCAGAAAGGCAGCCAGCGTCACGAAGTCGGCCACGACACCCGGCAGCTTGACCAGGACACGGGTCACGAGGGGGCCGACTGCGTTTCCACCCAGCAGCCCCTGCAGCAGCGCATCGACCATCCCGATGAGTCCGAGCACGTAGAGGTAGGCCGGCGTGTAGTCGCACCAGATGGTCTCGTAGAAGTGCCACGGGCCCTCATGGGCCAGCTTGTAGGCCCAGGCGTGGAAGGTCCTCACGTCCGCTTCGAACCCGGGGGCTCCCACCATCAGGACCAGGCGAAGCAGGACCGCGAAGGCCACCAGGGCTGCCGGCAGGCGCGGAAAGAAGGTTCGCAGGGAAAGGCCCTGCCAGTGGCCGCTCAACGTGAACTCCCGGACTCGGCTTCCAGAGCGGCACGCTGCAAGGCCCACAAGGTCTTGAGCCCACCGTGGGCCAGACCCAGGAGGGTATCCATCTCTTCCCGTCCCATGGGACGGCCCTCGGCCGTGAAGCCCACCTCGATCAATCGGCCGTCACCCGTCATCACGACCGTACCATCCACACCAGCCTCGCGGTCCTCGTGGTAGCACAGGTCCAGTACCGGGTCACCACGGAACAGGCCCACGGAGATGGCGGCTATCGGTTGCAGGGCAGGCAAAGCCTTGAGCATGCCCTGCCTCACCATCCACGAAAGCGCATCGTGAAGGGCGATCCACGCCCCCGTAATCGCGGCGGTACGCGTTCCGCCGTCAGCCTGCAGGACGTCGCAGTCGAGGGTGATCGTGCGCTCGCCCAGCGCGGCAAGGTCCAGCGACATCCGCAAGGAGCGCCCGATCAGGCGCTGGATCTCCTGGGTGCGTCCACCCACCTTGCCGTCACGTTCGCGTCCCGACCGGTCATGCGTCGCCCGGGGCAACATCGCGTACTCGGCCGTGATCCAACCCTCGCCGGGGCGCTGATCCCGGCTCCATGCCGGCACCCTGTCCTGCACGGAGGCGTTGCAGAGGACACGGGTGTTCCCGAACTCGGACAACACCGAGCCCTCCGCGTACCGGGTGAAACCGCGGGTAAAGCGGATTTCACGGAGCTGGTCGGGTTTTCTGCCATCGATTCGGGTCACGGGAGCCTCCGGCGCACAAGGATAAGGGATACGACATGGCCGTGCAAACGCCTTGACGCTGCAGGGGGGGCGTGGGATGGTACCGCGCGGGCTGGCCCCGCTTGCCCGATCGACGAGGAGGTCGCTCTATGGAAGTCGCCGCCATTGGCTTGAAAACCATCGGAATCGTCGGCGGGGGCGCCATGGGATCCGGCATCGCCCACGTCTGTGCGGCGGCGGGCTTTGAGGTCCTGCTGGCGGACGCCTCGGCCGACATGCGCGAGAAGGGTGTCCGGCAGGCGCAGGAGCTGTTTGCCCGCAAGGTAAAGAAGGGGCAGATGGACGCGGCCGCAGCCGACGAGGCGGCAGCTCGGATACGGGGCGTTGCGGACCTGAACGGCCTGGCGTCGGCCCAGTTGGTCATCGAGGCCGTCACAGAGCGGCTCGAGGTCAAGCTGGAAGTCTTCCGGGCCCTGGACAGCATCCTTGCGCCTGATGCCTTGATCGCCTCCAACACCAGCGCCCTGCCCATCCGCAGCCTGGCTGCGGCTACCGGGCGGCCGGGTCAGGTCCTGGGCCTTCATTTCTTCAATCCGGCCCCGGTGATGGCCCTGGTCGAGGTCATCGCCCATCCCGACGTGGCCGCGACGACCATGGAAGCCGGCATGGCCTTCTGCAAGACCATCGGCAAGCAGGCCGTCCGGATTGGTTCCGACTCTGCGGGGTTCCTCGTCAACCGACTGCTGCTGAGCTTCATGAACGAAGCCGTGATGATGCTCGAGGAGCACGGGCCGGATGCTTTCGAGGCCATCGAGGTCATGACAGCTACGCGAGGTTTCCCGATGGGCCCCTTCACGCTCGCCGACCTGGTCGGGGTCGAGGTTTGTGTCCACGTGCTGGATACCCTCGAGGCGTCCTTCGGGGCCTCGTTCCCGCGCAACCGCCTGCTCGATCGCATGGTCGAGGCAGGTCGGTTCGGCCAGAAGCGCGGCAAGGGCTTCAGGAACTACGACGGCAGCGATGACGCCTGGGTCGCGCAGACGCTGGCCGCCCTTGGCGCGCCCGGGACGGTCGGTCCCTGCTCGTTCGACAGGCTGATGCTCGCCGTCGTGGCCGAGGCGGGCCGCATGCTCGACGAGGGCCTCGTGGACGTGACGGACATCGATCTCGCCATGAAACTGGGCACGGGTCTCGAGCCCGGACCGATGGCCTGGGTTGACGCCCGGGGTGTCGTGACGGTGGTACGCGATCTCGAAGCGCTGGGCACCCTGGGCAGCCGCTTTGCCGTGCCCGAGTCCCTGAAGCGTGCCGTGGCCGAGGGACGGACGGGCCAGGGGGCGCCGGGCATGGTGCCTCCGCCCGCGCCTCCCAAGGCGCGTGAACTGGTCAAGACCCGGATCGAGGACGGCGTGGCCATCCTGGGCCTGTGCCAGCCCCCGGCAAACGTGCTGTCGACGCCGATGCTCGAAGCCATCGAGGCGGCCTTCCAGGCGGTGGTGGCCATGCCCGAGGTCAAGGCCATTGTCCTCACGGGCCAGGGCAAGCCCGGCTTCTTCGTTGCCGGAGCGGACATCAAGGAAATCGGGCGGCTCGAGGACGCGGACGCGACGGAGCGGTTGCTGAAGCGGGCCCACGGCATCTTCCAGGGCATCTGGAAGGCACCCGTGCCCGTCATTGCCGCCATCAACGGCTGGTGTCTGGGTGGGGGCCTCGAGCTGGCCCTCGCGTGCCACATCCGGCTGGCTTCGGCCTCGGCCATGATCG
>JAYKIS010000075.1:0-83092 GCA_035286125.1 Candidatus Sericytochromatia bacterium
CGTTGTCCGAGGCCTTTTCCGGCACCTCGCTGGCCAGGCTGCTGACGGCTTCCTTGGCGGCGCCGGTCAGCGGGGCCAGCCGCTGGGTCGAACCGGTGTGGGACGTGACATTGTTCAGGCTCATGCGTGTCTCCTCGATGGGGCACCTGCAGGAGGTGTACCCTTGAATCGGTACCTTGCTAACTGCGGATGCGGAGGGATGGCGGGTGGCAGGCGGGTTTCGGGCAATGGGATGGCTGGTCTTGGCCTTGTCCCTCCCGGGTGCGGCCCGGCCCGTGGCGCACGAGGCGCCCATTTCTGTCGCGGAAGCCCGTCTTGATGCCATCCGCGTCTGGCCCGGAGGCATCCTGCCTCCCGGGTCCACCGGACAGCCAGAGGCCCTGCCGCCAGGCACGGACTGGGTCGCCGTGGGTCATCGGCTCTTCCGGGACCCACGACTTTCCGGCGATGGCGCCATGTCCTGCGCGACCTGCCACAGGCCGGCGTACGGCTTTGCCGAGCCCCGGGCGTTGGCGTCGGGCCATCGCGGCAAGCGGCTCGGTCGCCACACGCCCACAGTGGTCGACACGGCCTTGCTGGGGCGCCTGTTCTGGGACGGCAGGGCCGGCTCCCTTGCCGAGCAGGCCCTTGGTCCCCTGCTGTCACCCGACGAGATGGCCGGGGATCGCGCAGCCATCGGCCGGTTGCTCGATACCGACCCGGGCTACCGCGCGGCATTCCGTAAGGCCTTCCATCGGGGCGGGACCGTCGAGGATGCGGCCTTGGCCCTCGAGGCCTACGAGCGGACGCTGGTGTCGGGGGCCTCGCGGGTCGACCGCTACCTGGCCGGGGACAAGCGGGCCCTCGACCGCCGCGAGAAACTGGGTCTGTTCGTCTTTACGGGCAAGGGCTCATGTACGGTCTGCCATGGGGGCCCCGCATTGTCCGACGGGGCCTTCCACGCACTCGGCCAGCGACCGGGCGAGGACCCGGGTGCCGCAGACATCGGCCGGATGGGCGTGACCGGCCTCGAGGCGGATCGAGGTGCCTTCCGGACGCCCCCGCTTCGCCAGGTGGCGCGGACGGCGCCATACATGCACGACGGCCGCCTGCCGACGCTCGAGTCGGTCGTTGCCTTCTATGACCAGGGCGGAGGTCCCGGCCATGATCCCATCCTGCAGCCTCTGGATCTGACAGCCGAGGAGCGGGCGGGCCTCGTCGCCTTCCTCAAGGCCCTCGATGCCCCTGTCCGCCCCTGACGCCCTGCCGGCGACTCCCTGGGAGGCGATGGCGGCACCTCGGGGTCATCTGCGGTTGGCCTGGATCGGCGCCTGGATCCGCATGGCTGCGTGGACGAGCCTCGCCGTTTGCCTTGCCGTCTGGGCGACGGTCCCGGGAATCCGGGTCTGGGCGACGGACCCCGTCGGCACATGGACCGCGCTCGAACTCGAACAGGTCACGGATGTGCTGGACCGTGAGTCCCGCCGCGACACGGCGTCCCCGGCCAGCACGCGGATCGTGGCCCGCACAAGCGAGTTGCGCCGCATAGACGACTTGCGAAGTCGCTGGCATCGCCTGCGCCCGCCGCTGGAGCGTCTCCTGATGGTGATGGCGGCATGGGGCGCCGGAGGGCTGTTGGCTCTGGCGCTTGTCGAGGCCGGGGGCCACGCGGCGGCGCGGGTCGCCCGGATGGGGGGGCTGCTCGGTGTCCTCTGGCTGGTCCTCCAGGCAGGGTGGGATGCCGACGGCGCCTGGTGGCCGATACTCTGGGTCCTGCCGGCGTCCTGGGCTGTCGAGCGCGCGATGCTCCGGTTGCTCCTGTTCAACCGTTGCCTCTGGCCTTTTCCCTTCAAGGCGCCGCCCATCGATGCGTGGCGTCCCCCGCATCCCGAAGCGTCAGGCCCTTCGGGGTCGGCGCCGCAGTCCGGGGAACCGTCCCGCCAGCCCTTGCCGGTGCGCGGAACGGGCGAGTCCCTGGGCAGCCACGCTGCGCGCTTGCGGGAGTTGGCCCGCCAAAGGCAAGGGCGGCCGGAAGCCCGCGTGGCGCTTCCCTTGGGGCGGCGCTGGCGCGAGGCCTGCGCCGGAGGCACGCCCATTGTCCGGGTCGATCTGGCACGCGAGGCCTTGCTGGTGCGCCCTGCATGGCTGGGTCTGATGGCCCATGACGACTTCGATGCCGTGCGCCAGGCGTTGCTGGAGGAGGGCCCGGAGAGGCATCCGCGCGTCGGTCGCCCCCTTTGGCGCAAGTCTTTCCTGGGGCGCTTGCATCCGGTGGTTTGAGCCCGGCACCTTTGGCGGTATGACAACCGTGTGACTATCAGACGATTTCTGACGCGCGCGTGCGCGCTCCTCGGCGTCGTGGCGGGCGGCTCCGTGCTGTCGGGGTGCGAGGACGCAGGCAACTTGGCGACCGCGGCCCGGTCGTCCGCACGTGTGACGACCCAGCCGACGCTTTCGGCCAGCGCGCCTCAGGCGACGTCGGCACTGCTGGCGGGGAATGTCCAGGGCCAGATCAAGCTGCCCGGTGGCAAGGCCACGGCCTCGGGCATCGCCATCCACGTCTACCCGTTGGATCCGGGCGCCCCGGATACCGTGTTCCGCCAAGGCGTCGGGTTGATCTCCAATTCGGCGGGTGCGCTGATTTCCAACTCGGCAGGGGCCCTCGTTTCGAATGGCGCCGGCATGCGTCGCACGCTGGGCGTCGAGGATGCCCCGGGCGCCGTGACCTACACCGATGCCCAGGGGCGTTTCCAGCTGGATGTCCCGGCGACGGTGCGCATCAATGTGGAAGCGGTGGCCTCCGCCGACCTCAAGGTCCTGCTGCGCGACATCGGTGCGGCGTCGGCCTCGCTCAACCTCGAGCTGGCTCCGGTCGGCACCCTCGAAGGCGTCGTGACAACGACGGCAACGGGCGTCACGGACCTGCTCGATGCCGAGGTTTTCCTGCCGGGGACCTCGTATATCGCGCGCGTCGGCCAGGGGGGCGTCTTCCGGATTCCGGGCCTGCCCGTCGGCAAGCATCCTGTGGTCGTCATCCATCCCGTACTGGGAAGGGGTGGGGCCACGGTCGAGATCCTTTCGGGCAAGACGGCCAAGCTGGCCAACCTGCAAATCGTCACACAGCCTCCCGTCATTCGTTCCCTCTCGTCGCAGATCGGGGCTCCGGGTCTGCGCATGCGCCTCGTGGGCGACCACCTCGGCATCGCCTCGGGCAAGTTGCCTGAGGTCTACCTGGGCGGTCTCAGGGCTGAGGCCTCCGTCGTCGACGAGGATGAGCTTTCCTTCGTGGTTCCGGCTGCAGCCCGAACCGGGCCGCTGGTGGTCTCGGTGGGGGGCTTGGCGAGTTCGCCGATGAACCTGCCCGTCCTGGCTTCGCTGGCGCTCGAGGCCCGGGACTCCACGGTCCATGCAGGGCCTGTCTTCGAGGACACGGTATCGCTCGGCGTGCGGCGGCGCTATGTCGTGGTTGCTCGGGATACCGAAGGCTTGGCAAGGGAGTTGGCCGACGTGCCCTGGTCGTCCACCAAGCCCGACGTGGCGACGGTGGGATCTGATGGCGTGGTTGTGGCCAAGGCCCCCGGCCTTGCGTGGATTCAGGTTCGCCTTGGTGACCTGACGTTGCCCTTGCCGCTGGGTCTCGAAGTGGTGGATGCGGTTGCCGGGCTCGAAGTCTCGCGCGACCCGCTCGGCTGGTTGCATACCCGGGCTCCTGACGAGGAGTTGGTCGGCCTGCCCACGATGGCGATGCTGCGTGCCACGCATCGCATGCAGGATGGTTCGGCCCGGGATCTTCCCGTTCATTGGTGGTCGGACGATGCGCGCGTGCGCATCGTGGACGACAGGCTCGAGGTGCTTGCCGACCAGGCTTCGGGTGATGTGTGGGTCTACGGTGCGTCCTTGGCGGATCCGGCTCGCGTCGCGTCGCTGTCGATACCGATCGAGCGTCTGGGTGGTCTTGAGGTGGGTATCCGATGATGCGCCTGTACGGAACGTTGCTGCTGGCCGTGGCCTTGGTCGGCTGTAGGGTGACGCCGGAGGCGACGACATTGCCGGCTGCTACGGCCGAGGTTCCTGCTGTCGTGCCGGCGGCCCTCGAGGCCCTGCCCGCGCAGGGATTGCCGGGCAAGGTTCTTGTCAGCATCCAGTGGCCGGGCGGCAACGCCCGTGGCATCCAGGCCATGCCCGACTCCGTGCAGGGCGTCCGGGTATCCATCGAGAAGGTCGCGGGCCAGCCCCTCGCGGCCCAGTGGGTCAAGCGGGGTTCCAGCCTCGTCACGACCGTGGCCCTCGAGGCGCCAGCGGGCGGGGGCTACCGCATCCGCGCCGCGGCCTATACGGGCTGGAACGAGACGGACCCCGGCAAGCTCGTCGCGGATGGTGTGGCGGCCCAGGTGGAGGTGCCGTGGGGCAAGTTGGCCCGGGTCACTCTGGATCTCACGCCGATCAACTTGCCCCGCATCGTCTCTGTGGACCTTGATGCGGCCGGTTCGGGCGCCCAGCTCGAGCTCGGCGTCGCCGGAGCTGGTGAAGCCACCTCAGGCGTCGTCATCTTTCCGTCGGGTCGCGAGGTCGATGTGGCCCTTGCAAGTGGAGCTGCTAGCGTCAAGGTGCCCCAGGACGCCGGGGTCGGGGCGTTGCGCCTGCGCGTGGACGGCATTCTCTCGGCGCAGGGGCCTGTCTTCCGGCAGTTGCGTGCCCTGCGGATCGTGACTCAGGATGATCCCTCGAACGAGCTTCCCGGTCCGCGGAATGATCCGGACGATGAGGCGATCCACCTGTGGCCCGGTGCCGCGGCACCTCTGACCGTTGCGGGCACCGACGTCGACGGGGCGGACGTGCCCGAGGTTCGGGGCGTGGAGTGGGTCAAGGCCCAGGCAGGTCCGTTCCTGCTGTCGTCGGCAGGGCGCGTCGAGTGCCTGGGATTGGGGGCGGGCAAGGTCCGTGCCATTTCGGGGGGCTTGTCCGTGGACCGTGAACTCGAACTGTCGCCCCTCGAGGGTCCGAGGTACATGGTTGCCTCGTCGCAAACCGTCAACGTGGCGCCGCGTGCCGTCGTGCTGGACGAGAATCGCTTGTTGGTGATGTGGCGGGACATCTCGGCGACCAAGGTCCAGTGGACCATCGTGACTCGCGGTCAGGACGGAAGTTTGACTCAAGGCCAGGTGCAGGGGGTTACGGCGGCCGGGCTGCCTGATGAGAAGTCCGTCGTGGCGGCCAAGGGTCAGACGATGGTCTTCCTGCTGCATCGCAAGGGTGTGCTGACGGATGCCGCGACGGGGCGGGTCCAGAACTCGTTCGGGATCCGTGCCATCGATCCGCAGACCGGCGTACTGTTCGACAAGCCCTCCCTCGAGATCACGCCGAAGACCAGCTTCGAGGGTTATCGGCTGGGAGCCATTGCGGCTCAGGGAGACGCGTTCCAGTTCGCCTACAGCTTCTGGGACGGCACGGTCTACAAGAACCAGTGGATGAACCTGGGCATAAGCCCGCAACCCGAGGGTGCCTTGACGCTCAATGCGCAGGGGGCTGGCCCCAAGGCAGCGCGGGGACCCATGGTCGACAATCCGGACGTGATTGCCTTGCCCGATGGGGGCTACATGGTCGTAGGTACCTATGCCGATGGCGAGAGTAACATCCTTCAACTCTCGACGCTTGGCAGCACGGGCAGTGCCATTGCCGAGCGTTCGGCCGGGTATTCCTACGATCGGGCGATTTATCAGCCAAGCGTGGCTTTCGACGACAACAACTTTGCCATCGTTCGCTACACGGATGGTACCGCCGGCCCGAGCGTCGAGCTTGGTCGCTACGACAGGACCACGCTAAAGAGCCTCGACGCTGCGGCGAACTTCGTCGAGGCCGTCAACGTTCCCTCCTGGGTGGTGGGCAACAAGCCGACTTCCGCCCTCTACGACCCGGCGGCCGGGCGCTTTGTCATCGGCTATGCCCGGGCCGTTCCCGGCATGGTGCCCACGGGAGTGACCGAGGGCTACCAATCGGTCGTCCGCATCATCGATCCGACGACGGGCAAGCCCGAGGGCCCTTCATTCCCCATGCAGGCCCGCAGCCACTCGGGGACCGTGGTGCCGGGCTGGGCGATCTACATGCGTGATGGCGCCGTCATGGTGCGTCACCTCAAGCTGAAGTAGTACCGGGTCGGGCCGGGGTGGGTTTCCTGCCCCGGCCTTGCGCCGCGCCTACCTGTAGGTATCTCCCGCAAGGGCGCCAGCAGGCAGCACGTTCCAGTTGCGCCGGAAGACATCCTTCTGGCGGACGACCCGCTTCTGGCGGAGGTATTCGATCATCAGCTCGCGGACGTTGTCCTGGCGGTCGAAGACCACCGGGCAGTCGCGGAACATGTCGAACCCGCCGCCGCCCCGTTGCCGGTAGGTGTTGACCGCCAGCGTGAACTCCTGCTTGTCCGTCACGGGCTTGCCCTGCCATGTCAGCTTGACCAGGCGCTTGCCGGGCGGTCGCCGGACATCGAGTGTGTAGTCGACGCCGCTGACCATGTCGTAGTTGTAACCGCGGACCCCTTCCGCCATGACCTTGGCGCCGGGCGCATACGGTGCGTAGAACCTTGCCGACTGCTCGATGTAGGCCCGCAGACGGCTGCCCGTGATGCGCACGGCCACCAGGCCGTTCTCGTAGGGGTACAGCGCCGCGACGTTCGCGATCGTGAGCGTTCCGGCCGAAAGGCCGGCCTCGGTCGTGAAGGCGGCCGCCGCCGACAGCTGGGCCCCGGTGCGCCAGCGCTGCACTTCGTTGACGAGGTCCACGATGGGCGTGTCCTCGAGGCGGGCCCGTCCTGCTGCCCACGATTCCGGCGTGCGGGCGATGGGGGCCGCGACATACCGGACGGTGGCCTCGTGAACCCGGCGGCTGCCCTCGAGGACCTCGGGGTCGGGCGGCACGCCCTGGACCCCTTGGGTGGTTACCTCGCGGGAGACGATGCGCCAGGGCTCTCCACTGCGGCGCGCCAGTTCGAGACGGGCCACCGCCAGGCGCTTGCCCCACATCTCGGCCTGGGCCAGGGACACGCCGTTGCGCTCGAGGCCGGGGACGTCCTGGTGGCTGTGTCCGGCAAAGACCACGTCCAGGCCGGGTACCTCGTCCGCCAGGCGCAGCACGACATTCTCGGGCGGCAGCCCTGCAGAAGCCGAGTAGCCGCTGAAGGTCGGCCCGTACGGACCGTCTCCGCCAAGGCCCGAGTGCGGGATGCCCAGAACCACTTCGGCACCGCGGGCCTTCATCTCGGGGACTTCGCGCTGGAAGGCCTCGACGATGTCGCCGAAGTCCAGCTTGCGTTCCACGTGGAAGCGGTCCCAGATCGCCACGCCCGGCGGCGTCGCCCCGATGATGCCGACCTTGACCCCGCCGACCTCCCGGATGATCCACGGGCGGAAGAAGGGGTCCTTGGTGCCGTGGTGGTATGCGTTCGCCGAGACGAAGGGATAGCGGGCGTCCGCCCGGGCCTTGCCCAGGATGTCCAGGCCGTAGTTGAAGTCGTGGTTGCCGACGTCCCACGCGGTGTAGCCCATCAGGTTCAGCACGTCGACCATCGGGTGGGTGTGCCGGCGCGGGTCCCCGTGGCGGATATGCCAGTCCGTCAGGGGCGAGCCCTGCAGCAGGTCGCCCGAGTCCACGAGCACGACGTTGGGGTTTCTGGCCCGCTCCCGCTTGACCAGGGTGGCGACCTTGGCGAGGCCAAGGTCTTCCTCGACGGCGCCCTTCAGGTAGCTCGTGGGCCAGATATGCCCGTGAAGGTCGGTCGTGCCCAGCAGCGTCAGGCGCGTGCGCTCCTCGCCCGGTGCCGCCATCGCGGCCATGAGGGGGACCGAGAGGGCGATGAGGGCCACGGGCGGGAGGGACTTCATGCCCTCATTCTAGCGGAAGCCGGGCCAGCGTCCTGCGATCGCGGCCCAGCAGCCAGAGATGCCGCTTGCTGCAGGCCATCGCGCAGATAGCCGGCTTGCCCCGTCCGGCAAGGACAAAGGTCTCGCCATGCGCCGCGTCGAGGCGGACAAGGCGCTCGCCCACCTCGAGCCAGAGGCGCCCCGCGGCATCCGTCGTGGCCTGGTTTGCCGGTCGCGGCAGCAGCCAGCGAGCCTCGATCGATCCATCTGGAGAGAGGCGTGTTGCCACCGCTCCGCCTACGGCCCAGCAACTGCCCTTGCCGGCCGGCAGCAGCCGCTGGACCGGTGTCGGCAGGTCCAGATGCCAGGCCCGGGAGCCCGCAGCCACGAGGCGCACGGAGCCAGCGGGCACGCGGATCCCGTCCGCGGCCGCGAAGCCGGCGGCCGTCGCGTGGGCCGGCAGTTGCACCGCCATGGGGCTGTTGCCGTTCTGGTCGAGGACATGAGCCACGTGGTCCTGACCATCCAGTGTCTGCCACCAGAACCGGCCTTCCTCGCCCGGAGCAAGCAGCAAGCTGCGACCGGGGACCTGTCGGCTCCAGCGCAATTGGTTTCGTGGATCCCGGCAACTCAGGCTGGCGTGCCACGCATCCTGCGTCAGCAGCATCGTGTCGCCGCCATCCCGTCCTGTGGGCGCGGCGGCAACCAGTTCCTGGCCGATGGCGATCGCCATGGCCGTGCCGACCCGGCCTTCCTCGTCGATGCGCCAGGCGCGCTGCCTGTCGTGGACCAACAGGCCGGAACCTCCGGTCATCGTGTGGCAGGCGGCAGGCAACGACACGATCGTGACCCCGAGTGGCCGGGGCTTGGCGGCCGGGTGCCAGGCTCCGAGCCCCCGGGTGTCGAGGCCGCCGATGTCGAGGCGGCGGGCTGCTGCCCGGTTGTCGGTCTCGCCCTCACGGAAGAGGGCAACAGGCAGGGGACCGGTCGGCGCACCGGCACGATCGGGAGACAGGGTCAGCATGAGGGGCCCGGCTGCCAGCGATCCGAAGGCATAGCGGCCGTTCTTGTCGCTGCGGACCTTGGCCTCCGTCGCTTCAGTCCAGGGCCTGCGGGCCTCGACGACCCAGCCAGCGAGGGGGGCTCCCTCGCGGTTGGTCAACCGCCCGTGCAGGCCGGATCCCTCGGGCAGGGCCAGCGGCGTGTGGCGCATGTCGAGGACGCGCGCTGGTCTCGGAGGTTCCGGACCGCCATGGGCGAGTGCCGGAACGGCCAGCTTGATCGTGAACAGGCTGGCCAGCGCCAGCATCAGGGGGCGGGGGGGCAGGGGGTCGGGACGAAGTCTGGGTACGGGGTGGGCGCGCATGGATACCTCCGCCTCCCAGCTTCGGGTTGCGGAGAGACCTTTCGGTGACCGGCCCGAAAGAGGCCGCGCGACCGCCTACCGCGCGCTGACCGTCGGGTCGGCGATGCCGGCCTGCGCGAAGCCCTGGGCGCGAAGCAGGCAGCTGTCGCATTGGCCGCAGGGGTGGTTGCCCCCCATGTAGCAGGACCATGTCAGGCTGTGGTCGACGCCCAATTCGGCCCCCAGCCTCACGATTTCAGCCTTGGTCAGACGCATCAGCGGGGCCACGATCCGGGGTGCCCGCCCGCCGTCGCCCACGGCTGTCCCCAACTCGATGACCCGGGTGAAGGCCGCGATGAAGTCCGGCCGGCAGTCCGGGTAGCCACTGTAGTCGAGCGCGTTGACGCCGATGTAGATCGCCTCGGCGCCTCTTGCCTCGGCAAACGAGGTCGCAAACGCGAGGAACAGCATGTTCCGGGCAGGGACGTAGGTGTTGGGGATGGTCTCCCCGATGCCGGTCACGTCGTCGTGTTGCGGCACGGGCTCGTCGCTCGTCAGGGACGACCCGCCCCAGGCGCCCAGGTCGAAGCGCATCACCACGTGCTCGACGGCGCCCACGGCACGGGCGACGGCCTCGGCCGAACCGACCTCGCGGGCAAGCCGCTGGCCATAATCGAAGGACAACGCGTGAATCCGGTAGCCGTCGCGCCGGGCCAGCCAGGCGCACGTCGTGCTGTCGAGCCCACCCGAGAGCAGGACGATGGCGGAGGGTTGGGTCATCGGGGCACTTCCTCGGTCTTGTGGGGATGTCTGCCACGGGTATGCGCCAGAAGCGCCTCCTCGAGCTCCCGGGCGTCCGCCAGCGCATGACGGCCGTCGGCCCCGGGCCGGATGAGGTGCGCCTCCTTCAGGAAGGCATAGGCCTCGCGCAGGCCGTCATCTGTCAGGGGGACCTCGGGTCCGGCAAGGAAGAGGTCCAGCCCGGAACGCCCCTGCAGGTGGCGCCACAGGGTCTGGACCGAGGCAGCCAGATCGTTGTCCGGCAAGGCGTCAGGCTCGGCCAGCGCCATCCGATCGAGGGCCAGATCCAGCTCCCGCCTGCCTTGCCACGTCCTGACCCGCACGTCCACGGAAACGGCCAGGGCCCGGCCGGCTGCCAGACCCTTGCCCGCGGCATTCCAGCATTTCAGGGGCAGGCCTACCGGCAAGCCCTCCAGCGTCAAGAAGACGTGGCGTTCCTTGACGGTCCGGGCCGAGGCTATCCGGGTGTGGCGCCAGCCCAGCCGGGGCGGCTCATTGCCGCGGCCCGTGGGCTCGAGGCGTTCCAGATCCTCTGCGAGGGCCATCGTCACGTCCTCGGGTGCAAGCTCGACATCGAGCGTGACGATGCCCGTGGGGCGGGGCGTCCAGTCCTGCTGGCGGGCGTGGTGATTGATCGCGTCGCGCAGTTGGGCGAGGTCTTCCTCGCGGATGGAACAGCCGGCGGCGTTGGCATGTCCGCCGTGGCCGAGCAGCAAGCCCCCGCACGCCGAAAGGGCATCTGCCAGATGGAAGCCGTCGGGTGCCCGCCCCGAGCCCTTCCAGAGCCCATCGTGGCCGGGCGCGAGCAGCAGGGCCGCGGTCCCGAAGCGCTCGACCAGCTTGCTGGCGACCAGACCGGAGGTACCCGGATGGATGTCCTTGTCCCAGAGAACCATCACGGGGAAGCGCGACAGGTCCCAGGCCTCGGCCAGAGGCAGGATCCGTGCGACCTGTTCGTCCAGGACCGCACGGCGCTCCTGGTTCACGTCCTCCAGTTGCCGGGCAATCGCCGCCATCTCGTCCTTGTCGTTGCTGGTCAGCAACCGGAAGCCGGCATCCGGCGTCTCGAGGCGCCCCGGAGCATTCAGGCGCGGCACCAGCTGGAAGCCCAGGTTACGCGCGGTGATGGTCGCGGCGTCGACCTTGCAGGCTTCGGCCAGCGCCAACGTGCCCGGGGTGCATCGGCCTTCGCGGATGCGGCCGATTCCGGCCCACAGCAGCGGGCGGTTCACGCCGCCGACCGGGACCACGTCGCCTACGGTCCCGAGGGCCACAAGATCGAGCAGCCACATCAGTTCGGGCGTCAGGCCGCCCTCCAGGGCCACGACAAGGGCAAAGGCGACGCCCGCCCCGCACAGGTCGGACCACGCCGGAAAGTCCACGCCCGGATGCACGAGGGCCCTGGCACAGGGCAAGTCCGGGCCGATCCGGTGATGGTCGGTGACGACGAGATCGAGCCCCAGTTCCCGGGCTCGTTCGGCAGCCGGGTAGGCCGAGATCCCGTTGTCACACGTCAGGATCATGCGGCAGCCGGCGTCGGCGAAGTGGTCGACGGAAGCCGGTTTCAGGCCATACCCGTCGAGAAACCTGTCGGGCAGCCTCAAGACCACCTGTCCCTTGCGCCTGCGAGCCAGGTAACGCCACAGGATGGCACTGCTGGTCACGCCGTCGCAGTCGTAGTCGCCGTAAAGGCCGATGCGTTCGCCGTGGCGCAGCGCGTGTTCGATCCGGGTGACGGCGGCTTGCATGCCCGGGCTGGCGATGGGCGTCCGGATCGCCGAGAGATCGTCACGTGCTCCGAGGAACGCGCGCGCCACGTCGGCCGTGCGGTAGCCGCGGGCCGCCAGGATGCCGGCCAGGGTCGGCGTTGCGCCAAGCGCCTTGCCGAGGGTGGCGACTTCCCGGGGATCGGTCTCGCGTACTCGCCACATCGCGTCGCCCTCCTTCCCTCGTTTCCTCCCATGATAGGGGCGCGGGGCACGCCCGGCGATGCGCCGGGTTGCAAGTCGGGGACGGCCGGGTAAGCATGGTCCCATGCGGAAGCGCGGTGGTCATGCGGATGGAGGTCACGGGGAACCGTGGCTGATGACCTATGCGGACATGATCACCCTGCTGATGGCGCTCTTCATCGTGATGCTGTCGGTATCGACCATCGACCAGCAAAAGGCCGAGGAGATCACGGCCGCCATGAAGCAGAGCGTCAGCAAGCGCAAGAGCCAGATGCCCTTCCAGGACATGAAGGCACGCATCGACAAGATCGTCCGTGAGAACAAGCTCGAACGGCAGGTTACGGCCACGCTGACGCCCAAGGGCGTGGACATCGAGTTCGCGAGCTCGGTGTTCTTCGCGCTGGGCCAGGCGGATCTGCTCCCGGAGGCCGGTCCCATCCTCGACAAGACCGCGATTGCGCTCAAGGGGCTCAATATCGCGGGCGTCACGATGAACATCGAAGGTCATACGGACGATACCCCCATCAACAGTCCCCGGTTCGCGTCGAACTGGGAGCTGTCCACGGCACGGGCCACCAACGTCGTGCGCTACCTGATCGACCGTGGCGTGGACGAAAAGGTCGTGCAGGCCCTTGGCCTCGCGGCGACGCGTCCCAAGGTGCCCAATCGGGATCAGGCCGGCAACGCCATACCCAATAACCAGGCCGCCAACCGGCGCGTCGTCATCCGGCTCGTCCGAAGCTGATTCCAGGAGGTCTTGTTCCGTGACGCTATTCGGCTTCGTCCTGGGCTTCGCCATCTTCATCGGCGCCATCCTGCACGAGACGCAGGAGGCGACGCTCTTCGTCAATCCTCATGGCCTGCTGATTGTCTTCGGGGGGTCGCTTGCCGCTGCGTTCGCAGGATTCCACGGCGGCGAGCTGGTGCGTTCCGTGACGTCGCTCAAGTTCATCTTCCGCAAGGTCAGCGAGGACCCGCGCAAGTATGTGTCGATGTTCGAGGGCCTGGCCCAGAAGATCTCCCAGGGGGGCCTGTCGGCCATCGAGGAAGAGGTTTCGGCCCTGCCCGAGGGCTTTGCCAAGGATGGCCTCGACCTGCTGGTCAACGGCTTCAAGCGGGATGAAATCGTCGACATCATGGACATCCGCCTCGAGACCATGGCCCTGGCCGAGCAATCGGATTCCAACCTGTTTCGCACCATGGCAACGCTGGCGCCCGGCTTTGGTCTGGTCGGCACCCTCATCGGTCTCATCATCATGCTGACCAAGCTCGAGGACGTCTCCAAGGTCGCGCCCTCGATGGCGACGGCGATGACGGCGACGTTCTATGGTGTCATCCTGGCGAACCTCATCTTCCTGCCGCTCTCGGTCAAGATTTCCCGCCGCCTGGATTCCAAGCTGTGGCTTTATGAGCTGATCAAGGCCGGCGTGCTGATGCTCTATGAAAAGCGCAACCCGCTCTATGTCCGCGAGAAGCTGGGCGCCTACCTGGATCCGGCGGTACGCAAGAAGATTTCCGCTGAAGCAGGCGCGGCTGTCAGGGCCTCGGCTGCAGCCCGCAAGCCCGCCGCGGCCAAGGCCTGATGTCGCTGCGGGTTACCCGCGCCGAGTCGCCCGAGGCCCTGCTCGAGATCCAGCGCTTCCGCTATTCCGTCTACGTCGACGAGATGGGCAAGCCCATCGCCCATGCCGATCACGACCGTCAGGTGCTGGCCGACCCCGAGGACGCCACGGGCCAGGTCTTCGCCTGTCATGACGATGCCGGCCTGATCGGCACGATTCGCCTCGCGACGGGGCCGGACAGTCCGGATGAGGCGCATGCCGGCCTATACCGGCTCGACCTGTTTCCCGATGTTGCGCGCACGCAAGCGGCCTTTGCGTCGCGTTTCATGTTGCGCTCCGATCACCGGGGGGGGCTCGCGGCGCATCGGCTGTGCCTTGCGGCGCTCGACGCTGCGCTCGATGCCGACATTCGCCTCGTGTTCTGCCACTGTGCACCCTACCTTGTGGGCTACTACGAACAACTGGGATTCCGCCGCTACACCGATAACTTCCACGATGCCCTCGGCTATCGCGTGCCCATGGTGCTGGTCCTGCGCGACAAGGCGCACCTCGAGGCCGTGCGCTCGCCGCTGGCGGCACGCATACCCGATCCGGTCGACGAAGCCTGGGGCGGCTGGTTCGGGGCTCGATTCCCCGACTTCGTGTTCCCCGCCAACGCCCGGCTCGTGGCGACCGATGCCTTCTACGAGTTGCTCAACCGCAAGCTCCATGACGATCCGCGCAAGACCATTCCCCTGCTGCGCGGCCTCGAACAGGAGGAGGCCGATGCGGTGCTCCGTGCGGGTACGATCCTCGGCTGCGCCGACGGCGATCGCCTGTTGCGCGAGGGTGAGTTGAGCGGGGAGATCTACCTCAACCTGTCGGCGCTGGTCGGTATTCGTCATCCGGATCGCCAGGGATGGCTCAGCCTGCTCGGCCCCGGAGAGCTCATCGGCGAGATGGCGTTCCTGATGAGCAGCCGGCGGACAGCCGATGTGACGGTAATCCGGGGTGGCGAGATCCTGCTGCTTTCCGAGCGGACGCTCAAGCGCCTGATGGACGAGCGGCCTGAGGCGGCTTCCAAGGTGCTCTTCAACCTGGCGAAGATCCTGTGCGAGCGTCTCGCCTCGACGACACGATCGCTGGTCGACACGGCCCGGCAGGCCTGAGGGCTTCCTTTGGGTGCCCTACCCGGGTATCATTCCGGCAGGGGGTGTCATCATGTCGGACAGCCGGGTCATCCAGAGCCTCAAGCGGATCGAGGGCCAGGTCAAGGGCCTGCAGAAGATGGTCGCCGACGAGCGCCCCTGCGAGGAAATCCTGGTCCAGATCATGGCGGCCAAGGCTGCCCTTGATCGCGTGACGCGCGATCTGGCCGACACCCACCTGGATGCGTGCTTCGCCAACACGCCGCCCGAGGAGCTCAAGGACAAGGTCGCCCGCACCATCCAGATGCTCTGCAAGATGTAGGCTGGCGACTCGCCTGGCCGGATGCGGTCAGAGCCGGCGTGGCTTGCGCTCTTCTGGGGTTGCCGGCGCGAACCCGAAGGACTGATAGGCCTGCTGGCCTTCCGGACTCGTGAGATGTTCCAGCCACATGGCGGCGGTTCGGGGGTGTCTGCTGCCGATGATCGGACTTGCCGTATACGCAACCTCGTCCCCGGCGTTCTGTTCGGGCGGAAGGGCAATGCCCTCGACCGGACGGCCTGCGCGAACAGCTTCGAGGACTTCGGTGCGCCAGACGAGGCCGACGTCTGACTTGCCCTGATCGATGCGGTCGGGCGTCTCGCGGTGATGGACTGCCGTGAACCAGTGGCCCGGAGCCGGCTCGCAAGCGCGACAATCGCGGTCGTCCGACAGGGTCTTCCACAGGCCGAGTCGAGAGAGGATGGGCTTTCCGTGGAAGCGCATGATGCCCTCGTCGAGCGGATTGGGCAGGCTGCTGCGTACACCGGGCCTTGTCAGGTCCCGCAAGTCGCGGATACCGAGAGGATTGCCCTTGGCGACCATCAACTGCAGCTCGTTGTGGGCATAGGTCCGGCATTCCTGTGCGAATCCGCCCTTTCGCAGCCGATCTAGGTAGCCCTGGCCGACCGTGCCGTAGACGTCGGGCCGTCCGGGCCACGTCCGACCACCATACCGCAGGCCTCCGGCTTCGAGGGCATCGAGCAGCAGGCCCGGCGGCAGGGTCAGCAGGCCGATGGACGTGCCCGGGTGCTTGGCACGGAAACCCGCCATCACGGCGTCCATCGCGAAGTACTGGTTGCCGGCGACCCAGACCACGAGGTCGGCCGAGGCCATCGCCGAGAGGGCCGAGATGCCGGTGATGCCGCGGCCGTCGCGATCCATCCAGCGCAGGTCGCTGTCCCGTCCCGGCGGAACGACGGGGAACGAGGACGTGGCCTGAAGTCCGGCCACGAGGGCCAGGGTTCCGGTCAGCAGCATGGGCGGGGACTCCTTCAGTGGCCGGCCTTCAGGTAGGACCAGCCTGCTTCCTGTTTCATGACGACCTCGGCCACCCCGGCCGGGACCACGGTGACGAAAGGCTGCAGGTCAGCATCTGTCAGCTTCTTGCGGTTCATGGTGTTGCGGCACGCGGCGAAGACGACGCCCTGGGCCGCCAGGCCTTCCATCCGGGCTTGCCCCATCGGGTTGGCGCGGGTCACGAGGCCGATGCCGGGCCCATGGACCACCAGTTCCACGGTGGTCTGATCGGGGCCCAGGGCCTTGCGGGCGTTCTCGATGTTGTTCAGGACGGCCTCCCAGCTGGCCGTGGCGTCACTGGTCAGTTCGAGGACGACCCGATGCCGTGGTGGCGCGGGGACGCCTTCCGCCGCAAGCGTCGGTCGCGTGCCTGGCCAGGCGGCGGCGAGCGCGGCAACGAGGGCGATCATGACGTAACGGGCCATCCGGACGCTCCTTCTTGACGATCGTTTATATACCCTTCTCGGGTAGGGGAATTTTGTCAATCCCGGTTGACGAACCCGATCCGGTGTTGGATTATGGATACCGTACGGGGGTATTCAAAGGATGTCTGAGATGCAAGCCGACAAAGTGCTGGACGCGCAGGGCCTCAAGTGCCCGATGCCGATCGTCAAGGCCAAGAAGGAGCTGGATGCGCTGGCGCCCGGCGCGGTCCTGAAGGTGATCGCGACGGACAAGGGCTCGGTGCTCGATTTCCAGGGCTGGGCGCGCACCAACAAGGTGGCCGAGCTCCTTGGCCAGGAGACCGAGAAGGCTGCCGACGGCAGCGACCGTTATCTCCATTTCCTGCGGCGCAAGTAGGAGGTCTCCGATGATCGACGAGAAGAAGGCGATCGAAGCCAGCGCCCTGATGGGTTTGCTGGGTGACCTCAAGGATCGCGTGGACGCGCTCGAGACCCGGCTCGACACCGAGGTGGCCGACATCCGCACGCAGTTGCCGGCCGAGCGGGCCGCCATCGTGTTGTTCTCGGGTGACCTCGACAAGGTCCTCGCGGCCTTCATCATCGCCACCGGCGCCGCGACCATGGGCCTTGAGACGACGGTGTTCTTCACGTTCTGGGGGTTGACCGTCCTGAAGCGCAAGCGCGTGCTCAAGGGCAAGAACCTGATGGAGCGGATGATGGCCGTGATGACGCCGGAGACCTCCCGCGGCCTCGACCCCTCCAAGATGGCCTACTTCGGCGCGGGTGCGGTCATGCTGCGCCAGATGATGAAGGCCAAGGACGTGGCCTCGCTCGAGGACATGGTCGAGCTCTCGCGCGAATGCGGCGTGCGCTTCGTCGCCTGCGAGATGAGCATGGACGTGATGGGGGTCCGCCAGGACGAACTTCGGTCCGATGCCGAGCTCGGCGGCGTCGCTACCTTCCTGGGCGAAGCCGTCAACGCACGCCTCGCGTTGTTCATCTAGGACGCTGCGGATGCCCGTCTGGATGCCCGGCCTCGCCTTGGCCGCGATGCTGGCCGTGGCCAGCACGATGCTGGCGTGGTTGCCCGGCCTGAAGGTCATGGGGGCCCTGACCGTCGCCTTGCTGGTCGGGATGGCGTGGCGGGCTGCCGCGGGTCTGCCGCCCGTGCTGGTTCCGGGCACCAGGGTCGCGGCCCGGACAGTCCTGCGGGCCGGCATCGTGCTGATGGGAGCCCGTCTGGATTTCGGCTTGGTCGCTCAAGCGGGGCCCCGGATCCTGTTGCTGGACCTGCTGGTCATTGTCGTGGGCATCGCGGGCATCTCCTGGCTGGCCCGTCGCTTCGGGGTGCCCGAGCGCCTCGGCATGCTGCTGGCGGTCGGGACCTCGATCTGTGGGGCCAGTGCGGTGGTGGCGGCCGCGCCCATCCGTCGCGCGGATGAGGAGGAAACTTCGCTTGCCGTCGCCCTGTGCGGCATCCTGGGGACGGTCGGTGTCCTGTTCTTCGTGCTGGTCGGGCCGATGCTGGGCCTGTCGGAGATGCAACTGGCCGTGCTGTCCGGCTCGACCCTCCATGAGGTGGCACAGGTCATGGCGGCTGCCTTCACCTGGGGGCCCCAGACCGGGGACATGGGCACGCTGGTCAAGCTCACGCGGGTCGTGATGCTGGCGCCGACGCTCGTCGTCCTCGCATGGCTGGGGCGGCGGGCCGGGGGAGACGCGGGCATGCGCTGGTCGTGGAAGGAGCCGCCGGTGCCGTGGTTCGTCATCGGCTTCCTCGCGGTCGGGGCCCTCGGGTCCGTCGGTTTGGTCCCCGCGGCCGTCAAGCAGCATGTCGCGCAGGTCAGTGTCTTCCTGATGGTGACGGCGATGGCGGCCATGGGCCTGAACACCCAGCTGGCCGCCGTACGGCGTGCCGGCATGAAGGTCATCGTGGCCGGCCTGCTCGGTTTCTTCGCCTTGGTGGCCATGGGCTGGGCCCTGATCACCGGGCTCGGGATTGCGGTCTAGGTCAGGAGGCCGGCATGCGAACCTTGCGCGCCTTGCCCGGGTGGTTGCCCTTGGGCGTGGCCTTCGGAGTCCTCGTCGCCCTGTCGGTGCTGCTGTGGGGACCCATTGGCGTGTCCTCGACCTATCACCGCCTCGCGGTTGCGGCGCTCGGACCCGTGACGGGGGCCTGGCCGGCGTGGGTTGGTGAGGTTGCCCGCGCTGGGTCGTTGGCGGCGCCCGAGACCTGGCTGCTGCCTGGCCTGTTTGCGGGTGGCTGGCTGGCTCGCCGCTGGCGGGGCCCTATCCCCGGGAACGAAGGGACGCCCCGAGTGACGCCGTGGCCCCGGCGCCTGCTGGCGGGCGTGCTGATCGTGCTGGGGGCACGCATGGCCGGAGGCTGCACGAGCGGCCACATCATCTCGGGGATCAGCCAGCAGGCCTTGAGCGGCGTGGTTTTCGGGGCGGCGGTCTTCGGGGCGGCGATCCTGACGGCCCGTCTCGCGGGGCGGTCGGCGTGACGGCCTTCTTCGCTGCGATCAGCGGCCTCGTGATGGGTTGGCTCATCCACGATGTCGGGGCATCCGATCCGCGGCGCCTTCTGGCCAACCTGCGCCTTGAGCGATTCGACATCATCCGCTTCATGGCCCTGACCATCGCCGTGGCCGCCATCCTGTTGTCGTTGATGGGTTCCGTTGCGCCGTTGCATACCGCCATCAAGCCGCTGCCATGGCTCGGGGTCATTCTGGGCGGTCTCGTCTTCGGTGTGGGCTTCGGCCTTGCGGGATTCTGCCCGGGGACTTGTGTCGTCGCTGCCGGTTCGGGGCGCCGAGAAGCATGGACCGTGGTCCTGGGCGGCCTTCTGGGCGCGGCCCTCTTTCACGTGACGGCCCCGTGGCTGGCCGGCTACTGGCGGGGCTGGAATGTCGGTCGGCTGGCGCTGCCCGAGGTCATGGGCCTGCCCGCATGGGCGACGGGAATCTTGCTCGGGGGACTGCTGCTGCTGGCGGTCGTGATGCTGCCGCAAGGCACGCGGGGGGAGCAAGCGTGAAGTGTCCCGGGCATCCGGCCGCCCTGGCAGCTGCCGTCGGCCTTGGCGCTGCAGGCCTGTGGGGGATGTGCGGGTCCATGGTCGCCTCGCCTGCGCGGGCTGCCGAGCCGGCGGCGGGGCGTCCCGCAGGTGCGGCGGCCGCGCCGTCCACGCCGCCCGATGCCTTCCCGATGCCCGAGCGCGATCCCGACACCCTCAAGGATGATGCCCGTGGCAGATTGGTCCGCGACGGTCTCGACATCCTGCAGCGCACCCGCATACGCCTGCCTGCCCACGTCGGCAATCGCCTCAGCTGCACCAACTGTCATCTCGATCTCGGTCGCCGGGCGGGTGCGGCGCCCTGGGTCGGCGTGCACGCCGCCTATCCCCAGTACCGTGCCCGGACAGGGGGGGTGGACACCCTCGAGGACCGGGTCAACGACTGCTTCGAACGCAGCCTGAACGGCAAGGCCTTGCCGGCCGGAGCCCCCGAGATGAAGGCCATCGTGACAGCCATGGCCTGGCTGTCCGAGGGGGTGCCCGTCGGCCGGTTGGTCAAGGGCCGGGGTGTACCGCCGCTCAAGCCTGCCGAGCCACCGGATGCCAATCGGGGCCGGCGCCTCTATGCCCAGCACTGTGCCTGTTGCCATGCTCCCAATGGGCAGGGGGTGGGCGAGGTCCCGCCCTTGTGGGGGAACGCGTCCTTCAATGTCGGGGCGGGCATGGCCCGCCAGTGGACAGCGGCTTCCTTCATCCGGGCCAACATGCCGCTGGGGCAGGGGGGTACCCTTACGCCGCGCGAGGCCCACGACATCGCCGCCTGGGTGCTCGCACAGCCCCGTCCGGACTTTCCGGCCAAGGGCCTGGACTGGCCGCAGGGCGGCAAGCCGCCTGATTGCCCGTACTGACGCGTCAGGGACGGCACTCGGGCCCAGGCCTTGTGTGCTTGACGGAGGGCATCCCCGTGCTATGCTTCTTGTACCCCCTGGGGGTATAGGAGGTAGCAAGGCCATGGAAACGGTCTGGTCGGTCGAGCGGTTGTATGCGGCGCTGAATGAGGGCGCGTCGCTCGCCATCCTCGATGTGCGCAATGAGGATGAGTTCGCCGCAGGGTCGGTCGAGGGGCGCCACGAAGTCCCCACGGCCCATGTGCCGTATTTTGATTTCATCGACGACGCGGACGCCGCTCTCGCGCGTATCCCGTTTCCCAAGGAATTGCCCGTGGTGGTCGTCTGTGCCAAGGGTGGCTCATCCGAGTTCGTGGCCGACCTGATGCGCGACGCGGGCTGGCAGGCCATCAACATGGAGGGGGGCATGGCCCGGTGGGCGGATGCCCTGGTGCCCGTGTCCGTCACCCCGGCCGACCATCCGTGGACGCTCGTCCAGTTCAACAGGCCCGGCAAGGCAGCCCTGTCCTACATGATCGTGTCCGATGGGGAGGCGATGGTCGTCGACCCTGCCCGGGATCCCGAGCCCTACCTCACCGCGGCCGCGGCGCACGACGTCCGGATCACGCATGTCATGGACACGCATGTCCACGCCGACTATGTCTCGGGTGGCGTTGCCTTGGCGCGCTCGGCAGGGGCGACCTATCACCTCAGCGGCGCCTGCGGCTACGAGGGTGACCTGGCCGTCAGCGGCCAGCCTGGTCCGATCCGGGTGGGTCGCGTCGAGGCGATCAAGCTGTCCACGCCCGGCCATACGCCGGGCAGCATGAGCCTGCATGTGGACGGTCACTGGTTGTTGACCGGCGATACCCTGTTCGTGGCCAGTGTCGGGCGACCGGATCTGGGGGGTGAAGTCGACCCGTGGGCGCGGGATCTGCACGCCACGCTGACGGGTGTGCTGGCCGACCTGCCCGATGATACCGTCGTCCTGCCGGCCCACTACGCTTCGCACGCCGAAATGCGGTCAGATGGCGTCGTCGCGGGTACCCTGGGCGCCCTCAGGCGTGACAACGAAGGCATGCAGGCCCGGGACCTGCCCGCGTTCCTGGCCTTCATCCACGCCAACATGCGGCCGTCTCCCGAGCACTACGCCACCATCCGCCGCATCAACCTGGGCGCGCTGGAACCGACTGAGGACCAGGTCTTGCAACTGGATCAGGGCAAGAACCAGTGCGCGGCCAGCATGGCGCGCAAGGCCTGAGGCGGGTCGGAAGGGGGAGGGGCGACCATGCTCCTCCCCTTGCTTTTTGGGGGAAGCGGTAGGCAAAGCCCGAATTAATTCGCCGTAAGCGATCCGAAAGCGGCTACGAGAGCAGGCCCGTAAGCCTTCACCTGCAAGGTGGGGTTGTCACTCGGGACGGCGATGCCTTCCCCCAACCCAGGAGAATCTCCACGATGCTCAAGCGCACGATGCTCGGCGTTCTTGTTGCCGGAACCCTCTCGGCCTGCGGCGCGCTGCCCGGCGCCACGAACCTCGGTGCTGCCGATGACGCCACGGCCTCGGCGACCCGAAACTTCTATGCAGTCATGGGGCTTTCGGATGCCGCCTCGGCAGACGCGACATCCTCGGTCGGTGCCCCGGAGGCCGGACGGCAGGCGAGCCGTGAAGCCCGCATGAACGACCGGTTCGCGAAGCTGGATGCCAACGGTGACGGCCAGGTCAGCTACGACGAGTTTCTGGCTGGGGCACCCGGTCCCCGGCAGGGTATGGCGGATGCCGGCGCAGTCTTCGACCGCATCGATGACGATGCCAGCGAAGGCATCGGCCACGACGAGTTCCGTGCCGGCTGCGATCGCAAGGGGCGTCCGGGCCCTGGCGAGATGAAGCGCGGTGGCAAGCGGGGCCACGGCGAGGGCAAGGGTCGGCGGCGCGGCCAGGATGGCCAGCATCCCGGACATCCGCACCACGATGCGCCCGAGGCTCCTTCGCCCGCGCCGTCCGCGCCCGCACCCGTCGAGCCTGCTCCTGACGCACCGGCGACCGAACTGCCGGTCGTGCAGGGCTGACCCGGCCCCCGGGCCCTTCCTGAGGCGACTTCGGGGGGGCCCGGGAGGCTTGGTCAAGCGCGGGTTAACATTGCTGTTCCGGTCACTTGAAAGCGTTTGTGTAAGCGGGCTTGTAAGCCGGCTGTCCGATAGTGATAAGGTAGAGACGGTTGCCTTGGGGCCTCGGCCGAAGGGAAGTTCTGATGAGACGTTTGCTGGTGGGGGCGCTCGCCCTATCGATGCTGGCCGGTTGTGGCGTGCTGCCCGGTCTGCCCGGCACTGCGGAAGACGAGACGGCTATCCAGACCCAGGAGTACTACCGGGTCATGAATGCGGAGGCTGGCGCATCGGCCTCTGGATCGGCTGCTGTCGACCCCCGGTCGGACCGGATGAAGGCGCTCTTTGCCAAGGCCGATGCCAATGGCGATGGCCAGGTCAGCTACGAAGAGTTCGTTGCGGCCCTGCCCCCCGGCGGTCGGGGCATGCCCCGGCCCGGCGACGTCTTCGACCGCATCGATGACGACGGCAATGGCGGCATCGGTGACGACGAGTTCCGTGGTGGCCACGAGCGTCGCGGCCGTCCGGGCCCCGGCGGAAAGAAGCGGGGCGGCAAGAAGGGCGGCAAGCACGGCAGGGGGCACGGCCAACCGGGGATGGGTCGTCCGCCGTTCCCGCCTCCGTTCGGCCATCCGGGTCGTCCGCCCTTCCCGCCTCCGGGCATGCCGCCGGCATCGGGTGATCTGCCGCCTGCGCCGCCCGCTTCAGGCGATGTTCCGCCCTTGCCCCCTGCGCCGCCCGCCTCGGGGGATGTGCCGCCTCCGCCTGCCAGTGGTGACGCACCGGTCGAGGCACTGCAGGGCTGACCTGGATCGCAAGCCCCCTGGCCGCTGCCGGTCGGGGGGCTTTTGCTGGCAAACCCGTGATCGGGATGGCGACACGAAAGGAGAGATTGCGCGATGCTGATGCTGGTTTCCCAACCATTGCCCGCATGAGGGCAACAGTCGCTCCCCTTGTGGCCGATCTTGCGCTTATTTGGTGATCTCCGTCGCTTTTCCGGAACGCCCGCTCGGTCACGATGAAGGTTCATGAAGTCCGCGTGGACCGATGCGACCCAGGCACTCCGGGAAGGTCGCTACGACGACGCCTTGCCCGTTCTCCTCGAGGCCTCGGGCGGGCAGCTTGAGCGTTTGCGGCCTCTGGTCCGGGTCCTGTGTACCGCGGGTGCCTTGCCAAGGGCCATTGACCTGATACGCGGCGTGCTGGCCCGGGGCCATGCCGCGGCCGCCGAGGCCCTCGCCACCGAATTGCTCGATGCCGGCCATCACGAGGCGGCCGTCTATTACATGCAGGCGGGGGCCGTGGCGGTCCTGGGGCGGCCGGAGACCGCCATCGACCTGATTCGCGTGGGCATGGCCTTTGACCCGGATCCGGGCCGTGCCCAGGCCGAACTTGCCTTGTTGCTCGTGTCCCTCGGGCGCCATGTCGAGGCGGTCGAGGCCTTTGCTTCCGCACCGATGGACCGTGCACCCGTTCGCTGGCGCGAGGGGCAGGGGCTGGCCCTCGCCATGACCGGTCGCCAGGCCGAGGCCCGGGCAGTCTTCGAGGGCATCCTGGCCGACGAACCCGGTCATCCGCTCGCGACGCGTGCCATGGCGCGGCTTCAGCCCGTGCGCCAGGAGAGCGTGGCTGCGCGCCTGCGGCTGCGGGTGGCGCCCCGGGCCAGGCCCCTTTATGACCGTCTCCTCGAAGGCCCCGCCAACGAGGCCGACTTCGTCGAGGCGCTGCGTGCGGCAGGACAGCCGGCGACACTCGTGCAGGCCCTGGTCCGGGATATGGCGCGGACGCTGACTTTGGGCCGGGTATCCCTGCTGGTCGCGCGCGAGGGCTTGTACGCCTTCGACTGGAGCCTGCTCGACCTGGAGGAGGTGCGGTGATGGCCGTGGCCTCGCGTGCGCCGCGGGTGCGTCCGTCGCTCGAGGACGTCCAGTGGATCGCAGGCTTCCGCGCGACGCGCCTGTTGTTGGCCGCCGCCCGGCCCGACGACGCCTTCGTCGAGATCCGCCAATTGCTGGCCAAGGTTCCGGCTGTCGTCCGTGCCTTCGGGTGGTCGTGTCGTCCGGCCGAGGTCGAGGAAGCCTTCGGGCGCCTGTTCCACCGGTTGGACTGGGAGGCCCGCAAGGGCCGCGATGCCCGCAAGTTCGTCCATCTTGCCGACCGCTACGGCCAGAGCGAGCCGTTTGTCCTCATCAAGCTGCAGGAGAATCCATGACCATTCCCGAGACCACCGCGGCCACGGCCGTAGCGGAGGTGCCCGTGCCGACACGCGAGGAGCGCTTCCTCGCCGAGGGCGTCATCCGTGCGCTCAAGCTGGGCCTGGTACCCCAGCGGGGCGTCGAGCGTGTCGTCGTCGGACGTCGGCGCGAGATGGACCAGATGCGACGCGACCTGGAATACGTGGCCCAGGGCGGAGCCGGCGTGAAGTTCCTGTCCGGCGACTACGGGTCCGGAAAGACCTTCCTGTGCAGCATGCTGCGCGAGGCGGCGTGGGAGCAGGGCATGGTCGTGTCGGTCGTGGACCTCGGGCGCAATGTGGCCCTGCACAAGCTCGAAACGGTCTACCAGCAGGTCATGGCCGGCATGCGGACGCGCGAGCTGCCCGGCACGCCGGCTTTCGACAGCCTCGTGCAGCAGTGGCTCTACGGGCTCGAGGACGAGGTCCAGCGCACCGAGGGACTCGATCCGCTCAAGGATGAGGACCGTCCCGTCATCGCGACCCACGTCGAGCGGCGCATCCAGTCCGCGCTTGCCCAGGTCAGCGTGTTCGACAGCAGCTTCGCCAATGCCTTCCGGGGCTACTACGCCGCCATCCAGCGCGAGGACGGCATCACGGCCGACGCGGCCCTTGGGTGGCTCAAGGGCGAGCAGAACATCCCGCAGGAGCTCAAGGGCCGTCTGCACGTCAAGGGCGGTGTCAGCCGCGCCAACGCCTTCGCCTTCCTGCGGGCCATGAACAGCCTGCTGCTTTCGATGGGCTACAAGGGCCTCGTCATCCTCTTCGACGAGACCGAACTGGTCCGCGGTCTCAACCGCGCCGACCTGCGCCAGGCGGCCTACGAGAACATCAAGATGTTCCTCGACCGTTCGGCGATGGGCGACCTGCCCCACGTCTACGCGTTGTTCGCCGGGACGGAGGACCTGTTCGCCGACGAGCAGAAGGGCATCCCCAGCTACCAGGCCCTGCACGACCGCATCCGCCCCCGGCATCCGGGCATCGCCGACGGCACGGTGCAGGAGGTCCGGGGCGCCATCCTGCGGCTCGACGGCTTCTCGCGCGACCGGCTGATCGAGGTCGCCATCAAGGTCCGCGACCTGCACGGCCGGGCCTATGCCTGGGAGCCCGTCCATCGCCTGGACGAGGCGTTCCTCGCGGACTTCGCGGACCATCTGGCCACGCGCTTCGGCAAGGCGGCGCCCACCTTCCCCCGGGGTTTCCTGAAGACCCTCGTCGATCTGCTCGACCTGTGCGAGCAGGATACCGCCTACGATCCCCGACGCGACTTCGCGCCCTCGGAGCGCACCGTCGCCGCCATCCAGGCCGTCGAGGAGCAGGAGGCGCACCTGCTTGACTTCTGAGGCCGTCGCCAGCTCCGAGGAAGGGCGCGAGACCGACCTGCTGCATCCGCAGATGCGGCGGCGCATCGCCGATCGCCTGGGTTGGCCGGATCTCAGGCCGGCCCAGAAGCTGGCTGTCCCGCCCATCGTCGCGGGCCAGCACACCCTGGTGATTGCGCCGACGGCGGGGGGCAAGACGGAAGCGGCCTTCTTCCCGTTGCTGTCCCGGATGCTCGAGGCCGGGGCGGCCCCGATGTCCGTGGTGTATGTCTCGCCGCTCAAGGCGCTCATCAACAACGTCGAACCCCGCCTCGCCCGGTATGCGGCCATGGCCGACAGGACGGTGTTCCGCTGGCACGGTGACGTGGGGGCAGGCCAGCGCGCTGCCTTTGTCCGTGAGCCCGCCGACGTCCTGCTGACGACGCCGGAAAGCCTCGAGGCCCTGTTCATGGGCGGACGCAACGGCGTCTTTGCCGAGGTCCGGGCAATCGTCATCGACGAGGCGCACGCCTTCGCGGGCACGGATCGGGGCGTACAACTGGCTTGCCTGCTGGAGCGCCTGGCAGCCGCGAGCCGGCATCCCGTGCAGCGGATCGCCCTGTCTGCCACGCTCGGCAACCCCGAGGCCTTCCTGGACTGGCTGTGCGGCTCGGACAAGGGCGCGCGAGCCGTCGTCAACCCGTCGCGGTCGGGCATCCAGCGGCGCTTCCTGCTCCGTCACCTCGAGGATGCGGGCGTCGAGGACGTGGCCCGTGCGGCTGCCTCGCATCTCAAGGGCCGCAAGGCGATGTTCTTCACGGACGCGCGGCGTCTGGCCGAGGCCCTCGTGCCGGCCCTGCGCGCCGAGGGGATCCCGGCCGTCATCCATCACGCCAGCGTCGACCGCAGCCTGCGCGAGGAGGTCGAGCAGGAGGTCGTGCGCGCCGAAGAGAGCTGCCTCGTCTGCACGAGCACGATGGAGATGGGCGTCGATGTCGGCGATGTCGAGGCCGTGCTGCAGCTCGATGCCCCGCTGAGCGTGGCGTCCTACCTGCAACGCATGGGCCGGGCCGGTCGTCGGGGCAAGCCGGGCCTGATGGTGGTGCTGACGGACGATCGAGAGGCCTTCCTGCGCGCCGTCGCGCTGACTTCCCTGGCCCTCAGGCGCTGGGTCGAGCCCGTGGCCCTGCCCGAGCGGGCATGGACGGTGCTGGTCCATCAGGTGCTGGTGCGGGTGCTCGCGGGGCGCCGGGTTGCCGTCGACGACCTGTATGCGGACCTCGCGCGCAACGTCCCCTTTCGTGGCATCCGGGCCGCCGAGTTCGCGGCCCTCGTGGACCACCTCTGCACGTTGGGCCTGCTCGAACGCGTCCGCCACCAGGTCCAGTTGGGCTACGCGTCCGAGCGGCAGTTCGGCCAGGCGCACTTCAGCAGCCTGTGCTCGGTCTTTGCCGAAGGCGAGGAGCAATGGCAGGTCATGGCGGGTGGCAGGGCCATCGGAGCTATGGATGCGTCCTTCCTGCGCAAGGCCGCGGCCGAGGGCGGCTTCATGCTGGCTGGCAAGGCCTGGCGGGCGGTGCGCATCGAGGAAGGGCGTAGGCGCGTCGTGGTCGAGGGGCTGACCGGCGGTGAGGGCGGTCGGGCCCCGCGCTGGCGGCAGGCCGGCAGCGTCGGAATGGACGGCATGGTGGCGGAGGAGATGCGCCAGTTGCTGGTTGGGGACGGGGTGCCGGAGTGGTTGGATGCACCGGAGCAGCGGCTGCTCGCCGAGCTGCGCGCCGAGGCCTCGGTACGGGGCCTGCGCCCGGACGCCTTTCCCGTCTGGAAGGCCAGGGGCTTCGTCGAGCTCAGGACCATGGCGGGCGAGCGACGAAACCGCGCCTTGGCCCTGGCGCTAGCCGACGCCTTCACGGCGCGGGCCACGGTCCGATGGGACCGCGTCACGCTGCGCTCGGCGCGGCGCGGGGTGCGCCTGTCGGCCGAGGAGGTCGTGCAGGTTGTCGGCGACTGGGCCACGCATGGCTTGACCTCGTCGGACCGGTCCGCGATCCTGCGGGGCCTCGGGCCGACTCCCGGATCGCGCTTCGAACCTTACCTGCCGCAGGCCTTCGCCGAGGAGGTCCGTGCCGGCGAGCGGGCCGATGCGGATGGTCTGGAGACGTGGTTGCGCGCCTGCCGTCCCGTGCTGGTCGTGCCGGCCGTCTATGCGCCGGATGAGGACCCGGGGGAACCCGACGACCTCGTGGACCTGGCAGAAGACTGACGTCCGTTGGTCCGGGTCAGCGGGCCCAGGGCTTCAGGATCACCAGGGCGACGATGCCGATCATCAGCAGCGTCGGCACTTCGTTCAGGATGCGCAGGCGGACATCCGAGGGGACAGCAGCATGGGCCGCGAGACGCCGCCTGAGGGGCAGCGCGGCGTGGTGCACGCCGGTCATCAGGACGACGAGGGCCAGCTTCGCATGAAGCCAGGGCTGCTGCCACAGGCCGGGCTGCACGGCGGTCATGCCGAGGCCCAGCAGCCACGTTGCGGCCATGGCCGGGTTGGCGATGTAGGTGTAGAGGCGGCGCTCCCATTCGACGAGGCGGGTCCGGACGACGGGCTCGGTCTCCGTGCCGTGATAGACGAAAAGGCGGAAGAGATAGAGCAGTCCGGCCATCCACGCGATGACGGCGACGACATGCAAGGTCTTGAGGACCAAGTAGAGGTTGTCCATAGGCGTCATTCTCGCACGATCGTGAAGCCTTCTTGAAATCTTGGGCCCGAGGCGCTTGCCTGACCGATAGCCGGGCAGGGGGAGCTTTCGGATGAGCGTGACGATGCGTGGCATGGCGGCAACGTCGGACCTGCGTGGCCGGACCGGTGCCGTTCGTCTGCCGTCTGCCGCAGTCGACGGGGCCGTCGCGGCGCGTTCGGCCACCGACGTGCTGGCGCTTTCGGGGTCAGCTCGTCCGGCGGCCTATGCCGGTGTGGCTGCCTCGGCGGCACCGCAGCAGGCGACCGACGGCGGGATGCTGGGACGTCTGCATCAAGGCTTCACGCAGGCGAGCGCAGGTGCCCGGGGTCTGCTGTCGCAGGTCTGGCAGCGCTTCCAGCAGGTGTTCCTGGGCGGGCGCCAGAACATGCCTGCGGAACTCGAGCAGCGGTTGGCCACCCAGTCGGTGCAAAGGGCGATCGCCGAGGCCGGGGCCCGCAATGGCAACTCGGGTCTGGTCCGGGATCCGGCGGTGCAGGGGCGGGTCCAGGGGATTCTCGACAGGCTCGGGGCTGCCGCCGGCAATGGCCGGACCTACAAGGCCGTCGTGCTGGACGATGCCCAGCCCAACGCCTACTCGATGGGCGGTGGCTACATCGCCATCACCAAGGGCATGCTGGCCAAGCTGCAGTCGGATGACGAGCTGGCCTTCGTGCTGGGGCACGAGATCACGCACGATCGCAACCGCGACGTCATGGGGGGCGTGGCGCTCGATCAGGAGAAGGGTCGCCTGGCCAGCTTGCTGTCCCGTATCCCCGGTGGCCGGCAGATCGTGGGGATGTTCCAGAAGATGACCGAAGCCCTGACGCGGGCGGTCGAGAACCAGGCGGATGCGGGCGGCCTGGACCTGGCCCGCAAGGCAGGCTTCGACGGTGGCGCCTCGGTGCGCATGAACGAGCGTTTCCTGAAGGAACTCAAGGCCGGAGGTGGCATGGATGTCGAGACCTCCCACCCGTCCTTCGCTGAGCGTATCCAGCGCCTCTGGCAGCGCCTGCGGGGGGCGTAAGCTGCTGCAGGGTGCCATACTGGCGCCCATGAAGCCGGAAGCACCGTCGTCCCTTTCGTCCACCTGTCCCCTGATCCACGGGGGGCCGCTACCGTGGGTCGGTCTCGGAGTCTTCCGCGTACCGGCAGGCAAGGATGGCGTGGCTGTCGTCCTTGCGGCGCTGGATCAGGGTTACCGCCACGTCGATACCGCGCGTCTGTACGGCAACGAGGTCGAGGTCGGCGAAGCGGTGCGGACCTCGGGACTTTCCCGGAGTGAGGTCTTCATCACCAGCAAGGTCTGGAATGACGACCACGGCTACGACGCGACGATGCGGGCCGTCGAGGGCAGCCTCGCACGTCTCGATGTCGGCCCGATCGACCTGATGCTGGTGCACTGGCCGGTGCTGGAGCTGCGGCGCGAGACGTGGCGGGCCCTGGAGCGTTGCCTGGCGGATGGCATGGTGAAAGCCATCGGCGTCAGTAACTACATGGCCCATCACCTCGAGGAGATGACGGTCTACGCCCACGAGAAGCCCTCGGTCAACCAGATTGAAGTCCATCCGTTCCTGCAGCAACGCGAGGTCCGCGCCTGGTGTCGTGCCCAGGGCGTCGTCGTCGAGGCCTACAGCCCTCTGGCGAAGGGCCGTCGCCTCGACCATCCCGTGGTTCGCGCCGTGGCGGCCGAACTGGGACGCACGCCGGCCCAGGTGATGCTGCGCTGGGGCCTCGAGCGCGGCATGGTGGTCCTGCCCAAATCAGTCTCCCGGGAACGAATGGCGGAGAATGCCGACCTGTTCGGCTGGTCGCTTGGCGAGGAGTGCCTCGAGCGGCTGGATGCCTTGGAGGAAGGGGGCGTGACGGGCTGGGATCCCCGCCAGATGCCCTGAGCGTCCGGGCGCTATCCGGGATCGACGGTCGGTCGTACCTGGCGAAACGTCAGGTTGATGCGTGGCGTCTGTACCTGGGTCATGCGCGGCAGGCTGTGCTGCCAGGCATTCTGCGTGCCTGGTCCCATCCAGAGCAGGCTTCCGTGCTCGAGGATCATGTCCAAAGCCTGGCTGCCATCGTTGCGGCGAAGCTTGAACCGTCTCGCGGCCCCGAGGCTTACTGAGGCCACAATCGCCGCCGGACCCAATTCCCGCTCGTTGTCGGCATGCCAGCCGACGCCATCGCGTCCATCGCGATAGAGGTTGGCGAGCACGGTATTGAACCGGATGCCTGTCTCCTGCTCGAGTCGATTCCGGATGGCCTCGAGCGGGGGCATCCACGGCCTTGGAGCATGAAGACGACCCGAGTAGCGGTAGAAGCAGCCGCTGTCTCCGTGCCACGAGGTCTGTCTGGGCGCGTGCACCTGCCGGCCGCATATGCGCAGGATAGGCTGCTCCCAGGGCGTCTGAAGCAACAGTCGGGCGAGGACCTCATCGGCATCGTCCGGGTCGAGCCACCGGGGCGTCAGCGTGAAGGGTGACGCCGGGGCCATCGGCTTCAGGGCCGGGTTCGCTGCCAGCTGCAGCGGGGCTTGCTCTTGATCCGTCGGGTCGCGTGCGCGTGCTTGTAGCACGTCAGGACGGTATCCCCTTCAGCCGTCGCCAGCACGGTGAGACCGACGAGGTGACCGTGGGTGCGTAAGAGGGCCGCCGGAAGGTCCTTTCGGCGGACGGTGTAGAAGGTTGCTCCGGCGCGATGGAAGATTTTCCCGAAGTGCCGCGCGAAGGCAATGGCCTCCTCGGCAATGGCACGCTGACTCATCCGCTTCCGGGCATGATTGGTCAGATTCACGGCCTTCTCCGTCGGTTGCCGGGGGTACTGTTTGTTTCATCCCCGGATCAGCGGGTCCTTGTGTTCAGGTCGTGAAAAATCTCTCTTGCAAGATGATGTAGGTTGATGACACGGGCCCGCCATGATGGCGGAGTTGGGTCACAAAGCCTTCGAGAAGAAGGCGACCACGCGGGCCCGGTAGGCGTCGGGGTCCGTTCCGTCCGAGTTCGCATGACCGGCCCCGGGCACCAGCCAGAGACTTTTGGGCTCCTGGGCGGCCGCATAGTTGACGCGGCTGTTCTCCGCAAGAATGAAGGGGTCTTCCTCGCCGTGCACGATTTGCAGGGGGCGCGGGGCGATGCGGCCGACCCAGCGGTCGGGATCGGCCTCGGTCATGTCCGCACCGACCTTGCGATTGGCCGACTCGAGCACTGCCGCGACGACGAGGCGCACGAACGGGGCCTGGAACCGCGAGGCGGCACTCAGCACGGCCATCCGGAACGAGGCAAAGGCACAGTCGTCCCACACGGCCTTGAAGTCGGGATCGGCTGCAGCTGCCCTGATGGAGGATGCACCGCCCAGCGACAGGCCCAGCAGGCCAAGCGAATCGAGGCCCAGTTCCCGCGCCCAGGCCTTGGCCGCGGCAATGTCCCTGGGCTCATGCAGGCCAAAGGTCACATGATCGCCGGTCGAGGCCCCGTGGCGACGCAGGTCGATGGCGATGATGTCGAAGCCTGCCTCGTGAAGAGCTGGCAAGACGACGGACTGGAGCCAGATGGCCTTGCTCGCACCGTGGCCGTGCACGAGGATGACGGCCTTGCCCGTCCGGTTGGCCGCCGGGATGTGCCATGCGGCGACCCGGATGCCATCCTCGGCCGTCAGCGTACGTGCGGTATAGGTCAGCCCGAGGTCGGCGGGCGTTCGGCTGTCCTCGTGGCGCTTGGGGTGCAGCATGAACTCGGACCCGTAATGGCCGACCAGGCGCAGATACCGGCCGAGCAGCCAGCCGCCGACCGTGCGGCCTTCGCGGGCATCGGCCACGGGCTCGGCGGCTGCCGGTGCTACGGCTGCCGCGGCTGCAAGCCGGCCCTGGGCTTTGGGCCGCAACTGGTCGGCGAGGCGATCCATCTCGGAACGTGCGGAAAGGGCCGAAGCCTTCAGGCCCCGGTTGTCGGCGGGCATCGGGCGCAGCAGTTCGGCCCGGCTCAGGGTGCCGCTGCCATCGGCGTCGAGTGTCCGGAAGACCGATTGCGGCAAGGGCAATTGGCGATTGTCGAGGATGCCATGCTCCTTGACGAGGCGATCGAGGGTGGCTTCCGCGAAGGGCGGATCGGCTTCGGCGCCGAGGGTGGCGCGCACGACAGCCGGCTGGCCGCACGCAGCGGTCGTCGCGGCGAGCGCCACGGCGACAAGGATGCGGGGCAAGCGGATTGGCATGGTGGTCTTCAGGTTGTCCTAACTTTCTCTTAACGACTTGCGTCTTTTGGGGCGACGCGGCCGAAATTTCTCCAAGGTGGCCCGTCGGGGTTGACGCCTGTCGTGCGGCCGGGGTCCGATGGCGACGCTACGCGCTGTGCCGAACCGTCGGAGGTGCCCCGGTCATGACGTTCTCTCCCTCGCTGCCTGCTCTCGAGGCCGCCCACGGGCGTGTTTCGCATCGTGCCTTCCAGCCCGGTCCCCTGCCACGCGAAAGGGTCGAAGAGTTGCTCGCCGCCGTCGCGCAGGCGCCCTCGGCCTACAACATCCAGCCGTGGCGTTTCGTGGTCGTCAGCGACCCCGAACTCAAGGATCGCCTCGCGGAAGCCGCTTTCGGCCAGCCTCAGGTTCGCTCGGCCCCGGCCGTGATTGTCGTGACGACCGACATGGGGGACGTCATGGCTCATCTCGACGAGATTGCCAACCCCGCTGTCGGCGAGATCGGACAACAGGAGTTCGTCGCCCGTGTCCGCGGTGCCTACGGGAACTTGCCGGCTGACGCCCTGGAAACACTTGGTGCGAGCCAGGGCGGCATCGCGCTCGGTTACCTCCTGCTGCTTGCGGCCAGCCTTGGCTTGGGGACATCCCCGATGCTCGGGTTCGATCCGGCCAAGGTCCGGGGCTTGCTCGGCCTGGCCGACCACGTGCGGATTCCGGCGCTGGTGGCCATCGGTCTGCCGACGGACGCGGGCATGCCCCGGCACCGGCACGCGCTGGATCGCATCGTGAGCTGGCGCTAGACGCAGGGTCGCCGGGCCGCGGCCTCCGGCTTCACACCGGGGCATGTTTTCGCAACTTGAAATCTTTCCCGGGTACATCTCCTGTGGGCGATGAAATAACCACGAGGTGAACCCGCCATGTCCATTCAGTCCGTTGGCTCGACTCCCCAGGCTCCGCGCGCCGCTGCGACCACCAAGGTTGCAGAAACCTACGTGCAGTCCTTCGGCATGGAGGACACGCCCGAGCAGCCCTCGCTGCCCGCGTTCTCCGATGAGGCCTCGGTCGTTCCTTCCGGGCAGGGTTCGTCCCTGTCGCTCGACGCCCCTGTTCCTGGCCGAGCCGGATCCGCGACCGATGCCTCGGCCGTCGTGGGAGACCTGCAGTCCCGGCATCCCGAGTTGCCTCGCGAGGTGGCCGGAGTCAACGTGGGAGGGGTCCTGCAGGACGTGCTCTCCGGCAAGGTCAGCCAGGACGACGCCCTTAAGAACATCTTCCCGCTCGAGCTGCGCCAGATCATCGAGCGTCTCCTGTTCGCGCTCAGGCAGAATCCGCCTGACCTGGCGGAAGCAGGCAAGGCCGTCAAGGCGCTTTGCGACTTCGCGGCGAAGCAGCAGGCGGTCGATGACTTCCTGAGCGGCAAGTCCAACTCCGTACCGCCCGAGATGATGGCCGAGCTGGAGCAGACCTTCGGGGAGTGGAACGGCATCGGCCGCAATGTCGAGCCGACCCAGGGCACGGGGCCACAGGGGGGTGCCCGCCTGCGTGCGGCCATTCAGGCCTACCAGAAGGGCGACATGGAGGCGGCCAAGTCCTCCTATGCTTCTGCCCAGCAGACGGTTTCCCCTGTTGCGCTGGACCTCGACGGCGACGGCAAGATCGGGACGACGGGCGTCTCGACCGCCAAGAACCGGATCGACGGGCAGATGGGCAAGACCGTCTCCTTCGACATCGACGGGGACGGCGACAAGGACAACATCGAATGGATGGCCGGCCAGGACGGCCTGCTGGTCGATGACCGCGATGGCGGTGCGACTGCCGCGGCTCAGGGCGACGGCGAGATCGACGGCAAGCGCCTCTTCGGCGACGAGGGTGGCAAGTACGGCAGTGGTTACGACAAGATGCGCGCTCACGATGCCGACGGCGACGGTCGCCTCACCGGGACCGAACTCGAGGGCTTGAAGACCTGGGTCGATGCTGACGGCGACGCCCGCGTCGACGCCGGTGAGCTGAAGACCATGCAGGAGCTGGGCATCACCGAGTTGTCCGTCCAGAACCGTGCCGAGCTCAACGAGCGTGGCGAGACGCTTGACCGGGCCAGCATGGTCCGTAACGGCGAGCGCCAGATGACCGAGGACGTCTGGTTCGGCAAGAAGTAGGGATGCGGGGGGATTATTCCCCCGCGTCCTGCGGCTCCGGCAAGACCATCTGAGGTCCGTCTCCAACGTTCGTGCGCCTGATGACGCTCCCCTTGGCCAGGTCCAGCGTCGTGACCTTGTCTTCCGCGAAGTTCGGCAGCCACGCCACGTTGCCCTCGATGGCCAGGCGCGAGGCCGACGAGTCACCCGTGTCGATGGTCCAGTCCCGTCGGGAATCTTTAAGGACGGTGCCGGAGGCGGGATCGAAACGGATGAGGCCCCGACCCTGGCTGCTGCCATCCGTGGCCGCGCCCAGACCAGCCCACGCCTTGCCGTCCCCGTCCGTGGCGAACGAGGCGAGGCGTGCCTTGGCATCGATGCGTGCCACGACGTTGCCGTTGGCAGGGTCGATGATGGTGGCACCCGATTGGGTACCGACAACGATCTTCTTGCCAGGCAGGGTCGCGATGGCCCACGGCGTCTCGTCCGTGGGGAGGACGATGGGCGCCAGGAAGGCACCGGTGTCGATGTCGTAGACGTGGATGCCCGACCACGTCGTCGTGGCGTTCCAGTCGGCGTCATAGGTGACGTCCGCAGCCGCGAGGTACAGGCGATTGTCGAGGCGTGTCACGCCGCCCTGGCTTTGGTGGCCGTCGGGCAAGTCGAGTGTACGAAGGGTGGTGCCGTCGCTCAGGCGCACCAGCAGGGCCTGCTTCCTGACGACGGAGGTGACGAGCACTTCGTCCGGCCGTGTCCCGATGACCTCCATCGGATTGAAGCCGACTTCCAGGCTGATCCTTCGGGCGACACGCGCGCCATCGGCCGGCCCCACGGCCAGCGTCGCATCCCCGGATTCGACCGTAAGCAGGTTGCTGCCGATCCGGACGAGCTGGTTGGGGTAGAGGCCCGTCTCGAACAGGCGCGTGACCTCGCTCCCGCCGGGGGCCACGCGCTCGAGGGTGCGGGCGAGTCCGTTCATCACGAGGTAGCCGAGGTTTTCGGGCTGGATGGCCTGGGGCGTTCCATCGGGTTGCGGAGAGGCCTCGACGACCTTGCGTCCGGCCTCGTCCGTATTGACGGCCGTTGCTGGTCGCGCCGCCAGAAAGGCTTCGGGTATCGTGCAAGCGGTGACAAGCAGGGTCGTGGCTGCCAGGAGGGTGCGTTCGGTATTCACGGTGAGTTGCCTTGGTGGTGTCGGGGGGGGGTCAATAGGTCCGGGACCAGGACAGGAGTCCACTCCTGCCGGGTGTCGGATAGCCGGGTTGGTAGACGGGCCGGCTGTCGGCCAGATCGTCCAGGTTGAGCGTCAGCACGCTTCCGTCGGGGGCTTGCCAGCCGAGCTGCAGGCCCAAAACCGTCGCCGGATCGAGTTGGCCGGTCTCGCTGGCCGTGCTGAAGCGGCGGCCCTGATGGTCCACGCGGAACGTGCCCCACCCGTCCGAGCCAGGTTGCCACGTCACGCTGCCACCGGCCACGTGGTCTGGCCGGAAGGGTAATTCCCGGCCTGCCGTCGCACCTGCGGATCCACCGTCCAGGGTTCGTGACCAGGTCTCGTGCAGCGCGATGGAGAGGCCGGGCATCGGGCGCCAGCCCAGCCTCGTCTCCAGACCCGCCCCCACGGTTCGGCCGATGTTGGCCGGTTGCCAGCGGCCACCGGCAGCGGGTTGCCAGATGATGGTGTCGACGCCGACCCGGCTGAAGGCTGTCAGGTGGACGTCCCATGTCGCGTCCGGTTCCCAGTCGAGACCGAATTCGTCCTGCCATGTCCGCTCGGGACGCAGGTCCGGGTTGCCTGCTGCGTCCGGACTGGATGGCCAATAGAGGTCGTTCAGGGTCGGGGCTCTGAGCGTCTGGCCACTGCGCCATCGCCACAGGACGCCGGGGCCTGGGGTCCACGAGAGGCCCAGCCTTGGCGATATCCCCCCTTGCTGCGCGAACTGCTCGAAACGCACGGACGACACGCTGCTCCAGCCGTCGCCCAGATCCCAGAGGTCCTCGAGGAAGGCGGCTTGTTGCCAGCGGTCCGGAAACCGGGAGGCCTGGTGGTGGGTGGTCGTCAGGCCCGCATCGAGGACGTGTGCGCCGATTCCGGCCTGTTTTCGAAATCTGGCCTCGGTACTCCGGTAGCCGGTGGTGGAAACGGGTGGCCCGAAGACCCGTTCCGGATCCGCAAGCCGGGTCTCGCTGCCCTGCTGGGAGAGTTGCCACTCTTCTCCAAGGCCGCGTTCGTCCCGGGTGTCCCAAGTCAATGCAGCGAGCCAGCGGTTGTCGGTCTGGCTTGCGCGGGGGCTGGGTTGCCGGATGCTTCCGGGCAGTCCCTTGGCGAACTGTCCGCCTATCCACTGGACCAACAGCCTGCCACCCGGTAGCGTGCGTTCGAGGTCGAAAGTGCCCTGCAACTGCTCGGTCCCGGCATTGGTGCGCAAACCGGCATCCCGGCCGTCGCGGGTGTAGGGGAAGGCGTTGGTGGCCCGCATCTGCCGCATGGACAGCCCGTGGCGTCCGTTCGCGTCGCGATCGGTGACCGTGAAGCCGAGCGCCTGTTCCCCGAGGGTGCCGACTCCGGCGTCCAGGCGCCGGACAGGCCGGCGTGCCGAGGTCAGCAGGACGACACCACCTGCAGCATCGGCACCGTAGGGGCCGGAACCCCCACCTGCACGGATCTCGATGTCCTCGAGACCCTCGAGCGGGATGCTGCCCAGGTCCGCCTGGCCCAGGCGCGGGTCGTTCAGGCGGACGCCGTCCCGGACCACGAGGACACCTTCGGCTCCGACGCCTCGCCACGAGGCCGTGGCCAGCGCTCCTGGCTCTCCGTAGCTGCGGATGGCGAGTCCCGCCTGGCGCCCCAGCAACTCGCCCAACGTACGGGCACCCGAGCGGCGGATGGCCTCGGCCGTGATCCGGATCGTGCCTTGGGTCCGGTCTTCACGGCGGGGGCGATGGGCTGCGACGGTGACCTCGCCGAGGTCCGGCAGCTCCGGCGGGACAGCCAGCAGCATGGGGGTGCGCGGGTTCCTTGCCTCGAGGAGGGTCCGAGCGGGGGACAGGTCCTGATGCTGGTCGGGCTCGGGAAGGAAATCCCCATACCGTTGCGGGACAGCGCCGGCTTCTCACCGGACTTCACGCATCAGAGATCCCATGCTACCACGGGGTGAGTGGGGCAGCACCTTGGGCCCGGGACGCCGGAATGGTCCCTGAGGGAGCGTCAGCCCCCCCGGGCGCTCTTTCGGGTGGTCGCGGCGCCGAAGGCGCGGCCGTTCGGGATGTCGACCTGTGGTAGTTCGACCACCCCGCCGTCGTCCTTCAGGAACTTCTTGAGTCGCTTCCTGACAGCATCCCCGACGGCGTCGTCATCGCGTGGCGTCGGAGGCGCCATGGGCGCTTCGGGGTCGGGCTGTTCCGCCTGCGGAGGAGCGGGTTCTTCCCCGTACTTCCGGAGCCGGCCTATGCTCTCGGCCAACCAGCCGGTTCCACCCAAGCCCTTGATGGGATCGAACATACGGGCGCTATACCCGCTGGCATGACGGGAAAGCGGTTTTCACGAAGTCTTCAGAAGTGGAGGTCCTTGTAGACGCCGCCTTGGGCATCGAGCCAACGCTCCCGCACGACATTGCCAAGCTCGTCGTAATGGAATTCCTGGCTGGCTGCAAGGCGATCCTTGGCCCCGCGCAATTCGACCCGCGCCAGCAGGCCCTGCTTGTTCCAGCTGTACTTCTGCCGGCTGGTCCGGTCCTTGCTCCCGCCAAGGTGCCACGCCCGTTCGGTGACCCGGCCTTCCTTGTCGTAGGTGAACCGCAGCTCGCCCACAAGCTTGCCATCCGGTCCGCGCTCCGCCTGCACGGCAATTTCCCCGGCCTTGTCGTAGGTGTACTCGAGAATCTTGACCACATGCCCGTCGGCATCCTGCCAGGTCTCGGACGTGTTCTGCCCCTTGTCGTCGTACGCGGACACGATGGAGTAGAAGAGCGCGCCGTTCTGGTCGTACTCCGCCCGCCAGACAAGCAGTCCCGAGACCTCGTCGTACCGGTAGCGGTGGTGATTGTCGATGCGCCCGTAACGGTCGATCCAGACGGAATCCCGCAGCCGATGCTCGTGCTCGTCATAACGGTAGACCCGATGACTGGGCTTGGTGAAGGTGCGTTCGAACTTCTCGAAGAACACGACCCGGCCCAGGGCATCGAGGTGGTGGGTCTGGTGCTCGTGGGGCACCTTGCCCTCGGGGTACTCGTCGATGCCCACGACCTTGCCGAACCTGTCGATCTTGCCCGTGCGGTAGTGACGAGTCCGGACGACCTGGGCCTTGGCGGCGGCAATCAGGGCATCGGGGGCTTCGATGGTAATGGAGGAGGGAGCAGTTGCGGCCATGGGCGTCTCCGACGGTGGGGGGGAGTGGACTAGTAGTACTGGCGTTCCGGGCGATCGTGGGTGCCGACCTTGCGGTCGCTGACCCAGGCGACACCGAAGCGTTGGACATACAGGTGCATGAACTCGCGGTAGCGCAGGTAGAACCACAGGCCGCGTCCATAGGCTTCCTCGCAGGACGAGGTGCAGCGCGCCATCATCTCGGCGAGCTCGTCATCCTTCATGCCTTCGTCGGTCCGGATGGTGTAGTGCGCGTTGGCCGAGAGTTCCTCGAAGCTCTCGTGGACCTCGAGGATGCCCTGCTGCTCGGCCTCTCGGTACAGCGCCGAGTGCCGTCCCAGCGTGAAGACCGATCGACCGTAGGAGTGGATGATGTCGGTATTGGCCCCGATCATGTCGATGGTCGACTGGGCCTCTTCCCGGGTCTCGGTCGGGAAGCCGAAGAAGATGTAGGCAAAGTTCCAGATGCCGGCGTCCGCCGAACCCTTGAGGATGGGCAGGCGACGCTCGAAGGCCACGCCCTTCTTGATCAGTTCGTGGATACGCGGCGAGCCCGTCTCGACGCCCCACAGCACCAGCCGCAGCCCGGACTGGTAGAGCAGTTGCATCAGTTCCGGGGTGAACCCGTTCTCGAGGCGTCCGTTCGAGAACCACGTGATGTCGAGTTTCTCGTCGATGAAGCGTTGTGCCATTGCACGCATCATCGCGGGTCGTATGGCCTCGTCGATCAGCTGGAAGTGCCGGATACCGTAGGTGTCACGCAGGTGGCGGATTTCCTGGATCAGGCGATCGAGGGACTTCTCGTCCTCCGTGACGCCCCAGAAGCTGTCGCAGAAGGAGCACAGGCCCCAGTAGCAACCCTTTCCTGCCTGAATCGTCAGCACAAGTTCGGGACTCAGATACTTGTCGAGCGGCAGGCCCTCCAGGTCCTGAATGCCGATGGCGTCCATCCTGGGCACCGGGCGGACGGGAGATACCCGCACATTGTCGGCTTCGCGGGCCTTGTGCAGCAAGTTGGGCACCTCGTCGAGGTCCCTTCCTTCGTGAACGGCGCGCGCCAGCAGCAGCATGGTGTGCTCGCCCTCGCCGATGGCGACGCTGTCCGCGAACTTCTCGAAGAAGCGTGGACGGTTGGCAAGCGTATCCTTGACCCGCTCGAAGAAGTTGCCGCCGATGGTGATGTGCACGTCCGGTCCTGCGGCCTCGCGCAGCATGCGCGCCAGCGTCAGCCCGGGCAGCACCTGCGAGAACGCATTGATCGAGATGCCGATGACTTCGGGTTTCTCGGCCAGCATCGACGGGATGACCTCGGCATAGAACGCCGTGAACATGTTGTTGGCGGCGTCCTCGGTGTGGACGACCATGTTCTCGATCGTCATCAGGCAGTCCGGCTGTTCGAAGTAATTGAGCGCCAGGCGGGCCGGGTGATAGGGCATTGACACCGCCTGGCAGGCCAGGTCGAGCGTCTCGAGCGCATCAATCAGCAGATCGGGATTGTAGAAGCGCCTCGGGTCCCGCAGGGTCTCGACGGCATCGGCGATCTGGCGGGGCAGGGCCTCGAGCAGGTCGCCCTTGGCCGCCATGAACACCTCGATGGCCTTGGCCCGCTGCAGGTCGATGAGCACCTGCCGGTCCGTCTCGCCCAGCAGTTCCTTGAGCCGCGCCTCGACGCCCAGGTACTCCTGCATCAGGTGGAGGCGATTCCGCACCTCCGTCAGGTACTCGGGCTGGAAGATCCGATCGAACCACTCGATGTTGAGGTCGCGAACGACGGTTTCCACCCCGTTGCGGCGCAGGTGTCCCGCGATGCCCCTGAGGGCGAAGTGCGGGTTCTGCGCCGACCACTGGGGCGGGAACGCGAGCAGGACCTTGGGCGTCGACACGGCGGGGAACCTTCCTAAGCGGCCTTGGGTGCATCCTTGCGGAGGTAGGCCGCCAGTTCGCCCACGATGGGCACGATGCCTTCGTGGCGAATCTGCCGGATGCGGGCCACGGCATCGTCATGCTGCTTGATCTGCTCGGCGACGGCCTCGCACGTGCCCCCGACCTTGAGGTCCAGCAGGAACTTCTGAAGCTTCTTCTCTTCGGCCAGCAACTCCTGGAACTTCCTGACCTTGTCCATGACTTCTTCAGGAGCCAGGTCGCCGCTGTAGGCGGAGGTGTCCACGTCGGCGGGAGCGATGGAGGGCATGGCCGTGGGTGCCATGGGCAGACCCTTGGTGGAGAGGCCAGCGGGGTCCACCGCGATGACGGGCGTGACCACCTTCTTGCCCTTGGCGGCGCCAGCCTGCCGCATCGCGGCGGCCTCATCGGCCTCGGCGCGGGCTTTGTCCATGGCCTTGGTGATGACGTCCATCGCCAGCTTCCACGAGTTCATGTCGGGCTTGAAGTCCGGGTCGATACCGGCCTTCAGGAGGGCGTCCTTGAACTGCAGGTCCTCGAGGCCCAGCGCACCGTTGCCTTCCGTATCGACGGCAATCGCGTTTCCCGTCGCCCGATTGACAAGGGCGATGCGGCCATCGACACGGGTGATGTCGGCGTCGATGCCGTATTCGCTCTTGAGCAGTTCCTTGAGCTTCTCGGGCTTCAGGCTGCCGCCGTTGTCGCGAATCAGCGTGTAGACGGCGAGCGCCTCGCTTTCCAGCATCGTATACTTCTTGGCCGCGCCCATGCCGGCGCCGGCGACCTCGATCGTGCGGGGCCGAGGCGAGACCTGCTCGGGCTCGGCATAGCTGACGGCCTGCGCGGGGGCCGGACCCGAGATGACCCGGGGCTCACCGTCTGCCGGCTTGATCGACGACGGGGGGCTGTTGAGCTGGACCACATTGTCCGAGTAGGTCCCCGACCGCGCGGGTGCGGGTCCGGGCACGGTGGCGGACGGCGCGTCGACCGCCTTCGGCGCCGACGGCGCGCTACCGAGGTCGACGGTGCTCTGGTCTGCGGGGAACGCAGGTGTCTGGCGCTTCTGGTTCTCGTCCATCTGGACTTCGTCGAACGAGGGTACCGACGCCATGCCCGGCGTCGGCAAGGAGTTGGTCTGGGACCGGTTGATCTTCATGTCGGACATGGAAGCGGGTACCTCGGCGAAAGGGATCGGTTGGCCTGATGACGTCATCGCATCCATGGATCGGGTGCGCGTTAAGTTTCACATACCCTTCAAGGCCCGTCATGACCCACAGGTCTGGCCTGTGCCACGCGGTAGAATGGGGCATGAAGCTCGCCACGCTTGAACGACGTGATCCGGTGACAGGGCGCCCCGATCCGGATGGTCGCCTGGTTGTCGTCTCTCCCGACCATCGCTGGGGTCTCGAGGTGCCCGGCGTGCCCTCGATGCGCGAGGCGATGGATCGCTGGGACGAGGTGTTGCCCGAGCTCGAGCAGGCAGCCCGTCGATTGGCGGCGGGCGACTCCGCCGGTGCACGAGACCTCGCCACGGCCACGTTCATGGCGCCTTTGCCGCGGACATGGTCCTGGCTCGACGGCAGCGCCTTCATCCAGCACGTCCTGCTGGTCCGCAAGGCTCGTGGCGCCGAGCCGCCGGAGGATCTCCGGACCGTGCCCCTGATGTACCAGGGAGCCAGCGACAACCTGCTGGGTCCCCGGGCCGACCTGCCCTTGCGTCATCCTGGCGACGGCATGGACTTCGAAGCCGAGGTGGCCGTGGTCCTGGGGCCCGTGGCCATGGGCACGCCGGCGTCGGCTGCAGGGAGTGCCATCCGCCTGATCCTGCTGATGAACGATGTCAGCCTGCGCAACCTGATTCCGCGTGAGCTCGCGGCGGGCTTCGGGTTCTTCCACGGCAAGCCGGCTTCGTCCTTCGCACCTTTTGCCGTCACGCCTGATGAGGCCGGGGAGGCATGGAGGGAGGGACGCCTGCACCTGCCGATGCGCTCGTGGTTGAACGGCGTTCCGTATGGCCATCCCGACGCCGGGGAGATGTTCTTTTCGTTCCCCGAGCTCATCGCCCATGCGGCGGCGACCCGAGACCTTTCGGCTGGGACCATCCTGGGCAGCGGCACGGTGTCCAACGCCGACGAAAGCGTGGGTTCGAGCTGTCTCGCCGAGCAGCGGATGCTCGAGAAGATTGCCACGGGCACGATGGTCACGCCCTTCATGAAGGACGGGGACCGCATCGAGTTGGACATCCTGCTCGATGATGGCCGGTCGCTCTGCGGGCGCATCGATCAGGTCGTCGTGCCTGCTGCTTGCCGAGATGGGGCCGGGGCTGCGGGGTGAGCGAGACCCCCCCGCTCCCGGGCCTGCGCATCCTCACGGCCGGCCTCTTCGATTACGCGGGTACCTTTCCCCCCGCAGCCCTCGCCTTCGACGAGGCCCTGGCCATGGCGGCCTCCTTCCCGGGCCGTTTGCTGCGCCCTTGGCTCCGGGCCGCGGACATGGTGGTCACGACGGGCCAGCTGGCGGACCTTGTGCCTGATCGGCTGCGGGCCGCAGGTTTCCCCGATGGACGTGCCATCGAATGGGCGGTGCTCGGCCCGGTGCTGAAGCAGGACGGCCCGGCGGCTGTCCACGGGGATCTGCTGGCGTGGCTGGACAGCCAGGGTGCCTCGGCCTTGCCCCAAAGAGTGGTCAGCTACGAGGTCAGGGTCGAGCTTTCATCGGTGGACGCGGGCTGGCTCACCGAGGCGTTGCTTGGCCTCACGCAAGGTCTTGCTCCCAGCGGCATCCGGCTCGTCATCGAGCCGGACTGGTCACCCGAGGCCTGGCTTGAGGGCGCAGAAGTCGTCGCCGGTGTGCTCGCCGGGATGCCCGAGCCCCGTCCTGTTCTCAAGGTCCGTGGATCGGGCCCCAAGGCCATCGACGTGCGGGCACTCGCCCATGTGGTTGGCGTCGTGGCGCGGCACGGCCTGGGCTTCAAGGCCACGGCCGGCCTGCATCATCCGGTCCGGGACGCGCGCTGGGGCAACGACCTGGGTTTCCTGTCGCTGGCTGCCGGTCTTCGCCTGCGCCAGGCATTGGGCGAGGAGGCCTTTCCGGAAGAGGCCCTGCTGTCATGTCTCGCCCAGGAGGGTCGCGCGGGCCTCGAAGCATTCGACTTGCGCCGGGGGCTTGCCTGGCGCGACTGGTCGCTCGATACCGCGACGCTCGAGGCCGTTGTCGCGCGTCAGCCGTTCGCGATCGGCAGTTGCAGCCTCGACGAGCCGGATGAGGATCTGGCCGGGTTTTTCGGGGGGCCTTAGGCCGCTTCAGCGGCCGCCGGCCATCGCATCCGACATCCGGACGAGACGGCGTTCGGTGTCCTCGAGGCCCAGCATGGTCCGCCGGACCAGGTTGAGCGCTCTCAGTTCGGCGGGGGAGGGGCGTCCGAACGGGCTGCTGTAGAGATCCTCGTGGAGGGCCTTCATCTCGGAGGCCAGCAGGCCGTGCCGTTCCAAGGCGCGTTCCGTCAGTCCCTGGGCCACGCTCATCGCCTTGCGGCCATCGGGCATGGGTACGCCTGCCTCGGCATGGCGGACCGCCTCGAGCACGCCTTGCATGTCCGTCCGGATGTCCGTGAGCAGGCCGATGCTCGTCAACAGGCGCGTCATCCGCATGTCCTCGTCGGCTTCCTCTCCCGGACCTGGATAGCTCGCCGGCAAGATCTCGGAGAGCGCCGCCTTGAGCGTGCGGGTATCGCGGTCGGCGTCCGCGATGACCTGCAGGACCTGGCCGCGGAGGGCGGCAAGCCCCTGCTGCTGTCTGCCCAGCGACAGGCGGTCGGGTCGGAAGACACCGGCAACGCGAGGCTTGGCGATGGGCTCCGCACTGTTGGCAGGGGTGGCTGTTGCGGCGGCTTGGGAACCGATGAAAAGCGAAAACAAGGTAAGGACTCCGAATAGGTGGGGGCTGCATGGCCCCTGCCGTATTGTCGGCATCCGGAGAGGTTGCCTGTGTCGCGGTCACCCAAGGTGGGGTTAAGCGACAGACAAGAAACGTTGAATTGGCCCGGCTACGAACTGCAGGACAACGTCGCGCAGCCGGGCGTGTCCGCAGCCCATGCCGGTGGTCGGGCCACGAGGTCCTCGATGCCCGCGCGGTCTGTCCACGGATCGCGAAGGGCCTCGACAAGCCGCATCAGCGGTTGGTTGTCGCCTGTCTCCGCGGCACGGATGGCGTCCAGCAGCAGGTGGTTGCGGGGAATCAGCAGCGGGTTGGCTTGGTCCATCCGGGTACGACGCGTCGCGTCGGGCCACGTGTCCGCGCGGACACGTGCCTGCCAGCGCGTGATCCAGTCGGCAAGCGCTTTTGGTGCATCGTCGCCGGCGCGCTCGGCCAGGGCGCCGGACATCGTGGCCGGATTGAAAGGTATGGCAGGGTCCACGCGACCCAGCATGCGGTGGAAGAGTGTGCGGTCCACCTGCGTGGCCTCGAGCATCGTCCACATGGCCGCGACCAGGTCATCGTCCGAGGGCCCGCGGTGTGCGGCGAGCCCCAGCTTGGCGGACATGCCCGCCCTGTCCTCGGCCGCGTAGGTTTCCTGATAGGCCTCGAGGCCCGCTTGCAGGGCGTCGAGGTCCAGGCCGAGCGGCAGCAAGGCCTCGGCGAGACGGGCCAGGTTCCATCCTGCGATCACGGGTTGCCGGGCGTAGCAGTAGCGCCTGCCGGCGAAGTCCGTCGTATTGGGCGTGAACTCCGGCATGTAGCTGGACAGCCAACCGAACGGCCCGTAGTCGATCGTCAGTCCCAGGATGCTCATGTTGTCCGTGTTCATGACGCCGTGCACGAACCCGAGGTGCATCCAGCGGACCACCATGCGGGCCGTCCGACGGCAGACTTCGTGGAAGAGGTCTGTCCACGCCGCGCGACCGGGTGGGCCCAGTTCGGGATAGTGCCGGGTCAGGACATGGTTGATCAGGGCTTCGAGCAGTTGGTTCTCCTGCTGGGCAGCCAGGATCTGGAAATGACCGAAGCGCACGAAGGAAGGCGCGACGCGGGTCACGACCGCGCCGGGTTCGGCCGCGGGACGGCCGTCGTAGAACATGTCCCGCATGACCGGCTCACCGGTGGCGACAAGTGCCAGGGAGCGCGTCGTCGGTACCCCGAGGGCCGCCATGGCCTCGCTGCAGACATGCTCCCGCAAGGACGAACGCAGCACGGCCCGGCCATCGGCGTGTCGGGAATAGGGCGTAAGGCCCGCTCCCTTGAGCTGCAGGTCCTGCATCGTCCCGTTGCGATCCCGAAGGGCACCGATGACGGTGGCCCGACCGTCACCGAGCTGGCCTGCCCAGTGCCCGAATTGATGGCCGCCATAGCGCGAGGCCCAGGGCATCAGGCCTGCGTCGGGCCAACGACCGCCAAGCTGGGCGATGATATCCGCGTCGGGCGCGGGCAGGCCAAGGTCGTCGGCGAGCGCGGCGGACCAGTCGAGCAAGGCCGGGGACGGAGGTGGCTCAGGTGGCGCGGGTGACCAGAGCACGCCACGCACCTGGCGCGGTTCCGGCAGGATCAGGTCCTCGCCGGGCAGGTCGATGGCGAAGCTGGAGGGCGCGAGGTTCAGGAGCGGCACGCCGCCATCCTAGCGCCTCCAGAGATTCTTCCACCACGGTTCCGGCGTCGCCTCGGGGCCGAGGCCGGCCTGGCGACGCAGCTTGCCGACGGGCCAGCCCGTCAGGTTCGCGGCCGTTCGGACCTCCTCCTCCTGGCGTCTTTTCACGGAATCCTTGTATGCCTTGCCCTCCGGGCAAGCGGCCGGTCCTGTCCAGGGATGCTGCAGCACGAAGCGGACCTGGAAGTTCTCCCGGTCCCGGGTTTCCTGGAAGACGAGGTCTTCAGGGAAGGTGTCCGCGGCATAGCGGACATGGAGTCGGGTCACGACAGCGTCGACGGGACTGCCCGCGGCCTGGGGCATGCGGCGGCGCCCGACGGACACGCCAGGGGGCGCGCCCCCTTCATGACCATCGTCCAGCCACCAGACGCCCAGCTGCCGCAGCTGGTCGGCCGAGAGCGGATCGGCGGCACAGGGGTCGCACCAGCCCATGTCCCAGAAATGCTCGGTGAAGACGGCGCGACGGTCCTCGCGCTTCCATGCGGTCTCGAACATTGCCTTGTAGAAGCTCTTGAAGTCCTTCTTGAGGTGGACGGGAATCGTCTTGCCCGTGGGCAATTTCACGGTGCGGTAGTTGGTGGTCTCGACCCGGCCCTTGCGGGTGATGGCATAGACCAGCATGTCCTGTGGGCCATTGGCGTTGGCCATGCCGAGGCGGATCGGCAGCATGAACTTCGGGGTCTCGAAGGCGAACTGCAGGGGCCGCAGGTGCTGCAGACCGGTCTTGGCCTGCTCGCCCAGATTGACCTTGGCCACGAAAAACTTGTGGCCGGTGCGGATGTAGGGCGCAATCGCCTTGCGGGCCTTGGGCGGGATGCGGTAGCCGTTCTGGCGCAACCACGTTTCGAGGCCCGTGGACTCTCGCGCCGACAGGATCAGGATGTCGTATTCACCCACGGTGTATTGCGCCTCGATGACGACGCCCAGATCCCGCTCGGGCCGGGCCGCCTTGGCCATCGGGGCACCGGCCGGTGCCGACATCATCCGTTCGTCGAGCATCCCACGGCGCCGCATGTCGTTGCATGGGTCGTCATCGAAGTACTCGACGAGGCGCGGCGCCGTGAAGGCGTCCAGATGGTCGAAGACGGCCCGGTCGGCCACGTTGATCTGCTCGCGTGTCAGGACGGCGGGCACCGGAACCACCATGGCGAATTCCTTGAGCGGGCCCTTGTAGTCGCTCGCCATGCCGATGACGGTGCGGTTGCCTTCGCGGACCATCACCACGCGCGAGGTCTCGTTGTAGAGCGAGGCGTCGGCCTTCGCGACATAGAAACCGCAGAACGCCAGGGCTCCGGGGGAGGTGGCTAGGGTGGCGATCAGTGTGACGATCGCCAGCATGCCGAGGCGACGACGGTCAGGACGGGACGGTTGCTGCGGCATCGGGTAGGCCTCGGTGGGGGGAGGGCGGCGCGGGCCACTGGTGCCTTGCGGCACGAAGCAGGCGATCGAGCAGGGGAACGAGCGGGGTGCACAGGGCGAGCGCCACGATGGGGCCGTGGGGTCGGTAGAGGCCGTACTGCCACGTGAAGGCGACCAGTGCCACGGTCGCGGCGTGCATGTGGCGGGCAGCGAGGTGGTCCGGAGTCGTCCGCGGGTCCGAAATCATGAAAAACGAAAACAGGATCAAGGAGCCCGTCGTGAATTGATGGCCCAGGACGGCCCAGTTCTGCCCCAGCCAGCCGATGCGCCCGGCGCAAAGCGCCAGCCAGCAAGCGAGGAAGCCCAGGGCACTGTCCATGCGACCTGCCCGCAGCGTCACGCCAAGGCCCAGCATCAGGATCCAGCCGGCCACGATCCATGCGTGTCCCCATTGTCCGGGTGACGTCCACGCGCCGGGCAGCAGGGCCATGGCGAGGACGACGCCCAGGTTGGCCGGGTTGAAGATGGCCTTGTCCTGCCAGCGCAAGGTGAACTTGGCGACAAGGGCGACCGTGGCACAGAGCGGATGGACCCAGAGGTTGTCCGCGCGGACCAGCAGGCTGAGCCCGAGGCCCGTGATGGCGGCGCTGGCCATGTTCTGTCCCCTGCCCAGCAGCAGCTGCCAGCCCAGGGAGGTGCCCAGGCACAGGACAACCTGGACAGGCTGCAGCGAAAAGTCCCGGACCAGCACCCCGAAAAGCAGCAGGCTGCCCAGAAAGGCCAGTTGCAGGATCCGGGGATCCTCGCGGGAGAGCCTCAGCACGGGGCGTGCGTCGTCGTCAGGGTTGGGCGCTCTGGCATTCGCCGGCGGGGCAGTCCTCGATGGCAGGTATCACGGGGTCCAGCGTCACGCCGATCTGCGTGAGGTCCGTGGAGACGCCTTCGTTGAGGACCAGGTTGAGCGCTACCGGGGAAGAGGCCGAAGCCGGGTCCACCAAGGCATCCGTGTAGCCGAGTACCTTGCGCTTGGTCATGTCGGGATGGTTGTCCCACGCGACGGCGAAGGCCAGGTAGCGATGGGCCCCGCTGCCGTCGTCGGCTGCAAGGTTGCCGAACCGGAGGTAGGAGGTCGCGACACCGTTCTGCATCAGGGATTCGCCGTCGAGGAAGTCCCGGATCATGTAGCGTCGCGACTCCAGACGATAACCGTTGCTCTTGTTCAGGTCCAGATAGGCAAAGCTGGCCAGCGTGTCGCTGGAGTGCCGGTTCGAACCGTAGGCGCTGGGGGTGCCGACGATGCCGGTGATGGGTGCGGCGTGCGGTGCGGCGAACCAGGCGAACGAGGCCGCCTGCAACTGGACACTGCTGCCGACGCTCTGGTAGCTGCCCGTGGTGAGCCAGCCGAGTCGTGCCACTTCGTTCGCGGATGTCCCGAAATCGAAGAGGCCGACCACCACCTTGCCGATACCCAGGTCCGCGGCAAGCCCCATCGTCTTGCGGACCGTGGGCACGCCCACGGCAATGTCCACGAAAAACTCGCCAGCCGTGGCCGCACGCATCTCGTCGCGGACCATCCCCGTCCTGGCCTGCGTCGATGGGGTCATTTGCTGCACGGGGACCGTGAAACAACCCGCCATGGCTCCGGCCAGGGTGGCCAGTGACACGACGCGCCAGCGGGTCAAGGGTCGGTTCATAAAGGGGTCATGCCCGCCTGCCCGAGGTTTCTACCGAAGGCCGGAGAAGTCGTTCAGGGACCACGCGGAGATGACGCGCCCCGAGGGCCACAGGCCCAGCAGGTACCGCGATTGGCCCGAGGCGGTTCGGATGCGGGCAAGGAACCCGTCCTCCGCCTGCCACGAGCCCAGGGTCGCTCCGGGGCCGCCCAGCGCGAGGTCCACCTCGGGCAAGGCATCAAGCCTGCGTGTCTCGGGGTCGTAGGCGTGTAGGCCCCTGGCTGACTCGAGCAGCAGGCGACGGCCCGAGGGCGAGATACTGCATGACAGGATGGGCCCGAGGTCGCCGGTCCTGAGCGTGCGGACGCTGTCGTCCTGCAGGTCCGCGAGGGCGACTTCGCCCCGGACGTTGCGCAGCAGGACCTGTCGCAGCGTGGCGTCGGCCCACGCCTCGGCAAGGCCACCACCGGCCCTGGCCCATGCCGAGGCCGCCGGAAACCGACGGGTGCGGCCGCGAAGGGGCCATGTTCCGGACGAGGGTCTCGGCACCCGTTGCCAGAGGAAGAGCTGTTCAGGCCCGTGATAGAGGAGGCCGTCGCCCCGTGCCGCCACGGATGGGGCGGACAGGTCGCGTCCGGGTTCGCCTTCAATCAGGATGTTGCGATCCGAGCGGGAGTCCCAGGCGACGATGCGGCCGTCCCTGTCGTGGAAGACCAGGTATTCGGGACCCGGGCCCAGCACGGGGTTGCCGATGCCGGTACCGGCGCCCGGAACCATGAACAACTCGGCCGTGCGCGGCATGGCGAGGAACAGGTTCGAGGCCGGGCCGGACACGAAGGGCAGGGTCGTGTCGAGGATACCCGGCGACGGAGTGGCAACCGGTTCGGCTGCGTGGCGGACATCCTTGCCGGGGCTGGACGGCCTCGGCTCAGGAGGCAGGCTCCCCGCCGGTCCGGTGCAGGCCACGAGGAGCAGGAGCCCCGGCAGCACAAGGGGACGAGCGCACGGCATCACGGTCCATGGTCGGTCTTCGGGTGCAGGGGGTATCCGGTCGGACGGCCGACCTTCTTGGTCCGCTGGGATAGCCCCATGCCGGTCGGGGTACAATCGGGCGGTTTCAAGCTTGCCGGAGGCCCGCCTGATGTCTGCTGTCGCTTCCTCGATTCCCGTGGTGCGCCTGGACGACTACCGCAGCGGAGATGCGGAGCGTCGCGGACGCTTCGTTCGCGCGCTGGGCCAGGGCCTTGAGCACTACGGCTTCGTCACGCTGGACGGCCACGGCGTCGACCACGGCCTGATCCGCAAGGCCTATGGCCTTTTCGCGGCCTTCTTCGCCCTGCCCGAGGAGGTCAAGCTGGCCTATGCTGGTGTCGAGGGCGGCCAGCGCGGCTATACCCCCTACGGTCGGGAGCATGCCAAGGACAATCCCGTGGGTGACCTGAAGGAGTTCTGGCACGTGGGCCGGGACCTGCCCGGCGATCATCCCTACCATGGCCATTACCCGCCCAATGTCTGGCCCCGCGAGATTCCTGAACTTGAGGGCACGATGCGGGCCCTTTATGGCCAACTGGATGCCTGCGTGTCGTCCTTGCTCGAGGCCCTCGCCGACTACTTCGGCCTGTCCCGCCGCACGTTCGCCGACATGGTCGTCGATGGCAACTCGATCATGCGCGCCATTCACTACCCGCCCGTGACGGGGACGATTCCGCCGGGGGCCGTGCGTGCCGCAGCCCACGAGGACATCAATATCATCACCTTGCTTTGCGAGGCCACCTCGTCCGGCCTGGAGCTGCTGACCCGGGATGGGTCGTGGCTGCCTATCTCGGCGCTCGAGGGGCAGATCGTCGTCGACTCGGGGGACATGCTGCAGCGTGTCACGAACGGACGCATCCCGGCCACGACACACCGCGTGGTGAATCCGGATGACGGTCACCAGGGGGCCCGCTACTCGATGCCGTTCTTCGTGCACCCGTACAGCGCCTGCGACCTCTCGGTGCTCGATGCATTCGTCACGCCTGACCGACCTGCACGATGGGCCCCGATCACGGCCGATACCTACCTCAAGGAGAGGTTGCGGCAAATCGGCCTGATGCGGGGCCCCGTGATGTAGCCTGAGGTCCTAGTCGACCGGGGTGCCTGCCGCGGCCCAAGCCTTGAGCATGGCAATCTGGTCCGGGCTGATGGAGCCGGGCTTGCGGGGCGGCATGCGGCCACTCTCGATGGCGCTGACGATGCGGTCGATGTTGCCGCTGATCGCCTCGGTTCGTGGTGTGCCGTCCTTCTCGAACATGGGCAGCGGCGCGAAGAGCCGGCCGGCGTTGTGGCAGGAGGCGCAGTTGTTCTTGAGCAGGGGCAGGATGTCCTTCTGGAAGGAGGGTGCCGCCTGGCGGGCGCGCAGCGTGCTGGAGGTCACAGGGCGCATGCCGGGCTGGGCACCGCAGCCGGCAAGGATCGCGGGCAGGGCCACCAGGGCGCTCAGGGCGCAAGACTTGAAAAGCATCAATGTTCTCCGGAAAAGGTCGCGAGGACAGGAAAACCCTACCAAGTCTTTTGGGCGTTAATAAACGTTTTGTTTAGAAATTGTTTTGCTTTTGTATTTCGGGGGCTGGTCGAGGCCGACTTCGGCCACCAGTTGCCCGCCCTCGAGCCTGACCCGGGACAGGGGCCACATCGGGTCGGAGAGCGCCGCGACGGGCATGCGGATGCCGTCCTTCGCGATTTCCGCCGGAATGCCCTTGGCGCGAATCTGGTTCCGGATGGCCTCCCAGAGGGCCTTGACCGGGACGTCCGGCGTCAGGACCAGGTGACGGCCGGTGGCGCGGGCCGTGAGGCCCAGAGGGACCCGGGCTTCGCGGGCCCCTGGCAGCAGGGGACCGAGGATCGCGCCCAGGCCCGGCAGCAGGGTGCCTTCGAGACGCCAGTGGTCCGGACCCGGCACCACGCGGTCCAGTTGGGCAAACCCGTCGAGGCGACGCGCCAGCAGGTCGCCGACGAAGGCAGGGTCCAGCCGCACTTGGGCCTGGCGGTCGCCCTGCACGGCCGGAGTCGTGCCAGGTGTTGCCACGATCAGCCGGTCAGGTCCATCGGCGCGAATTTCGGGTTCGCCATCGAAGCCGATGCCCGGCAGGACGGCTGAAAGGGGCATCTCGAAGGCCTTGCCCACGGGGTCCCAGGCCACAGGATGGCCCTGGGCGGCTGTCTCACGGGCGGCCTTGGCCATCATCCAGTTGTCGAGCCAGCGTGGTCCCGGATGCTTGAAGTCGGTCACGACGATGCGCAGGGTCTGGCCACGGAAGGTCGGACGCCCATCAAGGCGAAAGGGGATCCGGACCAGGCCCCCCAGCATTCGGTAATGGCCGGAGAGGGCAAAGGACTTGCCGTCCGGCGCGAATTGGACGTTCGTCTCCTCGAGGCCGCGCTGGGCGCGCAGCATCTGGTTGAGCGCCCGTTCGACCAGGGCGCGCGACAGCTCGACGCCCCCGCCGATGCGCACGCTTCCGGGGCCGGCCGTCCGCACTGTCAGGTCGGCATCGCGAATGATGGCCTTCCAATCGGGGCCTGACGGCTTCAGTACGGGCGGCTTCAGGGGGGCGCGCCGCGGCTTGCCCTCGGCGCGCCGTGGCAGAGGAGAAGCAAGGAACTGCGACAGGTCACGGACGAGGGGTCGGGGCATGCTGCAGGCCTTGTCGGCACCAGCGGTCGGATGCCGGCTTACCTCGGGGTTGTCTCCCGGCGCAGTTTTGTTTAAGGCTTGCGCGGGGCAGGCTCCTTGAGCCGGCTCATGAATTGCTTGCGGAACTTGGCGACCTTGGGGGCGATGACGGCCACGCAGTAGGGCTGGGCGGGGTTCCGGGCCATGTAGTCCTGATGGTAGGCCTCGGCAGGATAGAAGGTGTCCAGGGGCTTGATCTCGGTCACGATCGGGTCGGGCCAGATCCGGGCGGCCCGGATGGAGGCCATGACCTCACGGGCGATGCGCTCCTGGGCCGCATCGTGCGTCAGGATAATCGACCGGTACTGGGTGCCGGTATCCGCACCCTGACGGTTCAGGGTGGTCGGGTCATGGACCGTGAAGAAGACCTCGAGCAGGTCCCGGTAGGAAATCCGGGCAGGGTCGAAGTCGATGCGAACAACCTCGGCGTGCCCCGTCCTGCCGGAGCAGACCGCCTGGTAGCCCGGATCGGGCACGTGGCCCCCGGCGTAACCCGAAATGACGGTGCGGACACCCTTGAGGTCCCTGTAGATGGCGTCCAGGCACCAGAAACAGCCACCACCCAGCGTCGCGGAGGCCAGCAGGATGCCCGTCATGGAATCGAAACCTTTCCTGAATATGCCGGAAAGCCAGTCGCTGCGTGCCTTGCCGGGGGGCGGGCAACCCGGGCTCACGAACACGTCGGCTTCGACAGGGTATCATGGGTCCCGTCCCGGGGGTGTGGCGGAATGGCAGACGCATCCGACTCAAAATCGGACGCCGAAAGGCGTGTGGGTTCGACTCCCACCACCCCCACTCGAACATTGGTCCGCTGGACGCCGCCCGGTCTCAGGTTGGCACGGCTGGCAAATCGCCTGCTCGGCCGCAGGTTTCCCGCTCTGGCGGCCCGCGTGGCGCGACGTGGCTTCCTCGTGCCACGCCGCTTGCCCGCCCGTGAATGGGAGCTGTCGGGCATGGGTACGGGGCAGCCCCATCGTTTCCTTCCGGGGCTTGCCGGCTTGCATTGGCCCGCCCAGGGCCCTCGCGTCGTGTGCATTCATGGCTGGGAGGGCCGCGCGAGCCATTTCGTGGCCATTGCCGAACGCCTCGCCGATCGGGGTTTCGAGGTCTTCGCGATCGATGGTCCTGCCCATGGTCGTTCCGCAGGACGGGTCGCGCATCCCGTCGCCTTTGCCGAGGCCTTGCTGGCGGTCGATGCGGTGCACGGGCCTTTCCATGCGGCCATCGGTCACTCGATGGGCGTGTCGGCGATGCTCTATGCACGCACCCTGGGCCTGCGGACCGACCGCCTGGTCTGCCTTGCCGGGCCGTTGCGCGCCAGCGCGGTCCTCGAGCGTTTCATGGACATGATGGGCCTCGAGCCACCCACGCGGGAGCGCTTCGTGGCACTCGTCGAGCGCCTGGTGCGCCAGCCGTCGTCCCTTCTCGAGCTGGATCGCCTGGCGCCCCATCTGGGCGTGCCTGGCCTCATCGTCCACGGCACGGCCGATCCGGACGTGCCGTGGACGGATTCGGAAGCGTTGGCCGCAGCCTGGCCCGAGTCTGACCTGATGTTGCTCGAGGGCTTCGGCCATCGGCGCATCCTGCGTGAGAAGGCGGTGCTGGACCGTATCGAGGCCTTCCTCGAGATCGCCTGAAGGAGATGCCATGGCCCGGACGCCCAAGAAGACCAGCCGTCTCTGGCGCTTGTTCGACATCGTGCAGTTGCTCCTCGTGAAGCCGCGTCTGCGGGCAGAGTTGCAGCGGGCCCTCGAAGCCTCCGGTCACGACGTTTCTGCGACCACGCTCAGCGAGGATCTGGCCGAACTGGCTGATGCGGGCTGGGTAGAAACGCCGGGTAGCGGATCGCGGGAGAGGGTGTACAGGCTCAACCCGAAGTCTGTCCCGCTACTCCTGCCTGCCGAGGACGCCCTCTTCCTTCGCCAGGCCCTCCAGATTGCCGGTCCGGCCGCGAATGTTCTCACGAAGCGCCTTAAGGAAGTGCTGGGGCGCGTGCCGAAGTCGGTCGTCAAGCACCGAAAGGCCCGGGTCTGGCGCCCTCATGATCCGCGCCTGACCAAGGAGACGGATCCGGCCATCCTGATTTGCCTGATGGAGCCCTTGGCCAAGCGGTACCAGTTCTCGTTCCTGTATGCGTCCAAGGTCCGGGGGGAGCGCCTCTGGTACAAGGCCGTCGCGGCGCGGTTCACCAATGTCGACGGTCCCCTGTGCATCCTGGCCTATGTGCCTGATGACCCGACACGGGATCCCGAGGGCCTCAAGCCCGTGAAGCGAAGGGGCGACGCTGTGGTGCGCGAGTTCCGCGTCGACTTCATCGCGGATGTCCGGGTCATCTCCCCGTCCCTTCCCGTCGCCATGGAGTGGGACAAGCTGGAGACGTGCAGGTTCCTGTACCTCGTCACGGAAGCGTTCCTGAAGCGTTGGCAGCCGCCCGAAGGACATGTCGTGCTGGACCCGGCTTCGGTCGGCGGTCTCGTTTGTCCGCCGGCTTGCAAGGTCTTCCTGGGAGAGAGCGTGTCGGCCTTCCGGGCTGTTCGCTGGCTCGTCGAAAAGGGTGGCCAGGTCTGGGTTCCGGATCTGCCGGCGGGCAGCTTTCCGAGGGCGCCCGAGACGGGCCGGGTCCGGGAGGACCTGTTGCGGCATCTCGCGGACATCTCAGCCCGATACGGCACCGTAGTGCCGGAAAATTCCTGAAAAGTCGGAGTTCCGACCCCCCTCAGGCGGCCATGCTTGAGGATGGCTTGTGCCATTGGAGGTCCGATGTCCGATTCGTCGTCACTGGGTGGCTCCCCCAAGGGGGATGCGCCCTCCGGGTCCTGGTTGGCCTTGCTTGCCGCACGTGTGCGTCTCGAGATCCAGGCCATCGGTATCCGGAGGGATCTGCGGCGTCAGGCGGAAGCGGCCTCTCTCGGGGGGGATTTGCTGTCGGGGCTGGCAGCAGAGGCCCTGCAGTCCCGACTTGCTGCGCTGGAAGCCGAGCGTGACAGGCTCGCGCGGCGCCTGCCCCCGCTGGACCGATTCGAGCATCTGCTCCTGCGCCTGGGGCCGGGGGCCGATATCCGTCGCCTTCTGGAAGTCATCCTGGCTTGGGAGGTCATCGAGGACCGCAGTCTGGCGCTTGCTTGCCTCGCCCCTGCCCGGCACCGCAGTCGTGCCGCCCACCTGACGGCCGAACACCTCGTGACATGGCTGGAGCGTGGCGAGGCTCCGAGCGGTCGCCACGGGGGGCTGTTGCACCCCAGTCATCCTCTCTGGACATCCGGTGTGCTCGATCAGGGGCGTGGCGGCATCAGGATGCCCGTCGGCGTCCGGTCGTGGCTGCTGGGCGGCCCTTGTCCCGGCCTGCGGGTCACGCTACCGTCCGGACGAACCGGCTCGGGTCACGTACGGGGCATCGTCGCCGCGCTGCGCGAGGCGCTCGCGGAGAGCGGCCACGTTGTACCGGTCGTCCATGTACGGGGTTTGACGGAATCCCGCGTGACGATGCTGGTGCGTCAGGCCCTGCCAGGACGGGCCCTCGCCACCTGCCGTGTCACCGAGGCAACGTCACAGCTCGTGGTCGGGGTGGCGGACACCGTGCGAGAAGCCTGGCTGCACGAAGCTCCCCTGCTCGTGCAGTTGATGGTTCCGCTGGCCGGCAGCGGGGAACGCCACGTGACGCAGGCCGTCCTTCGCTTCCAGATTGAGGCGCGGCGCCTGGGGGTCCCGTTGGTCTTCGCCACCCTGAACGATGAGCGCCCCTTCCTGCCGTTGCTGCCCCATGCGGCGGTCGTGGCGCCACCCAGCCGGGCCGAGCGCGCCAGAGCGGGGTCATCCTGGCCCGAACAGCGTCCGGTACGGCCCGGGGCCCATACTTCGCGTCCACGCGAGGAAGCAAGGCCAGGCAGCGTGACGCGCTCCCCCTCCCGCAGAAGACGCCCACCCGAGACCCTGCCTGAGGGTCCCGGCCTGGATGCCCTGGTCCTGCCGCAGGACCTGCGCGACAGGGTCGACGAGCTCTGCTTTGCGGCGCGCAACGGCAGCGACAGGCTCTCTGCCGTCAGGCTCGGTCCTGCGCCTTGGGGCAAGGCTGTCGTGGCCTTGTTCGCAGGGCCGCCTGGGACGGGCAAGACCTTGCTGGCTGCCGCTCTGGCACATCACCTCGGGCGTCCCCTGATCAGCCGGACGCTTGGTCAATTGCTCGACAAGTACGTCGGCGAAACCGAAAAACAGGTCGAGGCCTTGTTTCTCGAGGCACGCGAGCGCAACGCGGTGCTCTTCCTGGACGAGGTCGACGCCATGCTTGCGGCACGTGGCGGTCACGCCCTGCAGCGTCATGACGACCGCCTCGTCAATCATCTCCTTGTCCTGATCGAGGCCCATGAGGGCTTGGTCCTTATGGCGACCAACCGGGCCGACATCCTTGACGAGGCTGTCCGGCGGCGCGTCATGTTCGAGCTTGTCTTCCGGGACCCCGGGCCGGAGGAGGTCGAGGCGCTCTGGCGCCTGCACCTCGCGCATCCCGACCTGCCTTTGGCTCAGGACCTGGACCTGGGTGTCCTCGCAAGGCGCTATCCGCTTCGGGGCGGCTACATCCTGCAGGCGTGCCGCAAGGCGGCCCTCAAGGCCGTGATGCGGGGCCAGGCAATCGACCAGACCATGCTCGAACAGTTGGCTGCGGACGAGATGCGTCGCGCCTCAGGTGGAGCCGGACACGCCATCGGCTTCGGCCGGTAGGCCCTCTTCAGGGGAGTGCTGCAGCCCGACGAGCCGAGGCGTAGGCACCCTTGAGGTGGCTGCGGCTGACGTGGGTGTAGAGCTGGGTCGTCGAGATGTCGGCGTGGCCCAGCATCTCCTGGACCGAGCGCAGGTCGGCACCATTTTCAAGCAGGTGCGTGGCGAAGCTGTGCCGTAGCGTGTGCGGCGTGACTTCCCGGTCGATACCGGCGGTCTTGGCTGCGTCCTTGACGACGACCCAGATGGCCTGGCGGGTCAGGCGGCGGCCGGCATAGTTGAGAAACAGGGCCTGCTCCGTCGGCCGCACGCGAAGACGCATGCGAATCCTGGACAGATAGGTTTCCAAGGCCTGGACCGCCGTCTGGGACAGGGGCACCACGCGCTCGCGCGAGCCTTTGCCGGTGCAGCGCAACATGCCGGAACCCAGATTGACATCCGTCAGGTTCAGGGAAATCAGTTCCGTGACCCGCAACCCTCCGGCATAGAGCAACTCGAGAATTGCGCGGTCCCGCAGGTCACGCTGGTATTCAATCAGCCGGACGACCTCCTGCCGGTCGAGGACCCGGGGCAGTTCGCGGGGCAGCTTGGGACGCTCGATATCGGCCGTGGGGTCCCGATCGATCTCGCCTTCCCGCAACAGCCACTGGAAGAAGGTCTTGAGCGCCGCAAGCTTGCGCGCGATGCTGCTGGCGGCGAGGTTTTTCTCGCGCAGGTGGCGGACAAAGGCGGTGACCGTCAGGCGGTGCACCTGGCGGATGTCCTGCGTGCCGAGGCTGGCAAGGAAGTCCCTCAGTTGCGTCAGGTCGCCATGATAGGCCGCCAGGGTGTGCTCGGAGAGACCTCGCTCGCTGCGCAGGTGGTCGAGGAAAGTGACCAGTTGTTCGTCGAGGTTCATGCCGTTGCTCCGCAGGGCGCGGGCCCACCCGGGCCCCCATGACCTCCGATTCGGCCGAGACGCGGTTTTCTTGAGTCTAAAGGCTGCTACAATCCGGCTCGGGTGACCGCCATCACGCTTGCCGGCACGCCGGAAGGGGGTGACGGCCATCGGCGAGGAGAAGACCGAGCCCGCGACCGACCACAAGCGCCAGGAGGCGCGCGAGCGCGGTCAGGTCCTGAAGAGCCAGGACGTCATCATCGCCGTCCTGCTCTTTGCCGTCGCCTACAGCCTGGGAGCGCTGGGCGGCTTCTGGTACAAGACGCTCTACGGCTTCATTCTTGAGACGATCGAGTCCGTCCCTTCCCACACCGGCCTGGAATTCAACCTGGCCATGCGCCTCGTGGGCAAGTCCCTGATCGTCATCTTCATGTGCACGGCGCCCGTCGCGGCCATCGCCTTTCTGATGACGTGGCTGGCCAACTTGCTTCAGGTCGGTGTCCTGTTCACGACCAAGCCCTTGTCCTTCGAGGAGGGGATCAAGAAACTCAATCCCATTGCGGGCTTCAAGAAGATCTTCTCGATGAAGCAGGTGATTGAGGTCATCAAGGCCTTCGTCAAGATCATCGTCATCGGCTGGGTCATCTACGGAGTAATTCGTGATGCGCTGGGCGTCATCCTGCGGTCGACGGAGATGCATCCAGCGGGCGCCCTCGGCTTCGCCGGGTCGCTGATCGAGGCCATCGGCAAGAAAGTGGCGCTGGCGATGGTCCTGATCGCGGTGCTCGACTACTTTCTGCAGCGCTGGCAGTACGAGAAGTCGCTGCGCATGAGCCACAAGGAAATCAAGGAGGAGTACAAGAAGCTCGAGGGCGACCCGCTGGTCAAGGCACGGCAGCGGCAGAAGCAGATGGAGATGGCCATGAGCGCCATGCGCGGGAATGTCGAGATGGCCGATGTCGTCATCACGAACCCGACCCACCTCGCGGTCGCCCTGGCCTACAAGCCCACGCAGGGCATCCGGACCCCGAAGGTGGTGGCCAAGGGCCAGGACCGTGCCGCGCTCGAGATTCGCCGCATCGCGCAGGAAAACTTCATCCTGGTGGTCGAGGACATCGACGTGGCGCGTACCCTCTATGGCCAGGTCAAGGTCGATCAGGATATCCCGCCCGAGCTCTTTCAGGCCGTTGCCAAGATCATCGCGATGCTCTTCAAGGGTCGCCGCAGGCCAGGACCGGCGCGTCCCGGGGCCCCCCCCCCACCTCCCGCGCCGACGGCGGTCGATTTCCTGGGGGTCGGTCCCCGGCTCGATGAAGCCGAGGTGGCCGCCATGGCCGAGCAGGCCCGACTGGAGCTGGAGCGTATGGCGCGCCTTGAGGCGGATACCGAGGCCGTGTCAGAACGTGATGACGACGGTTTCCCCGGGCCTCCGTCGACCGCTGGTCCGCCGGTGTGAGGCGGTGGGTCGGGGGGTAGGGAACCCCTAACCCCTCCGGTTCGTCATCGGGGGGAGCGGTGGAGGGTTCCAACGATGCACCTGATGCGCAAGTCGCTGTTGTCCGCCTTGCTGGCCGCCGGGATGGGCCTGTCCGCGACGGCGCCTGCCTGGGCCGGCCAACTTGCCGATGCCCGGCGGCATCTCGAACGCGAGGACTACCGGCGTGCCATCGAGGTCCTTTCCGAGTACACGCAGAAGTTTCCCAACGAGCCCCGGGGCTGGGCCTTGCTCGCCGACTGCTACCAGAGCATCTTCCCGCCCATGGTCTCCGAGGCAGAGAACGCCCTGAACCGCAAGGCGGCCGCCGGGAACAAGCGTAGCGCCATCTTCCAGAACTTCCAGAAGCTCGAGCCTTCGGCGCTCTATCAGAAGATGATCAAGGATGATCCCGAGGATCCCGTGGCCAATCTTCTGCTGGCGATTGCCCTTGTCGTCAACGATCGCGATGGCAATCGTGCCCGGACGCAGCTCGAGCGATTCCTCGAGCTCGGGTCGACCTCGTCGGACCTGGCAGACGCCTCGTTGGGCGCCCAGGGCCTTGTCTACACGGCCACCAAGCAGTGGGATGAGGCAAGGGCGGCCTACGAGCGCCTGAAGCAGCGCACGGGCAGTACCTTCGCGATGGTCAAGCTGCGTGAAGTCAGTCGTCTCGAGGCCGAGGACCGTGATGCCCGGGATGCTGCGGCCAACGATCCTGCCCGGGTGGCCGAACGGCGGTACATGGAACTGGTCGAGGGTGCCAAGGGCCTGATTGCCGAAGGCAACAGCTCGGGCGCCGTCGAACTGCTCGAAGAGGCCATCAAGCTGCGGCCCGAGGCCGGCGAGGCCCCGCCCCTTCTGGGCGAGGCGCGCCTCCAGGGCGCCAAGGAGCTTTTCGCCAAGGGCAAGCAACTGACAGACGATGGCAAGTACGCGCAGGCCTACGGGTTCTTCGATCGCGCCATCCAGCTGGACCCCACCAACGAGGATGCCGTGCTGGGTCTCAAGCACGTCCAGAAGAGCCTGTCGGAGCTGGAGGGCCCCAAGGTGGTCCGGCGCATCATCAGTGCATCAGAGAGTGTCGACGCGTCAGCCTCGGTGCCGGCTTCGCCCTCGGCTGTCGTGAAGCCGCAGGCCAAGCCCCCTGCAAAGCCCCCTGCGAAGCCGCCCGTCAAGTAAGCCCAAAGCGTCCGGGCCCGGTGACTCCACTGTCACCGGGCCCGGTTGTCTGCATCGTCAGCGTTGGTCCGCGGCGGTGCCTTCGGCTTCGATGACGGCGTGGGCCGCGGCAAGCCGGGCGATGGGCACCCGGTAGGGCGAACAGCTCACGTAGTCCAGACCCAGACCGTGGGCGAAGGCGATTGAGGCGGGATCTCCGCCATGCTCGCCGCAGATGCCCGTCTTCAGGTTCGCCCGAGTGGCCTTGCCGCCTTGCATGGCGAACCGCATCAGCTGGCCGACGCCTTCCGTATCCAGAACCTGGAAGGGGTTCACGGGGAGCAGCTTGTTCTCCAGGTAGTGGAACAGGAAGCTGCGCTCGGCGTCGTCCCTGGAGTAACCCCATGTCATCTGCGTCAGGTCGTTGGTCCCGAAGCTGAAGAACTCGGCGTCCTCGGCCAGCGTGCCCGCGACCAGTGCGGCACGCGGGACTTCGATCATCGTGCCGAAGAGCACGGGCACGTTCATCCCCCGACGCTCCTGGACCTCGGCTGCGATCTGCTCGAGCTGGGCCTTGGCAACCTTGAGCTCGGCGGGGTGACCGACCAGCGGGACCATGATCTCGGGCGCGCAGCGCAGGCCTTCCGCCAGGACATCGCAGGCCGCGTCCAGGATGGCCCGGACCTGCATGGCGTTGATGTCGGGCCTGGTGATGCCGAGGCGGCAGCCGCGAAGGCCCATCATCGGGTTGACCTCGTGCATCGACTCGATCTGGCGCAGCATGCGCTGCTTCTCGGTGATCTCGTGGGCCGGTGCTCCGACGGACCGCAAGGAAGCCACTTCCTCATGCAGCTTCGTGGCGTTCGGCAGGAACTCGTGCAGCGGGGGGTCCAGCAGGCGGATGGTGACGGGATAGCCCTGCATGGCCCGGAAGATCCCGACGAAGTCCTGTCGCTGGAAGCCCTCGAGTGTGGCGAGGGCTGCCTGGCGTTCCTTCTCGGTGGCGCCCAGGATCATCTGCTGTACGACGGGCAAGCGGTCGGGCGCGAAGAACATGTGCTCCGAGCGGCAAAGCCCGATGCCCTCGGCCCCGAAGGCCCTGGCGCGCTCGGCATCGTCCGGCGTGTCGGCATTGGCGCGGACGCCCAGCTTCCGGGTCTCGTCGGCCCAGCGCATGATCTGCTGGAACTCGGCGCTTGGTTCGGGGGGCAAGGTCGGTACGAGGCCCTTCAGGACCTCACCGGTCTCTCCGTTGATGGACAGGGCATCGCCCTTGTGCAGCACGGTGCCGTCCGGACACGTCAGCGTTCCGGCCTGGACGTCCACCTGCAGGGCTTCGCAGCCCACGACGCACGGCTTGCCCATGCCGCGGGCGACGACGGCGGCGTGGCTGGTGTTGCCCCCCCGGCTCGTCAGCACGCCCTTGGCCGAAATCATGCCGTGGATGTCGTCCGGACAGGTCTCCGGACGGACCAGGATGACAGCCTTGCCCTTCTCGGCCCAAGTCACGGCCTCGTCAGGGTCGAACACGATCACGCCGCCGACGGTGCCGGGCGAGGCGGCAAGGCCCGTGGCCAGGACCTCGGGCGTGTAGCCCGGATCGAGGCGGGGCAGCAACATCTGGATGACGTGCCCGGCATTCAGGCGCCGGATGGCCTCCCGGGGGGTGATCAGGCCTTCCCGGTACATGTCGTGGGCGATGCGGGCGGCGGCGACGCCCGTGCGCTTCCCGTTGCGGGTCTGAAGCATGTAGAGGCGGCCGCGTTCGATGGTGAACTCGAGATCCTGCATGTCGCGGTAGTGCGTCTCGAGCATGCGTGCCACCTCGCGCAGCTGGGCGGCCGCCTCGGGGATGGTGGCGTCCAGCTCGTCGATGGGCCGGGGGGTGCGGATGCCCGCCACCACGTCCTCGCCCTGGGCGTTGGTCAGGAATTCGCCATACAGCCGGGCCTCGCCGGTGTTCGGGTTGCGGGTGAAGCAGACTCCCGTGGCGGAGTCCTCGCCCATGTTCCCGAAGACCATGGCCTGCACGTTGACGGCCGTGCCCAGGTCGTCGGGAATCCCTTCGTGCCGCCGATAGGTGATGGCCCGGTCACTGTTCCAACTGCGGAAGACGGCCTCGATCGCCATCTTGAGCTGCTGCCAGGGGTCCTCGGGGAAGGGAATGCCAAGCTCGCGCTCGACCAGGGCCAGATAGGCCTCGGCCACATCCTTGAGCGTCGCGGCGTCGAGGTCCGTGTCCTGCCGGGCACCGACCTTGTGCTTGTACTGCTCGAGCAGGAACTCGAAGTTGCCGAGGCGCAGCCCCAGCACGACGTTGCTGAACATGCCGATGAAGCGGCGGTAGGCGTCCCATGCGAAGCGCGGGTTGCCTGTCTGCTCGATGACGCCTGCGACCGTCGCCCGGTTGAGACCCAGGTTCAGGATGGTATCCATCATGCCGGGCATCGAGAACTTGGCACCGCTGCGAACGCTGACCAGCAGCGGGTTCGCCGGGTCCCCGAAGTGCTTGCCCGTGGTCTGTTCCACGGCCGTCATGGCCGCCCTGATCTCGTTTTCGAGGCCGTCGAGCTTCCGGTCTCCGCTGGCGAGGTACTCCAGGCAGACGGCCGTCGTGATGGTGAAACCTGGCGGGACCGGCAGGCCTTGCGCGGCCATTTCGGCAAGGCCGGCGCCCTTGCCCCCGAGCAGGTCCCGGGACATGCCCCGGCCATCACGGAAAAGCACGACACGACGCATGTCGGTAGCGGTGGACATCATGGTCTCCTCAGGTTGCCGGCCGCGCTTCGTCGAGCGGTCGGGGTCGGTGGATTATTGGGCCGCACTTGGGCGGCCGGTGGGTTCTAGACGTAGGTTTCCTTGCGTTGGGTCAGTTCGAGTATTTCGGCTGCCGTCTCTTCGATGGCCTTGTGGGTGACGTCCACAACGGGGCATCTCAGCTTGCGAAAGATGGTCTCGGCATAGTCGAGCTCGTCCGAGATGTGCTGGGCGCTGGCGTAGGAGGCCGCGCCCGTCAGGCCCAGGTTCTGCAGGCGCTGGGTCCGGATGTCCTGCAGTGTCGACGGGTTGAGCGTCAGGCCGATGACCCGGCCCGCCGGCAGCGCGAAAAGCTCCTTGGGGGGCTGGACCCCGAGCACCAGCGGCACATTGCTGGTCTTGAGGCCTCGGACCTGCGCCAGGTACATGCTGGTCGGCGTCTTCGAGGTGCGGCTGACGCCGACCAGTACCAGATCCGCGAGCGCGAGGCCCTTGGGGTCCTTGCCGTCGTCGTAGCGGATGGCGAACTCGATGGCTTCCATCCGGTTGAAGTAGGCCTCGTCCTTCTGGTGGAGCAGGCCGGCCTCGAAGTGGGGTTCGGCCCCGAGAATCAGGCCCAGCACATTGATCAGCGCACCCAGGATGTCGACGGTCGGGATGCCCTTGCGCTTTGCCTCGGCCTGCAGGGTCTCGCGAAGCCGGACATCGACCATCGTGTAGGCAAGGACGCATCGGGTCTGGGTTGCAAGTGTCACCATCCCGGTGATCTGCTCGATCGTGCGGGCCCTGGGCAGCCGGACCAGCTTGATGGGGTGCCCCTTGAACTGCAAGGCGGCCGCGCGCGCCACGAGCTCGGCCGTCTCACCCGAGGCGTCCGAGACCGTGTAGACGGTCAACGTTGCCCCATCCACAGCACTTCCTCCGGGCCATCGGCCCTGGGCCATGCTAGCGGGCGCGCCCGGGGGCCGTAAAGCATGGGAAATATTGTGAGATTGCGGACCGCGGGGTATGCAGGTTCAGGATGGTAACTTCCCATGACTGAACGCCACGTCCTGAGCCGCCTCATCATCACGGAGGAGCTCGGTGCCCTGATGTCGCAGCAGGTCAATGACCTTGCCGCAGACGAGGCCATCATGGGTTGTGCCGTGCTCGATGCGAGCGGTCTGACGCTGGCCTGGTCGGGCGAGGGGCGCATGGGGGATCCCGGCGTGGCGGCGCTCGTGGCGGCATCTTTCCGGACCTTGGCCGAGCTGGCCAGGATGACCGGGGAAAATGCCCCCCAGACCTTCGTCTTGCCCGGCGTTGAGACCCGCACGCTGTGTTTTCGTCTGGAATCAGGGGACTTCCTGATTGTGCAGGCGACCGCCTCCAGTGCCGTCGAGGAGCTTGAGGCGACCTTGCTGCCCGTGGAGCAGGCCTTGGGTGCGGCGCTCAATCATGCGCGACTCGGACCCGCGCCCGATCCCCTGCCTGACGCGGCCGCCCTCGACGACATCTTCGGCGACCTCTAGGCGGATCCGGTGGCCGTCCTCCACTACGGCAGGCGCGAAATCCGCTCCCGGGTGGCTTACTTCGGGCCCGTTGGCTCGGGCAAGGCCTCGAATCTTCAGGCCTTGCAGGCCTTGTGGCCGGTGGACCGCCGCGGTGCCGTCGTCGAGTCCGTCCCGGAAAGCGAGCGAACCGTCCGCTGCATGCGCCTGCCGATCCTTGGAGACCCCGTCGGCGATTGGTCCGTTCGCTTCGAGGCGTTGACCATCCCCGGTCAGGCCCTGTTCCCGAGCACCCGGGCCAACCTGCTTGCCGGTGCCGATGGCGTCGTATTCGTGGCCGATGCCGCTCCGGCGCGTCGCGAGGCCAATGTGGCATCGTGGCACGAACTGCTTGTCCACGTGGTGGCCCAGGGTGTCGATCCCGACCGCATGCCCATCGTCATCCAGGTCAACCACGCCGACGTCCCTGATGCCCTTGGGGTTGCGGACGTTGCCGCGCAACTCGCGGCCGAGACACGACCCGCTTTTCCTGCCGTGGCGCGCGATGGCCGGGGTGTGCTCGAGGCCTGGACGGCGGTCGAGGGCCTCGTCCGAGTGGGTTGGCGTGCATGACGAGGGCTTCGTCCGGTCTTGGCGGCTCTCGCCTGGGTAACCTCTGGCGTGAATCCGACGGCCTGCATGATTTCATGGGCCGGGTGTTGCGCCAGCTCGGGCAGGATCTGCACGAGGCCGAGGTGGCCTTCATGGTTCGCGAGGACCCGTCCTTGCCGTGGCGTGTGGCTGCGTCGCGTCCGGAATGGGAGGCCCAGCTGACGATGGCGTCGATGGGCGGGCTGCTTTCCAGCCTGCCGGATCAGGGCCTCGACCGCTGGCAAGCGATCGAGCTTGACGTCGCGGCACCGATGGCAGCGCGCCTGCTGACGCAAGGGGCTGCGCCCGGGCCAGAGGCGTGCGATGCGCTCGCCGCCGGTGTCTCGCTGGTCATCGCGCGGGATCGTCTCTCACGCGCCGACAACGGGATCGGCGAGATCGGACGTCTCGTGCATGCGTTGCGCCAGCTGGCGTCCAACATCCACCAGGCCGAGGACATCTCGCTGCTGGCCGAGGTCGTCTGTGCCGCCGTAGCCCGCGCGACCGGTGCCGAGGTCGTTGCCTTGTACCAGCTCGAGGGCGACGCCTTCCAGTTGACCGAGGAAATCGGCGTTCATCGTCCCGGTGCGCCGGGCATGGCCGAGGCCCTCGCGGCAGCTCCGGAACCGCGCCTGCCCATCCCTCGGGATGAGGCCGGTTTCCTTGCCCAGGCGCTCTGGGAGGGACGCCCCCTGGCCATTCCCAACATGGCGGCCTCCGAGGGCGCCCGGGTAGGCCTGGGCCACCTTGGCCTGCTCTCGGCCATGGCTGCCCCCCTGTTGACGCCCATCGACGATCTCGGGGTCCTGCTCGTCGGCAGTCGGGCCCCGCGCCTGTTCAGCCCGACCGAACTTGGCGAGCTGGCCGAACTTGCCCAGGCTGCCTCCGGCGCCCTGCTCACCTGGCGGCTCCACGCCCGGGCCCAGGAGGAGTCCCGCAAGGCAGGCGAACTCATTGCGCGCCTGCACGACCTGACGCGGGCGACGCGCGAGGTCGGCAAGACGCTCGAGGCGCGTCACGCCTGCGAGGCCTGCGTCCGCTTGCTGCCCCAATTCCTGCGACCGGCCGAGTGGGTGGATTGCTACCTCATCGAAGGCGACGATTGGCGTCTGTTGGCAGGTTCCAGTCCGCCGGACGCACGGCCTCCGGAGTCATGGCTCTACTATCTGGACCGTTCGGGCTATCCACCCTCCCTTCGCCTCGAGGCGGATGCGCTCACGGGAACGGGCTTCGAAGACGCGGGTCAGGTCCTGCTGTTCCCGATGCGCATGCAGCAGAGCCTGCTGGGCCTGGTGGTCGTGGCTACCGAGCGCGACCTGGCCATGACCGGCCGCGACATGGCGGAAACCCTGGTCGCCCATGCCGCATCGGCAGTCTTCAATGCCGAGCAGTGGCGACGCGCCCACGAGGGATCGATCACGGATGCCCTGACGGGCGTCTACAACCGCAGGCACTTTGTCGAGGTCTACGAGCAGGAGCTTGCCAAGGCCGTCCGCTACCACAGGGCATTCAGCGTCATCCTGCTCGATATCGATCATTTCAAGCACATCAACGACAGGCTCGGCCACCTCGCCGGCGACCAGATCCTGCGTGAAGTGGCGAACCTGCTCAGGGACAGTGTCCGCAAGGTCGATCTGGTGGCCCGGTATGGCGGGGAAGAGTTCGCCCTGCTGCTGCCGGAGACAGGCGATGACGGCGCCTTGGCGCTGGCCGAGAAGCTCCGCCAACGCTTCGGGACCTATCCCTTCAGTGACCGGGACCTGATGCCGGGCCGGCAGGTCACGGCCAGTTTCGGGCATGCTTCATTTGGTCTGGATGGCACGACGGCCGAGCAACTGCTGCAGACGGCGGACGAGGCGCTTTATGCGGCCAAGCGTGACGGGCGCAACCGGGTGGGGTCCCCCCCGAGGAGATCGGAAGCGTGACGGATCAGTGGAAGGGCTCGGGAGCCTTGCCCCCCGGCCAGACAGGAAAGCTGCGGGGTGCAGGGACCCAGCGACTGGGTCACGGCGACGCGGTTCAGGTCTCGGCGGGCGTGTCGTCTGGCGGTCCCATGTGGGAGCGGGCGGCCGTGGAGCGTGCCGGGGAGCTTGCGGTACTGGTTGCCATGGGGCGTCGGCTCCTGTCGGACTATGCCCGGCCGCTGGAAGCCTTGCGCCTGGTGTTGTCGCTCTTGCGTCCCGAAGCCGATTCCGATGAGCTCCTGGCGGCCTATGGGGAAGCCGAGCGGGGTTATCTCGAGGGGTTGGTCCGGCATGTGTCGCCGAAGGCCGACTTGCGGCGTCGGATGGAGATGGCCGGTCTGCAGATGGAAGGGGCGCGCCAGGGCGTGGAAGACTTTTCCCGGCGGCTCGACGAGGCCATGGTGCATCTTGGTGACGAGGGCCTGACGGCCTTCCGGGACCTGCGCACCGAGAGCCTGCGCGGCATCCTGCACCCGGTCACGGTCCTTCATGCGGCCTTCGAGGCGGACCCCTACCTGCGAGAGCTGTTCCCGCCCCCCCGCATCAAGCTGCCCATGGGGACCGGTACCCTCGTGGCGCCGGTTTCGCCATCCCCCGTTCCCGTCCAGGAGGCGCCGCGACCCGGGACCGGGGGCCTGGGCCAAGCGCTGGGCAACGGCCTCGGACGCATCGTGCGCAGCGCCACCCAGAGCCTGCGGCCACCCGGGGGGGGGCCGTCCGCTTGACCGAAGGCCTGCTCTTCAGGGACGCAGCAGGCGCATCGTGATGATGCTGCCTTCGTAGAGTACCAGCAGGACGCCGGCCAGCATCACCTGGGACAGGACATCGGGCGATGGCGAGAGTATCGCGCCAAGGATGAACGCCCCGAGGATGGCGGGGCGCCTGAATCCGGCCAACTGTCGCCACGTCAGGAAACCCGCCAGCCCGAGCGCGACCAGGATCACGGGCAGCTCGAAGACGACGCCCGTGGCAAAGAGAAACAGCGCGCAGAAGTCGAGGACGGACGCGACGGTCAGCATCGGCACGATACTTGTCGGGGTGAATGTGACAAGGAAGCGGAAGCCAATCGGCAGCAGGGCGAAGTAGGAAAAGGCCAGACCTGCCGCGAAGAGCAGGACGGCTCCGAGGGCGAGAGGCAAGGCCCAGCGCTGTTCGGCGGGCTTGAGTCCGGGCTTCACGAAGGCCATGGCCTGCCACAGGACGACGGGCAGGGCGAGCGTCAGGCCGCCGAGACCGGCCATGTGCAGCGTGGCCAGGAAATACTCCGCTGGTCGGGTCGTGATGAGCTTGCCCAGGCCACCCAGCGGCCCCTCGACAGGTGCCAGGATCAGCGGGATCAGGCGGTCGTGGAGACCGAAGCAGAGCAGGAAACCCGCCAGGACCGCCGCGACCGAAATCAGCAGGCGATGGCGCAACTCCTCGAGATGCTCGACGGGATGCATCTCGCCGGGCTGCCGGCGGGGTTCGCTCGCCGCGGGCGAGGCAACGGCGGGGGATGGGTTCAGGGGCGCCTGAGGTTCCACGACTGCCGCGATCCGTGTTTCTGGGGACGCATGTGGTTCATGATGCGCCTCATGCGTCCGGGACCGGAAGAGGGCTCGCCGAGGAAGCGCACGGCAAAGGTCTGGTGACCGACCTTGCGCAGGATGCGGATCCGTTCTTCGAGGGCCCCGTCCCGAAGCTCGAGGTTGACCGTGACATCCTTGCCGACAGGCAGGGCAATCGGGCTGTGGACCAGCATCCCGCCGCTGCTGACGTTCAAGGTGTGTCCCCGGGCGACGCCCCTGTCGAGGCGCAGGATGGCCGGCACCATGGCATCCAGGCGCAGCGCACCCCGCTGTTCGCGCGTCGCCTCGGGCGCCGGTCCGGGCAGCCGATCCGCAAGACCGATGTCCGGCAGGGGAATCCGGACTTCGAGTCGTTGGCGGGCGAGAACCAGCGGCGCCTCGACGATGCCGGTCTGGCCATCGGGCCATGTGATGACCAGGACATCGGGCATGTCGACAGGCACGGGCAGCGCCAAGGTGACCTGATTGCCCAGGATGGCCCGGACCTGACCCTTCAGGAGGAGCGGTCCCCATTGGACGTGGACCGGTTGCCCCGCCTCGAGCCGGGCTCCTGCTTCGGTCACGGCTGCGGGTGCTGGCTGGGCTCGATGAGGCCGTAGTTACCGTCCCGGCGGTGGTAGAGGACGGCGAACTGGCCGGTGAGGCGATTGTGGAAGGTCAGGAAGTCCTTGCCGGACAGGTCCAGTTGGTAGGCGGCGTCCTCGGGCGTCAGGTCCATCATCACGGCATCGCGAATCCGGACGATCTGGGGTGCCTCATCGACCTGCGTCGGTTCGATGGCCGCTTCCTCGGCCACCACCGCCACGGTCCTGGTGCGCGCATGGCGCCGGTCCTCGAGGCGCTGCTTGTGCCGCTTGAGCTGGCGGGCAATCTTGTCGGACACCAGGTCGATCGACGCATACATGTCCGTCGAGGCTTCCTCGCCGCGGATCAGCGTGCCATTGGCGTGGAGCGTCACCTCGACGATCTGGTTCTCCGAGACGGACGGGTTGCGGATGACCGTCAGCTCGACGTGTGCCTGGCGGATGTCTTCCATGAAGTGGGTCACGCGTCCCAGCTTCTCGCGGGCGTAATCCTTCAGGGCGTCCGTGATGACGATGTTCTTGCCCTTGATCACCAGTTCCATAGGCGGGGTCCTCGCGGGGTGGGTGGGAAGTCGGAAAGGGGGCGTGGCCCAGACTAACCGCCGGGACCGGCTGCCACAAGGCCCGGGTCCCCGGCGCCGTACGTCAACGTGGCTCGATCAGGAACTTGATGGCGGTCCGTTCTTCGCCGTCGATGGTGATGTCGATGAACCCCGGGATGCACACCAGGTCCATACCCGCCGGGGCGACATAGCCTCGGGCGATGGCAATGGCCTTGACGGCCTGGTTGATGGCACCGGCGCCAATCGCCTGCATCTCGGCACGCCCCTTCTCGCGCAGGGCTCCGGCAAGGGCTCCTGCGACCGAGGACGGGTTCGACTTCGCCGAGACCTTGAAGATGTTGGCGTCCACCGTGGGGTCCTGTTCGTGCAGTGCGTTCAGCGATGTTGGATGCGTTCGATCCGGAGCGTCCTGCCGGACGACGGATCCATCTGGAGCCAGGCGGCACAGAAGACAGTCGGCCCGTCGGCCACCTCGAACCTGACAGGAAGTTGCTCGCGCATCCGCCGTAGCGATTGCTCGGGCTTCATGCCCACCACGGAATCCCAGGGACCGGTCATGCCAACGTCTCCCATGTACCCGGTTCCGGAGGGAAAGATACGCTCATCGGCCGTCTGAACGTGCGTGTGGCTCCCTGTCACGGAGGCGACGCGGCCGTCCATGTGGCGGGCCAACGCCTGCTTTTCGGCCGTGGCCTCGGCGTGGACGTCGACGATGATAAGGTCGATCTCCGCTTCCTCGAGGGCCGCGATCTCCGCATCGGCCGCGCGGAACGGGCAGTCGGAGAGCGCCATGAAGGCCCGGCCCTGCACCTGGAACAGGCCGATGCCATGGCCGCGCACCATGCGGATGGTCCGGCTGCGGCCCGGTGTGCCGGGGGGGTAGTTCGCAGGTCGGACGATATCCTCGCAGTCGTCGATGAACTCGAAGATCTCCTTCTTGTCCCATGCATGGTTGCCGAGGGTGATGAGATCGACCCCGGCGTCCTTGAGCGCGTGGTAGCTGCGCATCGAGAGCCCGAAGCCACGGTCCGCGTTCTCCCCGTTGGCAATGACGAGGTCCACGGGACGCTCGCCCCTCACGCGCCGGATGCCCTCGGCGGCCGCCGCGATGCCGGGACTGCCCACCACGTCCCCGAGCACGAGGATGCCGAGGGTGTCAGCGGGCATGCTCGGTGCTCCGCGTCTCGCGGATCACGATGACCTTGATCTGGCCGGGGTACTGGAGTTCGTCCTCGATGCGTCGGGCGATGTCGCGGGCGAGGCGGGCCGCCATCAGGTCGTCCACCTGTTCGGGAGCGACCACCACGCGCACTTCGCGTCCCGCCTGGACGGCGAACACCTTCTCGACGCCCTCGAAGGATCGCGCGATGGTCTCCAGGCCTTCCATGCGCTTCAGGTAGATGTCGACATTCTCGCGGCGGGCGCCGGGCCTTGCGGCCGAGACGGCGTCGGCGACCTGGACCAGGACGGCCTCGGCGGACTGGGGCTCGACATCGTGGTGGTGGGCCCGGATGGCATGCACCACCGCGTCGCTCTCGCCGTGGCGGGCGGCCAGATCGGCACCGATGACGGCATGGGCACCTTCCTGCTCATGGGAAACGGCCTTGCCCAGATCGTGGAAGAGCGCCGCGCGCTTCGTCGTCTCCACATCGGCACCGACCTCGGCCGCGAGGGCCGCCGCCACGTGGGCGACCTCGCGGGCATGGGCGAGCACGTTCTGGCCGTAGCTGGTGCGGTAGCGCAGGCGGCCCAGGGTCCGGACGATCTCGGGATGGACGCCGACGATGCCGAGGTCGATCAAGGCCTTTTCGCCCTCTGACCGCAGGCCCTCCTCGACCTCTTCCCGGGCCTTGGCCACCTGTTCCTCGATGCGGCTGGGATGGAACCGGCCGTCGGCGATCATCCGTTCCAGTGCAACCCGGGCGATTTCGCGCCGCACGGGGTCGAAGGACGAGAGAACGATCGCCTCGGGCGTGTCGTCGATGATGAGGTCGATGCCCGTGGCATGCTCGATGGCACGGATGTTGCGGCCCTCGCGGCCGATGATCCGGCCCTTGATTTCCTCGGACGGCAGCGGCACGACGGAGACCGTCCGCTCGATGCAATGGTCGACTGCCGTGCGCTGGATGGCTGTCGTCACGATGTCCCGGGCCTTGAGCGCGACCTGGTCCCTGAGTTCCTGTTCGGCGCGGGCCAACCGTTCGCTGCGCTCGCGCTGCAGGCTCTCCTCGAGTCGGGAAAGCAGCTGCTGCCGGGCCGACTCCCTGGACATCCCGGCGACTTCGGCAAGCCGTTCTTCATGCTCGCGCCGCACCTGGTCCAGGCGGGCCGCACGGTCCTCGTGGTCGCGACGTTGCTGGTCGAGGCGTGCCTTCTCCTCGCGCAGGGCCTGCCAGTCGCGGTTCAGGACTTCCCTGTCGGCTTGCGCGGCCCGCTCTGCTTCGTCCCTGGCCTCGAGGCGGGCCTGGGCGCGGGCGGCCTCGATGGCTGCATCCTGGGTCTGGGCCAGGGCTTCCTGGTCCCGTTGGGCCAGGGAGAGGCGGCTGGCTGCCTCCTGCTCGGCGAGTGCCAGGCGGGTACGGGCCTCGGAGACCCGTATCTGGCCCCACAGGAGGGCCGCCGCGGCTCCGACCGAGGAAACCACGGACACGACGAAGGGCAGGGACGTGGACACGGACTCGGGACCTTGGGCGCTTGGGCGTAAGGCGGGCTTGCCGACTGGTCATGATAGCACGCGCTCCCTGTCCGATCCGGCCGTGCGGTTCGTCCGGCACAGGGGGCACGATGGCCTCATGATCGAGGCCGAGGTGCACCGGAACGACGAGCTGCTGATGCGCCGGACCTTTGCGGACGGCACGCTTTCCCTCGAGGCCGTGTTGCGCCGCCTTGAGCTCTATGTCGTCAGCGAGCAGCTCAATGCCTCGGGCGAATGCCTGCTCAGGGTCCGGTTCGGTGAAGGGGGGCCGGCGCGCCGGAGTCCGGACGCGGGTCCGGAAAGTGGTCCCAGCCCGGGTTCGTGAGCCGCCGGCGTCTGCCCTCGCCAACGAGCCAGGCTCCGGAACCGGCCGTGACCCGGCCGATGATTCGCCATCCCGGGGGAGGCACGGTTCCACCGGGTACGCAGGCGACCAGGCCATAGTCCTCGCCGCCTTCCAGTTGCCAGAGGAGTGCGTCGATCGAAGCTGCGGCCGCCAGTACCTCGAGGTCCTTGTCGCCGTCGAGGCGGTCCTCGTCGACCTCGAGGGCAACGCCCGATGCCTTGGCCAGGGTCAGCGCGGCAGTCGCAAGGCCGTCCGAATCGTCCATCAGGGCCAGGCGGGGCAGGCTGGCGAGGGTGTCCGGCAGCAGGGGCGGCTCGGGCCGGCATTGTGCGCGTTCGGCGCGCCGCCGCAAGGCCTCGGGGATGTCGGCTTCAAGGTTGCCGAGGCACCAGAGTCCTGCGGCAGCCCAGCCGAACGGCCCCGACGCGATGAGGCTGTCCCCGGGGCGGGCCGTGCTTCGCAGGATGGGTCGGCCGGTGGTCCCGACAACCGTCAGCGACAGGCTGATGCCGCCTTTGCTTCCTGTGGTGTCTCCTCCGACGATGGGAAAGCCGAAGTGTCGGCACGCGTCGGCCAGTCCGGCGGCAAAGGCCTCCAGCCAAGGGGCCTCGAGATCGCCGGGGAGGGCCATCCCGAGCACGCCCCACGCGGGTCGCCCGCCCATGGCGCGGATATCCGACACGTTGACGGCAACGGTCTTCCAGGCAAGGTCGCCCGGCAGGGTTGCGCGGGTGAAGTGGATCCCCTCGACCAGCATGTCGACGGTCGTCAACAGGTCCGTGCCTGCCGGAACGAGGGTGACGGCGGCATCATCCCCGATCCCGACCCAGCCGCAGGGCAGGCCGGTGCCGTCCAGGTGGCGGGCCATGGCGGCGAGGATGCCGCCCTCCTTCAAGGAAGCGAGGGGTCTGTTCTTCATCTCTTCTTGACTCGGGCTTGGGCAAGTCTTGGGCCCATTCTCCGGATAATGGAGACAGGACCCCAGACGTGACGTTCCGCTCCGAAGCCTACCCCACCCCCGGCCTGTGCCGCACGGGGGGGATGGACCGCGTGATTCGTGCGTCTCGTGCCGTCATCGCTGCCGTCGTGGCCACGTTCGTCGCCGCCGGCTGCGGCGTTGCTCCCGCAGGGATCCGGGACACGGACCGTCCGGCCCTCACGGTACCGGACGTCCAGCCGGCTTTCGGCGGTCAGGGCCAGATGCTTGCGGGTGCGCCGGGCGGCGAGGCCTCATGGCTGCGCCTTCAGGACGGCAGCCAGATGGTTGTCGTGGCCTCGGACCGTCCGGGCGATCGTCACTTGTCCTGGGCGTCGAGCGCCGATGGCCGGACCTGGACCCCCTTCGTGTCCTTCACGTCCGGTGCCCTGACGGATGTCGAGCCCGTGCTTTTCGTATCGGCCCGTGGCGTCGAGTGCGTCTTCGCGTCCAACCGCTGGCTCGCGACCTACGCCCTCTACCGGACCAGTTTCCGGGATGGTCGCTGGTCCGAGCCTGTACGCCTCGAGTTGGGCGCCGGACCCCATCGTGCACCGGCCGTCGTGCGCGCGGGTGATCGCTGGCTGCTGGCCTGGCAGGGTCCCGAGGGTGTCAGCCTCTCGACCTCGGTCGATGGCGTGGCGTTCCCCCAGGGCCGCCTTCTGCTGGCCCAGCACGGCGACCCGGCGATTGCCGCCGTCGGCGATCGGGTCGTGGTCGTGGCCCACCAGCGCAAGGCACTCGTCGCGACTGTCCGCGACGCGGGTGTCTGGTCGACGCCTGCCCGCATTCCCCTGCCGGTCCCTGCCTGGGCACCCGCCCTCTCGTCTCCCGCCAGCGGCAGCGTCGCCCTCGCCTACGCCACGGCGCCCTCGGATCAGGTTGCCGCCGGACTCGGGCTGGCGCGCTGGTCGGACTCGGGCTGGTCGGACCTCGGTCGCGCCGTCTCTTCTTCGGCTGATCTCGGGCAACCGGCCTGGTGTGCCGGTGCCCAGGCTCCCTTCTCGCTCCTGCTGGGTATGGAATTACCAAGTCTCCAGCAGGCCCTCGTCCGCGTGGTCTGGTCCTCTCTCCCCGAGGGTGCCACGGCCTCGTTGCCTACCGGAGGTTCCGCAAAACCATGACCGCTACCATGACTGCAGACCGCCGCCGATTGGGCGAGGTGCTGGTCTCGGGCCAATTCATCACGGCCCAGGACCTGGATCGCGCCCTGTCCGAGCAGCAGGCGACCAACGAGCGCCTGGGCGAGGTCCTGGTGCGTCTGGGCATCCTGTCCGAGATGGAATTGCACGCCGTGCTGGCCTACCAGGGCGTCGGTGACATGACGCCGGCGGAGCGGGGGGCCGCTGTCCGCTACAAGTTGGGCGAACTGCTCCTCAAGGCCCGTCGGGTCAGCAAGCCTCAGCTCGAGCAGGCCCTGGCCGAGCAGGAGCGCACCAACGAGCGCCTGGGCGAGGTCCTGGTACGTCTCAACCTGATCTCGGCCACCGAACTGGATGCGGTGCTGACCTGGCAGGATGATCACTCCCGCCAGGGCGCCAAGGCCGTCCGTTTCGTGCTGGGCGAAGTGCTCGTGGCCTCCCGTGTCATCACCCGCGAACAGCTCGAGCAGGCCCTTGCCGAGCAGCAGCTCTCGCGCCGCCAAATCGGCGAGATCCTGGTCGAGGCCGGCTACGTCAAGCAGAACCAGATCCTCGAGGCCCTGCGCATCCAGGGCAAGCTGGTCGCCGCTTCGCTCATCGGGATCATCGGCGCGGCGGCGCTCACGGGCTGTGGCACCGGCGCCAGCCTGACGGGCATGAGCGTGTCGGGCCTGGCCGTCGATGCCAAGGGCAACCCGGTCGACAATCTGAACGGTTCCCGTATCCCCTACAGCACGATGGTCCGGGACGTGCGGACGGTTGCCGGGGTCCAGGCCACCCAGGATTTTGCCGACGGTACCCGCACCGTCAAGGACGTGCCCTGGTTCCACCAGGCTGCCGTCACCAAGGACGGGACGCCGGACAACACGTGCGCCCAGGCCGCCATGTCGAGCGTGCTCCATTACTGGCAGGGCGATGCGGCCCCCGGCTACCAGAAGGTGGTCAACGAGTCGAACTACTTCAACCTCGCCACCAACCAGGGCACCATCACCGAGTACCTCAAGAAGAAGGGCCTCTCGGTCAAGGCTTACAAGAACGGCAGCATCAACTATCTCAAGGGCGCTGTCGACGCCGGCAAGCCCGTCATCTGCATGTTGCAGTTCGAGGTGCCCCACTACATCGTCGTCGTGGGTTACAACGAGGCCCAGGGCACGATTGTCTACCACGACTCGATCGATGGCCCCAACCAGACGCTCTCCGAGCGCAAGTTCCTCAAGCACTGGCACAACACGTCCATGAAGGACATGCCTCTGCTGGGCGGTGGCAATTACGTCGGCCTGGCGATCGAGGCCTCCCGCTGATCGCCGCCTGACGGCTTCTCCGACCCCTTGACGGCATCCCCGTCCAGGGGGGAACATGCCAACCCTAGGGGCGATTAGCTCAGTCGGTCAGAGCGCACGGTTCACATCCGTGAGGTCCACGGTTCGAGCCCGTGATCGCCCACCTCGGACGGCCGTCGGACAACCTCCGGCGGCCGCACTTCTTGGGTCAAGCTTCAGGGGCTCTTTGCCTCCGTTTAAGAATGCCGGGCGGCGTTGGGCCGACAACCAAGACATGGAAGCCCGTGGTCTTCGTCTCTCCCGCCGACTGCCCCTCGTCTCCGGGGTACTCGTCGTCCTGCTGGCCCTTGCCGGTTGCGGCCGCCCTGCAAGCACGACCGTGGTGCCCCGGACGCCCGTCGCACCGATGCTGCAGCCGATGCCCCAGCAGCCTGCCAACGGCCAGGACGGCGCCCGCATGGCGGCGGACATCCGGAGCCGCGTCGGGACAGCCTACCAAGGCGCCACGGCGATTCAGGCCAGCCTCAAGTCCTACATCCACAATGTCCAGACGGGCAAGACGGCGCGATATGTCCTCGACAGCTGGTTCCAGAAGCCGGGTCGGTCCGCCTACAAGGTCCGCGAGGCCACCGAGGCAAGCACCATCGGGACCAAGATGATCGTTGACGGCAGCGGTCAAGTGCAGGTCCGGACGAAGTTTGCCGGGTTCTGGGTCAACACCACGTTGCCCGAGACGGACGAGCGCACCCGCACGGCTCGGGGCGACGGCATGTCGGATACGGCCCTGCCCCGGATGATGCAGGTCCTGCTGGATCCGCAGGCCCAGGTGCAGTATGTGGGTCAAGCCCAGATGGCCGGGCGCCAGGTCGCGATGATCGAGTTGCGCAGCACGATGATGTTGCCCCGCGTCACCCACGAGCGCTATGCCATCGACATGGGGACCGGGATGCCCTACAGCCGGGAGTGCTATGAGGCCGGCAAGCTGACCTACCAACTGACGATCGAGCAGGTCAGGCTCAACCAGCCGGATCCCGCGGCGTTCCTTCTGCAGTGATCCCCGTGACCGCCCCAGCTGGGCTGCCCTGGACAGCCGAGGACGAGGCCTGGCTCGCAGACCTGGGTTTCGTCCTAGAGTCCGCAGCCCGGGAGGGGCTGGCGCGATACCGGATTCTCCTCGAGGAGGCCAATGCACGCCTGAACCTGACGCGCGTGGAAGGTCCAGAGGATTTTCTGCGCAAGCATGCCCTTGATGCCCTCGCTTTCCTTGCGGCCGTACCCGCCGAGTGGCGTGACGAATCCTGTGCGGTTTTGGATGTGGGCACGGGCGGTGGCTTGCCGGGGATACCGCTGTTGCTTGCTTGTCCGGCGTGGCAGGGTGTCCTGCTCGATGCCACCCGCAAGAAGGTCGAGGCGGTCAGTGGCTTTGTCGGGGAGTTGGGTCTTGCGGACCGGGCTCGGGCCGAGTGGGGCCGCGTCGAGGACCCGGAATGTCTTAACGGTGCGCGTTTCCGGCTGGTCGTGGCCCGGGCGGTCAAGGATCTGGGACCCCTCGTTGCCTGGTGTGCGGGGACCATCGCGCCCGGGGGCCGTCTGGTCGTCTCCAAGGGACCCCGCGGCCCTGAGGAACTCGAGCGGGCTGCTCCCGTGCTCGGCAGGGCGGGCCTGAAGTGCGTCATGAGCCGCGAGATTGCCCTGCCCGGCGGGGCGGGCAGCCGATGGCTGATGGCCTTCGAGCGCCCCGCGACGGCGACGTCCCGGCGTCATCGCGCCGATAGGAAAACGCAAGGCGCGGGTATGTAGGATGACGGTGGGAGCCTTGTGAGAGGCGCCCGGACGAGGTCATTCATGAAGAACTTCGCCGTGGTCCAGGACCACTTCCGGAAGCTCCGCTGCGCACACTGCAGTGAGTCGTTCCAACCGGAGGGCGTCCATCTTCTGCGTGAAGAGCGGGACTACTGGGTGGTCAAGGTGCACTGCAACGCCTGTGACCAACCTGCGGGCGTCGCCATCGTGGGCGTCGAGTACGATCATCGCGAGCCCGAGATGCCCTTGGCGGCCCGTCGGTCCGCCGGACTGCCGTTGCGCCCGTTGGCCCGTGCCAAGGCCGTCTTTACGGACGCGCGCGAGGAAGAACGCTTCTCGCGGATGGAGCCCATCACCGAGGACGAGGTGCTCGATGTCCATCGTTTCCTGAACGGACTTGGATCGGATTGGTCCAGCCAACTGCGCCGGGCAGGGCGGGGACGCGCCTGACGGCAGGATTGGTCTGCAGCGTGGGGCGTTCCGGCGAGCCGGGGCGCCCCTAGTTCATGCTCCAGGAGCGTGAAGCGGCCACCCGGCCGACGTTCTGCCTGAGGCGCTGGCCGATGGACGGCTCTGCGGCAATCAGGCGTGCGTAGTCCTCCAGCAGGAAGACCAGGGCCTTGCTCGGGGCGACGGCCGTAACGCTTGCGCTGCGCATGGGCTTGGCCTGGATGAGCGCCGTCTCGCCCACGATCTGGTCGGGCCCCAGGCGGGCCAGCGGGAACGGCCGACCATTCTGGACCACCGAGACTTCGAGCTGTCCTTCGAGGATCAGCAGGAAACTTGTGGCCGGGTCTCCGGCCTGGAACAGCTCGAGGCCCTCCGCAAGCGGCACGACCCGCGCCACGGACTCGAGGGCGAGGCGCTGTTCGTCGTTCAGTCCCGAGAAGACCGGATGCCTGCGAATCCGGTCGAGGCGCGCGGCACGCTCTTCCGAGATGCCCGTGGGCTTGGGCAGCACGAACTTCCCGGGCTTCGCGGCAGGGGCGACCTGGGCCGGCTGTTCGGCTTCCTTTTTCGGTGTGGTCGCCCATTCCCGGGTGGCGACCACACGCCCCAGGTTGCCGCGCAGTGTCCGACCCAACTTGGGATTCTCGTCGTTCAGCAGCCGGTACCGGGCGTAGGTGAAGCGGTAGAGCTTGGCGTCGGAGACGGCCACGACATCCGCCCTGCGGACATCGTCGTGCTGGATGAGCGGCATCTCGCCCACCAGTTGGCCCGGTGCGATGGTGGCGACGGCCATGTTCTGGACCCGGACTTCGAGACGGCCTTCCACGAGCATGAAGAAGGAGTCGGCCTCGTCTCCGGCCCGGATCAGCTCCTGGCCTGCCTTGGCCGTCACACGCTCCGCGATGGCGAAGAGCGCATCCAACTCGGCAGCCGACAGGCCCATGAATGCAGGCAGCGTCTGCAGGCGGGCGTGGTTGAGCATCGGGCGGCGTCCTCTTTGCATGCACCTACCCGCGCCGGAGGCAGGCTAACGGGGTGGCGCCTGCCACAGACAGGCAGGTGTTCCCTGCGGCATCGTCCTGGGGTGCTGCAACGTCGAGGTGTCGCCCCAAGGCGGCACTTGCCCGTGGTCGTGGCCCTCCTCTGGGCCGCGTTCCTGCCCGTGGCGCGCGCGGCCACGCCGTCCTGGCCCGCGCAGCTGCCTGCCGTGGCACTGGTGGAGGAGCGTGGAGGCGAATTGCGGCTGTCGGGATTGGCGACCGCGACCCGGAATCGTTTTCGTCTTGCGGCTCCTGACCGCGAGGTCCTCGATCTGGTCGGTGTCCAACCCCCGGCGGCCTTCTGTGCGACGCGCTCGTGGAGCGACGAACAGGGACGGCTGCTCCTGCGCAGCGGATGGGACCCGGCCTTGCGTCGCTGGCGGCTGGTCCGGCCCAGGCTGGTTGTCGGCGGGGCGACCGTCGAGGACCAGGGCGATGTCCTGGTCTTCCGGGGCCTGGCCGCAAAGGTGGCACCCGTGCCGCCCCCCCCTGCGGCGCCGGTTCGGGTCGTGATCCGTCCGGAAGGGCCGTCTCCGACGTGGGGGCCCTTGTTGCCCCTGTGGCAGCCCGTGCCTCGTCCTTCGGTCCCTTTGCCCCGACCTGTTCGGACACCTGCGCCCTCCCGAACGCCCGCCCTCGTGGCGACGCCGTTGCCGGGACCCTCGATGCTCCCAGCCGCGACGGCCGCCGTCGCGGCCGAGATCCCGTCCCTGCACCTGCCGCCCCTCCTGCCGATGGGCCGTCGCCCTGCCGCCGTGGCTGGCGAGGTCGTGCTGGGTCCCTTCCTGCCGGAGATGTTCCTCGGCCCGCCATCACCCGGGTCCGTGCCCGCACTTGCCCAAGGCACGGGTTCCCGGAAGCCATCCGGCCCTGCGGCCGCCTCGCCGCCGGCAAGGTCGGCATGGGAGGTCGTCCGGCACGGTACGGACGAAGAGGGCGAGCCCGACGTGATGGCGCAGGCTCCTTGGCCGCGCGAGCCCCAGCGCATCGAGCGATTTTCCCTGCGTCGGCAGCGGTTGGATACGGTTTTCGAGGTTGTGGCAGCCCGGTCGCTGACCGTCTGGATGGAGGCCCAACCCAAGGATGCGCGTTGGATCCTGCGTTTCCCCCGTGCCGAGGTTCCGGCTGCGCCGCCACGTCCCCGGGGTGCGACAAGGCGCTTGGCCCTGGGGCGGGAGGCCCGTTCCTGGGCGCTGACGCTCGAACTGGACCCGGGGCAGTACGATGTCGAGGAAACCCGCATCAACGAGGGGCGCGGCCTCCAACTGCGCTTTCATCGGCGGAAGCCTCCCTTGGCCGAGCGACCTGTCATCGTGCTGGACCCGGGCCATGGCGGTGCCGACCCCGGGGCACGCGGTCCCCTGGGTGTGACGGAGAGTCAGGTGACGCTCGATGTGGCGCGACGGTTGCGCCCGTTGCTCGAGCACGCAGGTTTCCACGTGGTGCCCACGCGAACGGTCGACACGGCCGTCCGGCTCGGCGATCGCGCGGCCTTGGCGGAGGCTCTGGGCGCGGTGGCTCTGGTCAGTATCCATTGCAATTCCAGTCCCCTGCGCGAAGCCCGGGGCATCGAGACGTGGTTCCGGCATGAGACCGGGTCAGGTCTGGCGCGCAAGGTCCATGAGGCTTTGGTCAAGGCGACGGGCCGGCCGGACCGTGGCGTCCGACAGGGGCGCCTGATGGTTCTCAAGACCCCCGGGATGCCGGGTGTGCTGGTCGAGATTGGGTTCCTTTCGCACCCGGACGAGGCAAGCCGGTTGCTCGACGAGGAGCATCAGGTCCAGATGGCCGAGGGTCTGGCACGCGGCCTGCACCTGCTGGTCGAGGCCGGTGGCATGTCCGGCAATGCCGGACGCCGACGCCTACAGGACCAGCGAGGTGCTGAGCCAAAGGTAGGAGCCCTTGGCGCCGCCGAAAAGGCCCCCCACCGTCCCCGTGGCTAAGTCCAGACGCAAGTAGCGCAGGTCCAGGCCCAGGCCCAG
>JAYKIS010000076.1:0-7428 GCA_035286125.1 Candidatus Sericytochromatia bacterium
CCACCTCCGCACGAGAATCGAACCATTGTTCCGTCCCGCAGGAGACACCCGCCATGACCCACCCGAGCGAACTTGATCTTCCGGCACGCCAGGCCGAAATCCTCGAGGTCCTCCGTCAGTGGCGCGCGGAGAAGGGCTACGTGCCCTCGATTCGGGAAATCGGCCTCGCGACGGGCCTGCGGTCGACCTCGACCATCCATTACCACCTCACCAGCCTCGCGGCTCGCGGGCTGATCGAATGGGAAAAGGGTCGCAACCGCGCCATCCGCATCATGGGGGACGATGCCGTCGAACGACCGGCGAGCGTCCTGCCGATGGCCGGAAGAATCGCGGCGGGTCGACCCATCGAAGCCATCGAAGGACAGGACCAGGTCGACCTGGCCGACCTCTGGCCGCAGGATCAGGTGTATCTCCTCGAGGTCAAGGGTGAATCCATGATCGAGGACCACATCACGCCGGGGGACTGGGTCGTCATCCGCAAGCAACAGACGGCACGCGACGGCGAGATCGTCGTGGCGCTCCTCGAGGACGGGGAAGCGACCCTGAAGCGCCTGTATCGGCACCCGCAAGGCTATCGCCTCCAACCTGCCAACGCGGCCATGGAGCCGATTCTGGTGCCCGATGTGACCATCCAGGGCAAGGTCGTCGGCCTGATCCGCCGCGTCTAGGCCGGCACGCGACGCAAGCCTTTCCCAGTCGCCTTGCGCGACCGGGAAAGGGTGGGGTACGATAACACCTGTTAGCACTCGCCTCGAATGAGTGCTAACCAGAGATCAGTTTCTACGGAGGTTTTAACCACCCATGACAACGGCCACCATGAGCAAGATCCGGCCCCTCGGGGATCGGGTCGTCGTCAAGGTTCTCAAGCAGGAGCAGACCTCGGGCGGCATCTATCTGCCGGACACCGCGCAGGAGAAGCCCCAGATGGGCGAAGTCATCGCTGTCGGCCCCGGCAAGATGGACGATGACGGCGATCGCCTGCCGATGGACGTCAAGACGGGCGAGCGCGTGATCTTCGCCAAGTATTCCGGCACCGAGGTCAAGCTCGACGGCGCCGAATACCTGCTGCTGGCCGAGAAGGACATTCTCGGCATCATCGAGTAATCCGGTTTCCCTACCCTACAGCGCATTACGAAGCGAGTTAATCCATGCCCAAGCAGATTCTGTTCGATGAGCAAGCCCGCCGCGCCCTCGAGAAGGGTGTCAACGCCGTGGCCGATGCGGTCAAGGTGACGCTCGGTCCCAAGGGCCGTAACGTCGTCCTCGAGAAGAAGTTCGGCGCTCCCCAGATCATCAACGACGGCGTCACCATCGCCAAGGAGATCGAGCTCGAGGATCCCGTCGAGAACACCGGCGCCCAGCTGGTCAAGGAAGTGGCCACCAAGACCAATGACGTGGCCGGTGACGGCACCACGACCAGCACGGTCCTGGCGCAGGCCATGATCCGTGAAGGTCTCAAGAACGTGGCCGCCGGTGCCAACCCGATGGGCATCCAGACCGGCATCAAGAAGGCTGTTGCTGCCGGCGTCGGCGCCATCAAGGAGATGGCCCGCCCCGTCGACAACAAGAGCGCCATTGCCCAGGTCGCGACCATCGCCGCCCGCGATGCCGAAATCGGCAACTTGATTGCCGATGCCATGGAGAAGGTCACCAAGGACGGCGTCATCACCGTCGAGGAGTCCAAGTCCACCGGCACCACCCTTGAGGTTGTCGAGGGCATGCAGTTCGACAAGGGCTACCTCAGCCCGTACATGGTCACCGATGCCGAGCGCATGGAGGCCGTCCTCGACGAGCCCTTCGTGCTGATCACCGACAAGAAGGTCACGGTCGTCGCCGACCTGATTCCGATGCTCGAGAAGGTCGCCCGTCAGGGTCGTCCGCTCGTCATCATCGCCGAGGATATCGAGGGTGAGGCCCTGGCCACGCTCGTCGTCAACAAGATCCGCGGCATCCTGAATGCCGTCGCCATCAAGGCCCCCGGCTTCGGCGATCGTCGCAAGGCGATGCTGCAGGACATGGCCATCCTCACCGGCGCCACCGTGGTGTCCGAGGAGACCGGCCACAAGCTCGAGAACGTCCAGATCGACGACCTCGGCAAGGCGCGCCAGGTCCGCGTCGCCCGCGACAAGACCACGCTGGTTTCGTTCAGCAACGAGGAAATCAACGTCAAGGTGCAGGCCCGCATCAAGGAGATCAAGCGTCAGATCGAGGAGACCGAGTCCGAGTTCGACCGCGAGAAGCTCCAGGAGCGCCTGGCCAAGCTGTCCGGCGGTGTGGCCGTGATCCAGGTGGGTGCGGCAACCGAGACCGAGCTCAAGGACGCCAAGCTCCGCATCGAGGATGCGCTGGCTGCCACCAAGGCTGCGGTCGAGGAAGGCATCGTCCCCGGTGGCGGTACCGCCCTGCTCCGTACCCTGCCCGCCCTGCACAAGCTGATGGGCGAGCTCAAGGGTGACGAGCGGACGGGTGTCGAGATCGTGGCCCGGGCCCTCGAGGCTCCGGTCCGCCAGATCGCCGACAACGCCGGTCTCGAAGGCGCTGTCGTCGTCGAGAACGTCAAGAAGGCCGAGGCCGGCTACGGCTTCAATGCCGTGACCAACGAGATGGTCGACATGATCGCCAGCGGCATCGTCGACCCCGCGAAGGTCACCCGCAGCGCGCTGCAGAACGCCGCGTCCATCGCCTCGATGCTGCTGACGACCGAGGCCCTCGTCGTCGACAAGCCCGAGAAGAAGACCGGCGCCAGCAACGGTGGTCACAACCACATGGACGGGATGGGCATGATGTAGGCCCTCGGGACCTGCATCTACCTGACGTCCGCATGAACCCGGGGGGGTCGGCCACCAGGCCGGCCCCCCCGGCCTTTGTCCCGAACCGGGGCCGGAGCTACAATTCGTCCATGTTGTCCTTTGCCGATGCCGCCGTGATCGTGGGCCTGGGGGTCCTGCTGTTCGGTTCCCAGAAAATCCCCGAGCTCGCCCGGGCCATCCGCCGCTCCGGGCGCGAATTCAAGGACGGCCACGCCGAAGCCTTGGGCGGCACCCAGGCTGCACCCGAGGAACGCGGCGACGTGCCCCCCACTCCTCCGACGACCGGGGGCTGATGCTTCCGGGTGCCAGCTTTCACGCTCAAGGCCCCCTATGGGCCGGCAGGGGACCAAGGCAAGGCCATCGAGGCCATCGCGAGGGCCTTTGGTGATCCCGCCACGGAACGGGTCGTCCTGCTTGGTGCCACGGGCACCGGCAAGACCTACACCATGGCGGCGGCGATCGAGCGACTGCAGCGTCCCACGCTGATCCTGGCCCACAACAAGACACTCGCGGCGCAGCTCTGCAACGAACTGCGCGAGTTCTTTCCCGACAACGCCATCGAGTACTTTGTCAGCTACTACGACTACTACCAGCCCGAAGCCTATATCCCTTCGACGGACACCTACATCGAGAAGACGTCGGCCATCAACGACGACATCGACCGCCTGCGGCACTCGGCCACGCGCAGCCTGCTCGAGCGCCGGGACACCGTGGTGGTGGCCTCGATCTCCTGCATCTACGGCCTGGGCCCTCCGGAGGAATACGCACGAGGGGCGCGACGTGTTCACGTCGGCGAGACCATCAGCCGGCAAGCCCTGCTCCGGGCGCTGGTCTCGGTCTACTACGAGCGCAACGACATCGACCTGGGACGGGGCCGATTCAGGGTCCGCGGAGATTCGGTCGAGCTGGTGCCCAGCTACGAGGAATCGGTCGTCCGCATCGAGCTTTTCGGGGACGAGGTCGATCGCATCCGGGTGATCGATCCCGTCACGGGCGAGATCCTGCGCGACATCGACCAGGTGACCATCTTCCCGGCGAAGCACTTCGTGACGCCCGAGGAGGACCTGGGGCGTGCCCTGCGGGATATCGAGACCGAGCTGGACGATCGTCTGGGCTGGTTCATGCGCCATCAGAAGCTGCTCGAAGCGCAGCGTATCGAGCAGCGGACGCGCTACGACCTGGAAATGCTGCGCCAGATCGGCCAGTGCAACGGCGTCGAGAACTACTCACGTCACCTCGGGGGCAGACGCGAGGGCGAGCCGCCCGCCACGCTGCTGAGCTACTTCCCGAAGGACTTCCTGCTGTTCATCGACGAGAGCCATGTCACCTTGCCGCAGGTGCAGGCGATGTACGCCGGAGACAGGTCGCGCAAGACCGTGCTCGTCGACCATGGCTTCCGGTTGCCCAGTGCGCTGGACAACCGCCCCTTGCAGGCGGCGGAGTTCTGGCAACGTGTAGGCCAGGTCATGTACGTGTCGGCGACGCCGGGCGACCGCGAGATGAAGGAAGCGGGCGCCAACGTGGTCGAGCAGATCATCCGTCCTACGGGCCTGCTCGACCCCACAATCGAGGTTCGGCCGGTCACGGGCCAGGTCGACCATCTGGTCGGCGTCATCCGCGAACGCACCGGTCGGGGCCACCGGGTCCTCGTCACGACACTGACCAAGCGCATGGCCGAGGACCTGACGGACTACATGCTCGAGATCGGCCTCAAGGCGCGCTACCTGCACAGCGACGTCAAGTCGCTCGAGCGCATCGCCCTGCTGCGCGACCTGCGCCAAGGTGTGTTCGACATCCTTGTGGGTGTCAACCTGCTGCGGGAGGGCCTGGACCTGCCCGAGGTCTCGCTCGTGGCGATCCTGGACGCGGACAAGGAAGGCTACCTCAGGGATGGTCGCTCCCTGATCCAGACGATGGGGCGCGCCGCCCGGCATCCCGAGGGCCACGTGCTCATGTACGCCGACCGTATCACAGGCTCGATGGAACGGGCCATCGAGGAAACCAGCCGCCGTCGCAAGCTTCAGGAAGCCCACAATGAAGCCCACGGCATCGTGCCGCAACCGATCGTGAAGTCGTCCCGCAACGCCTTGCTCGAGGCGCTGGGTGCCGCACCCGAGGTCGACCCGGCCACGGCCGTACGTCCGGAGGACATTCCCGCCGCCATCAAGCGCCTCGAGGGCGAGATGCGCGCGGCAGCACAGTCGCTCGAGTTCGAGCACGCCGCAGAGCTTCGGGATCGCATCCAGTCGCTTCGACTCCAGCTGGCCGAGCATGGTCGTGCCCAGGCCCAGGCGGCCGAAGTGCTCGGCACGCCACCCCAGGACACACCGGGCGCCCGGCGCCCCAAAGGACGCAGGTCATGACCGGCAAGCCCCTCTCCACGTCCCTCTGGCCCCAGGTCCAGGACCTGGCCCGCCGCCTCGAGGCCCTGCACCAGGAGCATCGCTGGCACGGGCAGGTGGATGGTGACACCCTCGAGGAGCTGAGCCTCGGCCGGTTCAAGGTCCCCGAAACGCCGGCAGAAGTCCCGGGACGATGGACGGCGCCTGAGGAGCCTGCCACGGGTCCGGCAGCCGACGTTCATGCGTTGGCCGCGCTCGCCTACGAGGTCCTGACCGGCCACCAGGCCTTTCCTGAAGGCGCTCGTCAGCCTCGACCGGGTGGACTCGCCCGGCCCAGCGACCTCGTTCGTGGCCTGCCGTCGGCCATCGATCTCGTGCTGCTGGATGCCCTCGACCCGGAGCCGGCCAAGCGTCCCGTCGTTCGTTGGCTGCGGCAAGCCTTCGAGGGCGTCGATCCGGACCAACCCAATCCCGAGACCGGCAGCGGCCAGACGACCTTGCTCCTCGGCACCGGATTGGCCGGATTCCTGCTGGGTGCCGGCCTGACACTGTGGCTGGTAGGCCCCTCGACCCCCATGCCGGTCCTGCGCCAGTCCATCGGCGCCCCGGCTCCCGCACCGACCGAACCTTGGACCGCCGTGCTCGAGGCATCGGGATCGACAGCCTCGGCGCGCCTTGCGACAGCCAGTGGCGGGGTCTTCGCGGTCGAGCCCAGCCCGGCACCGACTCCTACGCCGGCACCGACACCGCCCCCGATCCTCGAGTATGTCAGCCGTGTCGTGGTCCAGCAGGGCATTTCCGCCTCGTTCAATGCCCGCATGGTCACCGGCGACGGCCTGCGGGTGACGGTTCAGGTGGCCAACGGTACCGACAGGCCCCTGACCTTGCTGGGTCAGGATGGCGACATCCAGTTGGCTACCCGGGAAGGCGAGGACCTGACAGCGTGGGTGACGCGGGCAAGTGGCGAGGAGGCGGCCTGGACGCTTGCCCCCGGGGAACAGCAGAGCCGCCACCTGCACGTCGGCAAGGACCTCGCCGCAGATACCCGTGGCCTGACGCTGCTCCTGCGGGAGGACGGCGGTCCCTGGAATGTCCGTCTGACGGGCATCCGGGAAGAAGCCACGCCGTAAAGGGGCACCTAGCGAGAAGGGGTGACGGCGGGTAGCGGCACCAACCAGGCAGCCGTCGCCGCCGTGCCGATGCCGAGGAGCGCACCGGCAAGCACGTCGGAAGGATAGTGGACACCGAGGACGACACGGCTCAGGGAGACGGCCGTGGCCCATCCCCAAGCCCAGGGGGCCAGGTCCGGTCGCATCGTGGCGAGGACGGACGCTCCCGCAAAGGTTACGGCGGCGTGGCCGGAAGGCATCGAGGTGCTGTCCGCCGGACCGGCCGGCAACCGCAGCGTCGGATCCGTGACAAACGGCCGAGGCCGAAGAATCAGGGCCTTGAGACCTTCGGCAAGACCTGCCGCCACGGCCTCGGTCGCCAGGACCCTGAGCGCAATGCCGGGGTCACGGGGCTCGGTGAGGCCACCCAGCAGGACGGGCACGCCCGCGGATATCGGCGCCCACGACACGCCCACGGCCAGTTCAGGGAGGCCCGTCACCTGCAGGACGCTCTGGGCGCCGTGGACGAGGGGGGCCTCCGGGTCTGCGGCCCAAGCGGGCGAAGGCAAGCTGCAGGCGAGACACAGCCCTCCGGCAAGCAGTCGGGCATGTCCTGGCGCATTCATCTGGTTCACCTCTTGTCAGTCCACGAAGCACCATGGTAGAACATTATTGTCTTCTTAAATCTCCTTTAATCTACATCTACAACTTGTTCCGATAGAGGGTATTCCGACGTGACCGTTCGTCATCTTTCCTTGCTTCTGGGTTCCAGCCTGATCCTTGCGGCTTGCGGACAGGCGCCATCTGCCCCTGCCGCGAACGCGACCACGGCCATGTCGACCTTGGCCGTTCCTGGCGTGGACATGCTCGAGGCCGAGGGTACCGAGTCGGACATCAAGACGGACAAGGCCGCCCTCTACCGCGCCATCAGCATCCTGGGCATCGGCCCCGTCTACGCGGCGGCCCTCCGGCAGGCCGGCGTCGAGAACGTGATGCACCTGCTCGAGAACGGCCACACCCGAACCGGCCGGGAGCGCCTTGCGCGCAAGACCGGCATCAGCACCAAGCTGCTGCTGACGTGGGTCAACCACGCCGATCTGATGCGCATGACCCGGACAGGTCCGGTCTATGCCCGCCTGCTCGAGGAAGCCGGCGTCGACACGGTCG
>JAYKIS010000077.1:0-6861 GCA_035286125.1 Candidatus Sericytochromatia bacterium
GCATCACGGTCCGGATGTGGCCGACCAGCTTCGTGTTCCAGCCCGGCCAGCGCCTGCGGCTCGAGGTCAGCAGCAGCAGCTTCCCGCGCTACGACCGCCACCCCAACACGACGGACCCGGTCGCGACAGCCACGCGCACGGCCATTGCGGTCCAGCGAGTCCATCACGCGGCCGGGCAGCCGTCGGCGCTCTGGCTGCCGGTGGTGCAGGGCGGGCCCTGACGGACGACGCGCATGCGGGACGCACGCCCCTCGCCCTACCACGGGGCACGGATGACCCTCGTGACGCTCCACGGCAAGGAGGACGCCATTGCCCCCGCGCTGCGGGACGCTCTGACGGTCACGCTCGAGGTCACAAGGGACATCGACACCGATGCGCTGGGCACTTTCACTCGGGAGATACCGAGGGTGGGCACCCAGCGCGAAGCCGCCTTCCGCAAGGCCTTCATCGCGTCCGAACGCAGCCCTGCCGGCTTGGGTCTCGGGAGCGAGGGGGCCTTCGTTCCGGGCCCCTTGGGCCTGGGCTGCTGGAATGTGGAGCTGCTGGCCTTCGTCGACCGCGGTGCGAATCGCTGCATCATCGGCCGGGCCAGAGCGCCCGGCCTGCACTTGTACGGTACAGTTGACTCGCTCGATGAACTTGAGACGTTCGCGACACGCGCAGAGTTTCCACACTATGGCCTGACGCTGCGACCCGCAGAATCCGGGGATCCCCGGATCCGCAAGGGGCTGCGATCTTGGTCGGCCTTGCAGGCCGCCTTCGCGGAGTGCCGCATGGAGGCAGGGGACGGCAAGGTGTGGGTCGAGCATGATCTGCGCGCGCACATGCATCCCGGCCGCATGATTGTCGTCGGCCTGGCCGCACAGGACCTGGCCCGGCGACTGCTGACGCCATGTCCGCGCTGCCAGCTCCCCGGCTATGGGCCGGAGCGTTCGATCGCAGGATTGCCATGCTTGTGGTGCGGGACCCAGACCTCGGCTGTCAGGGGTACGGCGTGGTCGTGTGCCTCGTGCACCCATGAGGAAGAGGTTCCGGTCACCGCCTCGACGAAAGCCGATCCGGGCGACTGCCCCCGCTGCAATCCTTGACGTCGAGGGCAACGACATGGCGCAGGTGGACCCAGCGGCAGGCTGGGGGCTCGGGTATGCTGGCAGCCAGCCCGAACCAGGAAGGACACCCGACCATGGCCATCAACCGCGAGAGCGTCGACGCCTACCTGAGGGATGGCTGCGGCCGCTGCGAGCACTACAAGACGCCTCGCTGCAAGGCGCTGCAGTGGACACGGGAGCTGGGCGTCCTGCGGGAGCTGCTGCTGGCGGCGGGACTGACGGAGGAGATGAAGTGGGGCTCACCCTGCTACACGCTGGACGGCAAGAACATCGCCATGCTGGTGTCGCTGCGGGCCTCATGCGCCTTGCAGTTCAACCAGGGCTCCGGGCTGGCCGATCCGGACGGCCTGCTCGACCGGGCGGGCCCCAACTCGCGCTATGGTCGGCTGTTGCGCTTCACCTCGATGGAGGAAGTCATGGCCAAGCGGGAACAGGCGGCGGCCTTCATTGCCGAAGCCGTGCGCCTGCAGCGCGAGGGCGTCCAGATCGAGGTCCCGCCGGCCAATGAGCCCGTGCCCGACGAACTGGCCGAGCGGCTCGAAGCCGATCCGGAGCTGGCTGCGGCCTTTGCTGCGCTGACGCCGGGACGCCGGCGCAGCCACATCCTGCACGTCGGGGGGGCAAAGCAGTCCGAGAGCAGGGTCCGGCGCGTCGAAGGCTGTGTGCCGGCCATCATGGCGGGCAAGGGCTTCAACGAGCGGTAGCCGGCAGCCCGAAGAAAACCGAAGGTTTCCCGCCCCTCTGGGTGGCGTTTGGCGTGCGGTCCTTGAGGATGATATTGGCAGACTTCAAATCCTCGTGAAGTAAAGCGAGGACGGCCGCCGCGGGGGCTACAAATCGGATAACGGGCAGTCCCCACAAGCACAAGCGGCGTCAGGAGCGATTCGAGATGGCAGGCAAGGTCAACAACAAGGGTGGTGGTAACGGCGGCGCCAACAAGGCGGCCAAGCCGGCGCCCGCCCCCAAGCAGGCTCAGGCTGCCAAGCAGGCCGGCGGGCCCGGGAAGGCCGCCGGGGCAGCCAAGGCAGGGGGCGGGGCCAAGGCAGGTGAGGGTGCGGGCAAGCCCAAGCTGTCGCAGGACGAGCGCAAGGCCTTCGGGGTCAAGGGCAATGCCAGCGCGATGAAGCTGGATGACAAGGCCTTTGGTCGCCTCGACAAGAACAACGACGGCGAACTGACGGGCAAGGAGATCCGCAAGCGGCACGCCGACTGGGACCGCAATGGCGATGGCGTCGTGGCCAAGGAAGAGTTCAAGCTGGGTCGTGCCGGAATACGGACAAACGTCCAGATGAAGCAGCTCGACCGCAACAAGGATGGCATCCTGACGGGCAAGGAGCGGCACAAGAGCATCACCGCCGCCGACGAGAACGGCGACGGCCGCATCGGGAAGAACGAGCTCAAGCGCTTCCACCAGAAGAGCGTGGACTTCGGCCAGAGGTTCGACGCCTTCGACCGCAACAAGGATGGCGTCCTGACGGGCAAGGAGGCCGCCAAGTTCGGGGCGCAGAACCTGGACAAGGACGAGGACGGCCAGATCTCGAAGGAAGAGTTCGTCAAGGCCCGCGAGCGCGCGCGTCTGGAAACGCAGTTCAAGGACTACGAAGGCAACGGGGACAACTTCCTGTCCGGCAACGAGATCCAGGCCGACGTGCTGGCCGCCAAGGACGCCAATGGCGATGGCCGGCTGGACCTGCCCGAATGGCTGGGTGAGGTTCCTGAACCGCAGCCCGAGCCGGTAGTCGCCGAAGAAGACCCGGTCGTCGAGGAACCTGTCGCCGAAGAGCCGGAAGAAGAGGAACCGGTGGCCGAAGAACCGGTGGCCGAGCCGGAGCAGCCTGCTTCGCCCGTTCAGGAGCAGCCTGCTTCGCCCGTCCAGGAGCAGCCCGCGCCGCCCGTCCAGGAGCAGCCCGCGCCGCCTGTGGAAGAACCGCCGCCCGCACCCGTGGCCGAGCAGCCCGTTGCGCCGCAGCCGCCGGCTGAGCCTCTGCTGGCCCCCGAGGTCGGGGGGTCGGATATTCCTACCGAGCCCGTGACGATGCTGCAAGAGACGTACGACGCCATCTTCGGGGCTCCTTCGGTCGGCTGAAGCTGACGCGTCGCCCCCGGCCATCGTGTCGGGGGCGAGACGCTTTGGGTCCTCCCGCGCGGGCGCGGCATTCACGGGAGTGTGACCGACCCGCAAAAAGGTGGCAGGCCTGCCTTGAGAGGATGGGCCCATGACCTGTCTGTTGCACTGCCCGCCCCGTGGATGGGGCCTGTTCGTCGGCAGCCTGGTCTTTGGCGGGTGTGCCGCATATGGCGGGGCCCCTGCGCTTGGGACGATGCCACCGCAAGGGAACCGTTCGGGTGCTGTGGACAGCCCCGCCGAGACGACGGGCCGGGGAACAGGCGAGGACGGGGGGCGAACGGCCACGCCCGTGCTCTCGCCCGTCCCCGTGGTGGCCGCGCCGGACGCAAGCGAGGCCGCACGAGCCCGAGCGACGATCATGCGTTTGATGGCGGAGGCCCGTAAGCCCCACGGGGCACCACCCCTCACAGCCCTTGCCCTGCTGGACGAGATTGCGACCTATCGTAGCCGCGACATGGCTGACCGCGGCTACTTCGGGCACGTCGATCCGGACGGCGTGACGCCCTTCGAGGTCATGCGGCGGATGGGCGCGACCTTCCGTACGGCCTCGGAAATAATCGCGTGGAACACGGCCGGCCCCGACAGGGGTCCCGAACTTGCCGTTCAGGGCTGGCTGGACTCGCCCGGGCACCGCGAGGCGATGCGTGACCCCCGGCACCTGAAAGCCGGCGTGGGCATCGCGCGGAACGAGAACCGTCGCTACTACACCGTGCTGTTCACGGACTGAGTGCCACACCGGGCTGGTCGCCCTGTCCTCCTGCGGCACATTTCCGACATGACCTCTTCACGACCATCCCGGCATCAGGCATGGTGGAGCCATGGCCCATCCAGACCGCTGGCACCTGCGCCACCAGAACTACACACGCGCCATGGCACGCCTTGGCGAAGCCGTGCGGCTCGACCGTGCGCGGCCCCTGAGCGAACTTGAAGTCCAGGGGATGATTCAGGCCTATGAGTTCGTCTTCGAGCTGGCGTGGAACCTGCTCAAGGACCTGCTCGAGGCCGAAGGCTACCAGGGCGTCGTGGGGCCCCGCAGCGTCATTCGCGAGGCGTACCGCAGAGGTCTGGTCAGCGATGGCGACCTTTGGCTCGAGATGCTGCGCCTGCGGAACCTGTCCAGCCACAGCTACGAGGCCGGCGTCGCCGACGAGGTCCGAGCCGCCATCCATGACCGGTGCATGGCGGCGCTGCAGGACCTGCTCGAGGGGGCTCCCAGCCATGCGGGCGGCGTCACCGAGGGCATGCCGGCCAGGATACGCGAGGAACTGGCGACAATCCTCGAGACCGAGCCCGCCGTCCTGCGCGCAACGGTCTTCGGATCGCGCGCCCGGGGCAATCATCGGCCGGGCTCGGACCTTGACCTGCTCGTCGAGGTGGCAGGTCCGGCCGGCCCCGTGCACCGCAGGCTGGCCGATGCCTTTGAAGACTCGCGGTTGCCCTGGCCGGTGGACCTGCTGGTGGGGCCGGAAGGCATCCCTGAGGAACTGGGGGCGCGCATCCGAGACGAAGGCATGGTGGTCTGGGCACGGGCCCCTCACCAGAACGAAGCGCCGGGCACGGGGATGCAGGGCCCATAGGTCAGGACTGGCCGCGCACAGCCCTTTCGATCGCGGCCACATCGATCTTGCCCATGGCCATCATCGCCTCGAACGCACGCTTCGCGACCTCGCCGCCCTGGGCCAGAGCCTCGGTCAGGACGCGTGGCGTGATCTGCCAGGACAGTCCCCACTTGTCCTTGCACCAACCGCAGGCGCTTTCCTCGCCGCCGTTGCCGACAATCGCGTTCCAGTAGCGATCGGTCTCCGCCTGGTCGTCGGTGGCAATCTGAAAGGAGAAGGCCTCGCTCTGCCTGAAGGCGTCCCCACCATTGAGCCCCAGGCACGGCACGCCGCAGACCGTGAATGCGACGGTCAGGACGTCGCCCTCCTTGCCGCCGGGAAAGTCGGACGGAGCCCGTTGCACCGCGCCGACACGGCTGTCGGGAAAGGTCCGCGCATAGAAGTGCGCCGCTTCCTCTGCATCGCGGTCGAACCACAGGCAGATCGTGTTCTTGTTCACGTCACGCTCCTCGGGGGTGGTGCATCACGGGCGCCAGGCGGGATCAGAGGACCACGGGGATCGAGGTGACATCAAGAAGCACTGAGGGAGGGCAAGACCAGCCCCGGTAGCCGACGAGGTCCTGCGAGCCTTGCTTGCTAGCCCTGTGGAGTCTGGTTTCAGGGCAGGACCATGCGACGCAGGCGACCATTGTCGAAGACCAGGATGGTGCCGGCGGGTTCCTGCCCCACATAGGCATAGGAACCGACCCGGGCGGTTGCCAGCGGCCCGTCAACCAGGCCCCCACCTTGCACCACGTTCTGCAAGTTGCCCGCCAGATCGATGAAGTCGATACGAGACGCGAACTTTGGGGTCACGACGATGCCGGCTTTCCGATCCGAGTACGTGAGCGAAAGAGGATAAGTGTACTGGACAGGTGTTCCAGCGCCATTTCGCAATGTCGTCACAGTTCCATCCGGTGCGACGCGGCGTATCCGATGAGCGTTGTGATCGGCAAGCCAGAAGTAGCCCTGCGCATCCCGGCAGATGGAAATGGGCTCACTGAAGCGCGCGACACCCGCCGCACCATCGACACTGCCGGCTTGTCCGGTACCGGCGAAGGTCGTCACAAGACCAGCGGGAGTAATCTTGCGGATTCGATGGTTCCAGTAGTCCGAGACATACAGGTTGTCCTGTGCGTCTATCGTCATGCCTGACGGCCGGTTGAAGCGTGCTGCGCTCCCTTGACCGTCGGCGAACCCGGCCGAGCCATTACCGGCGAAGCGCGTGACAGCCCCGGCCGGCGTGATGCGATTGACCGTGCAGTCGAAGTGATGGTGGGTAAAGAGATTGCCTTGGGAATCCATGGCACCAATAGCGTCGCTGTTCAGCAGCGGTGAGGTCAGCACCGTGACAGGTCCGGCAGGTGTGACCCGGACAAGCCTCTGGCCATCAATCTTGAGGAACTCCTCCTGGACAGAGGATGTCCCCAGGGTCATGTTAGCAATCGTCCAAATGCCGGGCGTCGGTGCGGGTGTAGGAGTCGGCGTCGGTGCGGGGGAGGGGGTGACGACCGGAGAAGGCGTAACCCGCGGGATCGCCGGGGTCGGCGTGCGTAGCCTGCGGCGCGGCGGCGGGGTGGGGCGGGCGCGCTGCGTGTGACGATGCGCTGCTGATACAGACTGACCGAGTGGGTTGCCCCGCCCCGTCGTGCCCACCGTGAAAGCCGGCGGCTGCGTGCAGGCCACGGCCAACAGGGGCAGGGTCGCCGCCCACAGGGCAAGGGCAGTCCGCCGAGAAGCACGGCCACCAAAAGATAGGAATGCGCGCATGGCATGAACCATATCAAATACGGAACTGGCTGTCCCGTAACCGGCTCGACGAGAACCGCCGCCGGAATCCGGCGTCCAGGCAACTAGCGGCCGACATCCTCCGCATAGGCCACGCAGCCCTCGATGAATGACCGGCTGCGGCCGGTACATTGCGCAGGATTGCTGATGTGCCGGCGAGCAGCCCATCGCCAGCCCGCCTCGTGCCCCGAACAATCCTGCGTGCAGCGGGCTGTTCCGCGCGCTTCTACGTAGGAGC